>CAZSNP010000005.1:0-31990 GCA_964608265.1 uncultured Anaerolineales bacterium | reverse complement strand
GCAGACCGCGACCGCCACCCACACCTCCACCGCGACGCACACCGCAACGGCGACCCAGACGCCGACACCAACAGCCACGGCCACGGCAACGGCGACCGACACCGCGACGCCGACCGACACTCCCACCGACACGGCGACGCCGACTAATACTGCGACGTACACGGCCACCCCCACGGACACGCCGACTCGCACGCCAACGGCAACGGCCACCAGCACGCCCAGCCCGACGGCCACGCCGACGAGCACGCCGTCGCCAACGGCAACAGACACAGCCACGGCCGTGCCTACCGCGACCGTCACGCCCAGGCCGACGGAGTCGCCGACCTCCACCGCAACCTCGCCGCCAACGGCGACGCGCACCCGCACGCCGCGACCGACGGCCACGCCCTCGCCAACGCGCACACCGACGCTTACCCGCACACTCGCGCCGACAGAGACGGAGGCCGCCCCGCCCTCGCGCACCCCACCGCCGACGCTGACCATCGTGCCGGAGGACACCCCCGATGCAGCCGATCCCTGAAAAGCAAGAAGCCCCGCCCTGGGGCTTCTTCTTTTGATTGCCAGTTACGCGCGGGCGGCCAGCAAAGCCAAAACCTCGGCGCCGTATTGCTCGGCCTTCACCCGCCCGATGCCGCGCACATAGAGCAGCTCAGCGCGCGTGCGCGGCTGCTGAGCGACGATACCGCGCAGGGCCTCATCGGAGAAGATGGCGAAGGGCGGGAGGTTGAGTGACCGCGCTTTCTCAAGCCGCCACGCCCGCAGCCGGTCGAACAGCGCGCCATCGGCGGCGGTCACCAATCGCGGCGACGGGGCGTAATCCTGCGTGTAGGCCGCGCCGCGCTTAAGCTTCCACGCTTCCACGACACATCGAATCTGGTTGTAGTCAATCGTCTCAGGCAGTTGTGCCTTGATGGGCGCGAGCTGCCCGACCGCGCCGACGCGCTCGATCGCAGCGAGGATGTGTTTCTGCACCGAGGCCGGCATCACCCGGTTCACCTCCACACGGCCGGCGGCGATGAGTTGGGCCAGGTGCGAATAGACCGTGCTCACCGTCAGCCCGCGCTCGGCGGCGATTTGCTCGGGCGTGAGTCCGCGCGCCAGCAGTTGGCCGCTGAGCGCAACCGTGCCGCCGGCCTCCCGTTGCGCTTTCTCCCGCTCGCGTTCGCGGGTGTGAACGGGCCGCAAATCCACCCGAATCGCAGCGCGCGCTTTCAACGCGCCCTCGCCGCGCGGGGTGAGCCGCAGGGTGGGGCGGTCGCCGCCGACTTGCTTGAGGTGCCCGCTGTCGAGCAGTTGAGTGATGAGGGCCTCGATCTCTTTCACGCGCAGCGCGGCGAACTTGCCGAAGTTGCGGTTGTCGCGGTACATCTCCATCTCGGCGGCAGCGGAACCTTTGAGCATCTGCGCCAGTTTGGATTTGCCCACCTCCCACTTCAGCCGTGCAATCGCATCGAGCACGATGAGGGCGGCGCGCTCGGCCTGCGACTGGGCGGGCCGCGTCTCCTCCGGGGCCGCATCTTTGCTCAGACAATTATCGCAGCACACCGGCGCATCGGACGGGCCGGAGTCGCCGAAGTGGTCGAGGATGCTGCGCCGGCGACAGGTGTTCGTCTCGGCGTAATCCACCATCACCGCAAGCTGCGCGCGCTTGTGCTGGCGGCGTTGTTTGACTTGTATGGCCACGGCCTTCAATGCTTTGTCATCGAGCGGGCCGACCTGCAATTGAAGGTAGCCGTAGGCCTGATCGGGCGCGCGGCGCACTGCGCCGGCGACCTCGAGTTGCTCGAGCGCGACGCGCACCTTGGTGTTGTTGAGTTGGGTCAGCCGCTGCAATTCTTCGAGCGCGAAGCCGGTCTCGATGACGCCGCCATTCGCCGCAGGCGCCTCCCCGCGCAGGAGGCCGTATACCGTGCGCAACTCGTCCTCGGTCGGCGAGTCATTTTCGATGAAGAACTCGTGCAGCGAGGTATCGCGCGGCGAGTACAACAGCACACAGCGCGCGGGCAGGCCGTCGCGCCCGGCGCGGCCCGCCTCTTGATAGTACGCTTCGAGCGTGCCCGGCATCGTGTAATGCAGCACCCAGCGCACATCGGGCCGATCAATGCCCATGCCGAACGCATTCGTGGCGACGATGATGGGCAGGTCACCGGCCAGAAACAAATCCTGCGCCTCCGCGCGGGCGCCGGCGTCCATCCCGGCGTGATAGGGGCGCGCGTCGAGGCCGACCATCTGCGTCACATACGCCGCCACTTCTTCGGCGTCGCTTCGGCGACCGACGTAAATGATCCCCGCGCCGTCGGCGTCGCTCAGGAAGTCGCGCACCAGTTGGAGCTTGGCGTTGTCGTTTCTGGCCGAGAGCACCTCGAAGGTGAGGTTGGGGCGATTGAAGCCGGTGATGATGCGTTCGGCGCGCCCGAGGCCGAGCATGTGGATGATGTCGCCCTGCACGCGCGGGGTGGCGGTGGCGGTGAGGGCGAGCGTGGTGCGCGGGTTGAACTCGCGCCGCACCTCGGCGATGTGGAGGTAATCGGGCCGAAAGTCGTGGCCCCACTGCGAGAGGCAGTGCGCCTCGTCAATGGCCAGCACACTCAGCGGAACGCGGGCCAGCGTCCCGCGAAAGGCGCGGCTCCGCAACCGCTCGGGCGCGATGAGCAGGATTTTGATATGCCCCTCGGCGAAGGCGCGCAGCCGCCGCGACTGCTCCGGCCCCGGCAGTGTCGAGTTGATGTACGACGCCGGCAGACCGCGCCGTTCGAGCGCGTCAATCTGATCCTTCATCAGCGCCACGAGCGGGGAGATGACGAGCGTGGCGTTCGGGCTGAGCAGCCCGGCGAGCTGGTAGATGATGGACTTGCCCGAGCCGGTGGGCATGACCACGAGCGTATCGCGCCCCGCCAGCACGTGCCCAAGTGCGGCCTCCTGCCCGGGCCGGAAGGCGGGGTAGCCGAAGTATTCGCGCAGCGCGGCGTGGGGGGTCACGGGCCAATGATACCCGGACTCAAAAAGAAAGCCCTGCACGGTCTTACACCCGTGCAGGGCCTTCTGCGAGGCAATCAGCAACGTCCGCGCAAACGTCCGCAACGTCCTGAACTGAACTTATGGTTGAGTGATTACTGCTCGACGTCCGGCGATTAGTTTGGTGACTTCAGCAGGAGACATCGCTGGTTGAATAGTTGACCTTTGAACATGCCATCCTTGTCGGCCAAGAGATACGAGCCTGCTGGGACACCTATGAGCGTGTTTACTGTGCGAAAACCGTCACTCCAAGTCAGATTAGTCCTTTTTGTGAAAAAGATGCCGGTGTCACCCACTTTGAAATCGTAATCTACATGCCCCTCGTGAGGGCGTGTCCCCACGGCAGTAAGTGAAAAGCGTTCACCCAAGGCTATTTCACCTAGTATGGGCCGCGTAACTTCAATATCAACGGTATGAAGCATTAGGCCGCCATCCCGTTTGTCTCGGCTATCGTGATTCCAGCGCGTAGGTGAGATGTCGAAGACTATTCCTTCAAAGATCGAGTCTGCTCGCTCAATCAATTCTTCCCGGCTTACTTGCACATAAGAAGCATGTTGCTCCACCACTATGGTTTTTTCCTGTGACTCGGAAGCACTGTTAGTGGTTTGGGTCTGTTGATCAGCACTGGCAAGTACGATGCCAACAATCAAGCCCAAGACTATTGCGCCGAGAAGTAGGAACTGTGATCTGTTGTTCATGGGTTCTACTTGTCCGCAAAAACAAGAGTAAAGACCAAATGAACTTTAGCTTTTGATGGCTTATGGATACAGGTACGCTACACCAATAGGAGTCACATGATGTTTGACTGTGTTGACGCTAAGGCTAAGCTGCTCGGCGATTTCCTTAGCCGAACCGCAAAGCCGAGTCCCGCCTCGTACGGGTCGTACTCGGTGTGGATATCCGCTCCCCACGCGCGGTAGCCCCTCTCCAGGCGCAACGAGTCAAACGCGCCCGCGCCCGCCGCTCATACGCCGATCACCCCGCCACCGATGACTATGATGCCATTGTCATGGGCCATTCAAATACGTGATGCGTGATTGCCGCTTCGCATAGTACGACTCACGCATCACGTATTACGTTTCACGCCCCTCCAGCTTCGAAGGCACGCTTCCAAATCTTCGTGTAACTCGCCACGCTCAAATCGCGCGGGTTGCCGATGGTCTGCGGGTCGGCAAAGGCGATCTCAGACAAATGCGGGATCTCCTCGTCACGGAAGCCCATCGCCTGCAGGGTGGGAATCTCCACGTCCTCGGTCAGCCGGTACACCGCCTCGACGGCCTTTTCCGCCGCGTCCCACACACTCAGCCCGCGCACGTCTTCGCCGAGCGCCTGGGCAATGCGGGCGAACTTCTCCGGCTCGCCCATGTAGTTGTATTCCATCACCGGGCCGAGCACCCGGGCGGTCAGCGCGCCGTGCGGCACATCATGGACGCCGCCCGCGCTCTGACTCATGGCATGCGCCGCGCCGGCGCTCTCGGTGCCGTAGGCCAGCGCGCCCAGCATCGCCGCCATGCTCATGCCGTAGCGCGCCTCCACGTTGTGCCCTTGCGCAAAGGCCACGCGCAGATACTTCGCCACGTACTCCATCGCGTTCAGCGCGACCGAATCCGGCAGCGGCTGCGCGTACGCGCAGGTGTAGCACTCGATGGCGTGCGCGAGCGCGTCCATTCCGGTGGCAGCGGTGACGGCGGGCGGCAGGTTGAGGGTCAGTTCCGGGTCAATCAGCGCCAGCCACGCACCGATTTTGGCCGTGCCCCCGACGTTGAACTTGATCTTGCGCTGCGGGTCGGTGATGACGGCCCACAGCGTCACCTCGCTGCCGGTGCCCGAGGTGGTGGGGACGCAGATCGTCGGCGGGATGCGGTGGCGGATGGGCTGCGGGTCGGCCCATTCGTAAGCCAGGATCGAGCCGCCATTTGTCGTGACCACACCGATGGACTTGGCCGTGTCCATCGCCGAGCCGCCGCCGAAGCCGATGATGCCATCGCACTGCGCCTCGGCGTAGACGCGCGCGCCCTCATCCACAATCGCAATCGGGGGATTGGGGGCGACGCGATCGAAGACGGTGAAGTCGAGGCCGCCGGCCTTGAGCGGGCCGGTGGCCTGCGGCAGCAGGCCGGCCTTCACGATGCCGCCATCGGTGACGACGAGCGGGCGCTTCATCCCCAGCGCCCGGGCCTCGTCGGCCAGCGTGGCGATTGCGCCGAGGCCGTGCTTCATCACAGCGGGGATTTCGAATGAACGGACTTTGGGCATATTGGCTCCGGGGTGGACGGATAACGGAAGACGGTCGAAAGTAGAAGCGGGGAGCGGGCCATGAAGAAACCTGACAGGTTTGGCAAGCCTGTCAGGTTTTTGGCGACACGAGATTGATATATCAGAAGAGCTTGTGCAAGTCAACGGCTCGGGGCGAGCGCATTCCAGCCTGGGGGCAGCCTTTTACCGCAGCCGGTCAGCGGATTGGGATACCGGATGAGCGGATGAGGCGGTACTGATTCGCTCATCCGCTCCCCTGTTCACGTCAGTTCGGGATAAGGCCGCGCCCTTCGACTACGCGGCTTGCGGAGAATCTACGGCGCATCCTGAGCGGAGGCCCGCCTGCTCTTGGCGGGCCGCAGTCGAAGGAGCGCCGCTCCGCTCAGGGTGCTTGTTTTATTCTGTGTTATCTCGAACTCACGTTATTCCGATAACCGATTACGCCCCCAAAGCGAAAGACCCTCGCTCGGGGCGAATGCTCGCGTTTGACAGCCGCCCGGTCGGAGCCTAGAATTTCAGCACCCGTCCGACTCACCTTCACTCAAGGAGAAGAACATGCGCCCGAGAACGTCCAAACCCTGGTGGACTGTCGCCGCAGTCCTCACCCTGCTGTCGCTGGCCGTTGCGGCCTGCGCGCCCGCCGCCGCGCCCAAGCCCACCATCAAGCTGGCGGCCAACCCGTGGGATGGCTCTCGCGTCAACGTCGAGGTCGCCAAAATCCTGCTGACGAAGGAACTCGGCTATACCGTGGAGATCGTCGAGATTGACGAGAATGGCCAATTCCCGGCGCTGGCCTCGGGCGACCTGAGCGCCACACTCGAAATCTGGCCCTCCGGCCACGCCAAGGACTACGACGACTACATCAAGACCAGCAAGCTCGAAGACCTCGGCCCGCTGGGCGTGGTCGGCAAGATCAGTTGGTACATCCCCACCTACATGGTGCAGAAGAATCCGGAACTGGCGACCTGGGAGGGTTTCAAGAGCAACGGCGCGATGTTCAAGACCGCCGAGACCGGCGACCTCGGCCAGTTCCTCGGCGGCGACCCGTCGTTTGTGCAGTACGACGAGCAGATCATCGCCAACCTCGGCCTGCCGCTCAAGGTCGTGTACGCCGGCTCCGAGCAGGCCATCCTCTCGGCGCTCGATGCTGCCTACGCGCGCCAGGAGCCGATCCTCTTCTACTTCTGGACCCCGCACGCCATTCACGCCAAGTATGACCTCACCCCGGTGGAATTGCCGGCGTACAGTGAAGCGTGCTACGCCGATACGGCCAAGATCGCCTGCGACTACCCGCCGGATGTGTTGTACAAAGCCGGGAATGCCGGGCTGAAGACCGATGCGCCCGAGGCGCACACGCTGTTGAAGAATCTGAACTACACAACCAAGGATCAGATCACGATGCTGGCCGACATCACGGCCAACGGCAAGACGCCCGAACAGGCTGCGCAGGCCTGGGTGGATGCCAACAAGGCAGTCTGGGAGAAGTGGCTGCCGTAGCAGCAGTCAGAATACAATCGTCGGAACTCAGAAGGGCTGCGTGATGGCACGCGGCCCTTTTGTTTTGGGGGCGCGTTTGTCAGCGCACTTCGATTTGCGCGAGCACGATCACATCGCCCAGCGGCTCACCGCTTGCGCTGAAGGCTTCGAGACGTGCGCCGTCAATCAAACCGTACAGCCCGACCTGCAACGTATACTCGCCCGGCGGCGCATCGCTGGCGATGGGGATAGTGTATGGATCGGCGATGACGACGCCCGGCGGCCAGGTGCTCGTCGGGGTGAAGCCCGTCACCGGCTCGTTATCCTGCTGCCCCCACAGAAAGTTATTCGTCGCCGCGTTGAACTCCTCGCCGAGGACGTGGGTGAAGACTTTGTAGCGTTCGGCGACCGGCGCCTCGGCCCGCCAGTAAAGCGTAAGCGCCACCGTTCCGCCCGGCGCCACCTGCGTCGCGGGCAACGTATACCCCAGCAGCCGAATCGAGTCGCCGAGCCGCACGTCGAGCCGCGCGCCGATGTCGGCGAGGGCAGCGCTGCTGAGCGAACGCGGCACGACGGTGAGCGAGCCGGCCTTTGTCGCGCCGACGAACACCTGATACTCACCGCCCGAAAATTCGGGCGGCAGCCGCAGCGGGACGATTTGCCGCTCAGCGCCGGCGGGCGAGTCCGCCGTGAACGTCACTGTCTGTGGTCCGCTGAGAGTGACAGCGTACGGCGCGGAGGGCGGTGGTGCCCAGTACAACGCCAGTCGCACCGTGTCGCCCGGCTGATAGCGCGGCACGGGGATGTGAGCGCCGCGGAGTGAATCGTCGTTGACATTGTGCGGCACGATGAATTCCGGGCCGAGGCCGGCGCGCCTCGCGGCCCGCTCGGGCGTGCGGGTGAAAAGGGCAAGGGTCTGCTCGCCGAAATCCCACCGCGTTATGGATTGCGCGCGCGTCTCAAGCCAGCGCTCGACCTCGGCCTGCGGGTCAATGCGCAGCGAGTCGGTCGTGGTCACCAGCCATATGCCTTCGCCTGATTCCCATAGTGGCAAAAGTAAGTTGTTCGCGTTCGACGCCTCCACCCTCGCGCCGTAGGGCACGCCGCGCCACTCGCCGGCGTACTGCGCGGCGAACAGTGGCCAGTCCTTATCGCTGTGCAGCAGCACACGGTCATTCGGATGGACATGCGCGCGCAGCGTCTCGGCCACCGAGATCAAATCATCGCGCCGCACGCGGCCAGGGAAGAAGGCGCTCCACCCGCTGACCGCGACGCCCAGCGCGATCAGCGTCGCCAGCCCGCCCGCCCAGCGCCAACGCTTCCACAGGGCCGCCAATCCCAAAGCCAGCAGCGCGTAGAAACACGGCGCGAGCGGGAGCAGATAACGCGGGGCGAGGCGCGGGGCGTAATAGAAGATGTTGATCGGCAGCGACACCGCGTACACGATGAGCGCCGGCAGCGTCACGCCGAGCAGCAACATCAGCGCGCCCGCGCGCTGGTCGAGGCTGAGGCCGCCGCGCCACAACCCCCACAACCCGATGAGCCACACCGCCGCCATAGCCACGACAGCGGGCGTATATGTTTCGAGATTGGTCGGGACGCCGACAGCCAGCATCGTCGCATACAGTTGCGCAAAGAAGCCGGGCGTGAATGGCTCGGCGGTGCTCCACGTGGGGATGCGGGGCAGGGCGTAGGCGAGCCACGGCGCGAACAGGGCCAGGGCGGCGAGCTGCGCGCTCACCCAACGCAGCAGCGACGGCCCCGGCCGGCCACGCCCCCACCACGCGATGAGGAAGCCGAGGTTGGCGATGACGAGCACCGAGACGTTGAGGTACAGCGTCCACAAAGACGCCGCGCAGACCAGCACATAGGCAGTCCACGCTCGCCGGCCACTGCCCGCCCACAGCCGCAGCGCGGCCCACAGCGCCCCGGTCGCCAGCGCCGCCGCCCAGATGTACATCCGCATCTCCTGCGACCAACTGATGGCGAAGATGGAAACGGTGAGGGTGAGCGCCGCCAGCAGCCCGGCGGCGCGCCCGGCGAGGGCGCGGCCCAATCCGTAGATCACGGCAACCCCGAGTGTGCCCGCCAGTGCGGAGGGGAAACGGAGCACGAACTCGCCGTCGCCGACGACGCGCCACCACAGGCTCAACAGCCAGAAGTACAGCGGTGGGTGGACGTCGTGCGCGGTCCAATCCACGATCTGCCTCGGCGACAGCCGCGCCGCCCACGCTGCCAGGCCCTCATCCCACCAGATGTTGCGGTCGCCGAGGTCGTACACCCGCAACGCGAAGGCGAGGCAGAGCGTGGCGAGCAGCAGCAGATGCGAACGCCGCAGGAGCATCGCGCGATTCTCAATGCAAAGCCGCGCCGGGGCAAGGGCCGCGAGCGGGCGACCACGGCATGGGCAAAGCCCGCCCTCCGTTTATAATCAGCCCACTCTGTCGGAAGCCGCTCCCATCCCAATGCTGCCTCTCAACGGATTGCGCGTGATCGAACTCACCGAGGCCCTCGCCGGCCCGTATTGCGCCATGCTGCTCGGCGACCTCGGCGCGGAAGTGATCAAGATCGAGCGGCCCGGCGTGGGCGATCAGGCCCGGCGCTGGGGCGCACGCTACGCCAACGGCGAAAGCGCGTACTTCTGCGCCACCAATCGCAACAAGCGCTCGCTCAGCCTCAACATTCAATCGGCGGCCGGGCGGGGCGTGCTGCACCGATTACTCGCCACCGCCGATGTCCTCCTCTGCAACCTCCCGCGTGAGGCGAGTCTGCGCCGCGCGGAGCTGGATTGGCCCACGCTGCACGCGAACCATCCGCGACTGATCTTCGCCTCGATCACGGGCTATGGCCGCACCGGGCCGAGCGCCGGCCGATCCGGGTACGACCTCGTCGCGCAGGGCGAGTCGGGTTTGATGTCGCTGACGGGCAACACCGACACGGTGCCGATGCGGTTCCCGGTTCCCATCGCCGATATGACGACGGGCCTGTACGCCGTCATCGGCCTGCTCGCAGCCCTGCGCGCCCGCGACCACTCGGGCCACGGGCAGTTCATTGACCTCAGCCTGCTCGAATCACATTCCGCCTACCTCGCCATCGTGGCCGGCGATTACTTCGCCACCGGCGCTGCGCCGACGCCCATCGGCAACGCCCACCCGAGCATCGTGCCCTATCAGGTTTTTCGCACGGCGGATCGGGATGTCATCATCTCGGTGGGTTCGGATAAACAGTGGGCGCAGTTCTGCGAGGTGATCGGGCTGGGCGCGGAGGTGCGCGACGACCCACGGTTCGCCGGTAACCCGGCGCGCTTGCGGCATCGGGCCGACCTGATTCCGGTGATCGAGGCCGCGCTGGCCCGGCGGCCGGCCGAGCCGCTGCTCGCGCAGTTGCGGGCCGCCGATATCCCGTGCGGCCCCATCAACACCGTGCCCGACCTGCTGGCCGATCCGCACTATCGCGCCCGCGAAAACATCGTCGAGCAGACGCACACGCGCGGCGGCGCGGTTCGCTCGCTGGCCAACCCGGTGCGCCTCGGCGAAACGCCGCCCGCCTATCGGCTGCCGCCGCCCGCGCTGGGCGAGCACACGGACGCGGTGCTGGCGGAACTGGGATACCTGCCCGAGGCCATCGCCGCCTTCAGAGGCGAAGGCGTGATTTGAACCGCGAAGCCGCAAAGATCGCGCGGCAGACTATGGCGGCTGCTTTCGTGGCGTGCCTCGCGTCTTTGCCGCAGGATAATTGCAAAGTCATGCTGAGCGAAGCGAAGCATCTCATTATGTGGGAGACGAGACCCTTCGCTACGCTCAGGGTGACAGCGAGGAACGCAACTCCTCAGACTTGACTATGGATGTTGCAATCACCCTGGTCTTTGCCGTAATCTTATCCGAGTTGAACAGGAGACCATTGTGCCAGACATCACCCACACCATCGCCATCCTCGGCGGCACCGGCCACGAAGGCTCGGGCCTCGGCCTGCGCTGGGCGAGGGCGGGGCATCGCGTCGTCATCGGCTCGCGCGTCGCCGAGAAAGCGCACGCCGCCGCCGCGGAGTTGAACGCGAAGCTGGGCGGCGACCGGGTGCGCGGCGCGGATAACGCCGTCGCGGCGCGCGAGGCGAACATCATCGTGCTCACCGTGCCGTACGCCGCCCACACCGCCACCCTCGAAGCGGTGCGCGAGGCAGCGCGGGGCAAGATCCTCGTGGATGTCACCGTGCCGCTCGTGCCGCCCAAAGTCTCGCGGGTGCAGATGCCGGCGGCCGGCTCGGCCAGCCAGGAGGCGCAAAATCTGCTCGGGCCGGAGGTGAAAGTCGTCACCGCCTTTCAGAACATCTCCGCCGAGCATCTCAAGGACGCCGACCATCCGATTGACTGCGATGTGCTGGTGTGCGGCGACGACAAAGACGCCAAGGCCACGGTGATCCAACTCGCGCACGACGCCGGGATGCGGGCGTGGGATGCCGGGCCGCTGGCCAACGCCGTAATACCCGAAGGGCTGACCTCGGTCCTCATCGGCCTGAACCTCCGCTACAAAGTGAAGTCGTCGGGGATACAAATCACGGGGATTGCCTGACTGGCAACGCGCAAACCGAAGAAACCAAGGAAAGTGGTTTCCAGTGTGTGCTTCGTTTCCCCCCTTGCCCTCCCGTCCTGTCTTTCATGCTTCCCGCCCAACTCACCCTCACCGCGCTGCCCGGCCTCCCGCTCGTCCGGCCCGGCGATGATCTGGCCGCCCTCATCCGCGCCGGCCTGCGCGCCGCCGACCTGACGCTGGCGACGGGCGACGTGCTCGTGCTGGCGCAGAAGATCGTCTCGAAAGCCGAGGGCCGACTGGTGCGGCTGGCCGATGTCACCCCCTCGGCCCGCGCGCTCGAACTGGCGCGGATCACGCAGAAGGAGGCGCGCTTCGTCGAGGTCGTGCTGTCCGAATCCAAGGAAGTGCTGCGCGCCCGCTTCAACACCCTCATCGTCGAGCACCGGCTTGGCTTTGTGTGCGCCAATGCCGGGGTGGATCGCTCGAACGTCGGCCCGCATCCCGGCCCGCATCTCGATGACGAGGAAATGCTGCTGTGCCTGCCGCTCGACCCGGATGGGACGTGCCAGCGTCTGCGCGACCGGCTGCGCGCGGAGACAGGCGCCGACATCGGCGTGATCATCAACGACTCGCACGGCCGCGCGTGGCGGCAGGGCACGGTCGGCGTGGCGCTCGGCGCGGCCGGCCTGCCCGCGCTGCTCGACCTGCGCGGCAAGCCCGACCTGTTCGACTACGCCCTGCAGATCACGCAGGTGGGCCTGGCCGATGAACTCGCCGCTGCGGCCTCCGCGCTCATGGGCCAGGCGGATGAGGGCCGGCCCGTCATTCATCTGCGCGGCGTGCCGTACCCGTTCCGCGAGGGCAACGCGCAGGAGTTGATCCGTCCGAAAGAGCTGGATATGTTTCGCTGATGTGTAGAGACGCCCCGTTACGGCGTCTCCGTCCGGGTGGAAGCGATATGCTTGATTAAGTGCTATTGTTTGCAACCCGGGAGACTAAAAATGCCAATCACCATCCCCGAACACCGCGCCGATTTGCTCACGCGCGAAAAGAAGGCCTTTGCCAACCTGGCGCTGACGCTGAAGGACGGCACGCCGCAGGTCACCCCCATCTGGTTCGATTGGGACGGCACGCACATCATCATCAACACCGCGCGCGGGCGGGTGAAGGACAAAGTCCTCAGCCGCCGCCCGGTCGTCGCCCTCGCCATCAGCGACCCCGAGGACCCGTATCGCTATTTGCAGATTCGTGGGCGCGTGGTGGACGAGACCGAGGCGGGCGCGTACGACGTGATCTGTGACCTGCGGCTGAAGTATCGCGGCGACCGGAACTATCCGCGCAACCCGGGAGAAGTGCGGGTGACGTACCGGATCCTGCCGGAGCAGCTACAGGCCAACCGATGACGGTGAGGGAGGCGATGCGGTCGCGGCGTTCGATCCGTCGCTACACCGCACACCCGGTGCCGCGCGCGCTGATCGAAGACGTATTGGAGGCCGCGCGCTGGGCGCCCTCCGCGCACAACCGGCAACCGTGGCGTTTTGTCGTGCTCACGGACGGCGCGGCCAGGGCGCAACTCGCCGCAGCGATGGCCGCCCGGCTGCGCGCCGACCGGCTGGCCGATGGCGATTCGCCGGAGGCCGTCGAGGCCGACGCCGCGCGCTCGCAGTCTCGCATCAGCGCCGCGCCCGTCGTCATCGGGTTATGTCTGACCGTCGCGGAGATGGATCGCTATCCCGACGAACGGCGCGCGCGGGCGGAGCACTTGATGGCGGTGCAGAGCGTGGCGATGGCGGCGCAGAATATCCTGCTGGCCGCGCACGCCAACGGCCTGGGCGCGTGCTGGCTGTGCGCGCCGCTCTTCTGCCCGGACACGGTGCGCGAAACGTTGAACCTGCCCGCCGATTGGGAGCCGCAGGCGCTGATCACGCTCGGCTACCCGGCGGATGAGGGCAGGCCGGCGGTGCGCCGAGAACCGGGGAGCAGCGTCATTTGGCCGTAGCCCTGGCCACGGCGGCAGAGAGCCGCCATGGAGCCCGCGGCCTCCGTCGCAGGTGATCACGATGAACGTCGTCGCCCTTGCGGGCGGGGTGGGGGGCGCGAAGCTCGCCCACGGCCTCGCCCAGGTTCTTCCGCCCGAGTCGCTCACCGTCGTCGTCAACACCGGCGATGACTTCGAGCACCTCGGCCTGCACATCTCGCCCGATCTCGACACCGTGATGTACACGCTGGCCGGCCTGGCCAACCCCGAAACGGGCTGGGGCCAGCGCGCTGAGACCTGGCAGTTCATGGAGGCCGTCGAGCGGCTGGGCGGGCCGGCGTGGTTTCGCCTCGGCGACCGCGACCTGGCGACGCACGTCACGCGCACCCAGCGGCTGCGCGCCGGCGAGACGCTCACCCGCATCACCGTGAGTCTGTGCGCGGCCCTCGGCGTGCGCCATCGCGTGCTGCCGATGAGCGACGAGCCAGTGGCGACGAAGGTCATCACCGATGAGGGCCCGCTCGATTTTCAAGATTACTTTGTGCGCTGGAGGTGTGAGCCGCGCGTGCGGGGTGTGGTCTTCGTGGGTGCGGCTGAAACCGACCCGTCGGGCGAAGTGATGGCGGCGATTGCGGCGGCGGATTTGATCGTGATCTGCCCGTCGAATCCGTTTCTCAGCGTTGACCCCATCCTCAGCCTGCGCGGGATGCGGGCCGCGCTGGAAGGCAAGCGCCTCCTCGCCGTCTCGCCCATCGTCGGCGGGCAGGCGGTCAAAGGCCCGGCGGCGAAGATGCTGGCCGAGCTCAACCGCGAGGCCTCGGCGACCTCGGTGGCGCAGCATTACGCTGGCCTGCTATCGGGTTTCGTGCTGGATGAAGTGGATGCCGCGCTCGAGCCGGGCGTCGCGCGCTACGTGCCGCGTGTGCTGGCCACGAATACAGTCATGCGTACGGACGCTGACCGCATGCGGCTGGCGCGCGAGGTAGTGGACTTCGGTCGCGGCCTTGAACTCGGGTGACGGTCACCCTTCAAGCCGCTCGCGCACGAAACGCTCGACGACGTGCACCGGCACCGCCCCGCCGGATTCCGCGCTGGTCATGATGGTGTTCACGCCGATCAGCCGGCCCTGTGAATCCACCAGCGGGCCGCCGCTGTTGCCGGGCCGCAGCCGCAAGTTCACCATCACCCACTCACGCCCGCGTTGCTCGGGCAAATCCCCGCCGCTGCCGATGATGACGCCCGCCGTCGCCGCGCCCTCCACGCCGAAGGGATGGCCGACGGCGAACGCCCACTCGCCGGGCTGCAGGTTCTGCGAGTCGCCGCGCGCCATCGCCGGCAGGCCGGCCGCCTCGACCTTGAGCGCGGCCACGTCGCGTTCGGCGTCGTGGGCCAGCACCCTGGCCCGTAATCTGCGGCCATCGGGCAGCACGACGCTCACGCGCTGGCGGCGCACCACGTGGGCGTTGGTGATGATCAGGCCGTCGCTGTTCCAGATGATGCCGCTGCCCTGACCGTCGCGGCCATTGCTGATCTGCACCAGCGAGCGCCGCGTCTGCGCCACGATGCCGGTCATTTCGTCGCTGAGCTGCTTGAGCAGATTCATAGGGTTGTCTCTTTCGTACGGACTTGAAGCATGACGAGCGCAAAGACTGGCCGAAAACTTCCTCGCGCCCTTCGCGTCTTCGCGGTCAGGTTTCCCGCTCACCGACGAGCACGCTCAATTCCTTCAGTTGCCCGCCGCGCAGCACGCGCGCCGCGACCTTTTTGCCGATCACATCCTCGCCGAGGGCGGCCAGCAACTCCTCGAGGCTGCGCACCGGCTGGCCGTTCAGCGTCACCAGCGTGTCGCCGAGCATCAGCCCGCTGCGCCCCGCCGGGCCGTGGGGATCGACGCTCATCACCAGCAGGGCGCGTTCCTGCCCGGCGCGTTTGCTCAACGCCGACGCCAACTCCACCGGCTGCGCGCCGACGCCGAGGAAACCGCGCCGCACCCGGCCGTGCGCAACCAGGGCGCTGACCGTGGCGCGTAACGTGCTGGTCGGCACAGCCACGCTCACGCCGCTCACCAGGCCGGAGGTCGCCATGCCGACGACGTGTCCGTCCGCGTCCACCAGCGGGCCGCCGCTCAGCCCGGGGAACATCACCACGTCGGTTTGCAGATAGCGGTCAACGAAGCCGCCCTGCGGTGTGCGCCAGCCTTTATCCACCGCGCTGAGGAGGCCGAACGAAGCCAGCACCCTCGGGCCGGGCCGCCCGACGGCGAGCACGATGGCGCCGACCAGCGGCTCGCCGTTCGCCGTCAGCGGCTTCGGCGTCCACCCGGCGACGGTGACGCGCAGCACGGCCACATCCACCCCGGCGTCGCGCCCGAGCAGTCTGGCCGGCACCGAGTCGCCCTCCATCCCCACCCGCACCTCATCGCGCTCAAGCCCGTGGCTCGAGGTCACGATCACATTGTCGTCCCACACCATGCCGCTCGACGGCAGCCGGTCGCGGCCTTCCACGCGCACCACACCGCGCGCCGCCGCGTTCACCGTCTCCACAATCGCATCGGAAAATTGCCTGAGTGTCGATCCCATAGTCGTCTCCGGTTTTGGTCATCAGGTTTTATCACGCGCACTGCTCGCCCGCACTCACCGCTTCGGTGGTCGCGGCCCTGCTCGAACGGTCAGGTTATACTTCGCCCATGGCCACTTCCATCATCGTCGTCGGAGCGGGGATGGCGGGATTGAGCGCGGCGTTGAGCCTGCAGCGCGCGGGCCGGCGCGTGACCGTGCTCGAAGCGCGCGATCGCGTCGGCGGGCGCGTACGCACCTTCCGCAACTTCAGCAGCGAGCAGCATGCCGAAGCGGGCGGCGAATTCATCGAAGGCCATCACCAGCGCCTGCGGGCGTTGGCGGCTGAGTTCGGGCTGGCGCTCGACCGCGTGCGCACGAGCTGGAGTGAGGCCGACGACTTCGTGGCCTTCGACGGGCGCGCGGGCTGGGAGCGTGACGCAGCGGTGTGGGGAACCGATCTCGCCCGGGAGATGGAGGCGGTGTGGGCGGCGCTGGCGCGGCTGGCCGAGCACGTGCCCGACCCGGCTGCGCCGCAGACCGCGCCGGAGGCCGCCGCCCTCGATCAACGCACCGCCGCCGACTGGATCGCCGAGCAGCCCGTCTCGCCCTTTGCCAAACTCTATTTTGAGTCGCGCATCCGCGCCGAGTACACCGCCGAGGCGCGCGACTTCTCGCTGCTCGACCTGGCCCGCAACGCCGCGCTGTACTATCGCGACCCGGGGGCCGAGCGCGTGGCGTTCCGCATTCGTGGCGGCAACGATCTGCTGCCGCGCGCCATCGCCGCCGCGCTGCCCGAGGTGCGGCTCAACACGCCGGTCACCGCCGTCCGCAACCTCGCCCATCGCGTGGAGATCGTTTGCGCCGATGAGACCCTCCGCGCCGATTACGCCGTGCTCGCCATCCCGCTCACCGTGGCCCGCCGCCTGACCTTCGACCCGCCGCTGCCCCCGGCGCATCGGGCGATGGTGGACGACGTGCACTACGGTTCGGTGACGAAGGTGTGTGTTCAATTTCGCGAGCGCTGGTGGCTGGCGCGGAGTTGGCGCGGGCATTTGATGAACGACGCGCCGCTGGCCTGCACGTGGGAGCCGACGGGCGAGCAGGCCGGTGAGCGGGGCATCCTCACCGTTTACACCGGGGGCGACCCCGGCGCGGCGTTCGCCCACCTCACCGACGCCGACCGCATCGCCGCGGCGATTGACGGCCTCGAGCGAATCTTCCCCGGCTCGAAGCAGTTGGTCGAACGCGCGGAAACCGTGGCCTGGCCGAACGAGCCATACTCGGCCGGAGCGTATGCGGCCTTCGCGCCCGGCGACCTGACCCGGCACTGGGCGACGCTCTTCGCCCCGGCTGGCCGGTTGTACTTCGCCGGTGAGCACGCCGCCGTCCTGCAGGGTTATATGGAGGGCGCGGTGGAGAGCGGGCAGCGCGTGGCAAATGAAATACTGATGACCGAACACTGAAGACGATTTATGCCGGCTTCCAATCATCAATCATCAGTCATCATTTGCGGTGCAGGCATTGCCGGGATCTCGGCGGCCTACTGGCTCGCCGTCAAGCACCGCCAGCCGGTGGTGCTGGTGGATGAGCGGCCGCCGCTCTCGCTGACGAGCGACAAATCCACCGAGGCCTACCGCAACTGGTGGCCCGGCCCCGGCGACGCGATGGTGCGGTTGATGAATCGGAGCATTGATCTGCTCGAGGCGTGGGCGCGGGCGACGGGCAACGGCTTTCACCTCAACCGGCGCGGCTACGCCTACGCCACCGCCGACGCGGGCCGCGTCCCCGACCTCATCCGAAATGCGCAGGCCATCGCCGCCCTCGGCGCGGGCGAGTTGCGCGTACATATATCTCCAAGCGACAAGCACCCTGAGCGGAGCGCGCCGCAGTCGCGCGCGCAGTCGAAGGGCGCGGTTTACATCCCACACTCCGCCGACGACTGGGAGGGCCAACCCGACGGCGCGGATTTGCTCCTCGACCCGGCCCTCATCCACGCGCACTTCCCCTACCTCAACGAGAGCACGGTCGCCGTGCTGCACGCGCGCCGCGCCGGGTGGTTCAGCGCGCAGCAGTTGGGGATGTGGCTGCTCGAGCAAGCGAAGGAGGCCGGCGTGACGGTGATCGCGGCGAAGCTCGTCGCCGTCGAGGCCGACGCCGAGGGCGTGTGTGCCGTGCGGCTCGACGATGGCCGGCGTTTCGAGACGCGCTGTTTTGTGAACGCCGCTGGCCCCTTCATCGGGGAGGTGGCCCGGCTGCTCGGCGTCGAGT
Source organism: uncultured Anaerolineales bacterium (assembly GCA_964608265.1). Taxonomy (GTDB): domain Bacteria; phylum Chloroflexota; class Anaerolineae; order Anaerolineales; family UBA6663; genus JANWXR01. The sequence goes on along the minus strand of CAZSNP010000005.1, from coordinate 13,910 downwards.
TGCCGATCTTCTCCGAGCGCCATCTCAAACTCAACTTCAGCGACAGCCTCAACGTCATCCCGCGCGAGGCCCCGCTGTTGATCTGGGATGACGCGCAGCGGGTGAATTGGGAGGCGGACGAACGGGCCGCGCTGGCCGAGGACCCCGAGACGCGTTGGGTCACCGAGACCTTCCCGGCCGGGGTGCACACCCGCCCCGATGGCCCGCCCGGCTCGCCCATCCGCCTGATGCTGTGGGATTATCACCACGAACCCGTTGACCCCGTCGTGCCGGTGCCGCTGGATGAGTTCTTCCCCGAGCTGGCGCTGCGCGGGCTGTGCGCGATGTTGCCCGGTCTGCGGCAGTACATCGGGCGCATGCCTAAGCCGTTTGTTGATGGCGGCTATTACACCAAGACCAAAGAAAACCGCCCCCTCATCGGCCCGCTGCCGGTTCGGGGCGCATACGTCCTCGGCGCGCTATCGGGCTACGGGTTGATGGCCGCGCCGGCGGCGGGCGAGTTGCTCGCCACGCACATCACCGGCGCCGCGTTGCCGCAGTATGCGCGCGCGTTCACACTGGCGCGTTACTCTGATCCCGAGTATGTGCGCGCACTTGAGAACTGGGGCAGCGGCGGGCAGTTGTAGTGGGGCCACGCCACTGCCCATACCCTTCCGGCAATGCGCGCGCCGTGCTACTATTCGGGCCGACCCTCGTTGAAAACGTCACGATGAGATCGAACTGCCCGGTCATCGGTTGTTGGATCGGCTGCACCTGTACCAGGCAGGGGCAGCGGCTGCCCGTCGCGGCGCGGAGCGGCTCGGCCTAAGGGCCGTCTGGCCCGTGCCGGCAGCGCTTCCCCTGCGGCCTCAACCCGTCGCCCGGCGCTGCAAATGAAACCCGAAGGCCCGGCGCAGCGCTGCCGGGCTTTTCGTTGTCTTGCCTCCACTCCGCACTCAATGGAAAGGAACTCCGATGTCAACTGCATCGCACAATCTGCCGCTCTCCACCGCCGAGGTGAGCGAGCGGCTGAACGACCCAACGCACATCCTGGTGGATGTCCGGCCGATCGCCGCTTATAACGGTTGGCGCATGCGCGGCGAGCCGCGCGGCGGCCATATTCGCGGCGCGGTCGCTTTTCCGCTGGCGTGGCTCGATCAGATTCAACCGGCGGATTTGTTGCCGCACTTGCTGGCCTCCAAAGGCATCGCGCGGGACAAGACCGTCGTGGTGTACGGCTACGGCCCCGATCAGAGCGCGACGCTGGTCTGGAAGCTCGGCGAACTGGGCTACCACCGGGTGAGGGCCTACGACAATTGGCTCTCGGAATGGTCGCCCGCTGAGAGCCTGCCCCTCGACCGGCTGCCGAACTACGCCAAGCTCGTCTACCCCGAATGGTTGCAGCGGCTGATCCACGGCGAGCCGGTCGAAGCGCCGCCGGCCAATCGCTTCGCCCTCTTCCACGTCAACTTCGGCGTGCCCGAGGAATACGCCGACAGCCATCTGCCCGGCGCGTTCTACCTCGATACGAACTCAATCGAATCACCGGTGGACTGGAATCGCCGCAAACCGGACGAGTTGGAAGCCGCGCTGCGCGCGCACGGCATCACCGCCGATACGACCGTGATCGTGTACGGGCGCGACACCGTCGGCGACCCGAACGAGAAGTGGCCGGGCCGCCGGGCCGGGCAGATCGCCGCCTCACGCGCCGCCCTGATCCTGATGTATTCCGGCGTCAAGGATGTGCGTCTGCTCGACGGCGGTTACGATGCCTGGGTCATCGCCCGCTATCCACTGGAGGCCGTGGACCGCAAGCCTGCGCCGGCCACATCTTTCGGCGTGGCCATCCCGGCCCGGCCCGACTTCATCGCCGATATTGACGAAGCCAGGGAACTCATCGCCAGCCCGGAGGCGGAACTGGTCGCCATCCGCAGTTGGGCCGAGCATGTCGGCAACGTCAGCGGCTACAACTACATCGGCCCGCGCGGGCGCATCGCCGGCTCGGTGTGGGGCAACTGCGGCACCGACGCCTACCACATGCAGCACTATCGCAACGTGGATAACACCATGCGCGGCTATCACGAGATCGAGGCCAACTGGAAGGAGGCGGCCATCACGCCCGACAAACGTATCGCCTTTTACTGCGGCACGGGTTGGCGCGCGAGTGAGACGTTCTTCTATGCCCACGTCATGGGCTGGCAGAACATCGCCGTGTACGATGGCGGCTGGTTCGAGTGGAGCGCTGACCCGAACAACCCGGTGGAGGTGGGGGCGCCGGGCAACGGATAGGCCGACTCCAGACCGACGCGGTTTCAAAACCGCGTCGGTCCTGTCGGAGGGATTTGAAAACCAATCAGTGACGCAGCAAGCCACCCTTCACCAAAATCCCGCGCAGCGTCGCGCGCTCGTAATCGCGCAGCGGCAGCAGCGGGGGGCGCGGCATTGAGAAACCGGAACGAGCCCCGAACCAACCGTGACTAGGGCGGACTGTATCCCGACTTACGTTTCAACTGCAAAGGGCTGGGGATAAGGCAATAGTTTGAGCCCCGCAATGTATCGAAAATCGCTTTGGTTCTTGGTCACCAGTGACCCATCCAGCCACAATGCGGTCGCAGCAATCAGGCTATCCGCGATCAGCAATCCGTGACTCAGCCGGTAACGATGAAGCAAGTCAACCGCCCGATCCGAAACGGACTCGTTCAATGTGACTATCTGAAAACGCGTGAGAAACTGCTCCAACGCTCGCAGTTCGGTCTTGCTTCGGCAACCGACCAACAACTCCATCTGCGTGATGACGCTGATCGCGGATGTAGAGCGTTGCTCAATGGTCTGGAGACAAGCAATGGCCTCGCGAATGCTTCGCCCCGCATCAATGATGATGTCGGTATCGATGAGGGTGAGGTCGCTCACTGCCCCCATTCCCGCGCGCGCAAATTTCTGACCCAGGCGGTGCTATTGCGCATGTCTTTCCGATTACGCCAGATGCCAATGAAAGCTTCTTTCGACAGGCGTGTGATCTTAGTTGGGCGTGAACGCGCTGGAGCGTAGCGTGTCTGAAGGAAGGCGATGAAGTCCGCGGCCTGCCGCTGGGCTTCGGGAGGCAGGCTTGAAAACTGTTGCCAGATTGACTTTTGTTTCATCATACACCTCGATATACCAAAAAATCTGTGTCAAGAACGATTCGGATCACTGTAACGTTGTCCCCTCACTTCGCGGACGGCCTGTAGCGCGTCCGACATTGCTTCGTCTTCTGAAACTGTGGCATACGCGGTTCGGATGATGCGTAAGGCCTCAGCCAATCTCTGCTCAATCGCGGCCCGATTGATTTCCGCGTCGAGCAAACGCCAGAGGGCGAGCTTGTCGCCCTCCGGCAGTTGGCGGAGCGCTTCGGCTATTTGATGCAATGAAAGTTCAGCCTGAACGGTCGCTGATCTTTCGCTCAGACCCTTGCCTCGATTACGATTATAGCACTGCCATTTCAAGGACCTATGCAGAAAGCATTCCGCCCTTCACCAAAATCCCTCGCAGCGTCGCGCGCTCATCATCGTTCAGCGGCAGCAGCGGGGGGCGCGGCGCGCCGCCATAGTAGCCGAGCATATCCATCGCCGCCTTCAGCCCGGCCACGCCGAAGCGCGCGGTGACGGCGCTGTTGACTTCGATGAGGGGCCAGTGCACGGCGCGCGCCCCGGCCAGGTCGCCGGCGTGAAAGCGGGTGAAGATGTCGTGCAGTTGCCGCGCGGCGATGTTGGCCGTCGCCATCACCCCGCCCACGGCGCCCACCGCCAGCGCCGGCAGAAAGAATCCCGCCGAGCCGGCCAGCACCTGAAACTCGCGCGGCGCGTCGGCGACGATCTGCCCGATCCTGGTGATGTCGCCGCCGCTGTCCTTCATCCCGATGATGTTCGGGTGGGCGGCCAGCCTCACCGCCGTCGCCGCCGGCAGATCCACGCCGGTGTTGGCCGGCACGCTGTACAGGATGACGGGGATCGGGGAGGCATCGGCGACGGCGGTGTAGTGGGCTTCGAGCGCAGCGGGTGACATCCTGGCCTTGAAGTAGCCGGGCGTCACCACCAGCGCCGCGTCCGCGCCGGCGTCCGCCATCTGCGCCGTCAACTCGATGGTGGCCCGCGTGCTCTCCATCCCCGACCCGGCCAGCACCAGCCGCTTGGCATCGGCCACTGCTTTCGCCAGCCGCACCACCTTCAGCTTCTCGTCGTTGGTCAGCGAGGTGAACTCTCCGTTCGAGCCGCCCATCACATAGCCCCGCAGCGGCTCGCCCTCGAGCTTTTCGAGGTTGGATTGCAGGTGCCCGTAGTCCACATCGCCGTTCGGGGTGAAGGGCGTGGGCAGGGGCGGGAAGATCCCGGCGAGTGAGAGTCGGCTCATGAGGTATCACCGGGAAGACGCGCAGGCCACGAAGCACTTATTTCGCGCTCCCGGCGGCTTCGCGGTTCAAGTCACAGCATGTTGGCGGCGCGTTCGGCCTGGGTGATGGCGTGCTCAAAAATCTCCAACCCCTCGGCGATCTGCGCGTGGGTCACGCACAGCGGCGGGGTGAGGCGGATGGTGTTGCGCCCGCAGCCGAGCAGCAGCAGACCGTGCTCGAAGCCGTTGTGGATGACGGAGTCGCGCACCTCCACCCCGCGCTCCCTGGTGGATTTGTCCTTCACAAACTCCACGCCGATCATCAGCCCCTTGCCGCGCACCTCGCCCATGCTCGGGTGGCGCACCGCCATCTCCCCCAGGATGTCGAGGGCGTAATCGCCGGTGTCTTTCGCGTTTTCGATGAAGCACTCGTCGAGCAGGCGGATGGTCTCGATGGCGGCCGCGCACGACAGCGGGTTGCCGCCGTAGGTATTGCCGTGCGCGCCGGCGGGCCAGTCCATTACGCTCTTGCGCGCCACCATCGCGCCGAGCGGCATCCCGCTGGCGACGCCCTTGGCGATGCAGACGATATCCGGCTCGGTGTTCCAGTTCTGGATCGCCCACCACTTGCCGGTGCGGCCCATCCCGCTCTGCACCTCATCCGCAATCAACAGGATGCCGTACTTGTCGCACAGTTGCCGCAGGCGCGGGAAGAACGAATCCGGCGGGACGACGTAGCCGCCCTCACCCTGAATCGGCTCGACGAGGATGGCGGCCACTTCCTCGGGTGGGCACTCGTAGGTGAAGATGACGTTCTCGATGTAGTTGACGCAGGCGATGCCGTAGTCCTCGCGGCTGGCGTCGTATTGCAGCCGCGGGCGGAAGCTGTTGGGGAAGGGCACGAGCGTGACGCCCGGCATGGTGGCGCTGAAGCCGCGCCGCTGCACGGCCTTGCTCGAGGTGAACGACAGCGCGCCCATCGTCCGCCCGTGGAAGCCGCCGTGAAAACCGATGAAGCGCGAACGGCCCGTGTGATAACGGGCCAGTTTGATCGCGGCCTCGACCGCCTCCGCGCCGGAGTTGGTCATGAAGCACAGCGCGTCTTCCTTCATCGGCGCGATGCGGTCGAGTTCTTCGCCGAGCTTCACCCACTTCTCGTGATAAAAGTCGGACGAGATGTGGATGAACTTCTCGGCCTGCTGCTGGATGGCGCGGACGACGTCGGGGTGGCAGTGGCCGGTGGCGCACACGGCGATGCCGGCGGCGAAATCGAGATAGCGATTCCCGTCCACATCCCACACCTCGGTGCCGGCGCCGTGATCCATCACAAACGGGTAATCGCGCGGATAGGAGGGCGAGATAAATTTCCGATCGCGTTCAAGGATGGCCCGCGCATTGGGGCCGGGGACGTTGAGCCTGGTGACCATGGTTGTTCATGAGCCAGCAGGGGAGCGTGATGAACGGGAGCCTCGGCGCTCCGGTGCACCCCGGCTCCCCGGCGCGTGAAATCGGAAGCCAGTGAGTCGGCGACTGTGCGGCTCAACGATCGGGCACGACCCGCGCCCGGCTCTCCTCCATCGCCAGCGCGCCGGCGCCCACCAGCCCGGCATCATCACCCAGGGCGGCGGGCACAATCGGCACGTCCCGCCAGTAGATGTCGTTCATCGTGTACCGGCGCACGGTGGCGCGGATCGGGTCGAAGAGCAAATCGCCGACAAACGACACGCCGCCGCCGATGACGACGATGGACGGATTGAACAGGTGCAACAGGCTGGCCAGCGCGTAACCGATGTGTTCCCCGGCCTCGGTGAGCAGGCTGCGTCCGAATTCATCCCCGCTCAACGCGGCCTGGCCGATGCGGGCCGTCGTCACCAGCGCGGCATCCCGGTCCATGAATTCACGCAACACCGAAGCCGCGCCCTCGCCGCGCGCCAACCGGTCGCGGGCGCTGCGGGCGATGGACGGGCCGGAGGCCAGCGCCTCGAGGCAACCGCGCTGCCCGCAGCCGCACACCGGGCCGCCGGGCTGGATCATGATGTGGCCGACCTCGGTCGCCAGGCCATGCGCGCCGAGCAGCAACCTGTTGTTGAGGATCACGCCCCCGCCGATGCCGGTGCTCACGGTGAGGTAGAGCACATCGCGATGGCCGCGCCCCGCGCCGAACTTCCATTCACCCAGCGCCGCCAGGTTGGCATCATTGCCGATGAAGACCGGGCGCGCCAGTCGTTCCTGCACGATGCCCTGCAGCGGCAGGTTCATCCAGCCGGGGATGTTGGTGATGTTGATGATGACGCCCGTGTGCGGATTGACCGGGCCGGGAATCCCCAGACCGATGCCGGCCACGTTGCTGAGGTCGGGCGGCCCGACTTCGCGGATGATGTGCTCCAGCCGATCCAGCATCTGCCCCGCCTCGCCGGCGGGTTGAGTGGCGACCTTGATTTTTGCGTCCGGGATTGGGTTGTGGCCGATGAAGCGCGCGGCGCGCAGGTTCGTTCCGCCGATATCTACCCCGATGAATACTGGCTCAGACATGGCCGGATTGTAGCATGCGCGTGTAGACGCTGCGGGATATGCGTGAGGGAAACGGTGAAACGGGTCGAGGCGATGCGACTCAGCGCGTCGCGGCCTGCAGCAGGGCGCGCCCAATCGCCGCCGCGGCCGCGAGGTCGCCGTCCTCCAGCAACACCGTCACCACGATGCGCGGCGAGTCCTGCGGCGCGAAGCCCGTGAACCACGCCAGCGGCGGCCCCTCCTTCCCGGAGAGCGCCAGCGCGGTGTGGCCGTTGGGCAGGAGCGCCTTCACGCGCTCCGCGATATCGGGCGCAAAGGCGGCGATGGGGTTGGTCGTCGAGGTGGCCGTTTGCCATTCACCGTCGCGGCCCTGTGTGGCGCGGATGAGGCGCGGCGCGGGGACTTGCCCGCGTTCGGCGAGAGCGGCGGTGGCCAGCGCGATCTGCAACGGCGTCACCGTCAGCGAGCCCTGGCCCACACCGAGGGCCGCCACCTCGCTGACGAAATTCGGGGGCGGGGCGGCCAGGGTCGGCACGCCGAGCTGGGGCGCGGCCAGCAAACGCAGGTCGCCGATGAGTTGCTCGAGGCGACGCGCGCCCAGCTTCTCGCCGAGCGCGGCAAACGGTTGCGGACAGCCGTAGCGCAGCGCGTCTTCGAGCCTGAGGGCCGTGGCGCGCGGGTCGGTGCGGCATTCGAGGCTGAGGTCGCCCGATTGAAACGGCTCACCGGCGAGGAAAAACAAATCGTCCAGCTCAGCGGCCAGCGATTGCAGACTGGCGGCGAGGAGAAACGGCTGCATCACACCGCCCGGTTGATAGAGGCCGGTGGTGGCGCGGTTGAGCAGCGGCGCGGCGTCATCGGCGACCAGCGCGTTCCAGTTGTCTTCGAGCGTGTTCGGGTCGAAGGTCGGGTGCGAGGCGAGGGCCAGCACCTCGCCCGAGGCGCTGTTCAGCACCACCACCGCCCCGGCGCGGTCGGCCAGGGCGCGGTCGGCCTCGGCTTGTAACGGCAGGTCGAGCGTCAGTTGGACGGCCCGACCGGCGCTGCGGCCGCCGAGCACATCGTCGAGCGCGAGGCTGAAGGCATCGCGGCCCTCATCCCCATGCAACACGCCATCCAGGGCGGCTTCGACTCCGGCCAATCCGTAGAACGGTGAGACGTAACCAAGCACCGGAGCCAGGGCGGGGTACGGATAGAAGCGAGCATAGTCGCCGGGCGTGCCGCGCGACTCGGCGAGCACTCTGCCGTTGCGGTCGAGGATGTTGCCGCGCGGCAGCCGTCGTTCGAGCAGGATGCGGCGCGGGTTGTCGGCGCGCGCGAGCAACGCGGCCTGCTCCTCGATGGCCCAGTAGCCGGCGGCCAGCGCCATCGCAAAGAACGCGCCGGCGAAGGCGAGGGCGAGGCGGTGGAGGTGGTGGGGCATGCTCATGAAGCGACATCGTCCAGGCGGATTATTTAGCAGAGGCAGCAGATTGAGGGTTTATCCGCTACATCGGCTACCGATCCGCTGCCGCCGACAGCCGCAGCAACAATCCCAGCATCACAAATTGCACCAGCAGCGACGAGCCGCCGTAGCTCATGAACGGCAGCGTCAGCCCGGTGAGGGGGATGACCTTGATGACGCCGCCGACGATGAGCAGCGCCTGCAGGCCGATGAGGGCCGCCAGCCCGGCGGCGAGCAACTGGTTGAACGCGCCGCTGGCGCGCATGGCGATGTGCAAACCGCGAAAGACAAAGGCCAGCAGCCCGGCCAGCGCGCCGATCATCCCCAGCAGCCCCCACTCCTCGCCGAGCGCGGCGAAGATGAAATCGGAGTGCGCGACCGGCACAAGCGCTGCCGCGCCGAGGCCCGGCCCGCTGCCAAACAACCCACCGGCGGCCAGCGCGATAAGCGATTGCACGACCTGGAACGAGCGCCCGCCGGGGTCGGCCCACGGATCCCACCACGCCTCGACCCGCACCCGCACCACATCGAACAGCGCATAGCCCGCCATCCCGGCCAGCAGCAACAACGCGCCGCCGGCGACGACGTAGCGCACCTGCCCCGAGGCGAGGTAGAGCAGGACGAGGAAGACGGCGAAGAACAGCGTGCCCGTGCCGAGGTCACGCTGGGCGAGCAGGATCAGCACGGAGAACAGCCACATGCTGACAAGCGGAAAGAAATATGGAAAATTCGGAAAACGCGGAAACGGTGTGTTGGCGGAAGGGCGCGAGAAAATCTGCTCGCGGCGGTCGGCGAGGTAGGCGGCGAGGAAGACCACGAGCACGATCTTGAGGAACTCCGCCGGCTGCAGAAAGACGCCGGCCGGCCCGCCGAGCCACAGCCGCGCGCCCGCGCCCTCCGGGTTGACGCCGATGAAGAGCGTCAGCGCGGTGAGCGCCAGGCCGACGACGAACCACGAGTAGCGAAAGCGCCGCAACCAGCGCAGGTCGCCGGGCAGCCAGACGATGACGAGCATCGCTAATGTGGAGACCGCCAGCCAGGCCGTTTGCCGCAAGCCGAAGTTGGGCGTCAGCCGCCAGATCAACGCCAGGCCCCAGCCGGAGAGCAAAAACGCAAGCGGGAGAAGATAAGGGTCATGCTGTGGTAATCGGTTATGGGTGACCAGGACCGCGACCAGCGCGCAGCCCGCCCAGGCTGCCGGGTAAATCCAAAATCGAAAGTCGTCAAACGCCCAGCCCAAATCCCACGTGCCGGCGCGGGCGAACGGGGCCAGGCTGAGGGCCAGCGCACTCGCGACCACAAAGGCCCCCGCCAGGCTGAGAAGCGTGCGCTCGCGCGAAACCATTTTGGGAGGGCGCGCTATTTCACGTACTTGCCGATCAACAACCTCATCCGCTCTTTGTAATCCGGCGGGATGCGGTCGCGCGCGGTGATGATGGCGTCGGCCAGCGCGTTCTCGCACGGGCAGGGCTTTGTTTCACCGGCGAGCATGGCCACCAGATTGACGATGGCCTGCTGGGCGATGGCGGTGTTGGCGTTGAGGGTCTTGATCACCATCTCCACCGTCACCGGTTCGGCGGAGGTGTGCCAGACATCGTAATCGGTGACGTGCGCCATACAGGCGTAACAGATCTCGGCCTCGCGGGCGAGGAAGGCCTCGGGCGAGGCCGTCATGCCGATGAGGCCCAGGCCCAGCTTGCGGAAGACGTGGCTCTCGGCCCTGGTGCTGAAGCGCGGGCCTTCGATGGTGACGAACGCGCCGCCCGCGTGCACGGCGCCGCCGGCGTTCTTGACGGCCTGAAAGAGCAGGGGCGAAAGCTGCGGGCAGAACGGGTCGGCCACGCCGACGTGCGCCACCAGCCCGCCGCCGAAGAAGCTGCGCTCGCGGCCTTTGGTGTTGTCGTAGATCTGGTCCGGGATGACGATGTGGCCGGGCGCATATTCCTCGCGCAGCGACCCGCAGGCGCTGACCGAGACGAGGCGGCGCACGCCCAGCATCTTCAGGGCGTAGATGTTGGCGCGGTAGTTGACCTCGGTGGGGGTGAGGCGATGGCCTTTGCCGTGCCGGGCGAGGAAGACGATGCGCTGCCCGTTGAGGGTGCCCACCACCAGCGGGTCGCTCGGCGCGCCGAAGGGGGTGACGATGTGGCGTTCCTCCACGTTTGCCAGCCCGCTCATGTTGTACAACCCCGAACCGCCGATGATGCCGAGAAGGATGTTGTCTGCCATTGGGTTGTCGGTCGAATTGGTGAGGGAGTGAATGGGCGCTGGCCGATCACTCAATCATCAAATCGAAAAATCATTCCAGCTCGATCTTCAAGCGCACCTGTCCGATGCCGATCACATCGCCGGGGAGCACGGGCGTGGGCGTGGTGATGGGCGTTTCGTTGAGCCAGGTGCCGTTGCGCGAGTCCAGATCCTCCAGCCACCATTGCCCGTCGCGTTGATGCAGCAGCGCGTGTTCGAGCGAGCAGGTGTCATCGGGGAGGGGGGCCGTGTTGGTGGGCGCGCGCCCGAGCGAGGAGACGGGCAACAACGGGAAGACGGTCCCCGTCGTGAGCAGCGGCGTCCCCGAGTCCAGCACCACCAACCGCCCGAGGCGCTGGGTGCGGGTGCTGGTCGCGCGACTGGCGGCGCGCAAATCGCGCCACAACATCCACACCAGCGCGGCCAGGAACACATACAGCGCCACCACCAGCAGAACGCGCAGCACCAACAACAGCGTCAGGGCGCTCATCTCAGCGCGGCTGAGTCTTGCCGGGGTCGAACGGGTGCGTGCCGAGGTCGGGCCGCGAGCGGGTCGGCGGCGGCGCGACAGTTGGCGCGGCGGGCCGCTGGTCGTCGTCCTCGCCGTAGATCACCGGCACCCCGGCGAGGGAGATCACATCGCCCGGCCGCAGCACACACTCCTGCACCCGCTGCCCGTTGACGTAGGTGCCGCCGGTCGAGCCGAGGTCATACAGCACAAAGCGCCCGAAGCGCAACCGCAACTGGGCGTGGGCGCGCGAGACGCGCGGGTCATCCACGATGATGTGATTGTCGAGCCGCCGGCCCAAACTCAACACCGGCTGCGCGAGCGGCACGGTGCGCTCGCCCTCGAGGATGAGGAAGGCGTTCGGCATCTCGGGCGCGCTGCTCGCTTCGAGCGGGGCCGTGACGGGCACGGCGGTGGCCGTATCCTGAATCGAGGCGGCCTCGGCGGCGACGCTGACCGTGCGCGGCCTCAGCGAGGCATCGGGCAGGATGAAGATTTCGGGCAGGCGGGGGAGGGTGAGGTTGCCTTCGCGCGCCGCGGCGACAAGGTCTTCGGCCAGGATTTCGGCCAGGCGCGGCTGCTCGCCGAGCAGCTCCTGCGCGTCGCCGGGGTTGACGCGCACGGCGTAACGCAGCGCGGGCTGGCCGGTGTTGGCCAGGCTGTCCTCCAGCGCGCGGGCCAACTGCAGGGCCACATCGCGCGGGTGCAGTTTGCCGGCGAACAGCCGCGCGAACGTGCCCTCGACGAGGGATTCCATCCGCTCTTCAATTTTTGACAGCGGCTTCTTCATGGCTGGCATGAATTATACAGCGGCTGAGGATTGAACCCCAAAGCGTGCCCGCCCGCCTGAGTCTGTCGAAGGGCGCGCAGCGGGCCTCGCTGGAGTGTCCAGACGCGCTTTGAGGTTGAGGGGTGAAGCCGCTACCCGCGCACCGGCCCGAGCAGGTGCGCCAGCCCTTCGCGGGCGGCCTCATCCACCAGGGCCAGCACCTCATCGCCCTGTTCGAGCACGGTGATGCCGCGCGGCAAAATCAAGTCGCCATGGCGGATGATACCGGCGATGACGCAGTGCTCGGGCAGCGTCAGGTCTTTGATCGCCAGGCCGATGGCTGATGCGCCCGGCGCGATTTTCTCCTCGACCAGCGAGTATTGGCCGCGTCGCAGCTTGGCCATCGTCATCATGTCGCCCAGCGACATCTCCTCTTCGATCAGCTTCGCCATCACATCGGCCTGGTTGAGCGCCACATCCACGCCAAAGTCGGTGCTGAACAGCCAGGCGTTGCGGGGATTGTTGACGCGGCCAATGATGCGACGCACGTTGAACTGATAACGGCCCAGCGCGGCGATGACGAGGTTGTCCGCATCTTCCGGGGTGACGGCGGCCAGCACCTGCGCCCGCCCGATGCCGGCGGATTCCAGCACGTTCGGGTCGGTCGGGTCGCCTTCGAGGATCGTCTCGGTCGGCAGCTCGCGGTGCAGGTTGGCGATGGTGCTCACGCGTTCTTCGACGATGCGGACTTCGTGGCCCTGGGCGATGAGGAGTTCAGCGAGGTGGGAGCCGGTGCGACCCCCGCCGGCAATGATCACAAACATGGTTAGGCTCCGTTCTCCTGGTGCAGCCGGCGGCGCAGCGAGGCCGAGGCCGGGTCGGTGGCGCTGACGTAGAGCAAATCATCCGCCTGCAGCACCGTGTCAGCGACGGGCAACAGCCCGCGGCCATTCCGCGAGAGCGCCACGACGATGGCCCCGTGGTCGGGCAGCAAATCCATGATGCGCCGGCCGCCCCAATCCGGCGGGATGATGAGTTCGTACACCTCGACCTCGCCGTTGCCCACCGCGTGCAGGCTGCGCATGCCGGGGTGCAGGATGAACTGCTCGATGCGCTGGGCGGCCCACGACGACGAGGCAATCGTCTGGATGCCGAGCTTTTCATACACCGGGGTGCGGCGCGGATTATAAACGCGGGCCACGACGTGCTTGAGCTTGAAGATCTCCTGCGCCACTCGGGCGACGACGATGTTCACGCTGTCGGAGGCGGTGGTCGCCGCCAGCGCGTGCGCCTCGGCGATGCCGGCGCGTTTGAGGGCATCCTGATCCAGCCCGTCGCCCTGCACCGTTCGGCCCAGAAATTCCGGGCCGAGCCGGTCGAAGGCGCGGGCATGTGCGTCCATGATGGTGACGCGGTGGTTCTTGTGCCACAACGCGAGCGCCAGTTCCGCGCCGACGCGCCCGCAGCCAACGACGATGATGTGATGGTTGGATTGAAGAGTCATATGCGATGAGTGCGGGTGGGGAAGGCATAGGCTTGCCCCGGCCACTCGCGCCTTTCTCATTCTCCCTCGATGTGAGACGGCACTTCGGTGATGACGACGCTGCGCGGCCCGGGCAGTCTCGGTTGCGGCCAGACTACGCTACGGGCAAAACAAAGCCCGCCCCGTCACTTCCGGGCGGGCAGGCGTGATGCTACGCCCGAACAAAGGGGATGTCAAGGTAAGGCCGTGCCACGAACAGGGTGTGTGCAAAGTCCAATCCACGCCGGATTTTCGCCCTCACCCGCGATAGCTTCGGCGCTTTGCACCGAAGCTATCGCCGCCCTCTCCCGCCGGGAGAGGGAGTGGAGCGTGTCATTGGAAGGCTGCTCCAAATCATGAGTGCCGACTCCCCTTCTCCCAGCGGGAGAAGGGGTTGGGGGATGAGGGCGAGCGCGGCGACTTGGCACACACCCTGCGATAGGGTTCAGGGCGAGTGCAAAGTCCAATCCACGCCGGATTATCGCCCTCACCCGCGATAGCTTCGGCGCTTTGCACCGAAGCTATCGCCGCCCTCTCCCGCTGGGAGAGGGAGTGGATCGCACCA
>CAZSNP010000004.1:118393-124120 GCA_964608265.1 uncultured Anaerolineales bacterium | reverse complement strand
GTGGCGGTGGGCATGCTGTGCCTGGCGGCGGTGGCCGGGGTCGGGCTGTATGTCAGCAACTTCACGGCCTACCTGGGCGATGACCCGGCAGCGTGTAACAACTGCCATGTGATGGATTCCGCCTACGAGGGCTGGTTCCACAGCGGGCACCGCCCGTTTGCCAAGTGCAACGACTGCCACACCCCGCACGACTTCATCCCCAAGTATCTCGTCAAAGCACAATCCGGCTTCAACCACGTCAGCGCGTACACGCTCGGCCACCTCCCGCCCGCCATCCGCGCCAGGGACTCGAGCAAGGCCGTCATCCAGGAAAACTGTATCCGCTGCCACGCCGAAACGGTGAGCGTGATCGCGGACGGCCGGCACGATGCCGAACGGTATTGTTTTAGTTGCCATCGCGCGGTCGCGCACGGCGAGCGCGGCGTTTCGATCCTGCCCTATCAGGACACAGGCAAGCCGACCCCTTGAGGACTGACTTATGAATAACCGCTTCCTCCCCGCGATTCTGATCGGCATCATCGTCGTGCTCACGGCGCTGCTGATCGGGACCTTCGTCTTCATCAGCAATCAGCCCACGGCCAGCCGGGGCGTCGCGCCGCTGCTGCAGATCGCGGCCAACGAACCGGATTCCGAGCGCTGGGGCGCGAACTTCCCCAATCAATACTCGACCTATCTGCTCACCGGCGAGAATGCGATCAAGACGACTTACGGCGGCTCGGTCAACTTCGACAAACTGGAGGTGGACCCGCGCCTGGTGCGGCTGTTCGCCGGCAACCCGTTTTCCAAAGGCTACACCGAGGATCGCGGCCACGCCTGGAGCCTGACCGACGTGCGCGACACGAAACGGGTGAACGAGAAGACGCCGGGCACGTGCTACTCGTGCAAGGCCTCCGAGAATCCATCGCTGTGGGCGGAGCTGGGCATGGCGGAGTACGACAGGACGCCGTTTGCGGCGCTGGGCCAGCGCATCAACAACCCCATTGGCTGCGCGAATTGTCACGAGGCCGAGACGATGCGGCTCGTCGTCACCAATCCCGCGCTGGATGAGGCGCTCAAGGCGCAGGGCAAGGACTGGCGCACGTTCACGCGGCAGGAGATGCGGACGGTGGTGTGTGCGAACTGTCACGTCGAGTATTACTTCCGGGGCGACGGCAAACTACTGACCTTCCCATGGGCGAAGGGCACGGCGATTGAAAACATCGAGGCATATTACACGGAAATTCAGTTCAAGGATTGGGAACACGCCGAGACGAAGGCGCCGCTGCTCAAGATGCAGCATCCGGAATATGAACTCTTCACCGCCGGCAGCACGCACTACAGCGCCGGGGTGGCCTGCGCCGATTGCCACATGCCCTACACCCGCGACGGCGCGGCCAAATTCTCGACGCACAATGTGCAAAGCCCGCTGGTCAACGCCGAGGTGGCCTGCGGCCAGTGTCACACCGATGTGCCCTATGTCACCGGGCGCGTGGCGACGATTCAGAAACAGGTGGCCGACACGATGAGTGCGACCGAGGACGCGCTGGTGGCGGCGATTGACGCGTTGAAGGCTGCGGCCGCCGCGCCGAACGTGGATGCGGCCAGGTTGGCCGAGGCGCAGCAGCTCCACCGCGCCGCACAGTTGCGTTGGGACTTCATCGCTGCCGAGAACAGCATGGGCTTCCACAATCCCGAGGAGGCCCTGCGCATCCTCGCCGCCGCGACCGACCTGGCCCGGCAGGCACAACTCAAGGCGCTCGAGTCAGCGACTCCGCCGACGACGGCCAATCGCTGAGAAACCGCCGCCCAAACGAAAAGACCGCAGCGCTCAGGCTGCGGTCTCTTTTGTATCCGGCTGCGTCAACTCCGCGGCGCGGCTTCGTCGTAGCGGGTTGGGCACTTCAACTGCAACTCGTCGGCGTAAAACACCCCATCCTCCCCCAGCTTACCGGTCACAATCGCCTGGGCCTCGTGCCTCAGCAAGTCGGGCTTTGGGCCGACGTACTTCACCGTGACGCGCGAGGCGTTCTGGTTCTGCACCGCCTCGTGCAAGACCTTCGCCAGCCCGCCCGCCTCATCCACCTGCGCCAGGTCGCCGGGCACGTTGACCATCGTGAACGTGATCTCCAAAGTGGTCGTGTCATAGGTGATGGTGTCACCCAACACCGCGCCCGACACGCGCAGGTTCTTCCCGACGACGCTTGATCCCTGAGCCTGCAACTCATCGATCGTCAGGAAGTATTGCAGCGTGGCGTTCATCGTCGTGGCGATGAGGAAGACGATGGCCGCGATGAGGATACCGCCGCCGATGAGGAACTTCCGCCGGTTGCCACGAGTTGCCGTTTGCGTTTGATTGACCACGGTTGCCGTTTGAGCCACATTACACCTCAATCACAAGGATTCGTGCCCAAAATTGTACTTTAGTTTTCGCTGAGTGTCGTCGAAGGGAATAGGATCATCTGAAAGGCATGCATGGGATTAACAAACCTGGCCTTGTGTTGGATCAGCGGCCCTTCACCGACTCTATACGGTTTACCAACGGCATTGTGTCAAGCTGGCGATGGTTACGACAAGTTCACCCGGCGTTCACTCAATCTTCAGAGGGAATTTGCTGACAGGACCGCCGCCAGCCGCTACATTTTCCGGCGAGAGGAGATGTTCGATGCAAACCCTCAATGACTATTTGAAGACGTTAGTCCGGCTCACGCTAATCACTGCGCTTGTCGCAGCCCTGTGGCCGATGGAACCTGCCGTCGCCCAGGCCTCTGTGACACAGTGGGGCTTATGGGAACGGGCACTGACGACGCCTCAGACCCATCACTGGCAAACCTTCCCGGTGCAGGCTACCTTTACTCACAGCAGTGGTCAGATCCTCAGTGTGGATGGTTTCTACAATGGAACCGACGCCGGTGGTCAGCAGGTGTGGGTAGTGCGCTTTACCCCGACCTTGCCGGGCACCTGGAGCTGGTCGACGTCTTCGGCGGATGCCAACTTGCGAGCCTCGGGCGCCCTGCAGGCTGTTGCGCCGACTCCGGCGCAGATCGCCGCCAACCCAAACCTGCGTGGTCACCTGCGGGTGGCCAACAGCGGCCCGCGCGCCAATCGTTACTTCACCTACGCCGACGGCACGCCGTTCTTCTGGATTGGCGAGACCGCCTGGGAAGTCAACGCAATCCGCGCCGGCATCGGAGGCGGCCCGTACGACAATCGTCATTTCTACACCTGGCTGGCAGATCGAGTCAGCAAGGGCTTCACGGTGGTGCAGACGCAGTTCTTCTTTCTGACCAACCGCAATGAAGGCGGTTATCCTTTCCCCGATAACGCGCAAAGCGATCAGGGCAATGGAGATTTCGAGACTCTGAATGCCAGCCACTTTCAACAACTCGATACCCGTTTTCGGGCGATGTTCGACAACGGGTTGGTCATTGCGGCGCATCCTTCCTGGCTCAGCACTTACAGAATGTCAATCACCGATGCCAGGCTGGTGTCGCGCTACCTGATGGCGCGTTATGGGGCATACAACCTTGTGTGGAGTCTATCCGGCGAGTATCAGTACAAATACCCCGGCACGAACACGTGGGATGATGCCGGTTCCGGCGGTGTCTGGGGGTTGTGTTGGGATTACTCGACGAATCGCGCCAACGCGAGCTGTGAGTGGAATCAGCTCGGCCAGGCAGTTCAGAGTTACAACGTCTATCAGCATCCGTTGACGATCCACCCGAGCGGGCGGCCCGATGAAGCCGACCCGCCGGAGTGGGGTGCGCGAGCCCACGCACAATCTTCGTCGGGTGAATTCCATGCGCAACCGTGGCTGACGTTCAATTGGACGCAAACCCGGCACTATGACGATCACCTCTTTTATGTCTTTGAGCGCACACGTGACGATTACGCGCTGACACCGATCAAACCGACGGTGCATTCCGAGGGCTTTTACGAAAACAACCGGGCCGAGGGCGCTGATGCCCACGAAGTGCGCTGGCAGATGTGGACGGCGCTCGTCAACGGCGCTGCCGGGCACACCTACGGCGCGGGTGGCCTATCTCACTTCTATGATCCGCACGCCCCGGCGGGAGAAACCGGCGCGGCCACATATGATGCTACCTCGTGGGATGCGGCTCTCGCTTATCCCGGTGCCGGGTATGTGAAACCGCTGCGCGATTTCTTTGCGGCCATTCCGTGGTGGCAGCTCGAACCCAATCGTCAGGCTTTGCGGGTAGATGGCAGTGCGCCCGCCGGCCCGTCGGCATATGACATCACGCCACCGCACGCGGCGTCCATCCCGAATCAGCTGCACGTGATCTATCTTCCGCGAGGCAACGCCGGTCACCTCGTTCAGATGACGGGTCTGGGGACCGGAGCGTACATCGCCCAGAGTTACAACCCGCGCAGCGGCAGCTACACGACTCTCAATGGGGGCAGCCCCATCAACCCGTCCAACGGCGTGTGGACGGTGCCGGCCTCCGTGTATGCCAACAACGAGGATTGGGTACTCAGGTTGACGGCGAGTTCTGGCAGCCCGACCCCGACAACGACGCGGACGGCTGTGCCGCCGACCGCGACGGCGACCCGAACGACAGCGCCGCCCAGCCCAACCGCCACCGCGACCCGCATCGGTGTTCAGGACAACACGGCCACCCCGACCGCCACGCGCACGGCCCAACCCACGACAACGGCCAACGTCACGCCCACGGCGCTCCCCACCAGCACCGGCGCGCCCGTGACGGCCTGCGCCGGAAGTGGGGCGACGCGCAGTGTCTGGTCTGACCTGAGTGTCACGACGCTCAACGAATTCGCGGCCCGGACCGACAACTTTCGCCTGCCGGCCAGCAGCACACAGACGCAAACCACCTTTGAATCTCCAACCGACAGCGGCGATTACTATGGGCAACGGATGCAGGCGTTGCTGTGCGTCCCCGTCTCTGGCGAGTACACGTTCTGGCTGGCGAGTGACGACCTGGGCGTTCTGCTTCTCAATCCGACACGCCTCGCTTCCCCGACGGGGGCCGATGTCGCCGTCCTTGCTGCGGGCGCGGCTGAGATAGCCGGCGTTCCTTACTGGACTCACGCACGCGAATGGAGCAAGTACCCGACGCAGCAGTCGAGCAGGCAGTCTCTCCTGGCGGGTTGGTATTACATCGAGGCTCGTGCCATCGAGGGTTGGGGCGGCGACAACCTGGCGGTGGCTTGGCGGCTGAACAATGTCAACGCGCCCGCAGAGGGCGATGGATCGTTCATTGTGTCACAGGCCAACCTGTACCCGGTCAATCAGCCCCCGACCACGCCGGCGCCACAGCCTACGCTCACCCCGACTGCCACCCTCCCCCAGCCTACCCCGGCGCCGGGTGAAAGCATCAGGATCAATTTCCAACTCGACGGCGCTTCCATCCCCATCGGTTACCTGGCCGACACCGGCGCAGTGTTTGGCGAGCGGGGCAACGGATACCAGTATGGCTGGAACGCCGACAACACCGATGGCGCTCGTGACCGCGATTCGGCGCAATCGCCCGATCAGCGCTACGACACGCTGCTGCACATGCAGCGCGGCGGCACCTACATCTGGGAGATCGCCCTGCCCAACGGCACCTATCGGGTTCGCCTCGTCGCCGGCGACCCGAGTTACTATGATACGTACTTTCACATCATGGCAGAAGCGGTGAGTGTGGTCGAGGGCGTGTCCTCCACCACGCAACGCTGGCTGGAGGGCGAAGCGACCGTCACCGTGACCGATGGGCGTCTGACCCTCAGCAA
>CAZSNP010000004.1:110137-118293 GCA_964608265.1 uncultured Anaerolineales bacterium | reverse complement strand
GGGTATCTGGCCGACACGGGCAAACGCTTTGGCGACCGCGGCAACGGGCAGCAGTACGGTTGGAGCGCCAACAACTTCACCGGGCGCGACCGCAACTCGGCCGCCTCGCCCGACCAACGCTACGACACGCTCCTGCACATGCAAAAGCCGTCGGTGTGCGGCGGGTCTTGCACGTGGGAGATCGCTCTGCCCAACGGCACCTATCGCGTGCGATTGGTCGCTGGTGATGCATCCGCCACCGACAGCGTCTTCCGCCTCGACCTCGAGGGCGTGACCGTGATTGACGGTGCGCCAACCGACAGCCAGCGCTGGCTCGACAATACCGTCACCGTGACGGTGAGCGACGGGCGGCTGACGCTGAGCAATGCGTCCGGCGCGCAGAACAACAAGGTGAACTTCATCGAGATCAGTTCGCCGTAAGAACACAGCCCGAGCCAAAATCCGTTTGCGGGATAAAGCGGGCCAGACCGCGACGACCGACGGGAACCGAAACAACGGGACTGGCTCCAGGACGAAGAAGCGCCGAGGCCAACTCTCGGCGCTTCTCTTTGTTACCGATGGGTTCCTGAGCGTTACAACGTCAACTCAACACTTTCGGCGCATCCTGCTTGTGATCGGCGAAAAGCATGGTCACACTGCCGGGGGCGTTCCTGGTGAGGCGCACCAGGCACTGCCCCGCCGCCACACCCGCCGGCGACTGCATCGCCGCCGTCATCGCCTGCACGTCGTCGAAGATCAGGTCGTGGATCAGGCGAATCTCGCTCGGCCCCGCCGGCCCGCCGTCCACATGGCTCACGCTCACCAGGCGCAGGCCCGGCAGCTTATCTGCCAGCGGCACAAAGTCGTTCGACCAACGCTCCATCAAGTCGGGGATGGCGGGGTTGTCGTGGAAGATGAGGGTCAACTTGTACATTCAGCGATGGATGGTGGGTTGGGCTGGATTGCGACGGGCCACTTTCTATTGCCCATTATACGTGACCGACTCGACGACGGGCCAGTCACGGATCGCGGTGAGGGTGGGCAGGTCGGTCAGCAGTTCGATGGTCTGCGCCTCGTAGCCCTCGGCGGCGAGTTCGGCCACGACGCGCAGATAGCGCGCGGCCAGCGGGTCGGCATTGAGGTCGTTCGCGTCGAGCGCGGCGTTGACCGAGGTGAGCAGGGCCGCCACTTGCGCGAAGTCGCCGCGCGCGAGGCCGCGCTCGGCAGCGGCCAGCATCGTCTCGAGGGCGATGGCTTCCGGGTCGCGCGGGCTGCGGATGAAGTCGGCGATGACGCCGCGCTTGCGGGCCTGCGGGCCATCGGGTAGCCAGGCGCTGAGGTAGTACGCCGCCGGGTCGCGCAATTGCTGATAGCGCCGCAACGCCTCGAACAGCCCCACACTCAGCCGCAGGTCGTCGAGGTCGCGCGCCTCCCACGCCACCGTGCGCAGATACGCCAGCCATTCCGTCTCCAGTTCCGCCAGGGTTTTCTCGTAGTGAGCGGCCAGGCCGTTAGCGAGTTGCACCGTCTCGTCCGGCGCGGGTTGCAGCGTGGCGTACATCTTTTTGAATCTGTCCCAGCCGTATTGGTCAACGAGGTATTTCACAAACGAACCGGCCTCGAGATAACCGATTTCATGTTGCGCGGGATAGAAGTCGCGGGCGAGGTCAGCCAGCGGCAGGTAGCCTTCCCATGCCAGCAGGGCTGCGGCGCGCCGGTCGAGGTCTTCGGGTTTATAGTGCCCACCGGCGATGAAGACGGCCAGCCCCTCGGCCAGAAACGCCGGGCGGTTGTCGGCGAATTGCCGGTCGAGGATGTGCACGCCTTCGTGGATGAAGACCGTATCGAAATTGTTGCCGGCCGGGTTGCGGTCAACGTAGGTGAGCGAGATTTCGCCGCTGGCGAACCCGCCGTGCCCGAGCAAACGGCTGAGCAGCGTGAAGGCAATCTTGTCGCGCCGTTCGACGCCGAGCCGCGCCTCGACGATCTCAAACGACTCGTCGGCTTCGGCTTTGATGGTTTCGATGTCGCGCGCGGCAGCGGTGCCGGTGAGGTAGTGGAAGAGGCAGCACGCGCTCTCGGCCAGCGCCCACGCGGCCTCCCGCTCCGGTTGCGGGCGGAGTTCCGCCGGCAACAGAAGCACGCTGACCGTCGCCTGCTGCGGTGTCCCGGCCTCGTCCGGCGGCAGGGCCACAAACGTCAGCGTCTGCTCGCCCACCAGCCCGGCCGTATCCCAGGCCCACCAGAACTCGGCCGCCGGCGCACCGCCAAAGCCGAAGCTCGCCAGATTGCTCTCGCCGAGCTTCTCGCCGTTGGCCCCGCCGAGGTAGGCCTCTACCCGCCAGCCCTCCCACGAGGCAGCCACGTTCGAGCCGTCCACCTCGAAGCTGACGATGTCGCCGGCATACAACTCGGGGCCGGGGTGGAAGGTGATGTCGCCCGGTTGCAACCCGTCGGGCTGTGGTGGAATAACGGTGGCGGCCGGCGCGGCGGTGGGCCGCGCGGAAGGGACTGCCGTCGGCAACGTCGCTGCCACGCTCGCCGTCGGGGTCGGCGGCGCGAGCGGGGTCGCGGTCGGTATCAACGTGTTGCAGGCGAGGCCGAAGACGATGAGGAACGGGAGATAGCGGCGCATGCCAACGTTATTGGGTGAGTGGGTGAATGGCGGATGGGGTGATTTTGAGAATCAGCTGAGCAATCGCGAACGCGATTGAACGCTCATCCGCCGCCCCCGTACTCGGTCACCACCTCCCACAACACGCGTACGCCCCAGCCGAGGCCCTCCACCGGCGCGCGTTCGTCGTGGGCGTGGAACAGGTTG
This sequence comes from uncultured Anaerolineales bacterium, assembly GCA_964608265.1. Classification (GTDB taxonomy): domain Bacteria; phylum Chloroflexota; class Anaerolineae; order Anaerolineales; family UBA6663; genus JANWXR01. The sequence continues at coordinate 115,493 of CAZSNP010000004.1, read as the reverse complement.
AAGAAGTCGAAGTCCGCTGGCAGCTTCATCGGCGCGAAGCCGTAACTGGGCACGCCGAGTTTGGCGAGGTACTTGGCGTCGGTCGCGCCCGTCATCATGTACGGCACGACCCTGGCGTTCGGATCGTGCGCGCGCAGGGCGCGGGCCATCAGGTCGAACAGCGGCGTGGCGTGCGAGGTTTGCAGCGGCGGCGAGTCGCATGTCACTTCGTACTCGAGGTCGTCGCCCATCAGCGCCCGCAGCTCGCCGAGGAAGGACTCGGCGTTGAAGCCCGGCAGGGTGCGGCCGTCAATGGTCGCCTCGGCCACACCGGGGATGACGTTGGTCTTCTGCCCGGCGCTCAGGCCGGTGGGCACGGCGGTGTTGTGGGTGAGGGCGACGAGGAAGCCGTGCAGCGGGTGCTGCTTGAGCGCGCCGTTGAGCAGGTCGTCGGCGTGCGGCTGGGTTTTGAGGTCGCGCAGCAGTGCGCCAAAGTCACCGCCCAGCGCATCCGCGGCCGCGTCGAGAAAGCCGGCGGTTGCGCCGGTGAGGTGATACGGCAAACCGACGCGCGCGAGTTCCTCCACGGCGCGCGCCAGGCGCACCACGGCGTTGTTTGCGTGGGGCTGCGAGGCGTGGCCGGGCTGGCCGTGCGCCCGCACCTTCACCCAGCACGTCCCCTTCTCGGCCACTTGAATCGGATAGAGCGTGACACCGGCGAAATCCATGTTGTAGCCGCCGAGTTCCGTCAGGCCAAACTCCGCCCGGATGAGGTCGGGGTGATGCTGCACCAGCCAGCCGAGGCCGTAGCGCCCGCTCACTTCCTCGTCGGCGGTGGCGGCGAAGATCACGTCGCGCTTCAACGGCCTGCCGCTGCGCTTGAGCAGCAGCAGCACCATCAACTGCTGCGCGACCGTCCCCTTCATATCCACCGCGCCGCGCCCCCACACGAAACCGTCGTGCACCTCGCCGCCGAAGGGCGGGTGCGTCCAGTGCTCCGGCTCGACGGGCACGACATCGGTATGGCCGTAGAGCAGCAAAGGCGGGGCCTCGCCCGTGCCCGCGAGGCGCGCCACCACGTTGCCCCGCGTCGGGGCGGATTCGAGAATCAGCGGCTCGAAGCCCTCGGCCTTCAGCGCGCGGGCGAGGTACTCGGCGGCGATGATCTCGTTGCCCGGCGGATTGGTGGTGTTGAGTTGAATCAGCGCCTGCAGGTGACGGACGGCCTCTTCAGTAATAGCGGACCAGTTGAGCATTTTAGGTTTCTGATTCTTGAGTGCGGCTTGTGGAGGCGCAACGGACCACGGAACACGTAAGACGCTCACCGGAGTGGCGGCGATCTGCGGTCTGCCGTCTGCGGTCTGCCGTCGGCGGTCGCTTCACACCCGCTTGCCCATGTAAATGTCCGGCTGGCCGCGCCCGTTCGCGTCGGGCATGACGCCGATGATGGTATAGCCGAGCTTGTGATAGAACGCGTACGGATGGCGCTTGAGATTGCGGATGTTGCGGATATGCTCCCACGGGTCGGTGTAAAGGTCAACGCCCGAGAGCGTCGTCATCGCATCCACATCGTCGCTGCCGAGCATGATGGTGAGGCCGCCGCGCGCGCGCACCTGCGCTTCAAAATCCGCGACCAGCGCCCGCCCGATGCCGCGCTGTTGGTGCGCCGGGTGCACCGCGAGGGGATGCAACTCCCACACGTTGCCGTCGTACTCGGGGATGCCGCCGATCCAGCCCACGACCGTGCCGTTTTCATCACACGCCGCCCGGCAGATGCGGTCGGGGGCGAGCATCGCGTGCACTTCGGCGAGCGCGTCTTCGAGCGCCGCCCAGGAGTCGGGCCAATGCTCGCGAAAGGCCAGCGTCAAAATCCCGGCGGCCTGGCGGATGCCACGTTCGTCGGCGGGTGTCAGTGTATGGATGTACAAGGATTGGCCGAGCAGGCGACGGTGTCGCTGCCTACTTATTCGCCAGCTTCGCGCCGAAGGACGGCCGCAAACTCGGCGGCGTAGATAAGACGTACGCCCCGCTCCATGAGAAAGCGCACAATGGTGGCGTCTTCGTGAAGGTCAGCATCCTCGGTCACGACAAAATCGGCGCGCCCCAGCAAAGCCAACTCGATCAAGAAATCATCCTGCGGATCACGACACAATGCGATAGACCCGATGGTCGACAGCATGAGGCCACGGGCGGCAATCTGCGCCACGAGCCGTTTGCGGACCCGGTCAGACAGCCGGTACTTGCGTCGCAGACGCGGATAACCCAACGTGCGGAAGATTTCCTGCAAATGCCGCGGCGAAGTGAGTAACACAAATCGGCGTTGTTTGAAGGCCTGAACGATGAAGGCGCTCCCTCCACTTGGGGAGAGAGCGCCTCGCACCAACACGTTTGTATCCACGACAACGCGGATCATTGAGCGCGCGGTTGTCGGCGGGCAGCCCGCACGGCTTCTTCTACATCGGCAGCGACCTCCGCCTCGGTCCGCCCATTCGTCTTCGCCAAAATCTCGGCTAGCAGCCGATCCCATTCCTCATCCAGCCGCGACCACTCGTCGGCGGAATAGGCGGGCGGCCCCGCCGGAGCCTGGCCGGACAGCCAGGCATCGGCAGCACGATGCAGGGCTTTGACGCGCTCCTCAACATCGAGGTCGCCGGTCAGCACCAATACACGCACGCGCTCACCCTCCTTTAGCGGAAGGGCGGTTTGCAATTCCAATGCGCCGTTGTGGTAAATGGCTTCGACTTCGGTGGTCATGTTTCAACTCCGGATCAAGCGGGATTATACACGGCGGAGCGGATCACCCGCTTGTTGAATCTCACACGCCGCGCGGCAGATGCAGTCGGGGGCGAGCATCGCGTGCACTTCGGCGAGCGCGTCTTCGAGCGTCGCCCAGGAGTCGGGCCAGTGCTCGCGGAAGGCCAGCGTCAGAATCCCGGCGGCCTGGCGGATGCCGCGCTCGTCGTCGGGGGCAAGCGTGATGAGCGTCATCGCAGGCGCGCCAAAAAGAACGGCGGGATGTCGTTGTAGCTCGCCCACGAGTCGCGACGCCGTTCGCGCTGCGGAATGGGCGGTTCATCGATTCGATCCAGCACGAAGCCGGCGTCGAAGCAGGTGTTGAGCAGTTCGTGCAGTGGGCGATGGAAGTAATACTGCGCGGCGGGCTGGCCGATGATGGCGAGTCCTTTGGCCGCGCCGCCGGTGAGGTAGCGCGACATCTTCAGCGAATGCGCCTCGACGATCTCTCCCTCACGGTCTTCCTCCTCCATCACACGCACGATGCCCGGCGCGGAGTTGAAGCACGGATGCACCACGGCGAAGATGAACCGCCCTTCGGGCTTGAGCAACCGGCGCGCCGCGCGGCACAGCGGAGCGATCTCGGGCATATCCATCAGGGCCATCAAACTCACCACCGCATCGAATCGCCCTGCGCCGAGCGTGAGGAGTTGCGCTTCGTCGGTGGCGTCCATCACCTGAAAGCGCATGCGGCCGCGGTGCTCACTCTGCGCGGCGTAGCGGCGGGCGTTCTCAATCATCGCCGGGCTGAAGTCGAAGCCAACCACCTGCGCGCCGAGGGCGGCCAGCTTGCGGGCAAAGACGCCGTTGCCGCAGGCCGCATCGAGCACTATCTCGCCGGGCTGCACGTTGAGCAGGCGCAGCGCCGCCGGGGCGATCTGCTCGCGGTGCGAGGCGTTGCCGAGGTCGCCCTGTTTCTCATCCCAAAATCCCGCGTTCGCTTCCCACGCCGCGCGGGAGGCGGCGTTCAAGTCGGCAGGGTTGTCCATCGCCATCGTTACTCCTCAGAGGGACAGCAGGGAATCAAAGGAAACGATCGCCCTCATATCCTTTCTTTCCCGATGATTGCCACCGCCTTCGCCACGCCCGCCTCGGCGCGGATTTTCTCCCCGAGCCGCGCCGCGCGCTGCTGCATCTCCGCATCGTGCAGGGCGCGATCAATGGCGGCGGCGAGGTTCTCGGCGGTGAGGTTAGCCTGCGGTATCGGCTGCGGCCCGACGCCGAGTTGCTGCACCCGCCACGCCCAAAACGGCTGATCGGTGGTGAAGGGTGTGATGAGGCTGGGCACGCCCGCGCGCAGCCCGGCGGCCGTCGTGCCCGCGCCGCCGTGATGGATTACCATCGCCACGCGCGGGAACAGCCAGCCGTGCGGGGCTGCATCGAGCACGCAGACCGTATCGGGCACATCCGTCAACTGCCATCCCGCCCATCCCCCAAGGATGACACCGCGCTGGCCGGTGCGCCGCAACGCCGCCAGTGTGATCTCGGCCAACCGTTGCGCCTCGCGTGTCACCACGCTGCTGAACCCGACGCAGACCGGCGGCGCGCCGGCTTCGAGAAAGCGCAGCAACGCCGGCGGCGGCTGCCAGTCGTCCTCGGCATCGAGAAACCAGTAACCGGTGACGTGCGCGCGACCCTGCCACTCCGCCGGCGGCGGCACGACGTGGCGACTGAAGCCGTAGAGCAGCGGCGTGGCTGGGTGATGATCCCGGGCGAACGGCCAATGGATGGCGGGCGGCAGTTGCGGATTGCCCCGGCGCAGTTGCCAATAGCCCACTCGGTTGCCCCACCAAAACGAACGCTCGAAGAACACATGCGTCAGCCGATTGAGGGCCGCGCCGCCCCGCAGGCCGGGGAACATCGGGCTGGAGAATGCGCCGGTCGGGCCAAACAACGGGATCAACTGCGCGCTCACATCGCGCACACCGGCCTGCCGCGCCAGCGTGTGCGCGCCGACCATCAGCAAAAACGAATGCACGAGCACATCCGTCTCACTGCACAGCGCGGCCAGGCTGTCGTACACACCCTTCGCCAGCGGCATGGCCTGCCGGTACAACTCGCGATAGACGCGCCACGGGATGCGCCCTGCCGAATCCACCAGCGCCCGGCTGATGGCCTGCGGGTCGCCGGCCAGCGGCGCGAAGCTCAGGCCATAGCGGGTGACGAAGGATTCGAAGGCCGCCGGCGCAGCCACGCGTACCCGATGCCCGGCGCGCTGCAGGCCGAGGCCGAGCGCGACGAACGGCTGCACATCGCCGCGAGTTCCGTAAGTTGCGAGGGTGATTTGCACAGAAAAAGGAATGACAGGGAAAAGAGAGGGGTGTGGAAAGTGGGAAGTGGAACCTTTCTCGCTTGTCCCCGTTTTCCGTCATTTCCGGATCGGTAAAGTGAATGTGACGGCCAGCCCGCCCTCGGGGCGGTTGCGGGCCGCGATGGTTCCGCCCTGCGCCTCGATGAGTTGCCGGGCGATGGCGAGGCCGAGGCCCGCGCCGCCCGAGGCCCGCGCGCGTGATTTCTCGCCGCGCCAGAAGCGGTCGAAGAGGTGGGGGAGGTCGGCCTCGGTTACGCCGGGGCCGTTGTCGCT
>CAZSNP010000004.1:78205-110037 GCA_964608265.1 uncultured Anaerolineales bacterium | reverse complement strand
AGCGGTCGAAGAGGTGGGGGAGGTCGGCCTCGGTTACGCCGGGGCCGTTGTCGCTGACGGAGAGTGACGCGTCACGCACGGTGATGCTGACCGCCCCGCCCTCCGGCACGTAGCGCAGCGCGTTGCTGATGAGGTTGCCGATGACCTGGCTGACGCGCTGCGCGTCGGCGGCGACCGCCGGCGTGTCCGGCGCAACAGCCAGCGTGAGGGCGATGCGCTTTTCATCCGCCTCGGCCTGGAACAGGCTGACGGCGCGCGCTGCCAGGTCGCCGAGGTCGGTGGGCCGCAGGTCGAAGTGGAGTTGCCGGGATTCAGCCAGCGTCAACAACCGCAGATCATCCACCAGCCGTTCGAGCGTGTACGTCTCCGCGAGCACCGGCGCGATGGTGCTTTCATTGACGGGATAAACCCCGTCAATGAAACCCTCCAGTTTGCCGCGCATCACCGTGAGCGGCGTGCGCAGTTCGTGGGCGATGTCGGTAAGCATAGCGCGGCGCTCGCGGTCGTTGCGTTCGAGCGCCTCGGTCATGCGGTTGAACGAGTCGCTCAGGCTGCGCAGATCGCCCGGCCCCTCCACCGGCACGCGCGCCGCGAGGTCGCCGGCGGCCACCGCCTGCGCCGCCGCGATCACATCGGCCAACGGATTGAGGAAGCGTTGCGCGAGCAGGAAACCGATGAGCAGGGTGAGCAGCGCGAGGAAGATGGAGACGATGGAGACGGGCGTCAGCAACCCGATCACGACCCCAATCGGCTCGAAGCGTTCCGCGACCGTGATGACGAGGCTGCCGATGGGCTGTCCCTGGGATTGCAGCGGGACGAAGGCGATGGACGGCGGGGTGACGAGGCCGGTGTAGGTCTGCCCGATCAGCGCGGTGTCATCGCGCCCGTTGTCGAGGACGATGCGGCCCGCCGCGTCGAGCACAGTGGCGCTCCGCCACGCGTCACCTTGCGCGATGAGGCCGACGCCGCCCCAATCGCCCCGCCCGAGGTAATACGCTTCGAGCGTGCGGGCCTGTATCGGCTGAAAGGGTGAACGGCCGCCGGCCAGCCCGTTCAGCACCAGCGCAAACGCAATCAACATCAGCCCAAGGATCAGCGCCACGATTGCGCCAAAGGCTTGCAGCAGCAACCGCAGCAGCCGGCGGCGGATGTGGCGGACGGACATCCGGGGATCGAGGGTCATTGCCTTTTGGTCGGGTAGTCGAGTAGTCGAATAGTCACGGCACTACCTGACTACTCGACTACCCGGCCGGTTGACTATTCGACGAACTTGTAGCCGACGCCGTGCACGGTGAGGATGTACTCGCCCGGCTCGAGTTTGCGGCGCAGGTTGCGGATGTGCGAGTCGATCGCGCGCTCGTAGCTCTCGAACGAGACGCCGCGCGCCACGGTGAGCAACTGAGCGCGCGAGAACACGCGGCCCGGCTGCGCGGCCAGCGCGGCGAGGATCTCGAATTCGGTCGGCGTGAGCGGGATGTCGCGGTCGGGCAGGGTGGCGCGGTAGCGGGCGCGGTCGAGTGTCAGGTCGCCGGCGCGGATGTGGTCTGCCTCGGCCACGCCGCGCCGGAGCACGGCGCGCACCCGGGCGACGAGCTCGCGTGGGCTGAACGGTTTGGTCAGGTAATCATCGGCGCCCAGCTCGAGGCCCACCAGCTTGTCGCTCTCCTCCACGCGCGCGGTGAGCATGATGATGGGGACGTTTGACTCACGCCGCAACTCGCGGCACACATCGAGGCCATCCATCCCCGGCAACATCAGATCGAGCACCACGAGGTCGGGCTTGTCTTTGCGCGCGAGCGCGAGGCCCTGCGGCCCGCTGCCCGCCGAGGTCACCGCGAAGCCGGCCGCGCTCAGGTAGTCGCGGCAGATCTCGGCGATCTTCGGCTCATCATCAATCACCAGGACGCTCTTGTTCATGACCCATGCGTTTCCGGCGATTACGTCACTCGTACCGCAACGCTTCAATCGGTCGCAGTTGCGCCGCGCGCCAGGCCGGGTACAGCCCGAAGAAGATGCCGACGGCCGCCGCGAAGCCAAAGGCCATCGCCACCGAGGCGGCGGTGATGGAGGCCGTGATCGTGCCGGTGGCCGTGACCGCCGCCGCAATCCCCACCCCGAGCGCGATGCCGAGCAGGCCGCCGAGCAGGCTCAGCACCAGCGTCTCAACCAGGAACTGCAGGAGGATGGCGCCGCGTTTCGCGCCGACGGCTTTGCGCAGACCGATCTCCTTGGTGCGCTCGGTGACCGAGACCAGCATGATGTTCATGATGCCGATGCCGCCGACCAGCAGTGAGATGCCGGCGATGGCGCCGAGGAACGCGCTGAGGATGCCGGTGATTTGATTGAGGGTGTCGAGCAGCTGCGTTTGGCTGAGGGCGCTGAAGTCGGCCTGATCGCTCGGGGCGAGTTTGTGCTGGCGGCGCAGCGTGCGATCAATCTGCGTCAGCACGGACGGCACGGCGTCTTCCGCCTTCACCGACACCACGATGTTCGAGACCCTGCGCTTGCCGCCGCTGACCGCCGCCGCCCCGAACAGCTTGTCGTAGCCGGTCTCGAGCGGCACCATCACCAGGTCGTCGGCGCTGCCAAAGCCGCCCGAGCCCTGCTCCTCGAGCACGCCGACGACGTTGAACGGCACGCCGCTGATCTTGATCGCGCGGCCCACCGGGTTGAGGCCGCCGAACAAGTCCTCGGTCACTTGCGCGCCGAGCACCGCCACCCGCGCGCTGTTCTGCTGCTCGGCCGCGGTCGGGAAGCGGCCCTGCCCGATGTTGTAGTTGCGGAGCGCCGCGTACTCGGTGGTCGTGCCGATGACGGTGGCGTTCTGCGTCTCGGAGGCAAAGGTGACGGTGGCGCTGGCCTGATACGCTGGCGCAACACCGTTCACGTCCTTCAGCGTTTTGGCCAGCGCTTCATAGTCGGTGTAGTACAACGCGGCCTGTTGCGCGCCGCCCTGATTCGGGCCCTGTTGCAACCGGCCAGGTATCACGGTGATGACGTTCGAGCCGATGCCCTGCACCTGCGTGGTGATGCCGGCGGTGGCGCCCGCGCCAATCGCCATCAGCGCCACCACCGACGCCACGCCGATGATGATGCCGAGCATGGTCAGGATCGAGCGCAATTTGTTCGCGGCCAGCGCCCGCACAGCAATGCGGAAATTCTCGGTGAGGTTCATGATCGTGTTCCTGTGACCGCCGACCGCCGACGGCGGACGGCCCGCGGCCCGCGGTCGGCAATCTGCCGCTAATGTGCAGCCAACGCCAGCTCGCTGGGACGCGGCGTGCCGGCTTCGAGCGGTTCGGCCACGCAATCATCGCTGACGATTTTGCCGTCGGCCAGACGGATGATGCGATTGGTGTGCCGGGCGATGAACGGGTCGTGGGTGACGTAGATCACGGTCTGGCCGTAGTCGCGATGCAGCGATTGAAAGAGCCGGATGATCTCGGTGCCGGTCTTGCTGTCGAGCGCGCCGGTCGGCTCGTCGGCCAGCAGGATCGCCGGGTCGTTGACCAGCGCGCGCGCAATCGCCACGCGCTGCTGCTGCCCGCCCGAAAGCTCGTTCGGCTTGTGGTGCATGCGGTCGCTCAGGCCGACCTTGCGCAGCGCTTCCTCGGCGCGCGCCTTGCGTTCGCGGCCGCCGACGCCGGCGTAACTCAGCGGCATCATCACGTTGTCGAGCGCGGTGGTGCGTTGCAGCAAATTGAATTGCTGAAAGACAAAGCCGATCTTGCGGCTGCGGACGCCGGCCAGGTCGTCGTCGCTCAGGCTCTCGACGTTCTCGCTGTCGAGCCGGTACACGCCGCTGGTGGGCACGTCGAGGCAACCGATGATGGCCAGCAGCGTGCTCTTGCCCGAGCCGCTCGGCCCCATGATGGCCGAAATCTCGCCCTTGCCGATGTGCATGTCCACGCCATCCAACGCCCGCACCTGAGTCTCGCCCATTTGATACACCTTCGTCACCGCTTCGATTTCGATCATGTCCAGGCTCCAAACAAAAAAGACAGTAGTAGTCAGTGGAAAGTAGAGTGAGTGAGCGACTGGCCACTTCCTGCTCTCTAGTTTCCGCCGACGAACGGCCCCGAGGGCACGCCCAAGACCTGCGCCGTGGCCAACTCAACTTTATCGCCTTTTTGCAGACCGCCGCTCACAGTCACCAGGTCGCCTTCGAGCACGCCGCTGCGCACGTTGACGCGCGACCGGCTGCCATCGGCGTTGACGCGGTTGACGTACTCGCCGGCCTCATCGCTCTGGATCGCGGCGAGCGGCACGGCCAGCACATCGGCCTGCACGTCGGTCACAATCGTCGCGTTCGCCGTGCCGCCGAGGAAAAGGTCCGTGCGACCGTTGGCCGCCAGCGCTACGCGCACCGTGTACTTCACCAGGCCGGCGACCGTCTGCCCGACCGGGTTGATGGTCTGCACCGCGCCGTTCAATTCGCTGCCCGCCAGCGAGTCCAGCGTCAGCGTGACCGCGTCGCCGGTCTGAATGCGCGCCACCTCGGTCTCATCCACCTGCACATCGACATACAGCTCGCTGCGGTTGGCGAGCACGATGGCGACCGGCGTCGCACTGACCAGATCACCGACTCGATAGTTGACGGCCAACACTTCACCCTCGAACGGGGCCTTGATGATCAATTGATCGACGGTGGCCTGCGCCGATTGCACCCGGGCGCGGGCGACGGCCACATCATCGGGGTCGGCGCCGTTGCGCAACTCGTCCAGCTTCGCCTGCGCGTCAGCGAGTTTGGCCTCGGCCACCGCCACCTCGGCCTCGGCCTTGGCCAGTTCAATCGCGTCCGGCCCGGCCCTGGCGGCGGCCAGGTTGGCTTGCGCCGTGTCGAGCTTATCCTGCGCGTCGGCAATCGTGTTGCCGTTCCGGGCCTGCGACTGTTGGAGATTGTACAGCGCCGTCTGATAACTGGCGACGGCGTTGTCGTACGCCGTCTGCGCCTTCTCCAGCACGTTGCCGCGCTGCTGGCTGTAACCCGGATACTGCGCTTCGAGCGCGGTGTAATAGTCGAGGTCGCTCCTGGCCTTCTCCAGCGCATCCTCGGCAGATTTGAGATTGGTCGCGAAGTCGGTGATCTCGGCGTTCTGCTGCGCGGCGGTCAGCGACTCCTGCGCCCGTTTGACCTGATCGGTGTAGTAGGCGACATCCGGCGATTTGAGGTTGCGGAGCGTGCGCTGTCTGGCGTCGAGCGCATCCCGGGCGTCGGCGACCGCCTTCTGCGCGCTAGCGATGTCGGTGGCCGTGGGGTTGAGGAGGGTATCGAGCGTGTTCTGCGCGTTGATCAGGTCGGCCTGCGCGCTGATGATGTTGGCCGGGGCCGTCAGCGGGTCAAGCTCCATCAGCACATCGCCCGCCTTCACCCGGTCGCCGACCTGCACGTTGATCTTCGCCACCTGCCCCGTCGTCTTCCACGCCAGGTTGGCCGACTGCAGCGGCTGCACCGTCCCGGCCGATTCGACGCGGGCGATGGCGGTGATGGCGGTGACTTCGCCGGTCGGCGCCGCTTGCGCGCGGGCGCTTTGCGTCGCGTTGCGCGACCACACGAAGGCGCCGGCGACCAACGCCGCGACGAGCACCAGCCCGCCCGCGATCCACCAGTGCCCGCTGCCTGTTTTCCTTTGCGATGCCTGAGACATAACCCGACTCCTTTGTTGAACTTGCACACAGGATAGGGCCGAGATGTGGAGAAAGTGTGGAGATCGGGAGGAAGGACATGAAGGCCAGGAAGGAAAAGAAGGAAACGCGTGAAACACGGCGCCAGTGTGCAGACCGACGCGGTCTTCGAGACCGCGTCGGTCTTTTCCTGACGGAACACGGCGCCACACACATCCCCGCTTTCCTCCCTTTCCCCTATAATCTCGACCGATGTCTTACCGGGCTGTCGTCTCCCTCATGGTTGCCCTTGTGCTCGGGGTGGCGGCGTTCACCCGGCGCGCGGCGCTGGCGGATTGGGCCTTCGCGGTCACCGGCGAAGAGCAGCCGCTGGCGCAGGCTCGCGCGCTGTGGCACCTGGCCGTCGGCGCGCTGCGCCCCCCGCTCGACGTGCGGCCCGAGACTCCCATCGCGCACAACGGCGTCAACCCGTTCGGCATCAACACCTTTCTGCAACAGGAAGTGGAGCCCAGCAAGCGCGAGGCGCAAGTGCGGTTGATCGCCGAGGCGGGCTTTCACTGGCTGCGGCAGGAGTTCCCCTGGGCCGATATCGAGATCAGCGGCAAGGGCAACTTCGAGGACTGCCGTAACGGGCCGTGCATTTCCGCGTGGGACAAGTACGACCACATCGTGGCGCTGGCGGGGCAGGCCGGCCTCGAGCTCCTCGTGCGGCTCTCCTCGCCGCCGAGCTGGTCGCGCGCGGATGGCGACGCGCGCGGCGCGTTCGGCCCGCCCGATGACATCGCCGACTTCGCCGACTACGCGGAGGCGGTGGCGCGGCGCTACGCCGGGCGGCTGCGCCACTATCAAATCTGGAACGAGCCGAACATCTACCCGGAGTGGGGCGATCAGCCCGCCGACCCGGAGGCGTACGCGCGGCTGCTGTGCGCGGCGTATGCGCGCTTGAAGTCCGTTGATCCCGCCATCGTCGTCGTGGCCGCGCCGCTCGCGCCCACCAACCCGCTCGGCCTCGTCAACGGTGCGACGAACAACGCCGCCGAACTCAACGACTTCGTCTACCTGCAACGCATGTATGCCGCCGGGGCCGGCGCCTGCTTCGACGTGATGAGCGTGCAGGGCTACGGCCTGGGCAGCGGGCCGACCGACCGGCGGCAGAGGCCGTTGCAATTCAACTACGCGCGCAACCTCTTCATCCGCGATTTGATGGTGCAGAACGGCGACGAGGCCAAAGCGATCTGGATCGCGGAGGTGAATTGGAACACCGCGCCCGAAAACATCCCCAGCATCTTTGGCCGCGTCACCGAGGCGCAGCAGGCCCGCTACGCGCCGCTGGCTTACGAACGCGCGCAGTCCGAGTGGCCGTGGGTGGGCGCGAACTTCTTCTGGTTCTTCAAGCGCGCCTCCGACGCCGAGAAAGATCAGGCCTGGTATTACTTCCGCATGGCCGAGCCGGATTTCACCCTGCTGCCGGTGTATGAGTCCATGAAGAACTACATCGCCTCGGCGCGGGTGATGTATCCGGGCTGGTATCAGGAGGATCATTGGGCGGTGGAGTGGAGCGACCGGTGGAAAGTAGAAAGCAATCCGGGGTTTGTCTTCGGGAGGGGGAGGCAGACGGAGGCAAGCGGTTCACTTCGATTCGCCTTCGTCGGGACGGAGGCGGTGCTCGTGGCCTTTGGCCCCGGCGCGGTAACGGTGCGTGTGGATGGCGGCCCAACCTCGACCTTCAACCTGCGCCCCGAAGCCGCCCATCTCCCTATCGCCCAAAACCTCCGCGACGCGCGGCATGTTGTCGAAATCGCGGCGAGCGGCCCGGTGGCCATTGACGGCTTCATCGTCCGTCGCTCGCCGAACACCGCGCCGGGGCTGGCGGCGGTGATGGCCGGGGTACTGATAGTGGCGTGGCTCTCCCTGACCCGCCAACCGCGGAACGCCGACGAACGTCGGTAGACCTTCGATGCGCGACTGCCGTCCGCCGTCTGCCGTCTATCGTCGCCTGCCCCTGGTCGTCCTCGTGTTCGCCGGTTTTCTACGCTTCCATTGGATTGACCATCAAAGCTACTGGAACGACGAGGGCAACTCGCGGGTGCTGGCCTCGCGCGACGTGCCGACCATCCTCCGCAACGCAGCGGCGGACGTGCATCCGCCGGGCTATTACCTGTTGCTCAAATACTGGCGCGACCTGACCGGCGAGACCGAGTTCGCGCTGCGCGGCCTCTCGGCGTTGCAGGGCGTGGTGCTTGTGGCCGTGCTTTATCGGCTGGGCAAGGATTGGTTCGGGCCGTGGGCAGGCCTCATTGCGGCGCTGTTCGGCGCGGCCAATCCTTTCCTCGTGTACTACGCCCAGGAAGCACGGATGTACTCGCAACTGGCGCTGTGCAGCGCGGCGTCATTTTGGTTGTTCGGACGGCTGGAGAAACGAGGAGAGAACTGGCTTTTGGTGATTGGTTACGTGGCAGTGACCACGCTCGGGCTATACACCCACTATGCTTTTGGCTTCGTCGGGCTGGCCCAAGGCCTCGTCCTGATCATCAACTTGGTCAAGCCCTCAGGCTTCACGTTTCACGTTTCACGTCTCACACCCCTCCTGCCTCCCCTCGCCTCCCTCCTCCTCTTCGCCCCGTGGCTGCCCACCGCGTACCGGCACCTCACCACCTGGCCGGCGGAGCGCGAGGTGCTGCCACCCGCCGAGGCCCTGGCCGAACTCGCGCGCTATCTGGCGTACGGGCACACGGTGGAGACGGCGGCCATCACCGCCAGCCTGCTCGCCGTAGGCGCGGCGATCCTCTTTGCCCTTGCCCGGCACGGTTTCACCACCGGCATGCAACGGGCGCTGCTCTGGCTGCTCCTCCCCGCCGGATTGACGCTGGGGCTGGGATTGTTGACCGAGGCGTTCGCGAAGTTTCTGCTCGTGGCCGTGCCGCCGCTGTGCGTGCTGTTCGGCGCGGCGGGCGCAGCGGCTCCGTCCCGGCAACGCCGCACACTCCTTCCGTCGGTGGCCGGGCCTGGTCTCCTGTCTGTCATCGCCCTGACGAGCGTGACCTCGTTGCAGTCTCTATATTTCGATCCACGCTACTTCCGCGACGACTATCGCGGCATCGCGCAGCACATCCAGCGGTTGCAGCGCGGGGGCGATGCCGTGATCACTAACTCGCCCAATCAAGTGGAAGCGTTCGCATACTACTACCGCGATGAGGCGCGGCTGTTCCCGCTGCCCGAATCGCGCCCGCTGGATGAGGCCCGCACGCAGGCACAACTCGAGGCCATCGCCGCGCAGCACGACCGGCTCTTCGTGCTGTACTGGGGCGACGCGCAGGCCGACCCCGGGAAGTTCATCGAGGCCTGGCTGAACGCGAACACCTTCAAGGCCGGCGAGCAGTGGTTCGGGCAGGTGCGGCTGGCGACGTACGCCGTCGCGCGCCCGGCCGCCGAGCCGACGACGCGCCTCGGTGCGCGCTTTGGCGACGCAATCACGCTCGAGGGGTACGCACGCTCCACCACGCGCGCCGCGCCCGGCGACATCCTGCAACTCACCTTCTTCTGGCGCACGGATTCCGTCCTGACCGAGCGTTACAAAGTCTTCATCCACCTGTATGCGGATGTGAACGCGCCGCCGGTGGCGCAGACCGACAGCGAGCCGGGCGGCGGGCTGGCGCTCACTACCATCTGGCAGCCCGGCCAGACCATGGCCGACAACCACGGCTTGCTGCTCCCGCCCGATTTGCCGCCGGGTGAGTACCGGATAATGGTCGGACTGTACAATCTCGGCGACGGCACGCGCCTGCCCATCACCGTTGACGATACAATTGTGGGTGACCGATTCGACCTGGGCGCCATCGTGATCAAGTAACGCATCCCGCCACCGACGCGGGGTGCGCAGGAGTTCAGCATGAAGATCATACTCACCGGCGGCACCGGCCTCATTGGCCGCGAACTCATCTCCAGCCTCGCAGCCGATGGGCACGAGATGATCGTCCTCACCCGCGACCCGGCCAGGGCCACCGACCTGCCCTCGCGCGCCAAAGCCGTGGCGTGGGACGCGCGGTCTGCGCAGGGCTGGGGCGGGCACATGGAGGGCGCGGATGCGGTCGTCAACCTCGCGGGCGAGAGCATCGCGGGCGGCGACAACCTCCCGGCGATTCTGCTCGGCGGGCGCTGGACGGCGGCGCGCAAGCGGGCTATCGTGCAAAGCCGGGTGGATGCGGGCCGCTCGCTGGTCGAGGCCATCCAGGCCGCGACGAAAAGACCCGCCGTGCTCATCCAGGCTTCGGCGGTCGGCTACTACGGCAGTCAGGGCAACAACGAACTCACCGAGACCAGCCCGGCGGGCAAAGGCTTCCTCGCGGAGGTCTGCAAAAAATGGGAGGCCTCCACTGCCGAAGTCGAGGCGCTCGGTGTGCGCCGCGTCATCGCGCGCACCGGCGTGGTGCTCAGCCGGCAGGGCGGCGTGTTGCCGCTGGTCGCATTCCCGTACGCGCTCTTCGCCGGCGGCCCGCTCGGCGATGGGCGGCAGTGGTTCCCCTGGATTCACATGGAAGACGAGGTCGGCGCGCTGCGCTGGCTGCTGGAAAAGAGTGGGGCCAACGGCGCGTACAACCTGAGCGCGCCGCAGCCGCTGACCAACGCCGCCTTCGGCCAGGTGCTCGGCAGGGTTATGCGCCGCCCGCACTGGCTGCCCGCGCCCGGCTTCGCGCTCAAGCTCGCGCTGGGCGAAATCGCCGACGCGCTGCTGCTCACCAGCCAGCGTCAGGTTCCGGCGCGGTTAAAGCGTGAAGGCTTTCAATTCAGATTCCCCGAGGCCGAGGCGGCGCTGAACGACTTAATGCGCTGAGCGCGAGTCGTGAAGCGCGAAACGCAGGCGATGACGCTCACGCCTCACGTTTTAGTTCTCACAGCGTACGGCTTGCACCAGTCGCAACACGCCTCCCGCTTCGCCCAACTTGCGTTGAGCTGCATTCATTGCGAGTTTCCGTATCAACCGCAGCACGTCGTCAATCATGCCGGCGATGTATCTTTGCCGCGCGCACTGCACCCCGCCTTCTACGGCTGCTTCGACTGGCACTCCGCCGTGCACGGGCACTGGCTGCTCGTGCGCGTGTTGCGCCGCTATCCGAGTGCGCCGGAGGCCGGCGCCATCCGCGCCGCGCTCAACGCCCACCTCACCGCCGAGAATCTGCAAACGGAGGCCGGTTACTTCCGCCAGCCGAATCGCGCGAGCTTCGAGCGGCCGTACGGCTGGGCCTGGGCCTTGAAGTTGGCGCACGAGCTGACGGGGTGGGATGACGCGGACGGGAAGAATTGGCGCGTGAACGTTCAACCGCTGGCGAGCATGCTCGTGGCGCTGTACCTCGACTGGCTGCCGAGGCAAACCTATCCGGTGCGTTCCGGCGTGCACAGCAACACCGCCTTCGGCCTCACCTTCGCGCTGGAGTACGCCGACGCGCACGCGGTCGTTGCGCTGAGTGCCCTGATCCGCCGGCGCAGCCGCGATTACTTTTTCGGCGACCGCAACTACCCCGCCGCGTGGGAGCCGGGCGGCAGTGATTTCCTCTCGCCCGCCCTCTGCGAGGCGGATTTGATGCGCCGCGTCCTCGCGCCCGATGAGTTCGCTCCGTGGCTCGACGGCTTTCTGCCCGAGCTTCCGCCGTCGCTGCTGGCCCCGGCCACCGTCAGCGATCGGGGCGACGGGCAACTCGTCCACCTCGACGGGCTGAACCTCAGCCGGGCGTGGTGCCTGTTCAACCTCGCCCACGCTCTGCCCGCCGAGGACGCGCGCCGCGCCGCTTTCGTCTCGGTCGCCGAGCGCCATCTCGCCGCCGGCCTCGCTCACCTCACCGGCGGCGGGTACGCCGGCGAGCACTGGCTGGCCACGTTCGCGCTGCTGGCGATGGAATCAACCCCACACACCTGACAGGTTTTGAAAACCTGTCCGGTGTGACGCTCGGCTATACTCGGCCGATGCGCCTGCTGCGCCATCCCGCCTTCCTCGCGGCCTGTCTCGGCCACCTGTGCGTCGATCTGCTCAACGGGCAGGTCGGCGTGCTGCTGGCCGCGCTCAGCGTCACGCTCGCGCTCACCAACGAAGATATCGGCCGCATCGTGATGATGTACTCGATGCTCGGCTCGCTCACGCAACCGCTCTTCGGCTGGCTGGCCGACAAAGACGGTGGGCGCTGGACGGCCGGCGGCGGCGTGGTGTGGATGGGGCTTGGGTACGCGCTGTTCGCCGTGCTGCCCGCCGAGTGGGCGCTGCTCGCGTTGATCATCGCCGCCGCCGGCTCGGGAGCCTTCCATCCACCGGGCGCGGCGACGGCGGCGCGCGTGGGCGCGGTGGGGCTGGCGGGGCAGGCGGCCACGGCGGCATCGATCTTTTTCCTCTTTGGGCAGATCGGGCTTTCGGCCGGGCCGCGCTTGAGCGGCGATATCTTCGAGCGTTTCGGGCGCAGCGGCGTGCTGGGCCTGGCTGCGTTCGTGCTGCCCATCGGGCTGTATGCGCTGTGGGCGCTGCGCGGCGCGACCGGCGTCAGCCGCATCGCAGCCTCACCCATTCACCGCACCGATGGCTCGCTATGGCTCCTCGCCCTCGTGCTCGTCATCTCCGGCCTGCGGGTGTGGGCGCAGACCAACATCACCACCTTCGCGCCGAAACACTTCCACGAGCTTGGCCTCAGCCCCGGCGCGTATGGCACCATCGTGATGATGTTCATGGCCGGCGCGTCGCTCGGCGGCGTCATCGGCAGCGCGCTGGCCGACCGGTGGAATTACGCCTTCACCGCCATCGCCTGCATCGCCCTGAGCGTCGCGCCGCTGTTCGCTTTTCCCTCGGTCAGCGGGCTGTGGGTGTGGGTCGTGGCCTTTGGGGCGGGATTGTTCAACGGCGGCCCGCACAGCATCCTCGTGACGATGGCGCAACGGACGATGCCAAGCCGGGCGGGTTTTGCCTCCGGCCTGATCCTCGGCACACAGTTCGCCATCGGCGCGATCGGAACCTACCTCACCGGTCTGCTGGCCGACCGCACCGGGCTGGCCTTTGCCCTGCAGACAAATGCGGCCCTGTCGCTGATCGCGATGATGTTGAGTTTCGGCTTGCTGGGGAAAACGCGCGTGCCCGGCGCCGAGGCGTTGGCGCCGGCCGACTAACGGCTCAACGCAAAGGCGCGGGTTTGCTTCGCGCCTTTGCTCCGCTGCGCCCTTGCCTCAGGTCAATCGGTTTACTTCTTCGCCCTGACTGGCTTCCTGGTTTTGGCCGGCGGCCTGGCCCTGCCCCTGGCCGGCTTCTTTGATTCGATTTCGATCAACGCCGGCTGTTTGGCGACGGCCTTCTCGGCCTTCAGCGCTTTTGGCTGCGCTTCGGCTTTGGCTGCCTTGACTTTGCCGTTGGCCGAGGCGGCGGGCTTGAGCGCGGCCACGATTGGCTCGGGCAGCTCGAACGAATCGAGCAGGCCGACGAGGCGCACAACGGTTTCGCCCGCCTTCAACGCGATCACGCCCGAGCCGCGCGCCGGGCGCTTCTTGCGGCCGGCGGCGTCGAACTTCGTCACCTTCGCGGACTCTTTGCTCGTCACCACAATCACGCGGTCGTCCGCCGTGCCGATGCGCATGCCGACCAGTTTCTGTTTGCCGGCCAGGTCGGCGGCAGTGACGCCCACCCCGTAGCGGCCCTGCGTCGGGAACTCTTTCAACTCGGTGCGCTTGCCCATGCCCTCATCGGTGAGCAGCAGCACGTCGGACTTTTCCTTCACCACATCCATGCCCACCACGCGGTCCCCGGCCTCCCCCGGCTTGATGCCGTTGACGCCCGCCGCCACCAGGCCCATCGCCCGCACTTCCTCCTCGCGGAAGCGAATGCCGCGGCCCGCCGAGGTGATGAGGAGCAGCTCATCCGCGCCGGTCGTCAGCCGCGCGCTCACGAGCGCATCCTCCTCGGCGATGTTCATCACGTTGAAGACCTGGGCCGACACGCCCGGCAAATCGGCCACAGATGTTTTCTTCACCATGCCATTCGCCGACGCCATCGTGAGGTAGCAGCCCAGCGCGCCGCCGTTGCCGTCGCCGCCCTCATTGCCCGCCTTCGCCGCTTCGGCCGCCTTCACCATCTCGCCGCTCACCGCCACCGCCGCCACGATGCGGGCGTTGGCATCCAGCGCCGAGATTGACGACCACGGGCTGCCGTCGGTCGGGTCTTCGCGTTCGGGGATGGAGAAGACCGGCAGCGAGGCCGCGCGGCCCTTGAGGGTGATGAGGTAGAGGATGTCGCGCGTGTTCGCGGCCAGCACAGCCAGCGGCGGCGCGTCGAAGGACCTGGGCGGCTTGCTGTCGTGGGTGCGCGACAGCTGGCCGGATTGCAGCACCGTCACCCACACCTGCTGATCGGGCAGCAGGTCGGCGGTGGTCAGCGCCCTGGTTTCATCCGTCGCTTCGCCCTTCTTCACGATACGGGTGCGGCGCGGGTCAGCGTACTTTTGCCTGATGGCTCGCAACTCCTCGGCGATCACCTCGCGCATCAACTTCGGCGAGGCCAGCAGCTTCTCGAGGAATTTGATCAGCGCCAGCTTCTCTCTGTACTCTTCCTCGATCTTCTCGCGTTCGAGGCGGGCCAGCCGTTTGAGCGGCATGTCGAGGATGGCGTTGGCCTGCAGCTCGCTGAGCTTGAAGCGTTTGATCAGTTTGCTGCGCGCCTCGTCGGTGTCGCGCGAGGCGCGGATGATGCGGATGACTTCGTCGAGGTGCTTGAGGGCGATAAGCAACCCTGCCAGGATGTGGGCGCGCTCTTTGGCCCGCGCGAGTTCGTATTCGCTGCGGCGCTTCACCACCTCGAGCCGGTGGTCAATGAAGACGCGCAACGATTGCTTGAGGGTGAGCGTGCGCGGCTCGCCATTGACGAGGGCGAGGTTGATGATGCTGAACGTGCCCTGCAACGGCGTGCGCTTGTACAGGTCTTTGATGATGGTGTTCGGCTCGGCGGTCTTGGCCAGTTCGATGACGACCCGCATGCCCTGCCGGTCGCTCTCGTCGCGCAGGTCGGCGATGCCCTCGATGGTGCCGTCGCGCACCAAGTCAGCGATCCGCTCGATGAGGGCCGATTTGTTGGTCTGATACGGCAGCTCGGAGACGATGAGGCGCGAGCGGCCCCGGCCCATATCCTCCACATGCATCTTGGCCTGCACGGTGATGCGCCCGCGCCCGGTGCCGTAGGCCGCGCGCAAGCCCTCGCCGTCGTCAATGATCAGGCCGCCGGTGGGGAAGTCCGGCCCCTTCACCTGCCGCATCAAATCCGGCGTGCTCACGTCGTCGAGCTTCTGCCAGCGGTCGAGCATGTAGATCAGCGCGTCCACCACCTCGCCCAGATTGTGCGGCGGGATGGAGGTGGCCATGCCGACGGCGATGCCGCTGGCGCCGTTGATGAGCAGGTTGGGCACGGCCGCCGGCAGCACCGCCGGCTCGCTCAGCGTGTCGTCGAAATTGCCGGTGAACTCGACCGTATTCTTCTCGATGTCGGCCATCAATTCCATGGCCATGCGCGCCAGCCGCGCTTCGGTGTAGCGCATCGCCGCCGGCGCGTCGCCGTCCACCGAGCCGAAGTTGCCCTGCCCATCCACCAGTAGATAGCGCATCGAGAAATCCTGCGCCATGCGCGCCATCGCGTCGTACACCGAGGCGTCACCGTGCGGGTGATATTTGCCCAGCACCTCGCCGACGATGCGGGCCGACTTCTTGTAGGCCGAGTCCGGGCGCAGCCCCATGTCGTGCATGGCGAACAGGATGCGCCGCTGCACCGGTTTGAGGCCGTCGCGGGCATCGGGCAGCGCGCGGGCCACGATGACGGACATCGCGTACGACAGATACGCGGTCTGCATCTCGTTATCAATGTTGATACGGCGGATCAAACCAACTTCCATTGCATCACCTCAAGTGTGCGGCGGGCGGCGGGCAGGGCGCCGGGTTTTCGCGGGGCCAGCAAAGCGGCGGCAATCATATGAGTTTTGAGAGGCGGTGTCAAATTCCAACGGCCATTAATCCCGCGTAAAGGCCCGGCACAAAACCCAACAATCGCCATCCTTTGCGGCGCGAGGTCAGTCGGTAGAATCTCTCGACGATGCTGACACACCGCGTATGACGGGCGCCACCGATGGCCGCTGAACTTCCGCCGCTCCCGCGACACATGACCGGGCGACCGTTCGGGCTGGATGAGGCCGGACAACCGATTCGGGATATCGCCGGTTTGGGCTTGCGCGGCCTGCTGCGCTTTGTGCGCGAGTGCGCGGCCGAACGCGCCGCCGCTGCGTTGCCGCCCGACCTGTCGGCCCGCGACCGCGAGGCACATTTGGTTGCGGCGCGCGCGGCGGTCATGACGGCGCTGACCGAACGCCTCAACGCCGCCATCCCCGACCCGGCTTATCATGTGACGCCGGCCTACCTCGAACAGCCAAACAACCATTACTCGTTCGAGTTCATCCTGTATCTGTTGGACGCCGCCGAGGCCCTCACCGGCGCGCCGGATTTTTTCTTCGTCGCCGGCACGCACCTGCACTACCCCGAGGGCCGGCTGCTGCGCGGCATGGTCAACATCAACCAGTTCCTGCGTCTGCTGATCACGGCCGGCCGGTGGGTCTCGCAGCGCCCGGCCAGTCTGCGCCTCATCACCTCGGATGCCAACTCCGCTGTCATTCGCTGGAACGCCGACCTGCAATTGCCGGCCGTGCCGCCACACCTGCAGGCGCGCTTCAAACACGTCATGTGTCGCGCGTTGCAAGGCCACCTGGCCACCATCCCCGAATACTACTTCGGCCAACCGCGCGCGCAGGTCTTCGAAACGCGATGCCAGACGCGCGGCCAGCCGGATTGCGAATGGAAGCTGGTGTGGCGCAACCCGAAGCCGGCGGATGGATTTGGCGCGCTCGGGATGTTGCTGGCGGTTGTGCTTCTGCTCATCCGTCTCCCCGCCTGGCTCAGCGAGGGCTGGAGCAGCGGGTTGTGGCTGGCCCTGCCCGTCCTGGCCGGCCTGGGGATCGATTGGCTGCGGCGGGTGCGGCATCAGCACCGGCACGCCCAACAGGCTTTGCGCGAGCAGCAGGCGACGGCCCGGGCGCAATTCACCGAATTGCAACGGGCGCAGGCTGACCTGCAAGTGCGCAACGTGACGCTGCATGAAAGGGTGACCGAGCTGACCGCCCTGCAGAGCCTGAGTCAAACGTTGAGCGCCGTGCCGATGACGGCGGACATGCTCGAGCCGTGTTTGGAGGCGTTTCTCAAATACACCCAGTTGGAACGTGCCAGCCTGTTGTTGGTGGATGAACAGCGCCAGTTGCTCACCCACGAGCGCGCCCTCAACACCCCGCCCGACGATGAGCGGCTTGTCCCGGCCCGTGAATTACCGCTGGACTCCGACGCGCCGGCAGCCCGCGCGTTCCACACGTTACTTCCGGTGGTGGACTCACCTGACCGGCTGGTGGTGCCCCTGGTGTCCCGCGGGCATGCGGTCGGCGTCATCGTGGCCGACAACGCGCTCAGCGGCCGCCCCCTGCCCGACTGGCCCCCCGCGTGGCTGGCTGCGGTCGGCAGCCAGATCGGCGTGGCGGTGGAGAACGCCTCGCTCTATCGTTCACTCGAAGCCCGCGTGGCCGAGCGCACGATGGAGTTGACAGCGTCGAACGAACGGTTGAGGTTCTCAGACTCTGTCCTGCAACGGGTGACGTCGTTGGTGGTCGTGATTGATCAGCGCGCCGAGGTCGTCTACGTCAGCCCGTCGGTGGAGCAGGTCCTCGGCTACGCGCCGGCCGAGGTGCTGGGAGCGGCGTGGTGGGCAACGGTGTACGCGACGCCGGAATGCGGCGCAGAGCGACGCGCCTATTATCGCCGGCTCATGCGAACCAGCGCCGTCAATGACGCGCCGTACGAACTCCTCCACCGCCACAAGTCCGGCGCCCGGCGTTGGATTCTGTGGCATCGCTCGACGACGCCGGACGGGCTGGCCATTGTCGCCGGTCAGGACATCACCATCCGCAAACTGACAGAGGAGGCGCTGGAGCGGCGCATGCAGGAGTTGGCGCTGCTCGACCGAGTGCGCTTCGCCATGGCGCTGGAACTCAACACCGCGTCGTTCTTCCGCACCGTTGTCGAGGCCATCGTCGAAACCTTTGCCTACGAACACGTCAGCCTCTTTCTGCTCGAGGGCGATGAGCTGGTGGCGCAGCATCAGGTCGGGTATGCGCCGGGGATGGCGCGGCTGCCCATCACGCGCGGCATCATGGGGCGCGTCGCGCGGACCGGCCGGCCGGAGCTGGTCGTGGATGTTTCCAGGGACCTGGACTACGTGGACGCGCTCGGCGACGCCCAATCGGAAGTGTGCGTGCCGCTGCTCGACGCAGGCCGCGTGGTGGGCACGCTCGATATCGAGACCCGGCGCGGGCGTTTGCTCAACGACGAAGACCTGCGTCTGGCATTGGCCCTGAGCGAGCACATCTCCCTCGCCATGAAGAACGCGCGGCTGTACGACTCGCTCCAGCAGGAGCTGGCCGAGCGCCAGCGGGCCGAGGCCGCCGCGCAGCAGCGCGTGCACGAGCTGGAGGCCCTGCGCGAGAGCGTGGCCGACATCTCCGCCGAACTCAACCTGCCCCGGCTGTTGCGCTCCATCCTGCTGCGGGCGCTCCAGTTGACCCGCGCCGACATGGGCAACCTGGCGTTGTTCGAGGCTGCGACCCAGGAGCTGGAGATCGTCGCCACGCATAACCTCGACCGCGATTACACCGGCACGCGCCTCGCGTTGGGCGAAGGTCTCATGGGGCAATGCGCGCTGACCCGCCAACCGCTAATCGTCGAGGACTATCGGCGCTGGTCAGGGCGCTCGGAGCAATTCACCACCATGCCGAACACCTCGGCGCTGGCGGTGCCGCTGCTGAGCGGTTCAACGCTGCTCGGCGTCATCGACATCGGCGACACCGACCTCAGCCGCCGCTTCACCGTCCAGGACACCCGCCTGGTGACCTTGCTCGGCCAGCAAGCCGTCATCGCCATCACCAACGCGCGCCTGAACGATCAGGCCCTCAAGGCAACTGAGCGGCGGGCTACGCTGTACCGCGCCAGCCAGTCCATCGGCGCCACCACCGACCGCCAGCAGATCTGTCTGGCGATCCACAAAGCCATCGAGCAAGTCATGCCCGCCGGCTCCGTCGTCATCGCGCGGGTCGAAGATGAAGGCCGCTTGATCAAGTACGAGTATTTGTACGACGCGGGCCAAAGCTGGCCGCCGGAAACCGTGGACTTCGACTCCCCCAGCCTGGCGCGCTACGTCATCGCCTCGGGCGAAAGTGTGCACGTCACCGACATCAACGACCCGGCCGTGGCCGAATTGACCGGGGCACAAAACTTTGGCGTTCAATCCGAACAACGCTGTGCGGCGCTGGCCGTGCCGATACGGCTGGGCGAGAACATCATCGGCATGATCTCGGTGCAGAACTTCGCGCCGGCCGTCTATTCGGTGGAAGACCGGGAGCTGCTCGAAATGCTGGCGGCGTATGTGGCGACGGCTTTCGAAAATGCCTCGCTGTATGAACACGCCGTGCGGACGGCTGAGCGGCGGGCCACCCTGTACCGGGCCAGCCAGGAGATCGGCGCCAGTGTGGATCGGGCAGCGGTGTGCGCGGCCATCCATCGCACCATCGCGCAGCTGATGCCGGCCGAGTGCGTCGTCATCGCGCGGCTGTTGGAGGACGGCCAGACCATCCGCTACGAGTATGTGCACGACAATGGCCGGCAGCGGGAGGCCGGCCCCGTGAAGCTCGGCGAGCCCAGCCTGGCCGCCTTCATCATTCGCCGGGGTGAGAGTTTGCAGGTGGATGACCTGGACAGCCCGGAATTCCGCGACCTCGCCGGGGCAGTGGAGTTTGGGGTCGAGGCGCACCGGGCCAATCGGGCGATCTGCGTGCCGTTGCGCCTGGGCAACACCATCACCGGCATGCTGTCCGTGCAGAGCTATGCGCCGGTGCAATACACACCCGAAGATCGCGAACTGCTCGAATCACTCTCGACCTATGCGGCCTCGGCGTTTGAGACGGTCCGGCTGTTCGAAAAAGTGAAACGCAGCGCCGATGAAGCCGAGACGCTGCGCCAGGCCGGGGCCATCGTCACCGCCACGTTGAGCCGCGATGACGCCGTCGAGCGCATCCTGGCCGAGTTGCGGCGGGTGGTGCCGCACGACAGCGCCTCGGTTCAGTTGCTCGGCGACGGATATCTCGAAATCGTCGGCGGGCATGGCTGGTCAATCCCCGCCCACGTCATCGGGGTACGCTTCCCGGTGCCCGGTCACAACCCGAACACAGTCGTGCTGGAAACGCGCCGTCCCGTCATCCTGCCGGATGCGCCGGTCGAATACCCCCACTTCAAAGACGCCGCTTTCCATGCCGAGCACATCCGCTCGTGGCTGGGGGTGCCGCTCATCGTGCGCGAGCGCCTCATCGGCATGCTGGCGCTCGACCGCCGCGAGCCGGATTTTTTCAGGCCCCATCACGCCAACCTGGTGACGGCCTTTGCCGCACAGGTCGCGGTCGCCATCGAGAACACTCGGCTGTATGAGCAAACGGCCCGGGCCGCCCGGCGGCGCGAGGCGCTGTATCGCGCCAGCCAAACCATCAGCGCCAGCGTGGACTCGGAGCACATCAGCGTCGCCATTCATCACGCCCTGGCGGCGTTGATGCAGGTGGATTTCATCCTGATCAGCCTGGTGACGGCGGGCCGGGACGAGCGGGAGCTGATCTACGTCGTCGATCAGGAGCAGCGGCTCGAGAATCAGCGCCGACCCGTCGGGATGGGGATGATTGGGCACGTCATCACCCACAACGTCACCGTGAACCTGGGCCGGTACGATGAGGCGGCGTTGCGCGCGCTGGGCGCGGAGAAATTCGGCGACCCGCGCCCGACCGAGTCCATCATGGCCGTCCCGCTCCGCGTCGGCGATACGATCACCGGGGCGATGACGGTGCAGAGTTACACCCCGCACGCCTACTCGCCTGATGATTATGAGTTGTTTACACTCTTGAGCGCGCACGCCGCCATCGCGTACGAGAACGCCCGCCTGTTCGACGGCACCCGTCGCGCCGCCGAACGCCGCGAAGCCCTGTATCGCGCCGCGCAGGAAATCAGCGCGAGCATGGATCACGAAAGCATCTTCGGCTCGATCCAGCGCGCCATCAGCCAGGTCATGCCGGCGGACGCCGTCATCATCGGGCTGCTGGCGCCCGAGACCCACGAACTGGATTTGGTCTACGTGATAGACCGCGGCCAGCGCGAGCCCCGCCGGCGCAGGCCCGCCGATCAGGGCATGCTCGGGCACGTCGTCACCCTGGGCGAGACGTTGTTCTTCGGCGAGTTCACCCGCGAAATCGGCGAGTCGCTCGGGGCCCAGCCGTCCTACGCGCCCGATGAACCGATGATCCGTTCCCTCATGGCACTGCCGTTGCAGATCGGGCCGCGCATCACCGGCGTGCTGTCCGTGCAAACCTATCAGTTACAGGCTTATGCAAGTGAGGACCTTGAACTGTTGAAGTTGCTGGCGTCGCAGGCCGCGATTGCGCTCGAGAACGCCAGCCTGTTTGCGACGGCGCAGCAGGCACGCCAGGCGGCGGAGGAGGCCAATCAGGCCAAGAGCGTCTTCCTGGCGAACATGAGCCACGAAATCCGCACGCCGCTCAACGGCATCGTGGGGATGACGGATGTGCTGGCGAACACGCCCCTGACCGCGCAGCAGCGCAGCTTTGTCGAGACGGTGCGCGCCAGCGGCGATACGTTGCTTACCCTCATCAACGACTTGCTCGACTTCTCCAAGATCGAAGCCGGCCGGCTGGAGTTGGAGCGGCAGCCCTTCGAGCTGCGCCGCTGCGTGGAGTCCGCGCTGGATGTCGTGGCGCTGAAAGCGGCCGACAAGGGCCTCGAGTTGGCTGCCCTCATTGAACCGGGCACGCCGCCCGCCCTGCTCGGCGACGAAGCCCGCCTGCGACAGGTCATCGTCAACCTGCTCGGCAATGCGGTGAAGTTCACCGAGCGCGGCGAGGTGGTGCTCGAGATCAAAGCCGAAGGCTACGGCTTCTGGCTCGACGACTCCGACCGGCAGTTCGTCCTGCACATCGCCGTGCGCGATACGGGGCCGGGCATCCCGCATGACCGGCAAGACCGGCTCTTCAAATCGTTCAGCCAACTCGATACTTCCATCACCCGCAGGTACGGCGGCACCGGTCTCGGCCTGGCCATTTCGCGCTCCATCGTGCAAATGATGGGCGGACGGATCTGGGTGGAGAGCAGCGGCGTTCCGGGCGAAGGCGCGACGTTCAATATCACCCTGCCCGCGCACGAAGCCGAGTCGACAGCGGAGACCCTCGACCCGGACGGCGTGTTGCCGGGCCGCACGGCCCTCATCGCCGTAACCCGGCCGGTGAACCAAACGGTGTTGAAGTGGCTGTTGCAGAGTTGGGGATTGACCGCGATCCTGGCGCGCACGCCGGACGAGGCGCTTGAGTTGGCCCAACGCATCAACCCGGTTGATGTCGTCATCGTCGAGGGCGGCCTCGGCCTCACCGAGCCGCTGCGCGCGCGCTGGCCCACCCTGCCCATCCTGCGGCTGGCGCCGGTGAACGCCACCGTCGCAACCAGTACCGCGCATCTGGCCAGCGTCATCGTCCACAAGCCGATCAAGGCCGGCGTGCTCGGCGAGGCGCTGGTGACCGCGCTGGGGGGCCGCCTCACCCCACGACGGGCGCTCGAAGCACCGCTCGCGCCTCAGTCCGTCGTGCCCGCCCGCGCGGCGCGTGTCCTCGTCGCCGATGACAACGAGGTCAATCAACAATTGTCGCTGGTGATGCTCGAGCGGCTTGGCTTGCGGGGCGACGCGGTCGGCGATGGTGAGCAAGCGCTGGCCGCCCTGCGTCAAACGCCGTATGCAGTGATCCTGATGGATTCGCAGATGCCGGTGATGGATGGGCTGGAAGCCGCGCGCCGCATCCGCGCCGACTTCCCCGCCGACCGGCAGCCCCGCATCATCGCCCTGACCGCCAACGTCATGCCCGGCTTTCGTGAGCTGTGTCTGGCTGCCGGCATGGACGACTACATCAGCAAACCGATTCAATTGAAGGACTTGCGCGCCGTGGTCGAACGCTGGCTCAAGCTCACCCCAGGCGAGGCGCCCCCCGCCTCGGCGGAGAATGCGATGCGGGACTTTGGCCATCTGCGCCGCGAGCTGGGCCACACCGGGTCGTTGAACATCCTGCGGCAATTTCTCACCCGAGCGCCCACCATCCTCCATGAGTTGGAGGCCGCCGTGCGGTTGAAGCAAGCGAGCCGGCTGGGGGACCTGGCTCACAGCCTCAAGGGCAGCAGCCGCAGCCTCGGCTTTCACCACGTCGGCGCGCTGGCCTCCGCCGTGGAGGAGCGCGCCCGAGCGGGCGACCTCCCGGCGGCCGAGAGGCTGGTGGCACAGATCCGCCAGGCCTTTGATGAGGCCCAACAGCAATCCAGGGCCGAGTTCGAGCGCGCGTAGTCGGCCCGTTCGCTCCCGCAAAACAAAAGCCGCCGGTCACTGTGCTGTGACCGGCGGCTGCCGTTTGAGCGGAGGTTACTCGGCTTCGACCAGCCCGGCGCCGTTGCCGGCGTCGTCTTCGGCCGGCGGCAACTCGACGGCCCGCTCGTTGTATTCCCAGAAGCCGGTGCCGGCCGGGATGAGCTTGCCGATGATGACGTTCTCCTTCAGGCCGTACAACGGATCGCTCTTGGCCTCGATGGCCGCGCCGGCCAGCACCTTGATGGTGTGCTGGAACGAGGCCGCGCTCAGGAACGAGTCGGTGGAGAGCGACGCCTTCGTCACGCCGAGCAGCACCGGCACCGCGGCCGCCGGCTGCTTGCCATCGGCCACCAGCGCCTCGTTCTCGTGCTGAAGCTGAATGCGATCAATCAGCTCACCGGGCAGGTAGTCGGTGTCGCCGGGCCGCGTGATCTGCACTTTGGACAGCATCTTGCGGATGATGACCTCGAAGTGCTTGTCGTTGATGTTCTGGCCCTGCGCGCGATAGACCTTTTGGATTTCGGTCATCAGATACAACTCGCACGCCTCGCGACCGAGGATGCGCAGGATGCGATGTGGGTTGAGCGCGCCTTCGGTGAGCGAGTCGCCGGCACGCACCCGTTGCCCATCCACCACCAGCAACCGCATCGAGCCGGGCACTTCATACTCCTGCTCCTCGCGGCGCTCGTAAGTGATGACGATGGAACGCTCTTTCAGTTTGACCTTGCCGCCGTGCGTGGCGACGATTTCGCTCTCGCCACGTGCGGCCAGCACCTCGCTCGCGTTGACGGCCTGCCCGTTCTCGACCTTGATCGACCAGTTGCCGGGCACTTCGTATTCGTCCTGCATCACCGCCGCATCAATCACTTTCACAAAGCGCGGCCCGCCGGGCTTCTCGGAGCGGATGACCTCCACCACGCCGTCGATCTCGGTGATGACGGCCTCGCCCTTGGGCTTCTTGCGGCTCTCGAAGAGTTCCTCCACGCGCGGCAGACCGGTGGTGATGTCGCCGCCGGCCGCCACACCGCCGGTGTGGAACGTGCGCAAAGTCAACTGCGTGCCCGGCTCGCCGATGGATTGCGCCGCAACGATGCCGACGGCCACGCCGATTTCGACCAGCTTGCCGCGACCGAGATCGCGCCCGTAGCATAACTGGCACAACCCGTGTTGCGAGGCGCAGGTGAGCGCGCTGCGCGAGAACACCTGCTCGATGGGCGAGGCCGCAATCCGCTGCGCCGGCGCCTCTTCGATGATCTCGTTCCGCGCCACGATGACCTCGCCGGTCTTCGGGTCCACGATGTTGCTGGCGGCCACGCGCCCGACGATGCGCTCGAAGTAGCTCTGGCCGGCGACGTCGTCCTTGCGCCGCACCCAGATGCCGCCCTCCGTGCCGCAGTCATGGATCGAGACGATCTGATCCTGCGCCACATCCACCAGGCGTCGCGTCAGGTAACCGGCGTCCGCCGTGCGCAAGGCGGTATCGGCCAGGCCTTTGCGCGCGCCGTGGGTGGAGATGAAGTACTCGAGCGTCGTCAGCCCCTCGCGGAAGTTGGAGCGGATGGGCAGCGGGATGATACGGCCGGATGGGTCGGCCATCAGGCCGCGCATCCCGGCGAGCTGCGAGATCGGGCCGAAGCCGCCCTTGGTCGCGCCGGACTTCGCCATCATCGCCAACGGGCCGGCCGGGTTGAGGCCGGCCGAGACTGCCCTGGCCACTTCGTCACGCGCCTTGCTCCACATGTCAATCACGCGGTCGTTCATCTCCTGCTCGGTGAGCAGGCCGCGCCGATACATCTTCTCCAACTCCTGCTGCTCGCCCAGCGTGCGATCCACCACCCTGGCCTTTTCCTCCGGCACGCTCAGGTCGTTGATGGCGATGGTGACGCCCGAGCGGGTGGCGTACTTGAAGCCGATGTTCTTGATTTCATCCACGATGTCGGTGGTGCGCTCCGGCCCGACGACCTGATAGCAACGGCCCACCAGTTTTTGCAGACCGCCTTTGTCGAGCACCTCGTTGACGAAGCGCATCTCATCCGGCATGACGCGATTGAACAGCGCGCGGCCCACCGTCGTCTCGACGATGCGTTTCTGCGGGCGGGCGTAGCGCTCGTTCTTCTCGTTGTACCAGGTGTTGACGCTGAGCTTGATCTTGGTGTGGATCTTCACCTGATCCAGGCTGTAGGCCATCTCGACATCGTCAAGGTCGCTGAAGGTGTGCCAGGTTTTCGGCGTCTCGGTCGGGTGCCAGAAGGTGAGATAGTACACGCCCAGCACCATATCCTTCGACGGGCCGACGATCGGCTCGCCGTCGGCGGGCTTGAGCAGGTTAGTGGTGGAGAGCATTAGCTCGCGCGCCTCTTCCACCGACTTCTGGCTGAGCGGCACATGCACGGCCATCTGGTCACCGTCGAAGTCGGCGTTGAAGGCCGTGCAGACCAGCGGGTGAATCTGGATGGCCTTGCCTTCGACCAGGATCGGTTCGAAGGCCTGGATGCCGAGGCGGTGCAGCGTGGGCGCGCGGTTGAGCAGCACCGGGCGCTCCCTGATGACCTCTTCGAGCACCTCCCACACCTCGGGCCGTTCGCGCTCGATGAAACGTTTGGCGCCCTTGACATTGGAGGCGTAGCTGTACTCGACCAGCTTGGCGATGACGAACGGGCGATAGAGCTCGAGCGCCATCGTCTTCGGCAGGCCGCACTGATGAAGCTTGAGCGTCGGGCCGACCACGATGACCGAGCGGCCTGAATAGTCCACACGCTTGCCGAGCAGGTTGCGGCGGAAGCGGCCCTTCTTGCCCTTGAGCATGTCGCTCAGGCTCTTCAGCTCGCGGCGGCCCCGGCGGCTGAGCATCTTGCCGCGCTGGCTGTTGTCAATCAGCGAGTCAACCGCTTCCTGCAACATGCGCTTCTCGTTGCGCACGATCACATCCGGCGCGCCGAGTTCGAGCAGGCGCTTGAGGCGATTGTTGCGGTTG
This sequence comes from uncultured Anaerolineales bacterium, assembly GCA_964608265.1. Taxonomy (GTDB): domain Bacteria; phylum Chloroflexota; class Anaerolineae; order Anaerolineales; family UBA6663; genus JANWXR01. Next base: position 83,893 of record CAZSNP010000004.1, on the reverse strand, counting down.
ATGACCCGCCGATACAGATCGTTGAGGTCGCTGGTGGCAAACCGCCCACCATCGAGCTGCACCATCGGGCGCAGGTCGGGCGGGATGACGGGCAACGTGGTCAGGATCATCCACTCGGGCCGGTTGTGCGAACGGCGCAGGGCCTCGACGACCTTAAGCCGCTTGAGCGCCTTCTTGCGCTTCTGCTTGCTCTTGGTCGTGCGGATCTCGTGCCACAGTTCCTTGGCCGTCTTGTCCATATCCATGGACTTGAGCAACTCCAGGAAAGCCTCTGCGCCCATATCGGCCTTGAAGACCTGGCCGTACTTCTGCTTCAACTCGCGATACTTCGTCTCGCCGAGGAACATCAGCGGCTGAAGACTCTGCAACTCGTCGCGGTCGCTTGAGCCTTTGTCCTTCAGGTCGTCGTAGCCGCCCTCGACATCCATCCGCAGCTTGACGATGGCGTCTTCGGCCTCGGCCTTGAGCTTGTCCACCTCCTCCTTGATCTTCTCGAGGGCGCGGTCACGCTTCTCTTTCAGTTCGTTTTCGATCTGGCCGACGTGGGCCTGCACCAGGCGGGTGAGCGCGGTGGTGTGCTTGCGGGCGATGGTCTCGCCCTTGTCGGCGATGACTTCGTCGGTGTAGCTGAAAGTGATGGGCACGCGGATGGTCGTCTCCATCTTCTCGGCCAGCGAGCGCTCCAGCTTTTGCGCTTCCTTCATCACCGGGTCAATCTTCTCGGCGGCGTCGCTCTCGTACTTTTCCTTGACCGCTTCGCGCTTGGCCTCGAGGTCGCCCAGCTTCTTGTCGCGCTGGTGCTTCATCTGCTGGATTTTTTGATTAACGTCGTCGAGGCGGCGCTTCTCCTCACGCCCGATCTCTTCATCGAGCCGCTTGAGGGCTTTCTGGCGCGCGTCCTCATCCACATGCGTCACCACGTATTGCGCGAAGTACAGCACGCGGTCGAGGTTGCGCCGCGAGACATCCAGCAGCAGGCCGAGGTACGACGGCACGCGGCGCGTGTACCACACGTGCGCCACCGGGGCGGCCAGGTCGATGTGCCCCATCCGCTCGCGGCGCACCGAGGAGCGGGTCACTTCCACGCCACATTTGTCGCAGACGATGCCCTTGTAGCGGACGTTCTTGTATTTGCCGCAATAGCATTGCCAGTCGCGCGTCGGGCCAAAGATGGCCTCGCAGAACAGCCCGTCTTTCTCGGGCCGCAGGCGGCGGTAGTTGATGGTTTCAGGTTTGAGGACTTCGCCGTAGGACCACGATTTGATTTGGTCGGGCGAGGCCAGACTGATCCGCAGGGCACTAAAGGTCTTGGCTTCGTTCGCGCTATTTCGAGGTGCATCCGACATAGTTGGCCTCCCAATCGAACATACGTGCTTCCAACAGGGAACAGCAAAACAAGCGCCTGAGGCGAATCCGCTTCAAGCGCTTGTTGTTTGGGGTTTCAAAATGTGGGGGAATTATATCCATGCAAGTCGTTCTGTCAACAACGAGTTTCCCTGCCGATTCGGGCAGGTGGCGGGAGGTGCAAAGCCGTATTCGCCGCACACCGTGGCAGCCAGCAACACGAAGGCTGCCCGCCCAGCCCGAGTCGATGCGGGCTGGCCTGATGGCGTTGGGAGACGAGATTTCAATCGTTCGCCCCCGCCCTGAATCTCCTCGGCGGCAGCTCATTCGGTAGCCGCGAGCGTTGCCCTGCCCCCTCAGGCCATGTACAATCCCACCACCACTCAGCAAGGAGAGAAGAAATGAACAACCGCATCCTGTCGCTGCTCGCCGTGGCGGCCCTCATCCTCAGCGCATGCACCCCGGCAGCCAGCACGCCCGCGACCGACAAGGTCGTCTACCTCATCAACGGCGCGCTGGGCGACAACGCCTTTTACGATTCGGGCCAGCAGGGGATGGAGAACATCAGGAAGCAGTACGGCGTAGAGACTCGCACCATCGAGGCGCAGTTCGACGCGGGCAAGTATCAGCCCAGCCTCGACGCTGCCGTGCAATTCGCCGACGTCATCTTCGTCATCGCGTACGGCTTCGAGGATCAACTGAAGGAAACAGCCGACAAGTACCCAAACAAGGTTTTCGTGAATGTGGATTTCACCCTCGAGAACTCAAAAGACACGATTACGTCGGTGGACTTCATCGAAGAGGAGAGCGCTTACCTGGCCGGCGTAGCTGCTGCGCTGGCCACCACCGATACCAGCCTGGCCGGCGTCAATCCGGAGAAGGTCATCGGGGCGGTGGCCGGCGATATCGACCCGGTCATCTCCGGCTTCACCTTTGCCTACGAGAATGGCGCCAGGTCCATCCACCCCGATATTCAGGTGGCAGTGAAATCGCTGGGCGGGGTGTGGGATGATCCGGCCAAGGGCAAGGAAGCGGCGCTGCAACTCTTCGATCAAAAGGCCGACGTGGTCTTTCAGATCGCCGCCGCCTCGGGCCTGGGCGTGTTGCAGGCGGCCGAGGAACGCAACCTGTACGCCATCGGCGTGGACACGAACCAGAACGACCTCGCGCCCGGCCACGTCATCGCCAGCGACATCAAAAACGTCGGCAAGGCGATTGAGGATGTGTATGCCTCGATCCGCAATGGCACATACAAGGCCGGTGAGGTTTTGGAGTACGGCCTCAAGCAGGGCGGCGTGGATATCGCGCTGGAGGCCCAGCGACCGGTGCTGCCGCAAGCCGCGCAGGAGAAGATCATGGCCGTGCGACAACAGATCATTGACGGCACGTTGACGATCGAGCGCTACGTCCCGTAGCAACAGATGTTACGCACGGTTGAGGGATTGAACGGATGAGGTCGCATCCGTTCAATCCTTTTTCTTCCGCTCAATCCTTTGACTCATGGCCGACCTCATTGAGCTGCGCCACATCACCAAGGTCTTCCCGCCGGACGTCGTCGCGCTCGACGATGTCTCAGCCTCGTTTCGCGCGGGCGAGATCCACGCCATCGTCGGCGAGAACGGCGCGGGCAAGAGCACGCTAATGAAGGTGCTGCACGGCCAGTATGGGCACGACGCCGGCCAGATCGAGTACCGCGGGCAGCCGGCGCGCTTCGCCGCCACCTCCGAGGCGATGGCCGCCGGCATCGGCATGGTGCATCAGGAGATCCTCCTCATCCCCGAATACACGGTGTGGGAAAACATCGTGCTCGGCGCCGAGCCGGTGACGCGCTGGGGGGCGCTCGACCCGCGCCGCGCGCGCGACCGGGTGCGGGCGAAGATCGACGAATTTCAATTCAACCTCGACCCCGAGGCGCTGGTCGGCGACATCTCCGTCGCCGCGCGCCAGAAGGTCGAAATCCTCAAGCTGCTGTATCGCGAGGTGTCGGTGCTGATCCTCGACGAGCCGACGGCGGTGCTCACGCCCCAGGAAATCCCGCAACTGTTCGATGAGCTACGCCGGCTGCGCGACGGCGGCCAGACCATCCTCTTCATCTCGCATCACCTCGACGAAGTGCTCGACCTGAGCGATCGCATCACCGTGTTGCGCAGGGGCAGGAAAGTTGATACGGTCGAGGCGGCCTCGACCACCAGGGCGGCGCTGGCGCGGATGATGGTGGGCCGCGACGTGCTGTTCGCTGCGGCGCGCCGCACCCATGCGATCGGGGCCACGGTCTTCCGCGCGGCCGGCCTCTCGTATCGCGACGAGGCGGGCCGCGAGCGGTTGCGCGATATCCACCTCGACGTGCGCGCCGGCGAGATCGTCGGCCTGGCGGGCGTGGAGGGCAACGGGCAGTACGAACTCGTCAACGTCCTGGTTGGGCTGCTCACGCCGAGCAGCGGCACGCTGACGATCAACGGCCACGACCTCACCCGCGCACCGATCCTCGAACGCCGCGCGCACCTGGCCTTCGTCGCGCAAGATCGGGCACGCCTCGGCGCAAGTCTCCCGGCCACTGTGGTCGAGAACGCCATCATGACCCATCACCGCCTCAGCAACGCATTCACGCGCTGGGGCGGCTGGTGGCTGGATGCCGGCCGGGCGCGCGCCTTCGCCGAGCAGGTCCGCGAGCAATTCGCGGTGGCGATGAGCGATGCGGGCCAGCCCTTCCGCGCGCTCTCCGGCGGCAACCAGCAAAAGGTCATCCTTGGGCGCGAGTTATTGCTCGACAAGGCCTTCATCCTGCTCGATCAACCGACGCGCGGCCTCGATGTAGGCTCGACGGAATATGTGCACGCACACATCCTGCGCGAGCGTGACGAGGGCCGCGCCATCCTCCTCATCTCCGCCGACCTCGACGAACTGTTCCGCCTCGCCGACCGCATCGCCGTGATGCACCGGGGCGCAGTCGCAGCCGATGTGCCGACCGAGGAAACCGGGGTCGAGCAGGTGGGGTTGTGGATGTTGCGGGGGAGAAATCAGTAAACCGCAGCCGGCAAACAGTGAACGGTATCCAGCAGCCAGCCGCCAGTCATTAGCCCTCTATCATCGCTCGCTTCATGCGCCAAAGCCTTTTCTCCGCGCTGGCCGGCCTCGCGCTGGCCCTGCTCATCGGCACGCTGATCCTGGCCGTCGAGGGGCACAACCCGTTCGCCGCTTATGGCGCATTGTTCTCGCTCTCGCTCGGCGATGCCGATAAGCTGGCAACGACGCTGAAGAACGCGGTGCCGCTCCTCCTCACCGGGCTGTCGGCGTCCATCGCCTTCGCCTCCGGGCCGGTCAACCTCGGGCAGCCGGGGCAATTCCTCATGGGTGCGCTGGCCGTCACGCTCGTCGGCACGGCGGTTGACCTGCCCGCCCCGCTGATGATTCCGCTGCTGCTGGCGGCGGCGATGCTGGGCGGCGCGTTATACGCGGGGGTCGCGGCGCTGCTGCGGCGCGCATTCAACATGAGCGAGTTCATCGTCACGCTCATGCTCAACAGCCTGGCCGATCTGTTCACCGCGTGGCTCATCACCCTCGGCGGGCCGCTGGCCGAGGCCGGCGCGCTCTCCCCCAAGTCACCGCCCATCGCGCAGGCGGGCTGGCTGCCCGACCTCGGCGTGTTCAGCACGAGCATCCTCGTCATGGTGCTGGCGGCGGTCGTGATGGGTTACATTTTCCATCGCACGCGGCCCGGCTACGAGTGGCGCATCGCCGGGCAGAATTCGCTGTTCGCGCGGCTCGGCGGCTGCCCGGTGGATCGCAACTTCTTCATCGTGATGCTGGTCACGGGCGCGTTGGCCGGGCTGGGCGGCGGGCTGCTGGTGATGGCCGGGCCGCACCGCTTTATCCGTGGCCTGGGCGCGAACTACGCGTGGGATGGGGTGATGATCGCGGTGGTGGCGAACTCCGGCCTGATGGCCACCGCGGTGTACGGCTTGTTCTTCGCCGCGCTGCAAACCGGCGCGCTGGGGATGGAGCTGCTGACCGCCGTGCCCAGCGAGTTCATTCAAGTGTTGCAAGCCGTCATCGTGCTGGTGAGCGTGGCCAGCCGCGGCTATTTGAACTCGCTGCTCAACCAGTTGGCGGCGCGGCGTCTGCGAAGAGTCCGGTCATCGGTCGTGAGTCATGACTGATGACTAAAGAGTGAGATGCGCGCCATCATCGGCCTCGTCACCGGCACCCTCTCCGGCGCAACGCCAATTTTGCTGGCGGCGCTTGGTGGGGCGTTCACGTTCTACGCCGGCGTGTTCAACATCGCCATGGAGGGGATGTTGTTGATGGGCGCATTCTGCGCCGTGCTCGGTTCGTATTTCTTTCAAA
>CAZSNP010000004.1:70013-78105 GCA_964608265.1 uncultured Anaerolineales bacterium | reverse complement strand
GGGATGTTGTTGATGGGCGCATTCTGCGCCGTGCTCGGTTCGTATTTCTTTCAAAGCTGGGTCGCCGGGCTGATCTGTGCGGTGCTCGGCTCGATGACGCTGGCGTTGATCTTCATCCTGTTTGCCGTGGTGCTGAAGACCGACGAGTTCGTCACCGGCATCGCGCTGAACCTGTTGGCCGCCGGCGCGACGACGTATTTGTTGCGCCAGCTGTTCGGGGTGCGCGGCGCGTTCGCCGACGCCGGCATTCAAGCAATCCCGCGCCTTGAGATTCCGCTGCTCGACCGAGTGCCGGTGCTGGGCGAAATCATCAGCGGGCAGAACCTGATCGTGTACCTCGCCGCGCTGGCCGTGGCGGCCTGTGGCTATGTGATCTTTCGGACGCCGTTCGGCTTGCGTCTGCGCGCAGCGGGCTACAACGTCGCCAGCCTCGAATCGAGCGGGGTGCGGCCGGCGCGGGTGCGCGTGGCAGCGCTGCTCATCTGCGGCGGGCTGTGCGGATTGGGCGGCGCGTTCCTCTCGCTCGGCTACGTGCGCTTGTTTGCCGAGGGCATGTCGGCCGGGCGCGGCTGGATTGCGCTGGCCGCCGTCATCCTCGTCAACGGCCAGCCGTGGGGCCTCGCCCTCATCGCCCTGCTCTTCGGCCTGGCCGATGGTCTCGGCCTTTTTCTCCAGGGCTATGCGGCGCCCGCCCAATTCACCGGCATGGTGCCGTACGCGGCGACGCTGCTGGCGTTGTTCGTATACGCCCAACGAAAGCGCCGGCGGGCATGAGTGACAAACCGGGCAGCGGGCCGGCCGTGGTGCGCGTCATCATCGAGGCCGTAGGGCTGTGGTGGGACAACACGTATCAGTTCACCCTCATCAATTTGCTGTGGGCTTTGAGCTGGCTCACCGTCGTCCTCGGCCCGCCGGCGACGTTCGGGCTGTACTACGCCGCCCATCGCGTCGCGCGCCAGGAGGCCGCCACCGTCGTCAGCCTGTGGGAGGGGATGAAGCGTTACTTTGTGAAGAGTTGGGCATGGATGTTGCTCAACCTGCTCGTCGTCTTCATCGTCTGGCTCAACGTCGGGTTTTACGCGCAGTTCGGCGGGGCCTGGTGGGCGACGTTGCTGCAGACCGTCTTCGCCGCGTTTGGCGTCGGCTGGATTCTGGTGCAATTCCTCGCCCTGCCCTTTGTGATGGAGTTGAAGGATGAACGCCTGCGTACCGCCCTGCGCAACAGTGCCTTCGTCTTCATCGCCTCGCCGGGTTACGTGATGGTGTTGATGGCCGTGATCGTGGCGCTGCTGGGGGCGAGCATCGCACTGGTCGGCCCGATGCTCTTTGTGGCCGCGAGCCTGGTGGCGCTGCTCGGCACGATGGCGGTGCGCGAGCGGCTGGCGCACTTTCGCGACAGCGCGCAGAAGCCCCCTTCATCGGCTTGACGACCATGGCCGCCCAATGCTATTCTCCCGCCCGTCGATTGGCAGACCAGGCAAAGCGTGGGCGGCTCACCGCAGACGAGTTGCAGCGTAAGCCGGCGCACCCTCATCAGCGTGAGCGTGTGGCGGCTTTTTCGTTGGGTGATGTATGCTGGCTGAAACCACACGCGATGATGGCCTGGCCCGGTTGGCGCACAGCCTGGGCACGGAGTGGTCGCGCCTGCGCGGCATTGCGGGCGGGCAACCCGTCATTCGACACTCCATCGAAGGGCTGCTGGCCCAACTGTGCGCGGCGGCCCGGCTGAACGTCGGAGCGGTCACCGGCCGCCGCGTCGTCGGCTCAAGTTACCGCGTATACTTCGCGGCGGGCCGGGTGATGTGAGTGTTCAAGTTGGGATGAACGGTCAGTGTTTCGTCAGCCCGGGCACGAAGTGGGTTTGATATAACGGTTGTGCATGACCGACCCTGCTCTCTTTGCTCCGCTGCTCATCTGCCTCACCGGGGCGCTGGCCGCGTTGCTGCTGCGCCCGCTCGCGTTGAGTGGGCGTTTGTCGCTGCCGGTGCTCGGTGGGCTGCTGTCCCTCGCGCCGCTGGCGACCTTCATCCTCCTGCTCATCCACGTGCCGCTGCTGGCCGGGGCGAAGGCGCTGACCGTCAGCGTGCCGTGGCTCCTGTCTCTCGGCCTCAGCGCCAGCCTGTACTTCGATCACCTCAGCGCCCTCTTCGCCCTGCTCATCACCGGCATCGGCACGCTGGTGATGGTGTACGCCGGCTTCTATTTCAAAGGCGATGGCGCGGCGTGGCGCTTCCTCGGCTACATGCTGTTGTTCATGACGGCGATGTTGGGCCTGGTGATGGCCGGCGACATCGTGACGTTATTTGTATTCTGGGAGGGGACGAGCCTCACCTCGTTCCTGCTCGTCGGTTACAAATACACGGATGAAGCCGCGCGGCGCGGCGCGTTCAAAGCGCTCTTCATCACCGGCGGCGGCGGCATCGCCCTGCTGGCCGGGCTGCTGTTCGTCGCCCACGTCGCCGGTGGCGCGGATTTCAAAACCATCCTCGCCAGCGGCGATGTGTTGCGCGCCAGCCCGTTGTATCCGTTGATGTTGAGCCTGGTGGCCTTCGGCGCGTTCACCAAGAGCGCGCAATTCCCCGCGCACATCTGGCTGCCGGAGGCGATGAGCGCGCCCACGCCGGCCAGCGCCTACCTGCACTCGGCCACAATGGTGAAGGCCGGCATCTACCTCATGGCGCGCTTCAACCCCGCGCTCGGCGAGACGGAGGCCTGGTTCTGGCTGCTCGGCGTGGTCGGCGCGGCGACGATGCTGGTGGGGGCGTATCTCGGCCTCAAGCAAAACGATTTGAAGGCGCTGCTGGCGTATTCCACCGTCAGCCAGCTCGGCGTGCTGATGTTGCTCATCAGCCAGGAGACCGAGATCGCGTTCAAGGCCCTCGTCGTCGGCGTGCTGGCGCATGCGCTGTACAAATGCGCTTTGTTTCTGGTGGTCGGCATCCTCGATCACGCAACGGGCACGCGTGATTGGCGCCGCCTCGGCGGGATCGCCACGCACATGCGCGCATCGTTCGCCATCGCCGCGGTGGCCGGGCTGAGCATGGCGGGCCTGCCGCCGCTGTTCGGCTTCCTCGCCAAGGAGACGTTGCTCGCCACCGCCGTGCATCCTTCGCTGCCCGCTGCGCTCGCGTGGGTGTTCCCGACCGCCACCGTCATCGCCGGCGCGCTCCTCCTCGCGCAAGCCGGGCTGCTGGTGTTCGATACCTTTCTCGGCGCGCCGCGCGACCCCTCGATCCACGCGCACGAAGCGCCGGCCGGCATGTGGCTGGCTCCCGCGCTGCCCGCCGCCCTTTCGCTCGTCCTCAGCCTGTGGCCGCAGCCCGAACCCATCGAAGGCCTCCTCGCCAGCGCGGCGGGCAATGCCTTCGGCGGCAAGGTCAAGGTCTCGCTCGATCTGTTCACCGGTTTCAATCTGCCGTTGCTGCTGAGCGCCATCGCCGTCACCCTCGGCATCGCGATCTTCCGGCAGCGGGCGCGCGTCCGCGAGTGGCAAAGCCGGGTGAGCGAATCACTCAGTTTCAATCAGTTGCACCGCGCCGCGTTGTGGCTGATTGACGGCGCAGCGTACCGGGTCACCCGCACCCAGACCGGCCGCCTGCGTCACTACCTCGCGGTGATGCTGTTGATGCTGGGGGGATTGCTGCTGCTGTTCGGGCGGCTGCCGTTCCCGGCGGTGGAGGCGCTCGGTCTGCCGATGACCGAACTCCAGTGGCTGCGGGTGTTCACAGTGCTGCTCGCGACTGCGGCTGCCGCCGCCACCCTCGCCTTGCATCGCGATCTCGTTGCCATCCTGGCGCTGAGCGCCTCGGGGTTGAGCATCGCCATCTTCATGGCCCTCGAGCCGGCGCCGGATGTGGCGCTGGTGCAGGTGGTGGTGGATATCCTCGCGACCGTCATACTGGTGCTGGCCCTCACCCGCATCCCGCTCAAGCAACGCGCCAGGGCGCACGAGGTGACGCACCGCGCCTCGACGGTTGGCCTGCTGCGCGATGGGCTGCTGGCCGCCGGCGTGGGATTGGTGATGGCCGTAATCGTCTGGAGCGCGCTCACCACGCGCCCGCGCGCGTCCGCCGTCACGCCATACTACGAGCAGAACGCCAAGCCGCTCACCGGCGCGAACGACATCGTCGGCGCCATCGTCGTGGACTTCCGGGGCTTCGACACGCTGATCGAGATCACGGTCTTCAGCATGGCCGGGCTGGGCGTGTACACCCTGCTGCGCTGGGCGGCGAAGAAACACAAAGACGAGGAGGCCGCGCACGACGACGCGCAGGAGCTGGCCGATGGCGCCGGCGAGCCGCACAGGCTGACACCGCTCATCCGCGGTATTCACGGCGCGCGCACCTCGCCGTTCGTGCATCTGCTGGCGTACTTTCTGCTGCCGCTGGCGCTCGTCGTCGCGGGCACGCACATGATCTACGGGCACGATCAGCCGGGCGACGGCTTCACCGCCGGCGTCATCGTCAGTCTGGCGATCGGGTTTTGGTACGTGGTCTTTGGCTACGCCGAGACGAAGAAGCGTTTGCCGTGGGTGCGTTCCGCGCCGCTGATTGCGGGCGGCATCCTGCTGGTGATGGGCGGCTCGGTCGCGCCGGCGCTCATGGGCGGCAGCTTCTTCGCGCCGGTGGATTTCGGCGCGCTGCTCGGCCTGCCGCTGCCCAGGGGCTTCTATTTCAGCACCTCGTTCCTGTTCGAGGTCGCCATCTGCCTGGCCGTGCTCGGCAGCGCCAGCTACCTGATTGACACCCTCGGCCATCCGCAGGACAGTGAGCGGTCGCCAGTCCGCAGTGAACGGCCAGCCGCCAACCGCCGGCAGATCCGAAAATCAAAGTCAACCCTCGGCAATCCGCCATGAACGCCCTCATCGCTCTCGCCATCGGCGCCATGTTTGGCATCGGGCTATTTCAACTGCTGCGGCGCAACGTCATCCGCTCGGCCATCGGCTTTGTCATCCTCGGCAACGCCGTCAACCTGTTCCTGCTCTCGGCCGGCGCCTACGATGGACTGGCCGCAGCGTACGCGAACTTCACCGGCCAGCGCAGCGATGCGCTGCCGCAAGCGCTGATCCTGACGGCCATCGTCATCAGCATGGGCGGTTTCGCCTTTGTGTTGGGCATGCTCTACATTCTCTCGGTGCGTTATAAAACGGCGGATCTGGATGAGGTGGCGGAGCTGAGACACTGATCACACTTGGCGAGTTGAAGTTGGCGCGCCTGTCCAACCTGCCTCTGGAATGAATACCCATATCGCCCTCCTCCCCTTCCTCATCCCCCTCACCGGCGCGGCGATGGCGCTGCTGGTGCGCGGCCACCGGGCGGCGCAGGCCGGGTGGACTCTCGGCGCGCTGCTGACGGCGCTCGCGGCCAGCGGCTATTTGCTCTATAGCGTGTGGGTGAACGGGCAACCCGTTGTCTTTCAGATGGGCGCGTGGGTTGCGCCGTTCGGCATCAGCATCGTCGGGGATTTGCTCTCGGCCACGATGGCGGTGATGTGCCAGCTCGTCATCGCCGCGTGCGTGCTGTACGCGATGGGGAGCAGGGATACGGTCGTCACCTACCCCACCTTCTACCCGCTGGTGCTCACGCTGACCGCCGGCCTCACCGGCGGCATGCTCACCGGCGACCTCTTCAACTTGTTCGTCTTCGCCGAGCTGCTCGTCATCTCCGGCGCGGTGCTCACCGCCATCTCCGACGACCGCTCCGGCGTGGAGGCGGCCTTCAAGTATTTCTACATCAGCGTGCTTGCCGGCCTCTTCTTGCTCATCGCCTGCGGCAGCCTGTACGTTTCCTACGGCACGCTCAACATGGCCGACCTCGCACAGCGCATCAGCGCCGACCCCGGCCAGCCGCTGACGGGCGTGGCGCTCGTCTTCCTCATCGCCTTCTTCATGGTCAAGAGCGCGGTGGTGCCGTTTCACTTCTGGCAGCCGGATTTTCACACCGCTGCCCCCACCGCCATCTCGGCGCTGTTGTCGTCGGTGGTGGTGAAGCTCGGGGTGTACGGCTTCATCCGCCTGACGACGCTGCTCTTCGTCGGGCACGAGGGGTTGCGTATGCTGCTCGTGATCCTCGGCGTGGTCGGTGTGTTCTTCGGCGGCCTCGGCGCGACTGGCACGCACAACGCCAAACGGATGCTGGCCTATTCCACCCTCGGGCAGATCGGCTTCATGCTCGTCGCCATCGGCTGGGGCACGCCGCTCGCGCTCGCCGCCGCCATCGTCTTCGCCTTCAATCACGCCCTGCTCAAAGCGGCGATGCTGATGCTGGCCGGCTACCTCGCCAGCCGCGCGCCGGTGAAGACCGCGGCGTTCAGCGTGATTGCGGGCCTGGGCCAGTACGCGCCGGTCGCGGGGATTCTGTTTCTGCTCGGCGGTATGGGCCTGGCCGGCATCCCCCCGCTCAATGGCTTCGTCAGCAAATTGATGGTCTTCCGCAGCGGCGTGGAGGTGAGCGACTACGCCGTGCTGGCGCTGCTCGGCGCGGGGAGTTTGATCTCGCTGGTGTACGTGGGCCGCGCCTTCACCCGCCTGTGGTGGGAGCCGATGCCGGCGGGCAGCAAGGCCAGGCCCGACGGCGACCGGCTGTATGCGCCGGCGCTCCTCATCGCGCTCAGCCTCGCGCTGGGTGTGTGGGGCGAGCCGCTGGTCTCACTCGCCACGACCACGGCAACATGGCTTGCCGATCCATCGAACTATCTCAAAGTGATTGCGCTGCAATAGGCCCAGGCCCGCCATGACCCGTTTTCTTCTCACCGCCTTTGTGCTCGCGCTGGCCTACCTCGCCCTCACGGCCAACCTGCAACCGTCGAACCTCGCGGTCGGCGCGGCGCTGGGGGTGGGCGTGGCGGCCCTCGTGCGGCCGGATCGCGGCCCGCTGACTTTGAGCCGTTTGCCGGGCGCAGCCTGGGCGCTCGCGCAGTACCTCGGCCTCCTCGCGGTGGATATGTTGAAGTGTGGCCTCAACGTCGCGCAGATCGTGCTCGACCCGAAGCTGCCCATCCGCCCCGGCATCGTGGCGGTGCGCTCCGGCATGACCAGCGAGATCGGCACGGCGCTGAGCGCGCACGCCCTCACCCTCACGCCGGGTGAGATGGTGATGGAGATAGGCGAGGACGGCACGATGTACATCCACTGCCTCGACGCGGTGAGCAGCGGCGCGAGCGCCGACGAGGCGCAGACGAAGCGCCGGGTCTTATTGGAGAAGATCATGGCATGACGCGTGAAACGTAAGACGTGAAGCGTGAGGCGCCCGGTGATTGAGAGGCCACCCATCACGTTTCACGCATCACGTTTCACTCAGGACCGATGGCTGAAATCCTCACCCTTACCCTGCAAGCCGCCCTGGCCGTCCACGTCGCGCTGATCGCGGTGTGCGTGTGGCGGGTGTGGCGCGGCGAGAACATCGTTGACCGCCTCATCGGCACCGACCTGATCAGCACATTGATGCTGGCGGTGCTGGTGCTCATCGCGCTGATCGTCCGGCAGAGCATTTACATGGATATGGCCCTCGGCCTGGCCGCGCTCAGCGTCATCGGCACGGTGGCGCTGGCGAAGTACATTGCCGATCAGCGGATGTTTTGACGGAGTGACGTGGCGAGTATCGAGCGTCGGGTGTCAAGTGGCCTCCGCAAAGGCCAGCGGCCTGGCAAGGGCGGTCGAACGCAATGCGTTCGGGGACACTCGACACCTTGACACTTCGACACTCAAAGCAAATGGATTTCATTCTTCAACTCATCGCCTTCGTCGCCGTCGTCGTCGGCACGGCGTTTTCGGTGCTCGGCGTGCTCGGCCTGATCCGGCTGCCGGACGTGTACACGCGGCTGCATGCCACGGGCAAGGTCAGCACCTTCGGCGTCATCCTGCTGCTCGTCGCCGCCGTGGGTTGGACGCCGCTCGGCTGGGGCAAAGGGCTGCTGCTGGCGCTCTTCCTGCTCGTCGCCGGGCCGGTGGCCTCGCACGCCATCGCCTCCGCCGCCTACCGCCTCGGCATCCCGATGAAGGCCGTGCGCAACGATCTGGAGAAGAAAGTGGCAAGTGAAAAGTAGCCAGCAGCTCTCATAGCTTTCTGCCTTCTGCCTTCCGCCTTCCGCCTTC
>CAZSNP010000004.1:20194-69913 GCA_964608265.1 uncultured Anaerolineales bacterium | reverse complement strand
GCCTTCCGCCATAACCCGGCGCTGGCGCAAACCCTCGCCGGCCAGATCAAACAGGCACTGGCCCTCGACGCCACCGACGAGGATGCGCCGCGGGCGGCCGGCATCACCGAGCGGCAGCGCGATATCCTGCTCGAGTTCGGCGTCCCAAAGAGCCGGTGTTGAGCGGATGAGGTTTTGTAGAGAGTGGAAGGTAAGACACACTACTTTCTACTCTCGACTTTCTATCCTCTACGCCTGAGGAGAGACGATGGACTTCATGACGATTGGCTTGTTGGTCGGGGGATTGGGGTTGCTGGTGATCGGCGCGGAGGCGCTGGTGCGCGGGGCGTCGCGGCTGGCCGCCGCTATCGGCATCTCGCCGCTCGTCATCGGCCTGACCGTCGTCGCCTTCGGCACCTCTTCGCCCGAGATGGCGGTGAGCGTGCAGTCGGCGCTCAGCGGCCAGAGCGGCGTCGATATCGCCATGGGCAATGTGATCGGCAGCAACATCTTCAACGTGCTCTTCATCCTCGGCCTGTCGGCGGCCATCGCCCCACTGATCGTCAACCAACAACTGGTGCGCGTCGACGTGCCGCTGATGATCGGGGTCTCGGGGCTGTTGCTGGTGATGGCGCTCGACGGCAACATCAACCGCCTCGATGGGTTGATGCTCTTCGCCGGCATCGTGGCGTACACGGCCTTTGCCATTTATCAGGGCCGCAAGGAAAGCAAGGCGGTCGAGGCGGAGTATGCCAGGGAGTTCGGCGAAAAACCCAGGGGCGCCTGGCAGACGGCGCTCAATGCCGGCCTCGCCGTCATCGGGTTGGCGCTGTTGGTGCTCGGCTCCAACTGGTTTGTGGATGGCGCGATCAATCTGGCGCGCGCCTTTGGCGTGAGCGAACTCGTTATCGGCCTGACGATTGTGGCCGCCGGCACCTCCATGCCGGAGGTCGCCACCTCGGTGCTGGCCAGCCTCAAGGGCGAACGTGACATTGCGGTGGGCAACGTCGTCGGCAGCAGCATCTTCAACATCCTGGCCGTGCTCGGCCTGTCGTCCATCGTCGCGCCGGATGGTATAAACGTCGCCATGGCTGCGCTCGACTTCGACATCCCGGTGATGATCGCCGTCGCCGTGGCCTGCCTGCCCATCTTCTTCACCGGCTACAACATCGCCCGCTGGGAGGGCTTTGTCTTGCTCGGCTACTACGTCGCGTATACGGCGTACCTCATCCTGGCCGCCAATCAGCACGATGCGTTGCCGGCTTTCAGCCATGTGATGTTCTTCTTCGTCATCCCCATCACCGCGCTGACCCTGGCCCTCACCATGTATCGCTCGTGGCGCGCCAACTCGGCCCGCCGATCTACCGCCTGACCTATCCGCCGGTCGCGCCGAGAAACAAAAACAGCCCGCCATCGCAGGATGGCGGGCTGTTTCGTTGCAGGTAGTCTATGGCGTCGCCGTCGGCGTCGGTGTGGAGGTCAGGATAATGGGCGTGTTCGTCGGCTGCACGATGGACGTATTCGTCACCGTGGGCGTCGCGGTGGGCGGCTCCGGCGTGTTGGTGATCGTCGGTGTGAAGGTGGCCGTGGGTGGCGGCGATGTGTTGGTGGCCGTCGGCGGCACGGGTGTGTTGGTGGCGGTGGGCGGCACGGGTGTGTCGGTGGCGGTGGGCGGCACCGGCGTGTTGGTGGCGGTCGGCGGCACCGGCGTGTTGGTGCGCGTGGCCGTAAACGTCGCCGTCGGCGGGACCGGTGTGCTGGTGGCGGTCGGAACCGGGGTCGGAGTGCGCGTGGCCGTGGGGGTGGCCGTGGGCGTCGGCGTGAAGGTCGGCGTATCGGTCGGCGACCAGAAGCTGGTATTGGTCGGGGTCTGCGAGGGCGTGAACGTCCACGTCGGCAGGATGACGCGGGTGTTCGTCGGGCTGGGCGTGGCGCTCGGCGTAATGCCCGGGGGCAGCGTCACCGGGACGGTCGTGGGTGTGTCGGTGGCCGTGCCGGTCGCGGACGGGATGGGTGTTTGCGTCGCGGTGGGCCGCGGCCCCCAGAACTCCACCTCAGTCGGCTCGATGCTCCCCGCCCCGCGCTCCTGTCGAATGATCGCAATCAGCCCGGGATCGAGCGGCGCAAAGGCCAGCGGCGGCCACGGGCCGTAATCGGCGCTGAGCCGCGGCCGGGTGTCGGCGAACTGCGGCTCACCGAGGGAGTTCAACGCCAACTGGCCGCACAGAATCAGGAAGCCGTAGATGAGGGCCGCCAGCGCCGCAAAGCCGAAGAGCCGGGCCAGGGCCTCGCGCAGGCCGTCACCTGCGGCCCGTTCGGAAGGTGGAAGACCCAGCGCAGACTGCATGGCTCAGACCTGAGCGGCCACGGCCGCCACCGGCTGCACGGCGGAGACCGCCGGCAGGCAGACGGTGATGGTGCTGCCCACCGGGCCGCGATTGCCGATCCACACCTGGCCGCCCAGGCGTTCGATGATGGCTTTGACGATGGCCAACTCCAGCCCGGTGCCCTCCGGCGACGCGCCCGCCTCGGCAAACGCGCGCTCGAAAATGTGCGGCAGATCGGATTCATCCACGCCCGGGCCGGTGTCGGTCACGTCAATCCACACCTGCTGCTCGTGCTCGCGCGCCGTCAGCTTGATCTCGTCGCCGGGTGAGCTGCGCGCGGCGGCGCGGACGATGAGGCCGTTGAGGAGTTGCCGCAGCAACTCGGGGTCGGCGCGCACCTGCGGCAACGTGGCCACCGGCTCCACATTCAGCCTGAGGCCTTTATCGTGCAACAGGCCGGTCGTCAGTGTGCGGCTGGTCTCCTCGAGCGCGGCCACCAGGTCCACATCGGTCAGGCGAATGCTCACGCCCGATTCAATCTGCACCAGGCCGAGCAACCCCTCCATCCACTGCCACACCCGATCCCACAACCGCACCAGGCGTTGGATCAGTTCACCGGTGCGACCGACCTTGGCCTCGGGCACGTCGCTCAATTCGGCCAGGGCGATGACGGCCTGGGCCAGCGGAAACCGGATCTTGCCGGCGGCTTCGGTCAGCATCCGCATCTTCAAATCATCGAGCCGCCTGAGGTGGGTGACATCGCGCAGCACCATCATCCACCCTTCGTGCCCGTCGCTCTGCATCAGGGTTGACAGGCTGACCATCTGCACCGAGCTGTCGCTCCACGGCAGCTCGATCGTGGTGGGCCGGCGCCCGCCCACCGCTTGCCAGTTGTTGAGCAGGGTGAGCAGCGCCTTGGGCAGAGCGTCGGCGAAGGGCTCGCCCATCAGGTTGTCTTTGTGCAGCAGGCGCGAGGCCGCCGGGTTGACGATGGTGAGGATGCCGCTGGCATCGGCGGAGATGATGGCGTCGCCGGTGCGGGCGATGAGGGTGATCAGCCGGCTGGCCTCCGCCGCGAGCTTGAGGCGCAACTCCTCGCGCTCCAGCTTCAGGCGCCGGTGCGCGGCCGCCCGCTCGACCGCGACCGACAATTCGCCGATGACCTCCAGCGGTTTGAGCAGATAGTCAAACGCCCCCTCGGCCCGCATGGCGGCGATGGCGGTCTCGAGCGTGGCGGCGGCGGTGATGACGATGATCTGCACGTGGTCGTCGAGTTTGCGCACCTCGCGGATCAACTCCAGCCCGCTGAGGTTGGGCATCATCAAGTCGGTGACCATCACCGCAAACGGGCCTTTGGCCCGCATCACCTGCAGGGCGTCCAGCCCGTCCACCGCCGACTCGACCACGTAACCGCGACGCTGCAAATGCGTCGCCATCAAATTGCGAAAGGCCTCGCTGTCATCCACTACCAGAACGCGCTCGCCCGCCATAAGTTACTCTTTCACCTCGCCCTCCGTTGGCTCAACCTGCGGCTGAGTCAACGGGAGCGTAATCGTGAATGTCGTGCCCTGCCCGATCGTGCTTTCGACTTGAATGTCACCGTGATGCCGGGCGACGATGCCGTAGCTCACCGACAATCCCAGCCCGGTGCCCTCGCCCTCTTCCTTGGTGGTGAAGAACGGGTCGAAGACGCGCCGCAGATTCTCGGGCGCGATGCCGACGCCGGTGTCCCTGGCCCGCAGCGTGGCCTGATTCTCGTCGGCGCCCAGGCTGAGGGTCAAACTGCCGCCGCCCGGCATGGCCTGCACCGCGTTTTGAATCAAATTGACGATGACTTGCTCGATTTGTTGCGCGTCGTACATCACCAGCACCGGCTCGGCAGGCAGGTCGAGGCTGGCGTTCACGCGCCCTCGGCGCACGAGGTACTCGGTCAGGCGTAGCGCCGCTTGCAGGGTCTCGCGCAGGTCGCGCTGCTTCATCTCGGGGGTGGCTTGACGGGCGAAGGTGAGCAGATCGCTGACGATGGTGTTGGCGCGGGCGGCATTATCGCGGATGAGGGTGAGCTGCTCGCGGGCGAACTCATCCACGTTCTCTTCCTGCAAAATCTCGGCCAGGCCCTTGATGACGGCCAGCGGGTTTTTGACGTCGTGCACGATGCCGGCGGTCAGTTGGCCGACCGAGGCCAGTTTCTCGGACTGCACCAGTTGCTGCTGGGCGGATTGCAGACGGGAATTGATCGAGGCCAGTTCGCGATTGCGCTGGGCGGTCTCGGCCTGCAGACGCGCGGCCTGGGCGGTGCGTTCGCGCAAGCTGTCGGTCATCGAGTCGAAGGCGACAGCCAGTTCACCGATCTCATCCGGGCGTTGAATGTTCGACTTTTGCGTCAGGTCGCCTCCGGCGACGGCCTGCGCCGCGCCGCGCAATTTCAGGATCGGGCTGGCGGTGTTGGTGGCGAGCCAATAGCCGACGGCCAGCACGCCCAATGTGGCGATGGTGAAGATGATGGCAAACTGCGAGCGACTGCTCACCTCCGTATTGACGACGTAGTCACTTTGCAGGGCCACACCCAGCACGCCGGCCGGACGGCCCCGCACCAGAAACGGCGTGAAGATGAATTCGTACGGAATCTCATCCAGCGTAACCGTGGGCTTGCGCACGACACGCTTCGCGTCAATGGGCAGAGCCGTCAACTGCGCCATCTCGTCCGCCGAGAGCCGGAGCGACTCGGGGTCGGCTGCCCGCTCGTCGAAGGTGCGGGCGATGACGTTGCCTTCCAGGTCGAACACCAATGCCGCCTGCGCCAGGGACTGAACGCTCAAAGTCGTCAACAGGTTATTGAACCGCGAGCCGACCAGGATTGCGCCGACGATCTGATTGGAAGCATCGCGCACCGGTGCGCTGGCAAACAAGAAGGTGCCATTGGCCAGCGTGCGCACCCCGGCGAATTTGTCGCCGGTCTCATCCTCCTGCCCGGCCAGCGCAGCCTGCACAAGCGGCTCGTTGCCCAGCTCAACGCCAAACGAAGTGGCGACATCGTTGGCGGCGTCGTTCAAAATCAACGACAACACCTCGGTGCCGCGCCGATTGACGACGGTGACGACTTCGATGCGGTCATTGAGGACGGTGGGGGTCAGCAACCCTTCCAGGATGATGGCATCGCTGTTCTCCAACGCCTCGGCCACGCCGGTGGTGAAGGCCAATTGCCGCAGTTGAGCCAGATGCAGGCTCTCACGTTGCACGAAGCCGGTGGCCACCCCCGCGCTCGAACTGCTCAGATTGTTATCGAAACGCTCGCGCACCGAGCTGGAGACGAGTCGCACGATGATGAAAGTGCCGGCGGCGGCGACGAGCAAAGTTAGGAGAATGTAGGGAAGGGTGAACTGCCAGCGCAGGCTCGTGAAGCGCCAGCGCGGTCGTGAGCGTTCGGCGGCCTTCGGCTCAACGCTTGACGGCGCCACCGGAACGGTGGGTTTCGTCGGCGGCTCCGCCGAGAGAGGTTGCTCAGACAAAGGCGTGACGGCCACGTTTCAGTCCGATTAAGAGCCTATCCGTAGGGGGGAGCGTTGTGACACTCTCTTACGGATAGACGGCGGCTTACAGTATAAGCGGTTGGCTGCAACAATTCTACACCAACAGCATTTTCTCAAAGTTGGAATTGGGATAAAAATCCGCCGAAAGTCCTACTCTCTGTTACGCGGGCCTGCTCAAACCATCAGCTTTTCGGCTTCGGCCCGCAACGCATGGTGCACTCGTTCATACTCGCGCTCGATCTGCGCCAGCAGGGCGGTGGCCTGCGCCAGATGCCCATGCCGGCTTTGCTTCTCGATCTTGGTGCACAATGCGTACAGATGAGTCGCGCCAAGGTTGCCGGTGCTGCCCTTGAGGCTGTGGGCGGCCTCGCGCGCTTCATACGCATCATTGGCTTCGACCCCGGCCCGCAGGCGGGCCAGCAACTCCGGCCCTTCCACCTCAAACGAGTGGATAAGCTCGACCAGCAGGTTGGGTTGATCGCCGATCTGAATCTGGCGCAGGTTGCGAATCTGCTCTTCATCCAGCGGCGGCGGCAATTCGCGCTCGGGCGCGGGCTGGCCGTCGCGTTCGCCCAGCCCGTACAGCATCGCCATCAACTCCCTCAGCCGGATGGGCTTGGCGAGGTAATCATTCATCCCCGCCGCCAGGCACGCCTCGCGATCGCCCTGCACCGCATTGGCCGTCATCGCCACGATGCGCGGCTGCCGCGCCGCCGGCAACTCGCCCCGGATGCGGCGGGTGGCCTCCAGGCCATCCATCTCCGGCATCTGCATATCCATCAAAATCAGGTCGTACGGTTGCTGTTCGAGCGCGCGCAACGCCTCGCGACCGTTCGCTACCGCCTCAGCGCGATAGCCCAGCCGGGCGAGGATGCCGAGGGTGAGCTTCTGATTGGTCACGTTGTCTTCGGCGAGCAGGATGCGCAGCGGCACGCGTTCGGCGAGCTGCGGGTCGAATTGCAATTCCTCCGCCGCGCCGTCCACCGCCTCGCCCGCCGGCATCGCCTCCAGCACGACCTCGAAGTGGAACGTCGAACCGCGACCGGGCACGCCCTCGCTTTCGGCCCACATTCCGCCGCGCATCCGCTCGGCCAGGCCCTGGCTGATGACGAGGCCGAGGCCGGTGCCGCCGTACTTGCGCGTCGTCGAAGCATCCACCTGGCTGAAGGATTGGAAGAGGCGGCTCATCCGATCCGGCGGGATGCCGATGCCGGTATCGCGCACGGCGAAATGCAGCCGCCACGCGGTCTCGGTCTCGAGCGCGCCCTCGGCGATGAGGCTGACCTCGCCGGCCTCGGTGAACTTGATGGCGTTGTTGAGCAGATTGACGACGATCTGCCGCAGTCGATTCATATCGCCCCGGAAAACGCGCGGCAGTTCGGGCATCACCTGCGCCTGCAACGTCAGCCGTTTGCGATACGCCTCGCCGGCCACCATCTCCAGCGACAGGTCGAGGCAGTCACGCAGGTTGAAGGGCTCGTTCTCCAGCTCGAGCTTGCCGGCTTCCACTTTCGAGAAGTCGAGGATGTCGTTGATGATGGCCAGCAACGCGTTGCCGCTGGCGCGGATGGTGCTGGCGAAGTCGCGCTGTTCCGGGCTGAGCGGCGTATCGAGCAACAGGCCCGTCATGCCGATGACGGCGTTCATCGGCGTGCGGATTTCGTGGCTCATCGTCGCCAGGAATTCGCTCTTGGCCCGCGAGGCAGCCTCGGCCTCATCGCGGGCGTGGCGCAGCTCGGCCTCGAAGTGCTTGCGGTCGGTGATATCGCGCACGTGCAGCAGCAGCGCCGGGCGCTCACCGTAAAGGATGTGGTTGACGCGGATGCCGACCGGGATGCGGTCTCCCCGGCTGTTGAGGTTGACGATCTCCGCCGTCTTGATCTGCCCGGTCAGCATGCGCTTGAATCCGCGCCGGGCCATCTCGCGCTTCTCCGCCGGGATCAGGTCGAACACTTTCTTGCCGACGAGCATCTCGCGCGTCATGCCGTGCAGTTGGCACGCCGCCGGGTTCACGTCGAGGATCGAGCCGTCGTACTCCTCGACGAAGATCGCGTCGGGCGAATTCTCGAACAGGATGCGCAACCGGCTCTCGCGCTCGCGCAACGCCTCCTCGGCCCGCTGGCGTTCGAGCAGCGCGGTTTGGGTCTGGTTGAACAGGCGCGCGTTCTCCATCGACACCGCTGCCTGCGCGGTGAGCGCCTCGACCAGCTGAATCTGCGCCGGGGTGAACTCGCGGCTGGCGTGCGTGTCGCCGATCTCGGCCAGACCGACCACCTGCCCGCGCGCCGTGAGCGGCGTGAGCAACAACGAGCGAATATCCCAGGCTTTGAGGATTTCGACCTCGGCCGCCTGTGCGTTGGGATCATCCACCCGCACGACTTCGGTGCGGCGCTGGTTGAGCACCGCCGAGCGCAACGGGTAATGCGCGAGGTCGTACGAGCCGTGCCGCGTCAGCGGGAAGTATTGATCGCCCTGCCACTGCACGGTGTATTCGGTGACCACACGGTTGCGCTTGATGTCCCACGTCGACAGCGCGCACAGATCGGCATCCGCCACCCGCAACAGTTGCAGGCTGAACAGTTCGTTGACCCGGTGCGGGTCGAGGGTGCTGGCCAGCGTCCGGCTGGATTCGTACAGCGCACCGAGTTCGCGCACCTGGCGCTGCGTCTGATCGAACAGCTCGGTGTTTTGGATGGCGGTGGCCGCCTGTGCGGCAAAGGCCAGCGCCAGTTCGCCGTGGCCCTGCGTGTAATAGCCCGGCTGCTTCTTGCTCAGGTTGAGCAGGCCGATGACCCGATCCTGCACGATGAGCGGGACGCCGAGCCAGCACCGCACCGAGGCCGTCTCGGGCAGATATTGCCAGCCCTGATAGCCCTGCACGTCGGGGATGATGTACGGGCACTGCTCGGCGATGACGCGTTGGACGTGGGGCAACGTGTCGATCTGCAGCGAGAACGTCCGCATCGGCTCGGATTGGCGGCCGCGCCAGGCCGCGATGCGGGTGCCGTCCTCGGTGATGAGCATGATCGAGGCGCGGTCGTAATCCACCACGCG
The DNA here is from genome assembly GCA_964608265.1 of uncultured Anaerolineales bacterium. Classification (GTDB taxonomy): domain Bacteria; phylum Chloroflexota; class Anaerolineae; order Anaerolineales; family UBA6663; genus JANWXR01. Next base: position 61,023 of record CAZSNP010000004.1, on the reverse strand, counting down.
GGAGAGCTGATCGAGGATGAGTTCGAGCAGTTCCTCATCACGCCCGCCGCTGGAGTTGAGCACCAGGGCGACTTCCTGCAACGCTTCGGCGCGCTCGCGGGCGGTGCGTTCGGTTTCGAACAAGCGGGCGTTGTCGAGCGCCACCGAGGCCAGGTCGGCGAAGCGCTCCAACAATTGCAGTTCGGCCTTGCCGAAGCGGTGGGTGGTGCGGTCGGTCGCCAGGCCGATGACGCCTTCCACCTGTCCGCCGGCCGATTTGAACGGCGCGACCATCAACATGTCGAGCTGCCCGAGCATGTGCTCGGGCAGCACCAGCCGCGCCTGGGCCAGCGTCGGTTCGCCGGTTTGCCACACGCCGCCCATGATCCCCTCGCCAAACTTCACCCGGGGCTGAGCGACTTCGACGAACCAGCCCAGCTTCACCCGGCACGTCATCTCGGCCTCATCCGGCTCGGTGAGGTAGAGCAGGCCGTGGTGCGCGTCGAGCATCTGCGCGACGCGGTGCAGGATGTTTTCGAGCAGCACCTCGCGGTCGAGGCGGTGGATGAGGGCCAGCGCCGTATCCTGCAACGCCGAGAGGTGGATGTTCTGCCGCCGCAGCGCCTCCTCCGCGCTCAGGCGCTCGCCGATCTCGGCCTGCAACTTCTGGTTGGCCAGCTGCAGCGCCTCGGTGCGCTCGTGCACGCGGCGCTCGAGTTCATCGAGGCGGCGCTCGTCGCCGTACCGCTGCTGCGTGAGGGCATAGGCGATGAAGAGCGGAAACGCCAGCAGCACGGGGATGTACATGCCCGGCTCGAACGGCGCGTCGGGCATGAAGCTGCGTTGAATGATCCAGGCGACAAAGGGTGAAAAGGCAAGCGCCGCGCCGCTCAGGGCGAGGTTGGCCTGCAGCCGCGCGCTGGCGCTCGGGGCGCGCAACAACCGGTACACCATCCGGCCAAGGAAGAAGACGATGCTGCCCACCGCCACGAGGTAGGCGCCCTGGACATAGGCGAGGTATTCCCACGGCTCGGCGCGGTTGCCAAGCTGGGCGATGACGAGCAGGCTGGCGATCAGGCCGGGCACAAAGACCAGCCAGCCGAGGTGAGGATAGTGCGCGGCGAAGCGGATGCGGGTGGGATAGACAAAGCTCAGCAGCATCAACGTGCCGCCCGCGAAGCCGAGGGCGAGGAAGAGCAGAAAAATGAACCGCTGGCTGGTGGAGAAATCGAAGGTGAGGCTGAGCAGCGCGGCCACGCTGGCGCAGAACAGCCCGAGCAATTGCGCGGCCAAATCCTGCGCGCGCCGTCGCGTCACCCACACGCCGATGAGCCAGTAGCCCACCGCCACGCTATAGGGCACGCCAAAGAAACGCAGGAAGTCCCAGGCCGACAGCAGCTCAAGCGGTTGAACGCTCAGGCAATAACGGTTGCCGGCCTGGAGGAAGAGCCGGTCGCACGGCGTGGCGTTGAGCGCTGGCCGCCGCTCATACGCAATTTGCACGATGGACTGCCGCCCGTAGCGGAAGCTGAGCAGATCCTCGTACACCGATTGTTCGGTCAGGGGTTCGCCGTCAATGGCCACCAACCGGTCGAAGGGGCGCAGACTGCTGGGCATCAACACCCACTCACTGTTGCCGACGTTGCTGGTGATGAAGTGGGGCGTGACCAACACACCGGGGAGGGGCACCCGGCGCGCCCAGTCGACGGCGACGAACAACACCACGGCCAACAGCACGGCGCTCAACGCCAGGCTGAGCCGCACGTAGGGCTGCACCCGATGGGCGAGGTGGTCGGCGTGGGGAGGCGGCGGGCTGGGCATCACAAACCGGTCACGGTGAATCTACCGCCCCCGCCCCATCAGCGGATAGACCACCTTCTCGCCGATGCCTTTGATGAAGACCTTGTCGCACGGCCCGAACAGATATTGCTCGTGCAGGATGTGATAGGTTTCTTCGCTGACCAGGATGCTATCCGGCCTGGCCAGCGCTTCGAGCCGGCTGGCGATGTTGACGGTGTCGCCCCACAGATCGTAGGCGATGCGTTTGGTGCCGATGACGCCGGCCACCACCGGCCCGCTATGGATGCCGATGCGGAGTTTGAGGAAACCGCCCGTCGTGCGCATATAGCTCGCCGTCATCGCGCGCATGTCCAGCGCCATTTCGGCCACCGCCGGCGCGTGATCGGGGCGCGGCAGGTGCAGGCCGCCGACCAGCATGTACGCGTCGCCGACGGTCTTGATCTTTTCGAGGCCGTAGCGGGCCGCCAGTTCATCGAAGCGCGAGAAGAAATCGTTGAGCAGGCGGATGACATCCTGCGGGGCCATGCGGGCCGCCAGCCGCGTGAACTCGACGATGTCGGCGAAAAGCACGGTCACGTCCGGGTAGCTGTCGGCCACATCCTGCCCTTGCTTCAGGCGCTGAGCCACCGGCTCGGGGAAGACGTTGAGCAGCAGCCGTTCGGATTTGTCCTTCTCGATCTGCAACTCGCGCAGCGCCTGGTCGAGGTTGGCCTTGGCCTGGGCGAGTTCCGCGTTCAGCCGTTTGCGCCGATCCATCTCATGTTTCAACTTCAGGCTCGAGCGCACCCGTGCCAGCAGTTCGGCTTTGTTGAGCGGTTTGCTGATGTAGTCGGTCGCCCCGGCCTCAAACGCCCGTTGCAGGTTATCCAGCTCGGTGTTGGCCGTGACCATGATGACGGGGATGTCCTGCACCGAGGCGTGGCTCTTGAGGTGGCGGCAGGCGGCGATGCCGTCGATCTCCGGCATGCTGATGTCCATCAGCACCAGATCAACCTCGGTTTCGATATCCGGCCCGGCGGCGGACAGGCCGAGCGCGGCATACGCCTTGACCGCCGAGTCGGCCCAGATCACATCGGTGTGCCCCTCCGATTTGAGCAGCGACATCAGCAACAGTCGTTGCGTGCTCGAGTCATCAACAATCAGAATACTCATGGTTGAGCCTCATCCACGCTTTCAGTTGGCCAACACGTAGCGTCGCAGCGCGAGCACGGCGGTGTGCACTTCGCGATCGACCTGATCGAGCAGGGCGGCCAGCTCGTCGCCGGTGACGCCGTCATCGCTGTCCTCGACGGCTGCGCACGAGCGTTCGAGCCGGCGCGCGCCGAGGTTGCTGCTGCTGCCCCGCAGGCTGTGTGCCAGCCGGCGCGCCGTCTTGCGGTCACCACTGGCCAGGGCCTGACGCACATCCACCACCAACCTGGGCGCATCCACCTCGAACGTCTCCACCAGCTCGCGCACCAGGTCAGGCTCGCCCGGCGTCTGCAAATCCTTCCACGAATCGAGCACCGAAGTATCCAGCGCCTCGGCCCCAGCCACCTCGGGCGCGCGATCAGGATCGCGTTCGAGCACCCGCCGGCCCCACTTCTCCAGCGCGCCGATCAACTCACGCACTTGAATGGGCTTGCTCACGTAATCGTCCATGCCTGCCGTCAGACAGCGCTCGCGATCGCCTTCCATCGCATTCGCCGTCATGGCAATGATGAAGGGCTGGCGCTCGACGGGGAGATCGCGCCGGATGCAGCGGGTGGACTCGAGGCCGTCCATCTCCGGCATCTGCACATCCATGAAGATCAAATCGTACGGCTGCCGATCCACCGCCTGCAGAGCCTCGAAACCGTTGGCGACCGCGTCGGCCCGATAGCCCAGGCGCTCGAGCAAACGCAGGGTGAGTTTTTGATTGACGACGTTGTCCTCGGCCACCAGCATGCGGATGGGCAGCCGTTGCGCCATGTGCGGGTTGAGCGCCTCGCCCGCCTTGCGGGCGCGGCGTGGCCGGTCGGAGGTCAGCACGGCCAGGAGCAGATCGTAGAGTTGCCCGGCCTTGATGGGCTTGGTGAGGAAAGCCGCGAACAGGCTGGCGCTGATCTCGTGTCGCCCGAGTGAGGTGAGCATGATGAGCGGCAGCGATAGTTCATCGCGGTAGCGCCGCATCTCGCGCGCCAGCATCACCCCATCCATCTCCGGCATCTGCATGTCGAGGATGGCCAGGTCAAACGGCTCGCCGCGCCGCACCAGGCTCAACGCTTCCAGGCCGGATTCGGCGTCGAGTGTGACGAGGCCCCACTGCGCCAGTTGGCGTGAGAGGACGTAGCGGTTGGTCGGGTTGTCATCCACGATCAGCACCCGCCGGCCCGCCAGCAGCGGTTGCTCCGCGCTGAGGTAGGGGCGCGGCGCGCCGTACGCCGTTTCGCTGAGGATGTTGAAGGAAAAGGTGCTGCCGCGGCCGGGCACGCCTTCGCTCTCGGCCCACAGGCCACCGCCCATCATCTCGGTCAAGCGTTTGCAGATCGCCAGGCCCAGACCGGTGCCGCCGAATTGCCGCGTGGTGGAGGCATCCACCTGCGTGAACGAGTCGAACAGCGACGGGATGCGATCGGGCGGGATGCCGATGCCGGTGTCGCGCACGGCGAAGTGAATCTCGTGCTGGTTGGCGGTGACGGGCTGGCTGTTGACATTGACGACGACCTCGCCGCGCAGGGTGAACTTGACGGCGTTGCCGAGCAGGTTGACGAGGATCTGGCGCAGCCGCGTGACGTCGCCTTTGATGGTGACGGGCACTTGCGGTTCGATGAGATACGCCAGGTCGAGGCCCTTCTCGGCGGCCTGCGGCGCGACGAAGTCGAGGGCGCTTTCGAGACAATCGCGCAGGTCGAAGGGCTGCGTCTCGAGGTCGAGCCGGCCCGCCTCGATCTTCGAGAAGTCGAGGATGTCGTTGATGATCGTCAGCAGCGCGTCGCCGCTGGCGCGGACGTTCTCGAGGTAATCGCGCTGTTCCGGCGTGAGCGGGGTATCGAGCAGCAGGCCCGTCATGCCGATGACGGCGTTCATCGGCGTGCGGATTTCGTGGCTCATGGTGGCCAGGAATTCGCTCTTGGCCCGCGAGGCCGCCTCGGCTGCGTCGCGGGCCTGGCGCAGGTCAAGCTCGGACTGCATGCGCCGCGTGATGTCGCGCGGCACGACGATGAAGAGGGTGCGATCCTTCAACCGCATCGGGCTGAGGTGCAGTTCCATCGAGAACACCCCGCCGTCCTTGTGGCAGCCGGTGGTCTCGACCCGCGCCGGGCTGCCGTCAATCGGCAGAAATTCCTCCAGCCGATTGAAGGGCATCAGCCGAGCAAATGACTGGCCCACGACCTCGGCGGCCGAATAGCCAAACAGGGCCTCGGCGGCGCGATTGAACGAATCGATCTGGCCCTGCGGCGTCACGGTGACGATGGCTTCACTCACATGCTCCAACAACGCGCGCCGATACTCGCTGGCGGAGGCCACGTCGGCGGCGGCGCGGTTGAGGGCGGCGACGGTCTCGGTCAAATCCCCGGCTGGCGGCGCGCTCGGGCTCACCTGTCGCAGCCCGGTCCGCAACTCAGCGGCCGATTGTTCAAGCGCAGCAAAGAAGCACCCGCCGAGGTAGAGCGCCGCCAGCAACGCGCCAAGCGACACGCCGACGGCCCACACACCCGGCTCGCTCAGGGCAGCCGCGAGCAGGCCGGCGGCGGCCAGCACAAACAGCCCGCCGATCACGGTGAACTGTTGCGACAGCCGCAAGCGACTGAGCAGCTTCATCCCCGGATATTTCAGACTCTTCACCCCACGCTCTCCCAGAGGCCGTTCACTTGGCTCGCTTAATTCACGCACATCTTGGGCGGTTAAGCTAGGTTGAGAATGGTTGGGAACGCCTACTTTTTACGCCGAGCTTATGCAGACACGGGCGAATGAGGCGGGGCGGCCCGCTGCGCGGCGCACAGACTCAGGGCAGCGATGAGGGCAAGGGCATGGGCCAGGACGGTGATGCCGAGCAGGACGGCGAAGCCCAAGGTCGCCGCGATGACGCCGCCGGCCATCGTCGCCAACCGCACCGGGCCGAGCAACGAACTGGTGACGCCAGGATAGAGTGAGCGATCCGCCTCGGGGGCGATTTCGAGGAGCAGCGGTTGCCCGCCGATGCCGGGCGCCGACTCGCGGATGCCGGCGCAGGCGAAGGCGGGGATGAGCCACACCGAGGCAACACGACCGGAGGCGGCCACGATCGCGGAGGTGAGCCGCGGCGCAGCAACCATGAGGGCATCAGCAGGCCCATGAATGCGCTGCTGGCCGGCAGGCGCCGGTTGCCCGGCCGCGCCGCCCACCGCCCCATCAGCACGCTGGCCGCGAGATGGGCGATGACCGGGGCAGCCGGTAGACCCCAACCATGTCCAACGCATCGCCGAGTTTGCCTTCAACATATACCCGGTACAATGGGATTGCAGCGCCGGAGGGCGTCAGGCTGGCGCGCAAAACTATGAAGCGCTGGTACACGGCATCGCGCCGCCGGATGGCCCAGGCCCGCCGGGGTTGCTCCGGCAGCGAGGCGCGCGGGCGCAGCGCGTGATCGGTCGCTTCATCAATGCCCGCAAACAGCCACAGCCCTGGGGCCGTGATCAGCCACCTGATGAGAATAGCATCGCCGACCGCCGGGCCATGACCAACCAACAGCGGCGCAATTGCCACCCACCTCAGAGGCCGATATAATCGCCTAACTGCGACGGGAGAAGACGACGGGTGTTTGATTCGAGTCGAGGTACGCGCTCCATGACGAACCGGCTGGGAATTTCAGGCGACAGCAGCCTGAAGCCCGGCGCGACGTTGATGAATCGTTACTCCATCATCCGCGTGCTGGGGGTCGGCGGCATGGGGTCGGTTTATCAGGCGCGCGACCTGCGCTTCCCCAACGTCACCAAATACGCGGCCGTCAAAGAAATCATCAACATCGCCGACCCGAGCATGCGCGAGATGGTGGTGAAGATCTTCGAGCGCGAGGCCAACACGCTGGCGTCGCTCGATCATCCGGCCATCCCCAAAATCTACGACTACTTCAACCAGGGCGACCGGTCGTTCCTGGTGATGGAATACATCGACGGCAAGGACCTCGAGACCTATCTCAACGATGCGCCGGGCCTGCTGGGCGAAGAGCTGGTGGTGGAGTGGGCGATTGAGTTGTGCGACGTCGTCTCCTACCTCCACAACCACAAGGACAAAGACGCCAAGCCCGATCCGATCATCTTTCGTGACTTCAAGCCGAGCAACATCATGCTCGATCAGCACCAGAGCATCCGGCTGATCGACTTCGGCATTGCGCGCAATTACATGGCGGGGCAGAAGGGCACGATGATCGGCACGGAGGGCTACTCGCCGCCCGAGCAGTATCGCGGTGAGGCCAGCCCGGCCGGCGACATCTACGCCCTGGGCGCGACGCTGCACCATCTGCTCACCAAGCAGGACCCGCGCATCGAGCCGCCGTTCTCGTTTTCCGAGCGGCCCATCCGCAAGGTCAACCCGGCGGTCAGCATGGAATTGGAGGCCATCATCAACACGGCCCTCAACTACAACCCCGGCGACCGCTTTCCCACCGCGCACGATATGAAGGTGGCGCTGCAAACCTTCAAGCGCAAGACGTCGGCCCTCAGCCACATCAGCAAGCCGCTGCCCACCGGGCGCATCGACCCGGCCAAAATCGCCGGCGCCCCCTCGGCCACGCCGGCGGCCGCAGCCGCCACGGGCAGCGAGCCGGCTGTGGTCGTGGCCGGCGAAGTCTCGCCGCTGTGGGCATTCAAGTGCGAGGATGAAGTGCGCGGCAGCCCGGTCGTGGCAAACGATGTGGTGTACGTCGGCGCGTATGACAACAATTTGTACGCCGTCAGCGCGCCCGACGGCAAGATGCTGTGGAAGTATGCGACCGACGGCGGTCTGCCCGGCTCGCCGACGGTGCACAACGAGGTGGTCTACATCGGTTCGGAAGACCGGCGGTTGCACGCCGTCTCCACCCGCGCCGGCAAGTTGCAGTGGTCGTACTACGCCGACGCGCCCATCCGTTCCTCGCCGCGCATCTCCGACGGGCACATTTTCATCGGCGCCGACGACGCCAAGTTACACGCCATCAATCTGCAAAACACGCGCGCCACCTGGCGCTTCCCGGCGGCGGATGCGGTCCGGTGCCGCCCGGCCATCGGCGGCGGCATGGTGTACTTCGGCTGCGAGAGCGGCGACTTCTACGCGGTGGATATGCGCGGCGAGCGCAAGTGGGCATTCAAGGCCAAACGGGCGCTGACCTCGTCGCCGGCGCTGTTCAACAACATGCTCTACGTCGGCTCGATGGACGGAAACGTCTACGCGCTGGATTCCGGCAACGGCTGGAAGATCTGGCAGTTCCGCGCCAATAAGGGCATCCTGTCGTCACCGGCGGTCGAAGGCAATCTGCTCGTCGTCGGGGCAGCCGACGGCTTCATCTATGCTATCGACATCCGCACCGGGCGCGAAGCGTGGCGTTATCAGGCCGAAGGGCAGGTGAACTCGTCGCCCGTCATCCACAAAGGCGTGGCCTATATCGGGTCGATTGACGGGTGGGTCTACGCGCTCGAACTGGCCAACGGCAAATTGCGCTGGAAATTCAAATCGGGCGCGCCGATCACCTCGTCACCGGCCGTGGCCAACGACGTGGTGTACGTCGGTTCGTTTGACAAGCATCTGTACGCGCTGGCGGCCTAGGTCAGCGACGGGAGCGCATCGTGTTCGATTTCTTCAAAAACCTGTTCCGTCGTCGAGGCCTGGCCGATCGCGAGACCCTGCCGCCGCCCTCCCCGCCGCGCGACCCGGATGCCACGGTGCCGCTGGCCGAACTGGGGATGAAGACCAGCCCGGATGCGACGCGGATGTTGCTCAGGCCCATTTCGCCCACGCGGCTGTCGGTGGGTGTGGCGCAGGATGTGGGCCGGGTGCGGTCGCACAACGAAGATGTGCTGCTCTCCTTTCACGGTGAACTCGCCGGGCTGGAGGCGATGCCCAACTTCGGTTTGTTCATCGTGGCCGACGGCATGGGCGGTCACTCGCTGGGCGAGCGCGCCAGCAGCGTCGCGGCCCGCGCCGTGGCCAAGGCCGTGCTCGATCAAATGCTGCCGTCGCTGCTGGCCGATCCGCAGGCTGATGTCGAGCGCCCGACGCTGACCGAGGTGATGGAGCGCGCGATGGCGGGCGGCAACAATGCTGTGGTGGAGGGCGTGCCCGAGGGTGGCACCACCCTCACCGCCGCCCTCATCCTCGGCGACCAGCTCATCCTCTCGCACGTCGGCGACAGCCGCGCCTACCTGTTTGCCGAGGGCCACGCCGAGCAGCTCACGCGTGACCATTCGCTGGTGCAACGTCTGGTGGAGATGGGCCAGATCACCGAGGACGAGGCCGCCGTCCATCAGCAGCGCAGCGTGCTGTATCGCGCGGTTGGGCAGGGCGAGGGCCTCGAGGTGGATGTGATGCTGCGGCGGCTCTCCCCCGGCACGCTGTTGCTGATCTGTTCGGACGGCCTGTGGAGTCTGCTGCCGACGCATCTCATTCAGCAAATCATCCGCCAATCGGCCGGCGTGCAGGCCGCCTGCGATGCGCTGGTGAAAGCGGCCAACGAAGCCGGCGGGCCGGATAACATCACCGCGATTCTGATTCAATTGCCCGGGTAAACTGTGCCATGCCCACCGGCAATCTTTACAGCCTGCTCGGCGTCCCCGTCAATGCCTCGCCCGACGATATCAAGATCGCCTTTCGCGGCTCGGCGCGCCGCTTCCATCCCGATGTCAACAAAAGCCCCGGGGCAACGGATGAGTTCCGGCTGATCTCCGAGGCGCACGAAATCCTCAGCGACCCCGAAAAGCGCGCCCAGTACGATTCAAAACTGAAGGGCCAGCCGAGCAGCTCGTTGCTGGCTGTGCGCGCGCTGCTCAGCCGCGATAAGGTGCCGGTGCTGGCCGAGCCGCAGGTCGTCTACGTCCTGGTCGACATCCGCCCCGCCTTCCCCGTCACCGACCTGCCCGCCCCGCCCGTCAACCTCGCCCTCGTCCTCGACCGCTCGACCTCGATGCAGGGCGAGCGGCTCGATCAGGTCAAGGCGGCGGTGACGCAACTGGTGGACAGTTTGCGCGAGAACGACGTGGTCAGCGTGGTGACGTTCAGCGACAAGGCCGAGACCGTGGTGACCCCGCAGCGCGGCTCGCTCGAACAGAAGACGGTGGCCAAGGCCAGGGTCAGCACCATCAACGCCGGCGGCGGCACCGAGATTCTGCGCGGGTTGCTGCGCGGCATGCTGGAGTTGCAGTCCAACCTCAGCCCCGCCGCCGTCAACCATTTGATGTTGCTGACCGACGGGCAGACGTACGGTGATGAGAACAATTGCTTCCTGCTGGCCGCGCTGGCCGCCGCCGACGGAGTATCGATCAGCGGCCTCGGCATCGGCGACGAGTGGAACGACAAGTTCCTCGACGAGCTGGCCGGCGCGACCGGCGGCACCTCGGCCTTTGTCAGTTCGCCTGAGCACGTCAAACGCTTCCTGCAGGAGAAGGTGCGGGGGTTGGGCGCGGCGCTCGGTGAGCGGCTGTCGTTGCGGGTGTTGTGCGATCAGGATGTGAAACTGATCCAGGCCTTCAAGCTCAGCCCCGACCCGACGCCCATCAACGTCGAGGAGGCGCCGCTGCGCCTGGGCAGCCTGCCGAAGGATCAGAGCATTCAACTGCTGCTCAAGTTTTTGTTGCCGCCGACGACCGAAGGCCCGCGCCCGATGGCGCGGTTGGCCGTATACGGCGACCTGATCAGCCTCAACCGGCGCAACGAACGCGCCACGCGCGACCTGGCCATCGTGGCGGCAGCCAGGTTCGAGCCGGCCGCCCCGCCGCAGCCCATCGTGGACGCGCTGTCGAAGCTGGTCCAATATCAATTGCAGGACAAGGCTTATCAGCAGGTGGCCGCCGGCGATGTCTCCGGCGCGACGCGCACCCTCTCGACGCTCGGCACGCGGCTGCTCGCCTCCGGCCAGGCCGAGTTGGCGAAGATGGCCATCGCCGAGGCCAAGCGCCTCGAACGCACCAGCTCGCTCGATCAGGACGCGAAGAAGCGCCTCAAGTACGGCACGCGGGCGTTGATCCTGCCCGCCGTCGGCAGCGGGGTGCTGCGCGGATGATCACCTGCCCGAGCTGTCACAATCGCGAGTACGAGGGCGAGCTGTTCTGCTCGAACTGTGGCGCGCGGCTGTGGGCCGGCCCGGGCGAGATGCCGACCATCGCCCTCGACGTCAGCCGGTTGCCGTCGGTCTCCGAGCCGTTGCCGACCGAACAGGCCGCGCCCTCGTTGCGGGCCGGGCAGATTTCGGTGCTGGTGGCGGGCAAGGCGGTGTTGCTCGAGGGCCGGCAGGAATATGTGTTGGGCCGCGAAGGGTTGGAGAACGAGAGGCCCGATGTCAACCTCGGGCCACACGGTGGGCGCGAGCGGGGTGTCTCGCGCAAACATGCGGTGCTGCGGGTTGATCGGCGGCAGTTGTTGCTCACCGACCTCGGCAGTTCGAACGGCACGTGGCTCAACGGCGCGCAACTGGCGGCCAACGAACCCATCCGCCTGCAAAGCGGCGACGAAGTGCGGCTGGGCAAACTCCCGCTCAGGATATACTTCAATCTATAGAGACGCCCCGGTGGGGCGTCTCCCGCGCCATACACATAGTTTGCGGAGACGATCATGGCTATTCAAGTCCTGCTGCACATCGCCAACGAAGACCCCATCCTCGGTGAGATGGAGAAGCTGCCCACGACCACCGACACATGCATCATCGTCAACAACCCACGCGCGCGCGACAACAAAGACCTGCGCTACCTCGCCCAGAACGTCACCCAGGTGATCTGGCCGATGACGCGGGTGACGTTCATCGAGGTCCTGCCCTCCGGCCAGGAAGAGAAGGTTGTGGGCTTTGTGAGAGAGTGATCGGCCATCAGGCATAATTGGTGCTTGATCACTTGCCCCTATGTCCGCCAACCGCCCTGACCGCCATCGCATCCTCGTCGTGGATGACGAGCCGCGCATGATCCGCTTCATCCGCCTGAACCTCGAGCATGACGGCTTCGACGTGGCCGAGGCCGCCGATGGGCTGGCCGCGCTCAGGCAGGTGCGCGATGCGTTGCCCGACCTGGTGCTGCTCGATGTGGCGATGCCGGAGCTGGATGGCTTCGAGACGCTGCGGCTGTTGCGCGAGATCAGCAGCCTCCCCGTCATCATGCTCACGGCGCGCGGCGAGGAAGATGACCGGGTACGCGGGCTGGAGCTGGGCGCGGACGATTACGTGACCAAGCCGTTCTCGCCGCGCGAACTGGTGAGCCGCGTGCGCGCCGTGCTGCGCCGCACCGAGTCGGCGGCGCCCGCCGAAAAATCCACCCTGCACATTGATGATCGCCTGAGCATCAACCTCGACCGGCGCGAGGTGTTGGTTGAGGGCAAGCTGGTGCGGCTGCGGCCGACCGAGTTCCGGCTGTTGTATCACCTCGTGCAGAACGCCGGCTGGGTGGTGCCGCACGATCAATTGCTGGCCAAGGTGTGGGGCTACGAATACCGCGAGGAGACGCACTACCTGCGGCTGTACATCAACTATCTGCGCCAGAAGCTCGAGCGCGATCCGGCTAACCCGCAATACATCCTCACCGAGCGCGGCGTCGGCTACCGCTTCGTGGATTTCCGCAAAGTGTAGGCGCGGGGCATGCCCCGCCCCGGCACCGATTGCGCCGCACCGCAATTCAACTACAATCGCCGCCATCTTTCACAAGGAGTCCGGGATGGCGCGCACCTTGAAGATCCTCATCACCGGCCCGTTCAGCGCGGGCAAATCCACCTTTATCAGAACGATCAGCGAGCTCGCGCCGGTCAGCACCGAGCGCAGGATCACGCGACACGGCTTTGCCTCAACGGTGGCTGCGCCGCGCGGGCTGCGCCTCGACACCGACAAGACCCACACGACCGTCGCCATGGATTATGGCCGCGTTCAGATCGGCGACGCTGTGCTGCACCTGCACGGCACGCCGGGGCAGGCGCGCTTTGATTTCATGTGGGAGATATTGGCGCGCGACATGGCCGGCTACGTGTTGCTGGTGGATTCGCTGGACCGCGACTCGTTCGCCGAGACGCAGGCGATGCACGCCTACTTCCTCACCCGGCACCCGCACGTGCCCTATGTCGTGGCCGCGAACAAACAGGATGCCGCGCGCGCCCCCAGGCCCGCGACCCTGCGCCGCCCCCTCAACCTCCCGCTCGACGCGCTGATCATGCCGTGCGTCAGCACCCGCCGCACGAGCGTGAAGCAGGTGCTCGTGCAGTTAGCCGATATGATTTGAGCGCGTGGCCTGCACGATCGCGACGATGACGTCTTCGGCGTGCTCGTCGTCGTCGGGTTCGACCGGCATCTCCATCTGCCGGTACAGGGCGGCGAGGATTTTTTTGGCGAGCACGGCGCGATTGGGCAGCGTGTCACGGCGGCGCAGGAACTCCTCGGCCAGTTCGCGCTCGCGGCTGCTGAGGCGGTTCACCGGCCACCGGGCGGCCGCGGCCTCCGCGCCGGAGGCGGGTTCCACCGGGGAACGGCTGCCGCCCGCCAGACTCTCCAGCGTGATGGCGGCCCGGTCACGCACCACCAGCGTCCCGGCGGCCATATCGCCCAGCCGCCGCGATTGCCCATCCACAAAAATCGCCACCACGCCCACCCCGTAGTATGCCGGCAGAAAATCAATCAGCCGGATGAGGTTGCGGACGATGGCCTCGGTGAGGGTGATGGGCGTGCCGTCTTTGCGGATGACGCGCAGCCCGATGAGGCGCTTGCCCGGTGACTGGCCGTTCCACAACATCTCGAAGAAGATGTAGTAGCCCCAGAAAAAGCCAAAGGCGATGAGGCCCAAAACGCCGACGGCCCAGGCTGCGGTCTGATCGAGTTCCCCGGAGAACAGTTGCACGTCGAAAATGTTGACGACGATCAGGATCAGGGTCACATTCACCAGAAGCTGCAGGACGAGGATAATGAGCGTATCAACCAGCGCGGCCAGGAAGCGCGAGCCCAGGCCGGCAATGGTGTAGCCAAAGGCGACGTTCTCGGGCGTCGCGATGCTGAGGTAGTCATCCGCTTGAGTTTGTGACGTCATGATCCTGACCGCTGAGCACGCGGAGTGCGCGGAGAGTCAAACCGGCTTCTCTACGATCGCAGTGCCCTCCGCGTGGCAATGGTTTGCATGAACGCTGACGAGTTCTTTCAATCCCGGCAGGCCGATTGGAAAACGCTGGCCGCCCTGCTCGAGCGGGTGGACGGCGGCGCGCACCTCGCGCCCGATGACGTTCAAACGCTGGGGCGATTGTACCGCGCCGCCACTTCGGATTTCGCGCTGGCTCAGCGAGATTTTCCTAACCAGCGCGTAGCGGCGTATCTCAACCAACTGATCGCGCGCGCCCACGCGGCGCTGTATCAGGACGAGCCGCTGGCCCTGCGGCGGCTCAAGCGTTTCGTCACCCGCGGCTTCCCGCAGACGTTCCGCGCGCTGTGGCCGTTCATGCTGACGGCGGCGTTGTTGTTCCTGCTGCCGGCGCTGCTCGTCGGCGCGTTGACGTACGCCCAGCCCGACTCGGCGCGCTGGCTGCTGCCCGAGGCCGCGCAGCGCCTCATCCCGCAAATCGAAGACAAAGACCTGTGGACCGACATCCCGGCCAACGAGCGCCCATACGCGTCGTCGTTCATCATGCAGAACAACATCCAGGTCATCTTCCTCGCCTTCAGCGGCGGGATGGCGGCCGGGCTGCTGACGGTGTGGACGATGGTGATCAATGGCCTGCTGCTCGGCGGCATCACCGGGCTGACGGCGCATTACGGCGTCGGCTGGGAGTTGTGGGAATTCGTCATCGGCCACGGCGTGGTGGAGCTGTCGGTGATTGTGATGGCCGGCGGCGCGGGACTGCGGCTGGGTTGGGCGATCCTGCGCCCCGGATTGCTGCGCCGTCGCGACGCGCTGGCCGAGGCGGGCCGGCAGGCGGTCAAGATCGTGATCGGCTGCGTGCCGCTGCTCATCCTCGCCGGCACAATCGAGGGCTTCATCTCACCGAACGAGGCCATCCCCTGGCCGGTGAAGTGGGCGGTGGGCCTGGGCACCGGCGCGGCGCTGTATGCATACCTGTTGCTGGCGGGGAGAAAAGCCGAGCCGTAGGCTACCGAGTATACTGTTCGGTGGTCGAAGGTTCGCGGCAACTTGGGACGCAGCGGGGGCAAAAGCCGCCAGTGGCCGCATTTGGGTCAGTGGGGATGGGAATGCGGCGCTGGCCGTTCGATGTGCGTGGGTTCTGTGATGGGTTAGCCCACAGCGACCTGCCCATCAAAGACTGGTGGCTGCAAGCGTACGCACCAAAGCCCATACGCTGCCCCCCATCCGCTGCCAGTATCCGCTGCCGGCATCCGCTGCCAGCATCCGTTACCCATCCGCTACATCCGTTACCCATCCGCTGCCAGCATCCGCTGCCCGCATCCGCTCACAATTGCGTCCGCGCCTTCAACTCCAGATAGCGATTGATGACCGAGATCGAAAGCTGATTGGCCGGCACGTCGAGGGTGAGCGTGCCCTGGCGCTTGAGCGTATCGAGGGCGAGCTGGCGCTCGTCGAGCAGTTGCGCGGCGGCGACCCGTTGATAGACGCCGAGCGAGTCAGCGGGCCGCTGCGTCGCGGCGGCGTGAACATCGGGGTCGCTGATGGTGACGACGAGCGGCAGGCTGCGGCGCGCGAGCGCGCTCACCTGCCCCACCAGGCTCTGCATGCTCAGCCCGCCGCTGAGGTCGGTGAAGATGACGACGAGCGCGCGCCTGCGATGCTTGAGCGCGAGGTAGCTCAACGCGCGACTGTAGTTCGGCTCCACCGGCGCGGCCTCGACGGCGTACAGCAGTTCGAGCATGCGATAGAACTGGCCGCGCCCGGCGCGCGGGGTGAGGTAACGCGTCACCTCATCGGCGAAGGTCAGCAACCCGACCTTGTCGCCCTTGCCGGCGGCGACGTAGCCCAGCAGCAGCACCGCGTTCACCACGTAATCAAGCTTCGCGACTTGTGCGACGGGGCTTTGCATCATCCGCCCCACATCCACCACCGCGATCACGCTCTGGCTGCGCTCGGTTTGATATTGCACCGTCACCGGGCGGTTGCGGCGCGCCGTCGCCTTCCAATTGATGCGGCGGAACTCGTCGTCGGGGAGATACTCGCGCAGGCGCTCGAACTCGGTGCCCTCGCCGAACATGCGGCTGGCCCGCAGCCCCAGTTCCTGCAACCGGTTGCGGCGCAGCGCCAAATCGTAGCGGCGCACATCGACCAGATTGGGGTAGACCTTGACCGGGGAGGCCGCTGCCACCCGCCCCTGCCGCATCACCAGGCCGAGCGGCCCGCGCCAGCGCAGCGTGATGTCGCCGAAGGCATAATCCCCGCGCCGCAACGGCCGGACGCGATAGCTGCGCCGCCACTCGCCGAGGCCGGCGGCCTCACCCGAAAACACCCGCTGCTCGAGCGAAAACGCCTCCGGCGCCTCGTCGCGCAAATCGAAGACCGCCGGGCGCCGGCCACGATTGCGCAGGCTGAGGTGGATGACGTTGTCCGCGCCGAGGCTGAGTTTGGTGTCGTGCGCGCGGGCCACGTCGAAGCGTCTGACGCTCTCGGCGAAACGCCAGTCGAGGCCAAGCACGACGAGGGCCAGCACCACGTAGCCCAGCGCCACCCAGCCGAGCGAGGGCAGCCACGTGCCCAGCGCGAGGATGGGCGCGGCAAGCAACAACAATAATGTCCCGCGAGTCGTGACTTGCATGAGCCTGGTCGTGAAGTCAAGTAGTCGAGTGGTCGCTCCAGTGTTGACTACTCGACCACCTGACCAGGTGACTACCGGACTAACGTGGAACTTCGATTTGCCCAAGCAACCGGCGGATGACGGCGTCGGCGTCGAGGCCCTCGATCTCGGCCTCGGGCTTGAGCAACAGCCGGTGGCGCAGGATGGGGGCGGCGACGGTCTTCACATCGTCGGGCGTGACGAAGTTGCGGCCCTGCAGCGCGGCGAAGGTCTTGCTGGCCAGCAGCAGCCACGTCGCGGCGCGGGTGGAGGCCCCGAGCGCGATGTCGGGCGAGGCGCGCGACGCGCCGGCCAGCCGGGTGATGTAGTCGAGGATGCCCGCCTCAACGATGACGGTCCTGATGACCTGGCGCGCCTGACCGACGGCCTCGCTCGGCAACAGCGCCTGCAGACCGGCCTGCGCGAGTTCGTGCGCGTCGAAGCCGTGATGATAGCGCCGCAGCACCTCGGCCTCGGCCTGCGGGGTGGCATACGGCACGAGGATTTTGAAGAGGAAGCGGTCGAGCTGCGCCTCGGGCAACGGATAGGTGCCCTCGTACTCGATCGGGTTTTGGGTGGCGATGACCATGAACGGCGCGTCGAGCGCGAAGCGCTCACCCTCGAGGTTGACCTGCTTCTCCTCCATCGCCTCGAGCAGCGCCGACTGCGTTTTGGCCGGGGCGCGGTTGATCTCATCGGCCAGCAGAATCTGCGTGAAGATCGGGCCACGCTTGAGGTTGAACCTGCCGGTGGTCACATCGAACACGCTGGTGCCGAGGATGTCGGACGGCATGAGGTCGGGCGTGAACTGCACCCGCTTGTACTGAGCCTGCACCAGATGCGCCAGCGTCTTGGCCATCAACGTCTTGGCCGTGCCGGGCACACCTTCGAGCAACACATGCCCGCCGGTGAGCAGGGCCACCACCAGCAACTCGAACGGCTCCTCCAGCCCCACCAGCACCTTCTCCGATTCCTGTCGCAGCCGTTGATAGATCAGGGGCACATCAGTCAGTTGCATTGCACTCTCCGAAATGGGTGTCGCCGCTCATTCTTTCATCCAACCCGCCACCTCACCCGCCAGTCGAATCAACTCTGCCTCGCTCACGCTCGCCTGCCCGAGTCGTTCGAGCAACTGCGTGAGCGCCGCGCGCTCCAGCTCGGGGCGATACAGCGCCAACCGGGCGACGAACTCGGGGTCGCGCAGCGTGGGGTCGAGCCGATAGCGTTTGCCGAGTTGGCGCTTGAGCCGGTGGCTGTACTCGCGCGCCGCCCAGGCGCGATGCCCGGCGCGGCGGCTGAGGTTGGCCAGCGCGGTGATGTACTCCAGCGGCGCGCGGCGGGTGAGGTCACGCGGCAGCGGCACCGGGCGGCCAAAGCGTTGCCCGCGCAGCGCCAGCGCGACGAAGATGACGACGGCCGAGTACAGCAGGGCGTTGCCCGCCGGCGTGCGTTGCAGCCACGCTTCCGGGCCGAGGATTTCCTCGGCCACCACCGCGTTCGCGCGGTCGCCGTGATGCCACTCATCGAACCACACCGTTCGCGCATTGGCCGAGCCGATGAGGTTGAGCGCCAGTTCGGCGTGGCCGGGTTGTTTGAGGCCGGCATTGGCAAAAGCAAAGGGCAGAGTCGAGAGGATGACGCGCGCCCGGCCCAGAGGAAACGCGACGGCCACCGGTTTGTCGCCGGCGGCGAGCAGCGGCGCGTGCGCGCGCGAGCCGTCGAGCCAGAAGCGGGCCTGGGTCTCCACCGGCTGCGTGAGCGGCGGCGAAGTGAACAACGGCGCGACCGGCCTCACCGTCACGGTGAGGGCGTCGAACGGCGTCAAACTGAATCCGAAATGCTCAAACGCGGCCAGGCCGAATATCCCATCGGCCGCGATGAGGAGCGTGCCGCCCGTGTCTTCGAGGGTCGACTCCAATTTACGCAGGTCGGCCCGGCTGACCGGCTCGGACGGTTCGAGCATCATGATCAACCCGCCTTCACTCTCGCTCGGCACGCCGAAGCTCGCGCTCACGCTCGTATCCACCGCGTACTCCAGCGCCCGCAGCCACAACACCAGCGCGCGCGCGCCTTCGGGATCGTTCGACCGGGTCGAGAGCGCGGGCAAACGCTCCTCGCGCGGCTGCGCCACCGCGGCGAACACGGCCACGATCAGCAGCACCACGATCAGCGCCAGGCCGAGCAGCGAGTCACGCGAGAGCTTCATGCCTGCCGCCGCAGTTCGGCCACATGCTGCGCGTACGTCGCATAGGCCGACTCATCCAACGGTTGAAAGCCATACCACACGCGGTCAAACACCTCGACCACCTCGCGCAGATGCCGGGCCAGCTCGGGCCGGTTGGCGACGCGCCGCAGGTATTCGCGGTTGGTCGCCGAGCGGTCGTACCGCAGCAGCCCGCGCTCATCCAGCACCAACAGCGCGCCGAGGTAGAGGTAGCGCACGGCGGCGCGATAATCACCGCTGGCGGAGAGCGATTGCGCCCGGTCGAGGGCGGCCGCGGCGGTCAGCGGTTCGCCGTGCGCCTCGGCCTCGGCCGCCGCCTCGGCCGCGAAGTTGCCGCGCAGCCCGCGCACGACGAAGAACAGCACCGCGAGCAAGGCGACGATGGCGAGCACTGTGAGCGCCTCGCCGAGCGCCGGAACCTCCACCTGGCCGCCCCAGCCGGAGAGCAGTCGGCGCAGCCATTCGTTGATGGCGTCGCGTAATTGCTCCCACCACCGTTCGAGCAGCGACGGCTCGGCGGTGGCCCATTGGAATTCGGGCCGCGCGAGGATGGCGCGCAGCGACTCGAGGTCACGCGCGGTATGGCGAGCGAGGGGCCACACGCGGCGCAGATCGCGCAACACCGTCAGTTGCGCGCGCACGCGTTGCAGGTTGGGCGGGTCGGCGCGCAGCGCGGCGATGAGGGGGGCGGGATCGACGGGCAGCCGCGTGCCGTCGCTCGCAACGACTTCGCGGATCGCCGCCCATTCGTCGGCGGCTTCGGCGAGGCGGCGGCGGGAGGTCTCGGGCGAGGCGGAAGCGACCTCATCCACCAACGCGCGGATGGCCTCGAGGCGGCGCCAAAACGCGTCCGGTGAAATCGCGGGCGATTGCGCCCAGGCGCGCGGGCCGCCAGGCCCGGCCAGCAGCGCGATGAGGCCGAGCCAGGCCAGCCAACCCCCTGGCTTCATAGACGCGAAAGGCCGGTGCCGATGCCGGCGAGCAGCGCGACGTAGAGGACGATGACGCCGACCATCAGGCCAATGAAGATGAGGGAGACGAGCAGGAAGTTGCGCCAGTCGTGATCGCGGAACCACGGGCCGGAAGTCACCGGCGTCTCGGTCAACGCCTCGGCCACGGGCGCCCCGCCGGCGGCGTGTTGAGCCTGCAGGGCGAGGTCCAGCCCCTCGCCGCGCACGCGCAAGTCGAAGTACAGCGTCATCATCGTCGCCATTTGCACCGGCACGAAGAGCAGCGTGGTGAAGACCAGCACGATGGTCTGAAACACGGCCGGGGCCGCCATCAGCAGCGCCGAGTTGTTGGAGGTCACGGCCAGGCTCAACGCCCAGAAGTAAACGGCTGCCAGCGCCATCACCGGCCCGATGGAGATGGCCTGTTGCAGCAGGCCCAGCACCAGGCCCAGCCCGAGGATGGGCCAGAAGCGCACGCGCGCCAGTTCCCAGGCGCGCCGTACGGCGGTGAGCGCCTGCTTGCGTTCGAGCAGCACCACCGGCACCAGCAACGGCACGACGGCGGCGTAGTAAAACATCAACATGCCCCCGCCCGTGAACCAGCCGATACATGGAATGATGAACCATACGAGCAGCCCGAGGCCGAACAGATAGGCCAGCACCAGCACGATCAACAGCTGGATCCACTGGCTCCCGATCTTGCGGAAGGTCGCCCACAGCCCCACCGGTTCGCCGAGATAATGGTCGGCGATGGCGCGGGTAAGGACGGCGGCGGCCACGCCGTTGATGAGGAAGAACGTCAGCAGGCCGCTACCGGTCTGCGCGGCAAGCGAGCCGAACATCGCCATCGTGGCAAACGGCGAGAGCGTGTCGTTGAACTGCTGGGTCAGCAGCGGGGCCGCCGAGAGCACGGCCGAGAGGATTTGCAGGATCAGGATCGGCAGCAGCGCCACGGCGACCATGCCGGTGAACCTGAGGAAGTAGCGGCGATACAGCCGCACCCCCTGATCCACCAGTTCGACGATGCTGTGCGGGCGCAGTTGCGCCGTCAGGAGTTCGGTCATCTGCCGCCCCTACGTTTTTCGCGTCCCGTTCACCGCGCGCTCGATGGTTGCCAGGCGCGCCAGCACGGCCTCGTTCAGTCGGTCGACCTTCTCGTGCAACTGCATGATCTCGAGTTCGGCCTTGAGGTTCACGTCGTACTCGATGTCGGCGCGGACTTTGTCTTTCTCGATCTGCCGGTTCTGACTGAGCAGCACGAAGACGCTGAGGATGATGGCCTCGAGCGAAACGCACATCGTGAGGAACCCGTACGGAAACGGATCGAAGCGCGAGGCCTCCGGGGCCAGCGAATTCCACGCGATCCAAAAGGCGAAGATGCCGACGTGGATGAAGAGGAACGCCAGGCTGCCGCTGAAGGCGGCGATCCAATCGGCGGCCTTGTCAATCATCGTGCGCTTGTCTTCGACCTCCTCGTTGACGTTGCGCGAGGCCGTCTGGCGCAGCAGCTCGGTGTTGTGGCGCACGCGGCGGCCCATGGCCTTGAGCACGCTGAGGGCCGCGTGCGGGTGCGCGCGAAACAGCGCATCGAGATCGTCCTGATCGATCCGCAACGCGCTCACCTCGGTGACGGCAACGGCGTTGGCGGTGCGTGAGCCCTGATCGAGCAGCGACAGTTCGCCGAAGAACTCGCCCTGCGACGGGGTTTCGAGCACGATCCGGTTGCCGGTGGCGTCTTTGAAGAAGATCTCGACCCTGCCCTCGGTGACGATGTACAGCGCATCGCCGGGGTCGCCGATGTTGAAGATGAGGCGGCCGGCGTCAAAGCGGATCTCCTCAACGCCGCGCGCCAGATCGGCCCGCTCGTGTTCATCCAAATCCTGAAAGAGTGGCACCCCCGCCAGCAAGGTGGCATCAGCAGCCATGCGCAACCTCCGAATGTCGTGAACGTTGTCGCGATTGTAGGCCAGAAGGGCAACGGTGAATAGCGGGACTGAGGTTAGGGGATGACGGCCAAAAGATCAGGGCAGGCGGGGCTGCGGCCGGAGGTGGGCGCGCGTCGGCGGAAGGAGAAGGACAATCAGACAGAGGAGGCCCAATACCGTGCCAGCCGGGGCGTACCCCACGGCGAGTGTTGCGGTGACGAGGCCGACGATCAGGCCCCAGCGTCGCCCGATGAGCAGGGCGAAACTGGCCGCGATCAAGCTGAAGCCGGCGACGAGCATCGGCCAGCCAAGCTCAAGGCCGGCGGCCCGGGCGAGGCCCGCCCACAACAGCGGTGCGCCGAAGCGGGCCGGCCCACCCCACAAACGCCAGGCCAACCCCTCGGCCACCAACATCCAACCCAGCGGCCAACTGCAGAGCACAAACATACGAACGGTAAGGGGAGCGCGCGACATTGGGCGCGATTATAAGCGGAAGTCCCGGATCAGATCCGCTCCGACTATGCCGTGACCTGATAAATCTGGATCAGGTTGCCGCACGTATCGTTGAGCACGGCGGCGGTGGACATCCCAAAATCAGTCGGCTCCATCGTAAACTCCACACCGAGTTGCTTCAAACGCACATACTCGGTCTGGATGTCGTCCACCTGGAAGGCGGTGAAGGGGATGCCATCCCGAACCAGCGACGCCTTGAGCGCCTTCATCGCCGGGTATTCGGCGTTTGGCTCCAGCAGCAACTCCGTGCCGTTAGGGTCGTCGGGCGAGACCACCGTCAGCCAGCGGGCGCCGCCACCCAGCGGGAGGTCGTGCTTCTTCACAAAGCCCAACTTCTCGGTATAGAACTTCAACGCCTTATCGTAGTCGTCAATCGAAACGCTGTTGAGTTTGATCTTCATCGTGGGTGTGTCCTTTTCTCAGAAGGTGAGTGGCCGCCCAGCAATCGAGGCGGCGGAATTCGCTCGGGCTCAGGCCGAATTGCTTTTTGAATGCCTTCCCGAAAGCGGCGTGCGATTGATAACCGGCGGCCAGCGCTACCTCGGTGATGTCCACCGCGCCCATGCGCAGTTTCCGTCCGGCGCGCTCCCTGCGCATCCGGCAAACGTAGTCGGCGATGTTTTCGCCGGTGCAGGCCGTAAAGACGCGATGAAAGTGTGGCACCGAGTACCCGGCCACGCCCGCCAACACCTTTCGGCTCAGCGGTTCGCCCATGTGCTCGCGGATGTATCGCTCAACGTCGAGGATACATTCACGCGCGAGTGTGGTGTGTTCATCTGCCCGCATATATACACGACCTGAATGGCCGGCGGCTATTCTGAACGTATCATCCCGTCGCTGATCGCCCGGAGGTATCGTTCAGCCGAGCATCTGACGGCGGCCTTGGCATCGGTCGCAATGACCTTCTCCCACCACGCGCTGTAGAGGCGATCATAGGCCATTGGCTCAACCGCCGCGCTGATCCGCTCCACGGCGGAGTGATTCAGCGGGATGTCGTTCGGGTAACTGTACATGAACGTCGCCCAGCGGCGGTCGGCCACCACCATAATCGTATCGCCCGTCAGCAGCACACCTTTGCCTTCAGCGCCCGCCGGCCAGTGCAAGACCGTTGACCCCGGGAAATGCCCGCCGCACACGATCAGCGTGAGGCCTCCCGGCAGCGAATAGGTATCCGTATCCCAAAAGACGATGCGCGCGTCGGGCCGCATCACCCACTGCTCATCCGCCCGGTGCAAATAGATCGGCGCATCGCCGAAGGCCCGGCTCCACTCCACCATCGAGTCGTAAAAGTGGGGATGAGAAATGGCAATGGCCTGCACGCCACCCAGCGCGTTGAGCGCGGCCACCGTCACCGAGTCGATGAGGCTATTGCAATCCCACAGCACATTGCCCTGCGGTGTCTGAATGAGAAGGGGACGCTGGCCGATGGCAAAGCCGGGAACAGTGGCGATGCCGGTCAGCCCCGGCTCGATGGCACGGATTTCATTGTGATGGCGCTGGCGCAATTCGGCCAGCGTCGTCCACTGTTGCCCGGTCTCGCGCAGATACTGGCGCTCGTCCTCGCAGATGAGGCAATGCGCGGGCGGCGCTTCACTTTCCGCATACTGCACGCCGCAGGTCACACAGATGAAATGGGACATGGCGCTGCTCCGTGTCATTGAGTAGGGCCTTCATCATTGATGGCGGTGGCGCTGCTCCCAACCGAGCGCATCGCCCTCGATCAGGTCTTGCACACCCAGACGGCTGAGCATGTGCAGCACCTCGCCTCGGTGGCTGTGACTGTGCGTGAGCACATGGGTGATGGCGCCGCCATAGGTTTTGCGTTGCGGCGGCTTGTCCAGCACATCCACCCATTCGGCGTCCCAGCGGTTCGCCTCCCGCACCGAGCGCGCCAGTTGGGCAAGTGCCTCCGCCGCCACGCTTTGCCGGGCGATGAGGCTTTCAACGGTGGGATGTTTGGGCCATGAACGCACCGGTCGCTCCAGCATCAAATCCGTCCACACCTCCACATTGCCGATGATGTGATCGAAGGTTTCGAGCAACGAGCCGTGGCCGAGGTCAAATGGTTGTTGCAGTTGCGCCGCGGTCAATTCGCGGCAACGCTCCAGCAAGTGGCGCGTCGTCCACGCATCGTGGCCGAGGAGTCGGTCGAGCAAGTCCATTCGGAGATCCCTTTCACGGCGCGACGGGCGGGCCTTGCCGTACACGCCGGCGCACCGCGTCCGCATCGCCCATCGCTGTCCACATCGCCTCGATCCACCACGTTGCGCCGGCCTCGGCCCGCGGCGCGATGACGGCGGCGGCTCGCGCCCGGTCGTCGCCCGGCGTCATCCCTTCCACGATGATGTCAAACGGCGTGGTCTCAGTGCGGTGCTGCGCGATGTACCCGCGCATGGCTTTCAACTCCTCGGGTGTGGCCTGCCGCGCCTTGCCCTTCTCATCAATTGCGCTCGGCAACAGGCCATCGTACTTGAGCACGCGGCGCATCGATTTCTCGCGCGGCCACGCACCGACCACCCAGATAGGGATGCGCGGCCGTTGCACCGGTGGTGGCGGCGACATGAATTCACAGGGTTTGATTTTGTAATGCTTGCCCTCATAACTGAATGGCTGGCCGCGCCACAGACCGATGAGGATGTCGAGGCCTTCATCGAGCAGCTCGGCGCGGGTCTTGCGGTCGGTGATCTCGCCGAAGTCGGCCCAGCCGGTCTCCGGCGCGCCGAGGCCCACCGAGAGGATGACGCGCCCGCCGGAGAGATTGTCGAGCGCCGCGCTCTCGCTCGCCAGCTTCCACGGCTTCATCCGCGAGAGGGGTGTGATCATGGTGCCGAGGCGGATGCGTTCGGTGCGCATCGCGGCGGCGGTCAATTGCACCCAGGCATCGATCCCCCACACCGGCTCCCACACAAAGAAGCCATCCCACCCGGCCTGTTCAGCCTCGTGCGCGAGGTCAGCGGCCGCCCGCGCATCACCGTTGGGGAGGACGAAACCGAATTTCATGTTCACACGCTATTGAGTCAAAGGCCTTGGGCCACAGAGAAGGGTTCAGCCGCTCTCTGATTCTTGGTGACGAAAGACTCCCAACGATCAGATCAACGCCAATTGATACGCTGGTTGCCGGCCGTTCAGCAGGATGAAGGGCGCGGCGCGTGCCACAAGGATACCGAGCTTTTTCAAATCGCGTAACTCACGCAGCGTGCCGTGGCGCCGGGCCATGACTATCGACTCGGCCCCCTTCGGGCCGATGCCGGGGATGCGGAGCAGTTCGCGTTTGTCGGCGCGGTTGAGCTCGAGCGGCGCGCCGTTCAGATTCTGCTGCGCCCACGCCAGCTTCGGGTCTACCTCCAAAGGCAGGCGGCCTTGCTGTGTGAAGGGCATATCCTCCAACTCGAAGCCGTAATCGCGCAACAGAAACGAGGCCTGATACAGCCGGTGCTCGCGCCACGGATTCTCCGGCGCGTGATTCTCGAGCGGCGTGTCGGGCACGGGGTGAAAGGCGGAGAAGTACACGCGCCCGAGCCGCAACTGTTTGGTGAGGTAACTCGTGGTGGTGAGGATTTCGAGATCGTCCTCGCCCACCGCGCCCACGACCAACTGCGTCACCAGCGACGGCCAGCGTCCGCTGAGCGTGGTGTGCGGCAATTGCGTGAGGCGAATCTCGTGCGCCCACTTGAGCGGTTGCAGCAACTCCTCGAGGAAGATTTTGCGCGGCGCGAGGCGGGCCAGCCGCGCGGTGTTCGGGGCTTCGAGGTTGATCGAGATGCGGTCCGCGAGTTGCATCGAACGCAGCACTTGCTCGCGCTCGAGGCCCGGCATCAGCTTGAGGTGGACGAAGCCGCGATACTCGTGCCTGCGGCGCAGGATTTCGATGGTGTCAATCAACCGGTCCTGCGTGCGCACGCCGCCGCCCGCGATGCCCGAGCTGAGGAACATGCCCTCGACCATTCCCGCCTGGTGCATCTGCGCGTACACGCTGGCCATCTCGTCCGGCTTGAAGGTGGCGCGGCGGAAATTGCGGCCCGCGCGGAACGGGCAGTAGTAGCAGTTGCGCTCGCAGGCCGAGGTGAGCAGCGTCTTGAGCATCGGCATGCGGCGGCCGCCGGGCAGCACGGCCTGCGAGATGCCGAGGGAGTGCTTCTTGCGCTCGAGGCCTGGGGCCGGGTCGCCACCGCTCTTCGTCAGCGCATCCATGGCGGAGCGCAACTCGGCGGGCGAGTGGCCGCAGGGCGCTTTGCTATGCAGGCCGGGGTCGGACTCCCCTCTCCCCTCGGGAAAGGGGCCGGGGGTGAGGGCCTCCAGCGGCACAAAGCCCGAGGGTCGAGCAACGGCATCCGCGTCCTCCGCCGGCTCGAACCCCATCTGCCCGCCGATCAGCTCCAACTTCTGTAGAACATCCATGCAGCTATTATAGAACATCCGTTTTCGAAGTCAACGGCGTTTCCCCGGCAGCGGGCGAGGTCGCCCGCGGCAGTCCCACAACCAGCGCGGCCGGCCCGAGCAGCAAGAGCCACATCGTCACATTCAAATCACTTTGCTCGGCCACCCACCCCAGCGCGCCGGGGATGAAGCCGGTGGCGATGCCGAACAGCGCATCCACCGCGATGACGGTGCCCGACTGGCCGGGCAGCGCCGAGTACATGTTGCCCTTGAGGATGGCGTACCACCCGGCGTTGAACAATCCCATCAGCCCGAGGCAGACCAGCTTGAGCGGGAAGCTCGGGACGAGAAGGAAGGCGGGGAACAGCACCAGTATCACCGCTGCGCTGAAACGCAGGTAACTCAGCCCGCGCACACGCTCAAGCAGTGGGATGAGGAGGAAGTCGCCGAGCAGGCCGACGCCCGTCCACACCCCCACGGCCAGCGCGCCCTGCTCCGGCGTGCCGCCGGCCACATCCACGATATACAGCGCGAGGAAGCCAAGCAGGATATCGAGCATGAAGTCCGAGAACTCGAGCAGAATCAACCAGCGCAACACATCGCGCCGGGCGAGGGCGCGGAAGGCGGCGCGGAAGCCGGCGGTGAGCGACTCGTGCGGCGTCGCGGCCGTGGCCGGGAACGGGCGCCGCGCGAGGCAAAGCGTGAGCGCGAGCGCCAGCACACCGAAGAAGATGTATGGCTCCCGCCAGCCGAAGCCCAACAGCGCCGCCGCGCCGAGCAGCAGCGGCCCGGCCACCACGCCCGCCGAGCCGGCGAAGGTCCAGCGCGCCATCAACTGTTCGTGGCGCGCCGGGTCGGTATCCATCAACGTGGCCTGCGACAGGCTGACGAACGCGCCGGAAGATGGGCTGAAGAGCATCATGCTCAGCAGCAACACGCCGAACTGAGGCGCGAGGCCGGTGAGGGTGCAGGCCAGCGCAAAGCCCACACCCCCGCCGAGCACGAGCATTCGCCGCCAGCGCGTATCGGCCAGCACGCCGAGCAGCGGCTCGACCGCCGAGCCAAAGACACGGGGCACGGCGAAGAGCAGCCCGAGTTGCCAATAGGTCAGTTGCAGATCGTCACGGATGAGGGGCCAGGCGGCCTGCTCCAGGCCGAAGACGAATTCATCCAGAAATTCGATGACGAGCAGTATCAGCGCGAAGGCTGTCAGCCGGCGCACGACGCGAGCAGATGGTGAAGATGGGGATTTCATTCCGAGCCTCGGGTCTCACACAACACTTTGCGGAATTCCAGACCCGGAGAGCCTTCGAGACTCGCCGGGCCTCCGACGATAGAGACCGAGGCCGGTGGGGAGCGCGCCCGGGATCAGCCGGGCGGGAGGAAGCCGAAACTGGACATGGCGCGATTATAAAACGCTGCCCCAAAACGCAAAAGCCCCGACGGATGCCGGGGCCTTCGGGTTCAGTGGGAAGGAGTGACCTTAGCTCTGGGCTTGCACCGGCTCTTTGCCCATATCAACCACGTGCGCAGCCTGTGGGCCTTTGTCGGTCTGCTCGATGGAAAACTCCACCCGCTGGCCTTCCTCGAGATTGCGATACCCCTCGCCCACGATGGCAGAGTAATGGACGAAGATATCCTTCGCCCCGCCGTCCGGGCTGATGAAGCCATAGCCCTTTACCCGGCTGAACCACTTCACTGTTCCGGTCAAACGCTCATTCATTCTGTCGGTTCCTCCTACTGAACCAGGTCAAAGATTGCCCAACCACCCAGTACCGATGTCCTTATCGCCCGGGGCAAACAAAAACATCGCCCGCCGATTCAGACGAATGGGTGGCGATGTTCCTTAATCCATAGCGTGACTACCGATATTGCTCAAGCCTGGCGATCTTGCGCAAGGCTAACATAGCTCATACGCAGGGTAAACAATACTCTTGTCCTACTCACGGACAAGAGCCCCTGCCAGCGGCGTTCAGTTGAGGCTTATTTCGGAGGGGTGCTCGAGGCGCAGCGAAAGCCGACGATGTTGTTGCGCGTATCGGGGGTGAACTTATTGCGCACCGAGGCGCGCACATCCACGGCGCGGTCGAACCACGAGCCGCCGCGCACGGTCTTGAGGTTTTCCACCGGCACGCTTTGCTCCGGGCCAGTGGGGTTGGCGTCGGGCACTTGATAGTAGCCGCGGAAGTCGTACCAATCCGCGACCCACTCCCAGACGTTGCCCGACATATCGAAGATGCCAAACGGGCTGGCGCCGAACGGATAACGGCCGACGGTGCTGGTGCGGGTGGCTCCGTCGTCGGAATTTGAGTCGCGCCACGAGGCCGCGCAGTTCGCGTCGCAGAAGTTCACCCAGCCGGCGTTGCCGTCGAATGCCTGAGCCCACGGATAGACTACGCCTTCGACGCCGCGCGCGGCTTTGTCCCACTCGGCTTCGGTCGGCAGGCGACGACCATTCCATTTGCAATAGGCCTGGGCATCAAACCAGCTCACCTGCACCGCCGGGTGCCCGGGTCGCGCCGGGCCGGTGCCGGGGCCTTCGGGCAAGAGCCAGTTCGCCGTGATGACGAAGGTCGGCTCCCTCTCGACCGAGTACACCCAGCCACCCGGATTGGCGTTCGGGCCTTCGCCCTTGCCGGCCTCGGCCGCCGTGACGTAGTTTGCCTGGGTCACAAACTCCTGAAACTGGCCGACGGTCACCTCGGTCTGATCGATCCAGTACGCATCGATATAAATTCTGCGCTGCGGGGGTGGGAACTGTTTTTCATCCTCGCCCGCCTGCCGGTCTTCATCGGTCGCGCCAAGCAGGAATTCACCGGCGGGGATGTAGATCATCACCATACTATCGGAGGCGATGACGGTGCTGCCTGGTTCCGGGGTTGGCGTGGGCGGGCCGAGCGTGGCGGTGAGCGTCGGTTGCGGGCTGGTAACGGGTGTGGCGAGTGCGGCCGTGTTTTGAACTTGCGTCGCGCGCGTCGGCTCAACGGTCGGCTGAGGCGCAAGGGTGCCGCTGGCGATCGGGGCGCTGGTCTGTGTCGCCTGGGCCAGGGCCGAGGGCGTTGGGCGCGCCGGGATGAAGATGTTCATCCACCACAACGCCAGGGCTGCGACGAGAATCACTGCGCCGCTCCCCAACATGACGACGGGCCATCCGTTTTGCCGCAGCGTATCGGCGAACGGGGCGGTGGGCACGGGCAGGCGCTTTGGCTGGCTGGGCGCGCGCGCCATGACGGGGCCACTCACCACCGCTGCGCCAAAGGCGGCCGCCGCCGCCTCAATCAACTCATGCGCCGTTTGATAACGATCCTGCGGTTCCTTCGACAAGGCTTTGCGAACGACGGCGTCGAGTTCGACCGGCAGGCCGCCGTTGCTGCGCGTGACCGAGGGCACGTTGTCGTTGATGTGCTGCATGACGATGCCCACGGCGCTGTCGGCGTCGAAGGGCACGCGGCCGGTCACCATCTCGTACAACATCACGCCCAGCGCGTACAAATCGCTGCGCCCATCCACGCTCGCATCGCCGCGCCCCTGCTCCGGGCTCATGTAATGCGGCGTGCCGATCATGCCCACGCCGCTGTGCGTCAGCCCGCCGCCGCGCACGATCTTCGCCAACCCAAAATCGCTGATGAAGGCATTGCCGCGTGTATCCAGCAGGATGTTCTTGGGTTTGATGTCGCGGTGGACGACGCCGAGGCTGTGGGCGTAATCGAGGCCTTGCCCGATCTCGGTCAGGTAGCGCAGGACGTCGGGCGGGGGCAGCGGGCCTTTGTGCAGCAGGTCTTGCAGCGTCCCGCCGCTGACGTAGCGCATGACGAGATACGGTACGCCGTCTACTTCGCCGTAATCGATCACGGGCAGGATGTGCGGTTGTTCGAGGGCGGCAACGATCTGGGCTTCTTGCTTGAAGCGCGCGACGAACTGCGTGTCGCTGGCGAGCGCATGCGACAATACCTTGATCGCCACCCATCGATTCATGCTGGGCTGGCGGGCAAGAAACACATCCGCCATGCTGCCGGAACCGATGAGTTCGACGATGGTGTATCCGTTTAGCTCACGGCCTACCCACTCGGTCGTCTTCAACATGCGCAATCAATAATGACGAGAAAATACGCGGCAATTGTACCCCTGATTTCCGGTCAACTTGAGATTTCTAACCAGCGCAAACCAACGTCAACGCCGCTTGCCCAGCCGTGGGCGTGTGCAAAGTCGCCGAGTCCGCCCTCATCCCCCGGCCCCTTCTCCCGCTGGGAGAAGGGGAGCCGGCCCTGACCATTGGGAGTGGCGGTCCACTGGTGCGATCCACTCCCTCTCCCAGCGGGAGAGGGCGACGATGCCAAGCATCGCGGGGTGAGGGCGAAATGTCGGCATCGTTTGGACTATGCACATGCCCTGCTTGCACAGCCGTGGGCCATTGCCGCAACGTTCGTTCTCGGTTAGGCTTGCGCTACCGATGCCGGCGCACGAATACATCGCCAACCTGCACATGCACACGCCGTATTCCGACGGCGAGTGGCATCACGCGCAGATCGCCGAGGCGGCCATCAACGCCGGCCTCGATATGATCTGCGTGACCGACCACAACGTGTGGGTGGAGGGGCCGGAGCGTTACTACGAGCGGAACGGCAGGCGCGTGCTGGTGCTGGTCGGGGAGGAGATCCACGACCCGACGCGGCTACCGCAGAAGAACCACCTGCTCGCGTACAACTGCCAGCGCGAGCTGGCCCGTTGCGCGCCGAGGCCGCAGGAGCTCATCAACGCCGTGCGCGACTGCGGCGGCCTGGCCTTCCTGGCCCATCCCCACGACAACTCGGTGCCGCTCTTTGATTACGAGGATATCTCGTGGCTGAACTGGGAGGTGACGGGGTACACCGGCCTCGAGATTTGGAACTATATGAGCAACTGGGCCGCGCTGCTGACCTCGCGCGCGACGACGATCCGTTACGCGCTCAATCCGGAACTCGGCATCGTCGCGCCGGACGCGCGCACCCTGGCGAAGTGGGATGAGCTGACGGCGGCCGGGCGGCGCGTGGTGGGCATCGGCAACTCGGACGCGCACGCCAACGTGGTCAGCAAATGGGGCTACACCCGTGTCATCTTCCCATACGAGTTCCTGTTCCGGCAGGTCAACACCCACCTCCTGTGCCACGACCCGCTCACCGGCGAGCTGGGGCACGACCGCGCCGCGTTGATGCAGGCCCTTGCGCGCGGCAACTGCTTCATCGGCTACGACGGCATCGGCCCGACGCGCGGATTCAGTTTCACGGCCGCCCACGAGCGCGCCACGTTCATGATGGGTGACGAGCTGCACAACCGCACCGGCGTGACGCTGCAGGTCACGCTGCCCGCCCCGGCTGAGATTCGGCTGCTGTGCAATGGGCGCGAGGTGCTGCGCCGCGAGGCGCGCGCGCTGGCGCATGCGCTGCCGCCCGGACAGGCCGGCGTGTATCGGGTCGAGGCGCATCTCCCCTTCAAAGGCCGGCCGCGCGGATGGATTTACAGCAATCCCCTCTACATCAAATGACGGACGATTGCCGGCCTGATCATCGGTCACCGATCATCCGTTTCCTGTTTTCACCGCCCTCCCCTCGCGCGCCGATTGCAACAGCGCCACCATCGTCGCCACGTTGCCCCGGCTGTCGGCCAGCGACACGCGCGGCGGCGTGCCGTTCAGAATCGCATCGGCCATGTCCTCGACTTCGCCGCGGTACAGCTCCTGCCCCGGCACGCTAATCGTTTCACTGGCATCGTCGCGAGTCAGGCTGATGGACTCGTTCAGCCCCGGCTTGAACGGCACGGCCACGGTGATGAGGCCGGCGCTGCCGACGATTTCGAGCTGGGTGCGGAACGGCGAGCGGAAGGCCGAATCGAATTGGGCGAACACGTCGCCGGGGAACCGCATCTGCCCGATAAAGGCCTCATCCACCGCGCCGCGGCCAATGAACTGCTGGCCGAACACCTCGACCGGCTCGGCGCCGGCGATGTAGCGCGCGTAGCTGATGGGATAACAGCCCACATCCCAGATCGAGCCGCCGCCCCACTCTTTCACCAAGCGCACATCAGCGTCGCGCGTCAGCGGGAAGGAGAATGCGCCGCGCACCAGTTGCAGCGCGCCGATCGCGCCGCCCTGTACCAGTTCTTTCACCTTCAGCGTTTGCGGATGATGGCGATACATGAACGCCTCCATCAGCACCTTGCCGCTCGCCGCCGCCGCCGCCGCCATCGCCTCCACCTCGGCCGGCGTGAGGGCGAGGGGTTTCTCGCACAGCACATGCTTGCCCGCCTGCAACGCCCTGATCGTCCACTCAGCGTGCAGGTGATTGGGCAGCGGGTTGTAAATCACGTCCACCTCGGCGTCGGCGAGCAGCGCCTCGTAGCTGCCGTGGGCGCGCGGGATGCCCCACTCGCGCGCGTACGCCTCGGCCTTGGCCCGGTCGCGGCTGGCGACCGTCGTCACGCGGTTGCGCGGCGAGACGCGCAGCGGCGGGATAAGGGCGCGATTGATGCGGGCCGTGCCGAGCAGGCCCCAGCGGAGGGTGGTCATGCAGCATCCTTTCAGTTTCCTGAGCGTCTTGGCGTCGTTGCGCGAGACTCTTGTAAAATGCCACTATGGGCGCGCAGCATTTTACAGCCACCGGCCAAAACATCCGCGCCCAGTTTCTCACCCCCACCGCCGTTCGCATCACTCACGCCCCGCCCAACAACGAAATCCCCCCCGACCGGCCCTGGCTCAGCCATGTGCTGCTGCCGCAGCCGCCCGTCGCGCCGAATAGCCCGCAACTCAACGTCAGCGTGAACGATGGTCTCGTCTCCATCGTTCATCCGGCCTCACGTTTCACGTTTCACGAATCCGCCCCGCCGCGCTTCGGCCCTGACGCGCGCCGACTCTCACCGCGCCTCGTGCTCGATATCTCCGCCACCGAGGTGCGGGTGGAGGACGACCGCGCCGATGATGGGGTGAGCCTGTCGTTCGCCATCGAGCCGGGGGAGGGTTTTTACGGCTGGGGCGAGTGGTTCAACGCCTTGCGCCGAGAGCGCGGCACGGTGCGGTTGCGCATCCGCGACGCGATTGCGCTGTTGCAGGACCGCGAGACCTATGCGGCGTTACCCGTTTTTCTCAGTTCGCGCGGCTACGCGATCTGGCTCCTCAACAGCCACCCGGCGCAATTCACCATTGACCCCGCACAAGGGGTGATGAAGATTGACGCCGCCGGCCCCAACGCCGACTACGTCTTCATCTACGGCCCGAGTTTCAAAGAGATGCTGCGGACGTATACCGCCCTCACCGGCCGACCGGCCCTCCCGCCGCGCTGGGCCTTCGGGCTGATGGTGACCGGGTATCCGCAGGAGCATCAGGATATCGTGCTGCAGCGTGTGCAAGAGCATCGCGCCCGCAGCCTCCCGCTCGATGCTGTCATCCTCGACTATCACTGGGAAGAGCGCTTTCACAATTTCAAGTGGCGCAAAGCCCTCATCCCTCATCCCTCATCCCTCATCGCCGGCCTTCAGTCGTTGGGCATCAAGCTTGGACTGATCGTCACGCCGTTCATTAACTCGCGCAATCGCCCGTTTCAGCGCTGGCTGCTCAACACGCTGGCCGGCAACTTGCCGAGGACTCAGCCAGGCGATGACGAGCGGGCCCTGCCCGAGTACGCCGACGGCAGGGCCAAAGGTTACTTCGCACATGACGACGCCAGGTGGTGGTTCGGCGCGGGCGGGATGGTGGACTTCACCAACCCCGAGGCCGCACGCTGGTTCAACGGGCTGATGCAGCCGCGCTACGACGAGGGCGTGCAGTTCTTCAAGAACGACGACGGCGAATACCTGCCCGCCGACGCGCGCAGCCACATCGGGATGAGCGGGCGCGAGTATCACAACCTGTACGGATTCTTCTACAGCCGCGCGCTGTTCGAGGGCATGCCCGAGGATCGCCGCCCGTTTGTGTACGCGCGCTCGACGTGGGTCGGCTCGCAGCGCTTCCCGGCCCTTTTCCTCGGCGATCAACACCCGACCTTCGAGCACATCCGCCGCACGCTGCGCGCCGGGCTGAACATGAGCCTGCTCGGCTTCGCGCACTGGACGGCGGATGTGTTCGGCCTCGACGGCACAACCACGCCCGAGACGCACCGGCGTTACGCGCAGTGGGCGCTGCTCAACCCCATTGCCCGCTACTTCTGGCGGCCGCCCGAGGCCGACGCCACGCGCTTCCCGTGGTCGCACGGCGCGGCGACCGAGGCCAACTTCCGCAAGTACGCCGAACTGCGCTACCGGTTGCTGCCGTACTTCTACGCGCTCGCGCACGAAGCGCATCGCACCGGAATCCCGCCCGTGCGCCCGGTGCTGCTCGAATTTCAGGCCGACGCGCGCTTCGCGGATGAAGCGACGCAATACATGCTTGGCCCATCGCTGCTCGTCGCGCCCATCGTCGAGGCGGGCGCAAACTCGCGCCGCATCGCGCTGCCCGAGGGCAGGTGGCACGATTGGTGGACAACGGGCTCGCACGCGGGCGGCGCGACCATCGAGTACGCCGCCCCGCCCGACCGCCTGCCGCTGCTCGCGCGCGGCGGCAGCCTCATCCCGCTCGGCCCGCTGATGCAGCACATCCCGTTCGACCACCGCTTCGACGAACTCGAACTGCACTGCTTCCCGCCCTACCCCGCCGCGTTCACGCTGTACGATGATGATGGCCGCACGCGCGGCTACCTGCGCGGGGAGTATTCAATCACGCGGATTTCAATGGAGGCAAGTAATGGGAAGCTGTTGTTGGTGATTGGAGCAACGCAGGGCCGCTTTCCGGGGGAAGCCGAGTCGCGTCGCGTCACCGTTGTGCTGCATCGAGCGTCAGCCCCGCGCGGCGTGCGGCTGGACGGTCAGCCGTGGCCGGAGTGGGAGCACGACCCCGTGGCGCAAACGGTGCGTGTGAGCGCCGCGTGTGCGACACAGCGCGCCACGCGCCTCGACGTGGAGGGTGCGACCTAAGCCGCCAGGCAACGCACCATCTCGGGCAGCACTTCGCCGGCCGGGCCGCGCAGCACAAAAGCGGCGCGCTCGCTGAGCGGGGTCGGCTGGGGGTTGACCTCGACGACGACCGCCCCGGCGCGCAGGGCCTCGACCGGCAGCGAGGCCGCCGGCTCGACCAGCGCGCTCGTGCCGATGGAGAGGAACACATCGCACGAATGCGCCGCCTCGACCGCGGCTGCCAGCGCCGCGCGCGGCAGCGGCTCGTGAAACCACACCACATCCGGGCGCAACCACCCCCCGCAGACCGGGCACCTCGGCGGCACGCCGTCAGCCTCCGACCACGAATGGGCGGGCCGGTCGCAATCGAAGCATTTGGTGCGCGTGATGTTTCCGTGCAATTCGATAACGTTGCGGCTGCCGGCGCGCTGGTGCAGGCCATCCACATTTTGCGTGATGAGGCTGAAGTGCGGCCCTCGCGCTTCGAGCTGCGCCAGGGCCAGGTGACCGGCGTTGGGCTGCGCGCCGCCGACCAGCGCCCGCCGCCACGCATACCACTCCCACACCAGTTTCGGCTCGCGCCGAAAGGCCGCCGGCGTAGCGAGCTCCTCGGGCCGGTACTGCGCCCACAATCCCGTCTGCGCCTCCCGAAAAGTCGGCACGCCGCTCTCGGCGCTGATGCCTGCGCCGGTGAGGGCGGCGAGGCGGCGCGCCGCGCGCAGTGAACGAATGACCTCGTTCGGAATGGGCATGCCGAGATTCTACTCGCGGAGCCTCGCCCCCGCTTGCACAATCCGGGTGCATTTCTACATTTTGGCGGGGCCGCATCCTGAGCGGAGGCCAGCCGCTTTTGCGGGCCGCAGTCGAAGGAGCGGCCAATAATCTGGAATGCACCCGCACAATCCCGCTGCTCTCAGCCGGCGGTCACGATACAATCCCTGCGTGCGCTCCTCCGCAGACCGCCTGA
The DNA here is from genome assembly GCA_964608265.1 of uncultured Anaerolineales bacterium. Taxonomy (GTDB): domain Bacteria; phylum Chloroflexota; class Anaerolineae; order Anaerolineales; family UBA6663; genus JANWXR01. Next base: position 24,459 of record CAZSNP010000004.1, on the reverse strand, counting down.
CCAATCTCGCCTTTCAACTGGCGCTGGGCGTGGGTCTGATTCTGTTATTGGGTTTGAGCGTAGAGGGTGCGCTGCTGCTGGGCAACGTCCGCATCGGGCAGGCGGCGCTGGCGCAGGCCGCGCGGGCGGCGGCGCGCGCGGTGGAGGTGGTGACGGTGGACGGCGTGGCGGTGCGCGAACTGCGGCTCGCCGAGGTCGAGGGCCGCCCCTCGGCGTACACGCTGGCTGAGGCGGCGCTGGCGGATTCCGGGGGGCGCGTCACCCTCACTGACATCGTCAGCGACGGGGAGCTGGTTTTAGTTCGCGGCTCGGTGCATTCGCCCACCGTCTTGGCGCGCGTTGCCGGCGTGAGTGAGATCACGTTTGACTTGGTGGCGAGCGCGGAAATGAACGCGCCGTAGGGGCGCGGCAGGCCGGAGACAACATGATTGCCTGGTGGAAGAATCAACGCGGCGAGTGGTACGTCATCGTGCAGGTCCTTCTGTTCGCGCTGGTGTTGCTCGGCCCGCGCGAATGGGCGGGGGTTGGGCGCTGGGGGTCGCCGGCAGCCACGGCCACGCTGCTCGCCGGCGCGCCGCTCATCGTGGCCGGCGGCGCGCTGGGTGCGGTGGGGCTGCTCAACCTCGGGCGCAACCTCACGCCCCTGCCCCATCCCAAAGATGATGCCACGCTCGTACAGAGCGGCGCGTACGCCATCGTGCGCCACCCGATTTACAGCGGCCTCATCCTCGGTGCGCTGGGCTGGGCACTCGTCGTCGCCAGTTGGCTGACGCTGGCGTACGCCGTGATCCTGTTCATGTTCTTCGATATCAAGTCGCGCCGCGAGGAGCGCTGGCTGGCGGGGAAGTTCGCCGACTATGCGGCCTATCAGCGGCGCGTGCGCAAGTTGTTGCCCTGGGTGTATTGAAGCATAGACTTACCAGCCACGAACATGAACCGGAGACAATGGCAGGCGTACCACAGTGACGTTGTCGAGGCGCTGGCCGTCTTCCTGCCCTGGGAAAAAGTCGAGCCGCTGGCGACGAAATGCCTCAACGACGACCGGCATCCCGTGCAGATGGCCGTTGGTTGGGTCTTGCGCGAAACAGGGGGGCGCTATGGCAGCGAGTTCACCGCGTATCTGCGAGGTGACGCAGAGAGGCGGAGCACAGGGCGGCAACCGTGACGCAACTAAACCTCAGTTTCGTTCGAGGTATGGACCTGTCGCCGCGCCGGCGGGCCGAGGTGGCCGGCTTGTGCTCGCGGGCCTATGAGGAAGATTTCGAACCGATCATGCAGACATTTGTGGATCCAACCCACGTCCTCGCTTACGTGGATGGGGTGCTGGTGAGTCACGCCTTGTGGGTCACGCGCTGGTTGGAGTACGATCACACGCTGATGTTGCGAACCGCCTACGTCGAAGCCGTCGCCACCGACCCCGGCTACCAGCGGCAAGGCTTCGCAACCGCCGTGATGCGGGCCCTTCAGGCCAGCCTGCTCGAATTCGATTTAGGCGGCCTCTCCCCATCGGAGCACGGCTGGTATGCAAGATTGGGCTGGGAGCAATGGCACGGGCCACTTTCTATTCGGACGCCGGCCGGCTTGTTGCCGACCCCCGATGAGGAGGTCATGATCCTCCGCTTGCCCCGTACACCGGCGTTGAACCCGACCTCGCCCCTGTCAGCGGAGTGGCGTCCGGGCGAGCTGTGGTAAGAGCCGACCCGGATCGTCCGGGGGTGTTTCGCTTGAACATCGGGGTCAGCCGGCAAACATTTCAATCTCGCTTCGGCCCGCAAATGAATGATGTCCAGGGCTATGATTTCGCCGCCCTGGACGTCATCATGCCCCACCCGGAATATGCGGCGCAGAACTTCATCTGTGTGTTGTCACCGGGTGAAGGGACCTTTGAGCAGGTACGCGCGTTGCTGGCCGAAGCGTACGATATCGCCGCTCGGAGATACGCTCGACAGGGAAAGTGAGGTAGCGTTTGAAGAGGATGCCGCCTAACCCGCCCCGTTGCCCCTGTAACCGAAAACCCGCCCGGCCTCGGGTGCGCTTTCATTTCTCGCACAGTCGCAAACCCCTCACCCCATCACGTAATCACTCGCCGCGCGGGCCATCAGCGCCGCGCCGATGACGAGCGCCCGCTCGTCGAAGTCGAAGCGCGGATGATGGTGGGGGAAGTTCAACTCCTTCTCCGCGTTGTTCGACCCGACGAAGAAGTAGCAGCCGGGCACGCTGTCCATCATGTACGCCATGTCCTCGCTGCCCATCGTGCGCTCGTTATCCACGACCTCGGTGACGCCGGGCAGGCTGCGGGCCAACTCGCGCACGCGGGCCGCCATCCCGGCCTCGTTCACCGTGGCGGGCGCGATCTTCTTCAACTCCACCTTCGCCTCGCAGCCCAGCGCCCGCGCCACGCCCTCGCTGATCGCGACGATACGCTGAAGCACCAGCGTCCGAACCTCGGGGTTGAAGGTGCGGATGGTGCCGCCGAGGAAGGCGGTGTCGGGCACGACGTTGAAGGCCTGGCCGGCTTTGAAGATGGTGACGGAGAGCACAGCGCTTTCGAGCGGGGCGGTGTTGCGGCTGACGATGGATTGCAGCGCGTTGACGATCTGCGCGCCGGCGAGCAGCGGGTCGCGGCCCTGATGTGGCGCGGCCCCGTGGCTGCCCTTCCCCTGCAGGTGAACGTAGAAGCGCTCGGAGGCCGCCATCGCCGGGCCGTCGGTCGCCGCCACCCAGCCCACCGGGCTCTCGTTCCACAGGTGCAGGGCCAGCGAGCGCTCCACCTTCGGCCCGATCGTATCCATCACGCCGTCGGCGACCATCGCCTCCGCGCCGCCCAAACCCTCCTCCGCCGGCTGAAAGACGAATTTCAACGTTCCGGCGAGCTGAGTCCGCAGCGGCGCGAGCATCTTCGCCACGGCCAGGCCAATCGCCGTGTGCCCATCGTGGCCGCAAGCGTGCATCACCCCGGCGTTCTGCGAGACGTAGTCGGTGGTGTTGGTTTCGTGGATGGGCAACGCATCCATATCGAAGCGCAGCAGCACGGTCGGGCCGGGCCGGTCGCCTTCGAGCAGGCCGACCACGCCCGTCTTGCCCACGCCCGTCGTCACCTCCAGCCCGAGGCTGTTCAACTCCTGCGCCACGATGCCGGCGGTGCGCACCTCCTGAAAGCCCAGCTCCGGGTGGCGATGAAAATCGCGCCGCCGCTCACTCATCCACGACAACAGCGCCTCGGCCTGGGCGTGAAAGTCTGGGGTCATGTCCTTGCTCCGGTGATCGAACCGCGAACACGCGATGGTCGCAAAGCCGGCAAAAGCTTTTCGTTTTCTTTGTGCTCTTTGCGTCTTCGCGGCAAAGGTTGGCTGTTAGCCTCGCCAGGCCGCAATCAACAAGCAGACCCACCCGGCGATGAAGGCGACGCCGCCGAAGGGCGTGACCGCGCCCAGCCAGCGTTGGCCGGTGAAGGCCATGAGGTACAGGCTGCCGCTGAACAGCACGCTGCCGGCGATGAAGAGCCAGCCGGCCAACTGCGGCAGTTGCGAATTGGGGAAGCGGCTCACCGCCCAGGCCACGGCGAGCAGGGCCAGCCCGTGATACATCTGATAGCGCGCGCCGGTTTCGAAGCTGGCCAGCATCCCCGCGTCGAGCCGCTCGCGCAGCGCATGCGCGCCAAACGCGCCGAGCGCCACCGAGAGGCCAGACAGGAGGGCGCCAAGGAGAAAGAAGTACCGTTCCATGTAGCAAGTGGCAAGTGGCAGGTCGCAGGTCTTCGACCGTCACACACCAATACGTCGTTGTTGACTGGAGGTGGTTACCAGTCCAGCGATGATTTCGTCGCAGAGGGCATAACGGTGTTTGAGCATCTGGGCAGTGAACACAAACTGACCCCGGTAATACCAGCCGCGCGTCTCGCGCGCTGAGCCAAGTGCGGTTCGCAAGAACCGTCCGTAATCTTTTCCAAAGCCACGCCCATAACCCTCTTCGATGTTTGCCGAAATCGAACCTGCTGCTTCAATCAACTGCCAGGCGATCCCTCGACCGCGTGCTTCAGTCAACAGCTTGTCGCTATCGAACCACGCCAAATGCGAAAGGAAGAGCGCCTTGCGATACGTTTCGAAATTCCACAAACCATCCCGCTTGAAGTTTTCCGGCACGCCCTTTAGCCACTGGTCGTAGGTCATGTGCGTCTCCCCGTTGATTTATGGATGACCACATTCTACCCGCCACCTGCCACTTGCTACCTGCTACTTTCTACTTTCTCTACGACCGGTCCCTGC
>CAZSNP010000004.1:0-20094 GCA_964608265.1 uncultured Anaerolineales bacterium | reverse complement strand
GCCACCTGCCACTTGCTACCTGCTACTTTCTACTTTCTCTACGACCGGTCCCTGCGCCGTATCCTTCACCGCCCAGCCGAGCTCGGCCAGCTGTTTGCGCGCGGCATCGGCGGCGGGCCAGTTTTTGGATTGGCGCGCGGCCTCGCGCTCGGCCACCAACGCGAGCACGGCCTCCGGCGGGGCGTCCGGTTCCGGCGCGGCATGCCGGCTCTCGTGAACGGCATCCCACACCGCCGGCGGGATATCGGCATTGGCAGCCGGCGGGCGGTAGTCGCCGAGCACCGTCATCGCAAACGTCTGTTTGTTCACCCAGCGCTGCTCGGCCCCGTCGCGCAGCACCGTGACGCCGCCCGTCCCCATCACCTCGCACGTATGCGTGGCGAAATCCATCACCAGCGCCGTATGTTCATCGATGCCGACGATGGTGTGGCCGCCCGGAAGTTGCTGCACCAAATCTTCAAAGCGCGCCAGCCCCATGAAGCAGCGGGCCGTGTCCAGCTCTGCGCCGCCCTCGGCGTTGTTCCAGTGCGGGACGAAGATGAGGTTGAGGCCGAAGGGGATGAGGAAGTTGAGGCCGGCGTGCCAGTGCGGCTCGTGCCCGGCTTTGTAGATTTCGTAGACCGGCAAGGTGTACGCGCTGACCGAGAGGGTGGCCGCGCTGGCGAGGGCAATGGCGGTGCCGAAGCGATGCGCGGCTTCGAGCGTCCGCCACGTCAAACTGCCTTTGAGTTGCCGCACCGCATAGGTCGGGCTGCCGGCGCCCATGAAGACCACGCTGGCATCGCGCAGCGGCGCGGCGATGGCCGGGTCATCGGGGCTGAAGGCCGTGCCGCGTTTGCGCGCCGGGACGACGGTGACCTGCGGCTTGTCGTTTTGCAGGCGTGTGCTCAGAAAGTCGGCGACCTTGCCCGCGACCCGGGCGCTGTTCAACTCAAAACCGGCCGGGGTTTCGAGGATGCAGACGCGCAAGGGCTGCCCGAAACGCGGTGCAAGCGCCTGGAAGATTTTGCTGCCGCTGGCGGAGGTCTCTCCCGAACCGAAGAGGACGACCAGCCCCGGTGGATGGCCTTCGATGTGACTCATGCGGGTGTGTGTGCCTCGGGCGGTTCAATTGTATCGCCAGTCGCGGATGTAATCCGCCCCTGCGCTTCGAGCAGATCCACCAGCAACTGGCCGCGCACCACCGTTTCGCCCTCAGCGACGGCCACCCGCTCCACCGTGCCGGCATGCGGCGCAGCGACCTTGATCTCCATCTTCATCGCCTCCATCACCAGCAGCGCCTGCCCTTTTTCAACCCGGTCACCGCCGGCGACGAGCACCTTGCGCACCACGCCCGGCATCTGCGCTTCGAGCGAGTCGTGTTTGGGGCCGGCGGCCTGCCCACGCCGCGCTTTCTTTTCGACCTGCGGCACGTCGAGCACGACCGTGCGCCCGTTCACCGCCACCCAGCGCCGTGCGCCCTCCGCAGCAACGTAGGCGGTCTGCCGCGCGCCGTCGAGCACGAACGACAGCTCGCCCTCGCGCAGCGTGGCCGCCTCAACAATGACAGTTCGCTGGCCGAGCGTGACGGTGTAGCCTGAGCCGGCTTTCTCGACGCGCACCTCAACGGCTTCAGCAGAGATCAGATAATGATGTGTCACGGTGATATTCACCGCCGAGACGCAGAGAGCGCAGAGAATGCTCTGCGTACGCTGCGCCTCTGCGGTTCAACTCCCTTGCCCAATCCGAAACCCATCCGCGCGCGCCCATGGGCTGCGGTCGGCGGGCGGCGACGATTGCGCCGGTTGCTGCGTCGCCGAGAGCCGATCGTGCAGCGCGGCCGCGATGAGCGCGATCTCGGGCGCGGGCGCGGGTTGCCATGCCGGCAAATGATTTTGGATGAAGCTCGTCGTGGCCGAACCGGCGCGGAACTCGGGGTGGCACAGCACGTCGCGCAGATACTCGAGGTTCGTCGCCACGCCGAGCAGCCGGTAGTCGGCGAGGGCGGCGTCCATGCGCGCCAAGGCTTCAGCCCGGGTGGGTGCGTGGGCGATGACTTTTGCCAGCAGCGAGTCGTAATGCGGCGACACCTCGTCGCCGGTCTCGAAGCCCGAATCCACCCGCAGGCCGGGGCCGTGCGGCTCGCGGGCCAGCAACACCGGGCCGCTCACGGGCAGAAAACCCTGCGCCGGGTCCTCGGCGATGACGCGGCACTCGAGGGCGTGCCCGCGTGCCGTGACCTCGGCCTGTGTGAACGGCAACCGTTCGCCCGCTGCGACGCGCAATTGCAGGTGCACGAGGTCGAGGCCGGTGACGGCCTCGGTCACCGGATGCTCCACTTGCAAGCGCGTGTTCATCTCGAGAAAGTAGAAGTCGAGCGTGTCGGGATTGACGATGAACTCGACCGTGCCGGCGTTGTGATAGCCGACCGCGCGCGCCGCCGCCACCGCCGCCGCCGCCATCCGCTCGCGCAAGGCGGGATGCTGGTGCAGCAACGGCGCGGGTGACTCCTCGATCAATTTTTGATGCCGCCGCTGGATCGAACACTCGCGTTCGAAGAGGTGGACGACGTTGCCCTGAGAGTCGCCGAGAATTTGAAACTCGATGTGCCTGGCGCGGTCGAGGAACTTTTCGAGGAAGACCGTGCCATCGCCGAAGGCGTTGTGCGCCTCGCGTCCCGCGCCGCTCAGCGCCTCGGGCAGTTCGGCGGGGTCGCGCACCACCCGCATCCCGCGCCCTCCCCCGCCGCCGGCGGCTTTGACGAGCACGGGATAGCCGATGTGGGAGGCGGCGTGCTCAAAAGATTTCAGCTCGCCCTCACCCACGATCCCCTCGTCGCGATGCGACGAGGGGATCGCCGCCCTCTCCCGCTGGGAGAGGGGGGGCTGATAGCCCGGCACGACCGGCACGCCGGCGGACTGCATCAACGCGCGCGCGCCGGTTTTGCTGCCCATCGCTCGAATCGAATCGGGGGATGGGCCGATAAAGGTGAGGCCGGCCTCGCGCACGGCCTGCGCGAAGTCGGCGTTCTCGGAGAGGAAGCCGTAGCCGGGGTGAACGGCCTCGGCCCCGGCCTCCCGCGCGGCGGCGATGATGCGTTCACCGCGCAGATACGACTCGCGCGGCGCGGGCGGGCCGATCAGCACGGCCTCATCCGCCGCGCGCACATGCCGCGCGTTCGCATCGGCCTCGGAGTACACGGCCAGCGTGCGCACGCCGAGTTCGCGGCAGCCGCGCATCACCCGCACGGCGATCTCACCGCGATTGGCGATCAGGATTTTTCGGAACACGCCGCGATTGTAAATCAAAACGGGCGACCTCAAGGGTCGCCCGTGCGGTCGCCGTGTTTCGTCACGCCCCGACGGCGGCCTTGGCCGATTGGATGAGCGGCAGGATCATTTCGTACAGCGTGTTGTAATGGTTCTCGGAACAATTGATAAGGGCCAGCGCCTCGGCCTCAGGCGTGTAGGCTGAAGTATCCTGCCCGGCGCCGATGCCGTTCTTCACCAGGCACACATCGGCGATGTGGACGGCGGCGGCGATCTTCGCGGCGGCCCTGGCCTGGGTCGGGCGATGGTGATGGGCGATGGCTTCGATGATGAGGGGCGGCAGGTTCCAGCGATTGGCGATCTCCGCGCCGAGCGTGGCGTGATCCACGCCCAGGTATTCGCGCTCGAGTTCGAGCGTCGGCGCGGCCCGGACGTTGAGGTTGGGGATACTGCGCTCCTGCAACAGCGAGTCGAGCGCCAGCATACCGATGTCGGCCAGCAGGCCGGCGGTGTACGCGCTTTCCGCCATCGAGTGGCCGAGCGGCGCGGCCAGATACCGCGCGCCCGCCGCCACGCCGACCGCGTGCGTCCACAACTCGCCGCGCCCGAAGCCGTAGCCCGGCAACGGTCGCCGCACCAGGTACGATACCGAGGCCGAGAGCAGGAGCTGCTTCACATTCGATTGGCCGAGGTAGGCCACCGCGCGGGTGATGTCGGAGATGCGCTGGGCCGGGGCGTAATAGGCCGAGTTGGCCAGCCGCAGCACCATGCCCGTCATCGTCTCATCGAGCCGCATCACGCCGGCCAGGCGCACGGCGTCGAAGCTGGCGTCATTGAGGATGGACAGCGCCTTCTGCACGGTGTTGCCCATCGGCGACATCTTCTCAACTTTGCGGATGAGGGCGTCAAGATCGGGTTTGGTCTCTACGGCCGGCATGGTGCCTCGTGAGTTGAATTCTGCGCGAATGCGGGGCGCAGTCCACGAGCGCATTATGCGGCAGGGCCGGGGCCATGCCTGTAAGGTCTGCGTAAAGGGCGAATAAAAAAGGCGTAACAGACTCAACCCGCCGGCGCAGGGTTGCAAAGACGTCACAACCTGCCCGGCGCGCTTGCGCCAAAGCCCTACATCCGAAACACCCCGAACCTCGTCTCGGTGTGCGGCGCGTTGGCGCACACGGCGAGGGCGAGGCCGAGCACGCGCCGCGTCTCGACCGGGTCGAGGATGCCGTCATCCCACAGCCGGGCGGTGGAATAGTACGGGCTGCCCTCTTGTTCGTACTTCTCGAGCGTGGGCCGCATGAATTCGGCCTGCTCCTCGACCGTGAGCGGCGGCTTGCCTTCGCGCGCGAGCTGATCCTGCTTCACGGTGAGCAGCACGTTGGCCGCCTGCTCCCCGCCCATCACGCTGATGCGGGCGTTGGGCCACATCCACAGAAAGCGCGGTTGATACGCGCGGCCACACATCCCATAGTTGCCCGCGCCAAAACTGCCGCCGACGATGACGGTGAGCTTGGGCACGCCGGCATTGGCGACGGCGTGCACCATCTTCGCCCCGTCTTTGGCGATGCCGCCCTCCTCGTAACTCCTGCCGACCATGAAGCCGGTGATGTTTTGCAGGAAGAGCAGCGGGATATCGCGCGCCGCGCACAGCTCGACGAAGTGTGCGCCCTTGAGCGCGCTCTCGCTGAACAGCACACCGTTGTTGGCCAGGATGCCGACCGGGAAGCCCTCGATGGACGCGAAACCGGTGACGAGCGTCGCGCCATAGTTGGCCTTGAACTCGCGGAAGCGGCTGCCGTCGGTGAGCCGCGCGATGATCTCGCGCGCGTCATACGTCGCGCGGAAGGTGCGCGGCAGGAGACCGTAGAGGTCTTCAATCGGATAGAGAGGCTCATCTGATTGCTGATTGTTGATTGCTGATTGCTGATTGCGACCGAGCGTCGCGATGATACTGCGACATATTTCGAGGGCGTGCTCGTCGTCCTCCGCCAAGTGGTCGGCGACGCCGGATTTGTGGGTGTGCACGTAGGCCCCGCCGAGTTCCTCCGCCGTCACGTCCTCGCCGGTGGCGGCCTTCACCAGCGGCGGCCCACCGAGGAAGATGGTGCCCGTGCCTTTGACGATGACGGCCTCATCGCTCATCGCCGGCACGTACGCCCCGCCCGCTGTGCAACTGCCCATCACCGCCGCGATCTGCGGGATGCCCCTGGCGCTCATCCGCGCTTGATTGAAGAAGATGCGCCCGAAGTGTTCCCGATCCGGGAACACCTCGGCCTGCAGCGGCAGAAACGCGCCGCCCGAATCCACGAGATAAATGCACGGCAGGTGATTCTCCTCGGCGATCTCCTGCGCGCGCAGGTGCTTCTTCACCGTAAGCGGATAGTACGAGCCGCCCTTCACCGTGGCGTCGTTGGCGACGATCATCACCTCGCGCTCGGCCACCCGCCCGATGCCGGTGACCAGGCCCGCGCCCGGCGCGTCATCCTCGTACACCCCCCACGCCGCGAGCGGAGAGAGTTCGAGGAAAGGGGCGTTGGGATCGAGGAGTTTATCGATCCGCTCGCGCACGACGAGCTTGCCCTGCGCCTCGTGCCGCTGGCGATATTTCTCGCCGCCGCCCTCGCGCCCGCGCCGCAGCCGGTCGCGCAACTCGGCGGCCAGCGCGCGATGATGCGCGGCGTTGGCTTCGAACTGCTCGTCTTTGACGATTTGCGACTCGATAATGTCCATACACGCTCCCATTTCAGCCGTAGGTGAATGATACAATCTCGCCGCCCAATAACCAATTCTCCAATTCTCGAATGCCGAAGACGCTATCGAAGCACGACCCCAATCTCCTCGCCGCCGTTGGACGTCTGGAGCGCGCGCAGCGGACAAACGCCTTTATCCTCATCGCGTTCGGGCTGCTCGCCCAGGCCGTCGCCGTCAGCGGCGAGCCGCTGCACCCGGTGGCCGGGCTGCCCTTCATCGCCATTGGCGTGTTCTGCTGGCTGTGGGGCGACCCGGCGCTGCTCGCCACCGCCGCCGTGCTCTTTCTCTTCAGCACCGTCCCCAGCATCGTCACCCGGCTATCGCTCCTCGGCCCCGATCCGATTGTGACGCTGGCCGGCCTCGGCGGCTGGGAACTCGTCATCGTCGTCGGCGTGAAGGTGGTGCTGGCTTTCATGTCCGTCCAGCAATTCTTCATGTTTCGGTTGCTGTACGGCACTCAACGGATGACGAGCGACGCGGCGAACCTCGCCCTCATCCCACCGATGGTGACGAACCGCACCGATGTGTATGCGCGCTGGGCGCGGAGCGCGGGCGGCGTCGGTGCAGTGGCGGCCCTGGTTGGATTCGGGGCGACGTTCGTTGACCCGACCGCCTTCGCGACGCGCGTGTTTGCCGAGCTCGGCGGCGCGTTGGGCGCGACCGCTCTGGGCCTCGGCCTCGGCGCGGCCTTCTCGCCCACCGATGAGCGCCGCGCGGCGCTGGCGGGGATGGGCTTTGGGATGGCGAGTTACCTCCTGGCGGCGTTTGCGTTGTTGCGGCTGTAAGCCTTGACTCATGTGCTATACTCTCCACATGTTCAGCGTGAGTTCAACCTTCGGGATGTTGATGCGTGGCCTGCCGATAAGTGGCCGGCGCCGGGGCGCCGTTCACCTTCGGGTCGGATAGTCACGGATTGACTCTGACTCTCGGCACACGACCGCCAGCCTCGGCTGGCGGTTTTTATTTACCCTCACGCCCGACCCCTCTCCCGCTGGGAGAGGGGCTGGGGGTGAGGGCGAAATGCCAGTACAATCGCGCATCTCTTCGGAGAAACCATCATGACCGAAAACATCCTCGTCTCCATCGCCTGGCCGTATGCCAACGCGGATATCCATGTCGGCAACATCGTCGGCTCGCACCTGCCCGGCGACATCTTCGCCCGCTATCACCGGTTGCGCGGCAACCGCGTGCTGGTCGTCTCCGGCTCCGACGCGCACGGCACGCCCATCACCGTGCGCGCCGACGCCGAGGGCAAAAGCTCACAGGAGGTGTACGAGTACTTCCACAAGCGCTTCCTCGAACTGTTCAAACAGATCGGCATCACTTACGATTTGTTCACGACCACGCATACCGAAAACCACTTCAAAGTCTCGCAGGATATCTTCCTCGCGCTCAGGGCCAACGGCTATCTCTTCACGCAGACCGAACAGCAGTGGTACTCGCCGACCGAGAATCGCTTTCTGCCCGACCGTTACGTCGAGGGCACGTGCTACATCTGCGGCTACGACAAAGCGCGCGGCGACCAGTGCGATAACTGCGGCAACCTGCTCGACGCAACCAAGCTCATCGGCCCGCGCGCCAGGGCCAGCGGCAGCGCGCGTTCCAGCGCGCTCGAACTGCGCGAGACCGAGCACTTCTATCTCGACCTCGGCAAGGCCGCGCCGCAACTCGCCGCGTGGTTGAATGAAGATAAAGAACACTGGCGGCCGCAGGTCATCAACCCCTCGCGCACGCAGGCCGGGAGCGGCGAACTGCGCGGGCGCGCGATCACGCGCGACCTCGACTGGGGCATCCCGGTCCCCGTCGAAGGCTGGCCGGAGCGCGGCAAGCGGCTGTACGTGTGGTTCGAGGCCGTCATCGGCTACCTCTCCGCCTCAATCGAATGGAGCGCGCTGAATGGCAAGCCGCAAGCGTGGAAGGAGTGGTGGTACGACAGGGCCGTGAAGACCGTGTACTTCATCGGCAAAGACAACACGCCCTTTCACGCCGTCATCTGGCCGGCGGAGTTGATCGGGGCGCAGCGCGTGTACGAGGGTGACCCGGCCAAAACCCTCAACCTGCCCTACGATATTCCGGCCAACGAGTTTTTGAATCTCGAAGGGCAGAAGATCAGCGGCAGCCGCAACTGGGCGGTGTGGGGCTTCGACTTCCTCTCGCGCTACGATGCCGACGCGCTGCGCTACTACCTCACCGCGATTCTGCCGGAGAGCAAGGATGCGGATTGGGCATGGGAGGAGTTCGTCCAGCACAACAACAACGAACTGGTGGCGACGTGGGGCAACCTCGCCAACCGCGTGCTGACCTTTTGCTATCGGCATTGGGAGGGGCAGGTGCCGGATGCGGGTGCGCTGCGGCCTGCCGATGTGGAGTTGCTGGCGAAGATTGACAACGGATTCAAAACGGTCGGCGAGTTGATCGAATCCGTGAAGCTTCGCGCGGCGCTCGGCGAAGTGGTGTCGCTCGCCACCGAGGTCAACCGTTACCTCGACGTGCAAAGCCCGTGGTCACAGGTCAAAATCGAAAAGGCCGAAGCCGCGAAGACGATCTACACCGCGCTGCGGGCGATTGACTCGCTCAAGATTCTGTTCGCTCCGTTCGTGCCGTTCTCCTCGCAGAAGCTGCACGAATATCTCGGCCACGACGGGCAACTGTTCGGCGCGCAAAAGATCATCACCGTCGCCGACTCGCTCGGCGCGCACGATGGGCTGACCTACGACGGCAACGCCGCTATCGGCCAGTGGCAGCCGAGCACGCTTGAGCCTGGCCAGGCCTTGCGCCAGCCGCAGCCGTTGTTCAAGAAATTGGATGAGAAAATCGCCGAAGAGGAACGGGCGAGGTTGGGACAGCCGAGTGCATGAACAACAGTGACGAAGTGGCGGAGTGATGTAGGGAACGTCACTCCGCCACCTCGTCACCCATCACTTCTCTGACGAACGTTTCGATCACTGCGGTGTTGGCGCGTTATTTTGCGCCACGTAACAACATACTCCCGTTCCGCAATCTTGCGGTTGACGAAAAAAATAGCGTCGTAATATGATCGTACGCGTCAAAGCTTGGCATTCGTAAATAAGGAGGAACTATGCCAAACCAGGATGACAATACCAGCAAGAGAAATGACGCGGTGTCCGCCGACCAATCCGGCGAGGCCCTCACAGTGACTGAACGAGATATTCTGCGCTTGGTGGCGCATGGATTGACCAATAAAGAGATCGCATCGCAGCTATGCCTCGCCGAAAAGACCGTCAAGAATCATTTGATCGTCATCTTCGAGAAGGTTGGCGTACGCAACCGCACGGAAGCGGCGCTGTGGGCGAGAGATAACGGGCTGACGAGCGAGGCTAACGAATAGGCAGGAAAGTTGGAGGGAAAGTCGGGACTTTAGGCCCTATCATCTCAGTGGGGGTTGAGCTATCCTCTGCCAATCAAGAGGTCAAAATCATGCGAAACAAAGTTGTGTTGCTATCCATCGCTCTTTTGGTCTCCATCTCTGCATTCGCGCTCACAACGTTGTTCAGTACCAATCAAGCTGACGTTGAAGCAAGCGCGATTCTAACTAGCGCATCCGAGACGCTGGTTATTCCGAAACCCGGGCAAATTGCTCATTACACATACAAACTCTATAGTCGTGGCCCCAACGCTGGTTTAGAGCCATCTGACCCATTTCATCTGTCATATTCCGATATTTGGATTGAACAGACAATTGAGGATACATGGTTAGAGATTAGCATCGAGGGTAAAACTATTCGTTGGAGAACGCAGCTTCACAGTTCTGACGGAAAATTATTGCAGGATTTGCTGTTCGATGGAATTGTAGAAACCGACTACTTCCCCCGATCAGGTCAGATACTGACCATTACAACAACAGAAGTTGCGGACTTTATCGACAATCGAGTTGCGCTTATCGACGACTTCTTGAATAAAGACAATCAATTGACCCACCGGGAGAGTCACTTGCCGGACGGTTCGCCCGCTATCGGCATATATCTAAAGCCGAAAACACTTCAAGGATCTGATGACATCCTTGCGGCACTACTTGGTTTCCAAAACCCATTTATGGCCGATCTTGCTCCTGTCTCGTATGGCTCTCGTATAGACATTGATCCTGTTAGTCGTGTGCCGATTGGCATGGCACAGGTCGTCTTTGACTCTTCAGGACGGGAGCACATCGTTGCGTATCGCACCCTATCAGATCCTGAACTTTTGGATACTAAGGATCCTCGACAAAACGAGCTGTTCACAATGGCATCGGCGACGACCAGCATCGAACCACCGGTTGCATCCGACAAGATGTTGGTCAATCTCTCTGATATCCTAGCTGTCACTGATCATCCAATATACGGTTGGTTGAACGGTACTGAGGGGTTCCAACTCGCCGCGGCCGACTATACCAAGCTAAGTGATGATAACGCCCCCCCCTTGGACTTCCAAGCTATACAGTTCGCTTCAACATGGGGTGCCGGGATCAGGATGACATACACGAAGTTGTCTCCGGGAGAGCCCTCCACAATCACTGTCGTTCAAGGTCTCCGTGAAAGAATGACAAGGAGTCTGCAGGCTACTCGCCCTATGTGGTCCACTGCTTCAAAGTCAAACTTCGGAGTGGGGAAACAGGTCTTTCCCGGCTGGGTGATGTCCACGGGTGCTCATCGACCATCGTGGCTCATCATTGAAATGCCGCAGACCTTGATATATCTTGAGGCTAGCGGGGTGGACGATGTGCAATTGCGATTGCTGTTGAGTCACATGACTACGATGGAGAAATAACGATATGAAGCCCACATGGTTGCGCATCTCGTTTGCCGTCTCGGTAGTGCTGGCGGTCTTAATCAATGGCAATATATGGGCCCAGACAGGGTGGACTTCCACTTGTCAATCCACTGGCGGGCCGAGCGGCACAACCCTGATTGCCTGTAATTACTATGCCTACGATCTCCCAACTTTCGGGCTGTTTAGCGAATATGCGTCATCTCAAATAGGCGGCCCGTATCAGCCACAAATAAACATGTATGCTGACGCACGCCCTCAAGATCGTTGCAAGAATGCTGATGGCAGTTGGCAATCTTGGCTCCAACTGGGATACAAGAACAAGGCAGCGTATGGGAGCTACATTCAAACCGATGTTGCCTCAGGCTATTATCAAGGTTGTAATTACGGCCATCAGTACAGAAGCCAGTCATATCATTCTTGGTGGTCGAGTGGTTATTCTAAAAGTTTGTGGGTAGACAAGATAATTTAGCTTGCGCGCATGTTCAAGTATGCACCTATCGTTTTTTCGACTTGTTATCGATTACCTTTCCGCCGAGCGCTTCGGCATCTGAACCACCTGCGGCGGCGGGGCCGGCACCCACTCCCACTGCACCGGCGGCGGCTGCGTCATGCCGGCTTCGAGTTTCTCGTTGACCTTGTTGGGGGTGAGGCCCTGCGAGTCCATGATCGCCGGCGCGACGAAGATGGGGGCGTTGGCGCGCAATGCCAGGCCGAGCGCGTCACTGGGGCGCGCATCCACTTCGGTCACCGTCTCGCCCGCGCGCACTGAGATCGTGGCGTAAAACACTTCCTCATGCAGACGGCTGACGGCCACGCGCTCAATCGTCGCGTGTGCGGCGTCGAGCAATTTCAAAGTCAGGTCGTGCGCCAGCGGGCGCGGCATGGCCGCCCCGGCCAGTTGCAGCGCAATCGAGTCGGCCTCCGCCGGGCCGATCCAAATCGGCAGCACGCGCTCGCCGGCCCTCTCCTTCAGCAGCACCACGCGGTGGCCGAGGTGCGGCAGCGCCCCGGCCAGCATCGGCATATCCGGGCCGGTGCTCTGCAGAAAAATCATCTGCGCGTTCACATGTTGCGTGGGCGGGGGCGCAGGGATCATCACGTCGAACTCACGACCCTCGACGGCGGGCTTCGGCACGCGCATCACCACTTTGTCCACCATCACTTCGATCATTTTGGCTTTCTCCTTTTGCATCCCGTCCTTCGACTGCGCAGCCAAAAGCAGGCCGCCCCGCTCAGGATGCTGGTTGAGTTCATGGATCAATTGCTCCCGCAGCTTCCCGCGGGCGCGGTGCAGCCGGGCTTTAATGGTGCCCACCGGCGAACCGGTGATGACGCCGATCTCCTCGAGCGTTAACCCGTCGAGGTAGTGGAGGCGCACAGCGGCCCGCTGCTCCGGCGGCAACGCCTCCACCGCACGCTGCACCCGCGCATGCAGCTCGCGAATCTCGACCGCCGCTTCCGGTGGAAGGTCCGCCTCCGCCAGCTTGAAGCCCGGCGCGACCCGGCCACCGTCCCAGTCCTCGAGCGAGACCATCGCTCGCCGCGCGCGCAACCGCATCCGGGCCAGGTTGAGGGCGATGCCGCACAGCCACGCGCCGAAGCGCTCCGCGTCGCGGAGGTGTTGGAGGCCAAGGTACGCGTGTAGACAGGCCTCCTGCGCCACGTCCTCGGCCTCGGCGTGCGAGCCGAGCAGCCGGGCGGCGAGGGCTACGGCCAGCGCGCGATGACGTTCGATCAGCGCGCCGAAGGCCGCCCGGTCACCGCCCAACGTGCGGGCCACCAGGCCCGAGTCACTCGCGTCCATTCCGCTCGTCTCACTCAGTAGTTGCCGTTGACGCCCGAATGGTTGCAGGATTTGCCACAGAGGCACGGAGACACAGAGAAACCCTCCATGGCTCTGTGTCTCTGTGGCGAAAGTCTTTCTCCATTCGTCACAATCAAGTTTGGCCGTGATTGCGTGTGTGATGGCGAGGAACGGCTCGGCCTGGCCGTTCGTGGAAGGGACTTGCCACATGCCACTTGCTACTTGCCACTCGCTACACCCTCAACGTCTCCCACTTGCCACTGCGAAAGCGCAGATAGAACATCGTCGAGCGGAAGGCGAAGTCGAGCCAGATGCCGAGCCACGCGCCGAACAGCCCCAGGCCGAAGACCACGCCGAGCACGTATGCGGCCAGCAGCCGCAATCCCCAAATCGAGGTGACGGTGATGAGGAGCGTCGTGCGCGTGTCGCCCGCGCCGCGCAACGCGCCGCCAAAGACGAACGAGGCCGCCAGCACCGGTTGCTGCGCGGCGCTCATGTGCATGACCGTCGCGCCGGCGGCCAGCACGGCGGCGTCGTTCGTGAAGAGGCGCAGGATCGGTTCCTGAAAAAAGAACAGCACCGCGCCCATCACCAGCATCACGGCGAAGGCCATGCCGAAAGCCGCGTACGCCGCTGCCCGCGCGCGGGCCGGGTTGCGCGCGCCAAGCTCCTGCCCCACCAGCGTCGTCGCCGCCACGCTGAACCCCCAGCCCGGCAGAAACGACAGCGCCGAAATGCGGATGCCGATGCTGTGCGCGGCATAGGCCGCCGTGCCAAATTGCGAGATGATGACGGCCAGGTTGAGCAGCGCGATCTGCAGCAGCACCTGCTCGGCGCCGGCCGGCAAACCGATGTTGAGGATGCGTCGCAGCCGGGCGAGGTCGGGCGATGACCGATGGGCGTGCAATCGCAACACACCGCGCCCACGCAAAAGCAGCGCGATCACCACCGCCGCGCCCATAACCTGCCCCGAGGCCGCGCCCAGGGCGTTGCCGACCACGCCGAGGTTCGGGAAGCCGAATAACCCGTTGGTGAACGTCCACGCCACCGTTACGTTGACGACATTGACGGCCAGCATCACCGCCAGCGGCGAGCGGGTATCGCCGGAGCCGCGCAGCGCGGCATTCCCCACCAGCAATATCCCGACGAAAGCGAACGAGGGCGCGACGGTTCGCAGCCAGTTCGAGCCGGTGACGACGACTTCCGGCGCGGCCCCCAACAGGCGGATGATGGGTTCGGCCAGCCACCAGCCCGCGACCGCGGCCAGCACACCGATGCTGACCGCCAGCAGCAGCGCCTGCCGCATCAACTGGTTCGCTTCGTCCGGTTCGCGCGCGCCGACGTGCCGGGCGATGAGGGCGGTGGCACCCACGCCGACCGCGCCGAACAGCGCCGCCACCAGGTTCAGTACCTGCCCGCCGAGGCCCACACCCGCAATTGCCGCCGCGCCGAGATGGCCGACGATGTACGCATCCACCAACCCGATCAACGTGATGAGCGATTGCTCGGCCACCGACGGCCAGGCCAGCGTGAGCACGCGCCGCGTCATCGAGCCTTCGGCCAGCCGCGCCTGCACGCGGTACGGCAGCAAGTGCATGAGCGATTGCGGAAACGTCGTCAGCGACAGGCCGGGCTGGCGGGTGTGCAGTTCGGGTTCGGTTTCGGTGACCGACTCCCGGGGCGACTGAGGCATGCCATTCACCGCCAAGACGCGCAGCCCGCGATGAGGCGTGCAAAGAGTGCTGCCAGTTCTTTGCGGCGTCGCGGCTGGATCTCAAGCATCAGAGCGAGAAAGCGACCGCGCGCTCATCCATGATCTGTTTGTCTTCGGGATCCTCGTCGTTGAGCAGATAGAAGAGTTGGAGATGCAGCGTGTGCGCGCCGCGTGGCTGCGGGTCGCGCAGGTGCAGGGTGAAGTCAAAGCTCTGCTCCATCGCCTCGATCAGCATCATCGTCGCCACGGTCGCGCCCTCGGCGTTTGTCACCCACGCCTCCACGCTCGGGCGCTCGAGGAAGGGCGGAAACGTGAAGGCCAGTTTCACCCGCCGTCCATCGGGATACGGCTGCACGTCAACGCTTTCAAACCGCATCGCCTCGCGCGGCACCGAGACGGGGATGTCTTCGGGGTCTTCGTAAAAGGTGAGGTCGGACATGCGAGGGATTATAACGCCCCCCCTCAGCCACGGCCCGCCCTCCCGCGCGCGCCTTTCGCGTGTGGGAAGGCGGGCCGGGAGGCGAGGGGGTTTACGGCGTCACCGCCACCGCAAACCGCGCGATCACAATTGTGTCCGCCGTCCACTGCGCCAGCACCTGCAAGTCGTACTGACCGGCGCGCGTTGGCGTATACGCGGTGGTGAGCGCGGTGGGCGTGAGCGTCGTGGTGTGGACAGGCACGCCGTTCGCATCCAACTCGATGACGACGAGCAGCGCGGGTTGCGTTGGATGCGTGACGACGATATCGAGGCTCGCGCCGAACGGCAGCGTGAGCGGGGCAGTGTTCGCCCCACCGCCGCCCGCGCCCTGGCCCGACCCCGCTTGCCACAGATGCTGCGCCTCGCGGCCGGTCACCCGCGTCCCGGCGTACTCGAGTTGAATCACGGGCAGCATCGGTGTCGGCTGCGGATTCGGCGGCACTACCGGGATGTTGATGGGTGGGATGGGCGTGCCCGGCCCGACGGCGATGGTCGTGACCTGCACGCTGGTGCTGATCGCGCCGCAGCCAAGCGCGAGCAACCCGAACAGCGCCAGCGCGTGCCTCATGCGCGTGATCAATTGCTCACACTCAGTGCGCAACCGTTGTCAAACGTCACGCTCACGCTGAAGCCGGTGGCCGGCAGCGGATCGCGGAAGAGGAAGCGCAACGCCTCGGTCGCGCCGGGCGCCAGGCTGCGGGCGGCCCCGTCAACCCAGGGCACCTCCGCCGGCAGCGCACTGGGCGGCTGGTTGTCTTTGCTGTTGCTAATGCGCGTGCCGCCCACGAACACTTCGCTCAGGCGTTGCGGCGGAGGCGTATCAGGCCAATTGAGGTCAATCGCGGTGATGGTCGCCGTGTTCGCGCCTGCATTCGTCAGCGGCCAGGCCAGTTCGTTGCCGTTGATCGCCAGCGCGCCGCCGGTGATGGCGCAGCCGGTGGTTGAAGTCGCCGCTGGCGTGAAGATGAACGTTGCTGTGGGCGATGATGTGAACGTCGCGGCCGGCGGCGCGGCATGCGTTGCCGTGGGCGGCGGAGGCGTAGCGCTGCGCGTCGGCGTCGGGGAGTTGGTGTTCGCGGGTGTGTTGCTGCTGGCCGGCGCGTTCGTCGCCGAAGGGATGGGCGTGACGGTCGCCGTCGGCGGTGGTGTGTCGCTTGGTTGGCCGGGCGCCGTCGTCGCGGTGCGCGTGGCCGTGGGGGTGATGGTCGGGCTGCCGGTGGGCGCGCTGGTGGCGGTGAGGTTGACGACGACGACGTTGGTCACCACGATCGTGATGATGAGCGGCGTCTGCGTCGGCGCGCCGGCGGTCATCCGCGTGGCGGTCGGGCCGGCGCTCGGCGGCGAGTTGGTCGCCGTCCATTCCGCCGGCAGCGCCACCGGGGTGATGGTGGGTTGAACGACCGCGACCGCCGGCGAGGGCGAGCGGGCAGTGGGTTGCGTTGTCAGGCGCGGCCAAAGCATGGCCAGAGCCGCCGACCACACCACGCAGAACAACAAGCCCAGGCCCGCCACTAAACCCACCAATCCCCGATTGCCCCGCGACGGCGCCGGTTGTTTGGGGAGGGCGCCATCGGGCACGGTGACGGCCCCGGCCTCCGGCGCGGCGCTGTCGGCCGCCGCCGGCCTCGGCTTGCTCACCGGCGGGCGCGTTGATGGCACCGCCATCACCGGCACCGTCTGCGCCATCGTATCCGTCGTCTGCGGCTCGGGCGGGGCAGGCACATCGCGCAGCGCAGCGCTGAAGGCCGCGCCGCTGACAAAGCGCATCGCCGCATCCTTCGCCAACGCGCGGTCGAGCGCAGTGGCGATGGATTTCGGCGTCTCCGGGCTGAACTCGGTGATGCGCGGCGGCGGCGCGTAGAGGTGTTGGTGGTACAGCGATTGGATCGTCTCGCCGAGGAAGGGCGGGCGACCGGCGATCATCTCGTACGCCATCACCGCCAGGCTATATAGGTCGGCGCGGGCGTCGAGCATCTCGCCGCGAAACTGCTCGGGTGACATGTAGCGCGGCGTGCCGAACAACGCGCCGGGCATCGTCAGCGTGTTCTCGCCGGCCAGCCAGGCCAGACCAAAATCAATGATGATGGGCGTATCGTCGGGCGTGACGAGGACGTTGCCGGGCTTGAGGTCGCGGTGGAGGATGCCGCGCTGGTGGGCGTAATCGAGCGCGCTGGCCAGTTGCGCGGTCAGCCGCAGCGCGCGGCTGAGCGGCAACTGTTTGGCCTCCTCCAGCACCGTGCTCAGGCCGCGGCCGTCAATCCACTCGAAGACGATGAAGGGTTGGGTGTCGTGGCGGCCAAAATCAAAAACGGCTGCGATGCCGGGGTGGCGGAGTTGCGCGACGGCGGCCGCCTCGCGCTGAAAACGTCCGAGCGCGGTGGCGCTGGTGAGGTGCGGCGTCATCACCTTCACCGCCACGCGCCGCTGCAGATCCGAATCGAAGGCGCGATAGACCACGCCCATCCCGCCCTGCCCCACCACGGCTTCGAGCGTGTAGCGCCCAACCTGCGACCCGAGCGTAAACGGCTCCGAGGACCCCATCACGCAAATTATAGCGGCGCAGAGTGCCTATGCTAGAATCGAAATTGATAGGGAATGGTTGACGCAGACCGTCAACCGCAAACCGCCATCCGGCTTCGATCCTCACCCAGCCCCACCCCCATGACCCATCAAATCGAAACGCTCGCCATCCACGCCGGGCAATCACCCGACCCACAGACCGGCGCGGTGATGACGCCGGTGTATTTCACCTCGACCTTCGCCCAGCAGGGCGTCGGCGAGCACAAAGGCTACGAGTACGCGCGCACCGACAACCCCACGCGCACCGCGTTGCAGGCCTGCCTCGCCGCGCTGGAGGGCGCGCAGCACGGGTTGGCTTTCGCCTCGGGCATGGCCGCGATTGATACGATTCTGAAAGTCCTCGACCCGGGCGACCATGTGCTGGCCAGCAACGATGTGTACGGCGGCACGTTCCGGCTGTTCGACAAGCAATATCAAAAATATGGGATGGAGTTCTCGTACGCCGAACTGACCGACCTCGCGGCCGTGCGCACCGGCCTGCGGCCCAACACCCGGTTTGTGTGGATCGAGACCCCGACCAACCCGCGCCTGAAAGTGGTTGATATCCGCGCGGTCTCCGAGATCGCGCACGCGCACAACCCGGCAGTCAAAGTCATCGTGGACAACACCTTCGCCACGCCCTATCTGCAACAACCGATCGTGCTCGGGGCGGATGTGGTCGTGCACTCGACGACGAAATACCTCGGCGGCCATTCCGACGTGGTCGGCGGCGCGGCGCTGATGAACGACGCGGCCCTGTACGAGCGGCTGAAGTTTTTGCAGAACGCCGCCGGCGCGGTGCCCGGCCCGATGGATTGCTTCCTCGTCCTGCGCGGCGTCAAGACGCTGGCCGTGCGGATGGACCGGCACGGCGAGAACGCGCTGGCCGTCGCGCAGTTCCTCGCCGATCACCCCAACGTGGCCGAGGTGGTTTATCCCGGACTGGACACACACCCGCAGCACGCCACCGCGCAGAAGCAGATGCGCAACGGCGGCGGCATGATCTCGTTCTGCCTCAAAGACGAGGCCGGCAGCGCCGGGTTTTTGAAGCGGACGCGACTGTTCACACTGGCCGAGTCGCTCGGCGGTGTCGAGTCGCTCATCGAACTGCCGGCCGGCATGACCCACGGCTCGACCAAAGGCTCGCCGCTGGAGGTCGGGCCGGGCCTCATCCGCATCTCGGTCGGGCTGGAGAACAAGGCGGATTTGATTGACGATCTGGCGCGGGCACTGAAGTAGTTCCACACCGAGAATCGCAAGCCGGAAGCGTGGCACGCTTCCGGCTTCTTTGTTGTCGTCGAGGCGACTTGTTTCGTCAGCGCGCGCGCCGCAGCGGTGCGCCGTTTGGGCCTTACGGCTGACGGCGACCGCTTGCCGCGGGCATCGTACATGACCTTCCCTGTGCGCCTGATTTCGGAGGCAAATTGATACGGCGCGGCGCCATCGAACTGGGTCGGGGTATAAGCGATCGGAGCAAGCCGGGCGTCGAAATGAACTGTGTGTCGAGCCAAGAATTGAACCCGCTCCAACTCATTCATCCGCGCGAAGTCTGGTGACACCACAGCTAAGTCAATATCACTCCATTCGTACGCTTTGCCTATGGCATATGAGCCGTAGAGGACGGCCCGTTCGACCCGAATATCGCGCCGCAGCGCCTTCACAAACCGGCGAACTAATCGTCGGATTTCAACTGATTTGCTAACCATGTCCGAAACTCATTCGTGAACTTGATGACTCGAAGCGCATAGGCTCGCGTATATGTTTTGCTCAAGGTCATAACGGCATCCGGATAGCGCGTCTTCTGTTGGTGTGCCGTAAGCTCATCCAACATTGAGCCCTGTTCATCGGTGAGCGCCAAGCCAGCCCGCTCTGCGAATAGCCTCAGGGCATGAATGCGCGGCGGTGTTTCAATATCGGTCAGTTCAACAAGCGCACCCTTCAGCACCTTCTCCAGGCACAGATGGCACATGAAGACGACATACACATAGCGTTTGGCAACCAGCATTGCCTACGCGGTGTCGAAGTCATGGTGCGATGTGGCCAGCCAATATTCAGTCCCGGGCTTCATCACGTGCTCACGGCTCAGTCTGCGATAAATTCTAACACGCCCTCATTCCAACCGCTCGTACGCGCCCAGGGTCAAAAACTCCGCAAAGGTCTCTTGCGTCACCAGCGCGTCGAATAACTCACACGCTTCGGTGAACCGCCCGTGCGCGTACGCCTCCGCGCCGGCGAGGGCTTTGATTTTCTCCACCTCTTCGGCCAGCAATTGGCGATAGAGTTCCGGTGTGACCGGGCGGCCATCCGCCAGGAGCGCGCGCTGCTGCAGCCACTGCCACACCTGCGCGCGCGAAATCTCCGCCGTGGCCGCATCCTCCATCAGATTGTAGAGCGCTGCCGCGCCCACCCCGCGCAACCAGCTCTCGATATACAGGATGCCGACGTTGATGTTCAGCCGCAGGCCGGCCTCGGTGACCTGGCCGCCCGGCACCCCGAACGTCCGCAATTGCTCGGCAGTCACCGACACGTCCTCACGCAGCCGCTCCTTTTGATGCGGCTTCTGGCCCAACCTGGCGGCGAACACTTCCCTGGCCGTCGGCACCAGGTCGGGATGGGCGACCCACGTGCCGTCAAAGCCGTCATTGGCCTCGCGCTGCTTGTCCTCGCGCACCCTGGCGATGGCGTTCTCATTCACCTGCGGGTCTTTGCGGCTGGGGATGAAGGCCGCCATGCCGCCGATGGCGTGCGCGCCGCGCCTGTGGCAGGTGCGCAC
>CAZSNP010000003.1:116658-135259 GCA_964608265.1 uncultured Anaerolineales bacterium | reverse complement strand
GCGGGGCGAGGGGAGAAACGCTTCGCGTTTCTCTGCCGGCAGCTTCGCTGCCGCCGCGCCCGGCCAAAGCCAGCCGGAGCATATCGGTAGTTTCTTCCAAAGTGAAGGGGTTGCGCAGATTGTATCGGTTGGCGCTGCCGATGCCGATGAGGGCCTCGGCGGCCGCGTCGCACAGCGCCCGCAGCACGGCGAGGTGGCCGCGGTGCACCGGTCGCCAGCGGGCGATCATGCCCAGGCGCGCAAAACGAGTCGCCGTCGCGCTCTCTCCCACAAATCCCTCCAGGCCCGGCAACCGCTCCGCGTTCACCCGCGTCGCGGGCCGGGGCCGTTATCCTGAGTGAAGTTTATCGCCCGGCGCCCGGGCGTGCGAACATTGCGCTGACAATGCCGAGACGGGCCTCGGTCAGGGCGCCGAATGCAGCCTGATCTCGAACAATCCGGGCCACAACTTGCCGGTGACAAACAGCCGGTCGTCGGCGGCGTCGTAGGCGATGCCGTTGAGGACGGCCTCGGGCGAGCGCATCGTTTCGGCGGGCCGCAGCCCGCTCAAATCCAGCCACGCCACCACCTGCCCGGTCTCCGGCAGAATCTTCGCAATGCGGTCGGTCTTCCACACGTTGGCATACACGTAACCGTTGATGTACTCCAACTCATTGAGCAACGCGATCGGGCCGGTCGCGTCGGCGACGTTGCTCAGCGGGGTCTGCGCCAACGTCTGCGCGTCGAGCGTGTACAGCGTCGGCGAGCCGTCGCTCATGATCAGCCGCTGCCCGTCGTGCGTCAGCCCCCAGCCCTCGGTCGGATACTGGAAGGTCTGCAATTGCGTGAACGTTGCCCGGTCATAGACAAAGCCGATGTTCGTATCCCACGTCAATTGAAAGATGCGGTCACCGAGCACCGTGATGCCCTCGCCGAAATACTCGAAGCCAAGATCAACCCGCTGCTCCACCGTCCCGCTCTCCAAATCCACCCGCCGCAGCGACGACTGCCCATCCAATCCGGTGCCTTCGTACAGCACGCCATCCACGAACTGCAAGCCCTGCGTGAACGCAGCCGCATCGTGCGGATATTCGGCCACGATGGTGAAGGTGCAAGTCGGCGTGAGGCCGGTGGGCGGCGGCCCGGCGGTCGCGCGTGGATCGCAGGCGTCGAGCGGCATGGGCGTGGCGGTGGGCGGCGGCGTGAGGGTGGGCGTCGCCGTCGGCGCGGGCGGCGCGATCACTGGCCGCGTAGCGAGGAACAGGGCCACGACGCCGACAATGATCAGCGCGCAGATCACGGCGATGACGTGCCGGTTCATGCGGTCTGCGCCCGATAGTGCGCCTGCAAGCTGCGCACGGTGAGTTCTTTCGCCTTCAGCGCCTGAATGCCATTGACGGCAGCGCTGGCCGCGCTGAGAGTGGTGAGCAGCGTGACGTTGTGCAACACCGCCGCCGCCCGCATCCGTTGCATATCGGCGACAGTGCCCGCGCCGAGCGGGGTGTTGATGATGAGGTGCATCTCGCCGCGCTCGATCATCTCGACGACGTTCGGGCTGCCCTCGCTGAAGCGCTTGAGGGCGGTGACGGGCAGCCCGGCGCGCGCCACGGCGGCGGCGGTGCCGGCGGTGGCGAAGAGGGTGAAGCCGAGACGCTGCAGGTCGCGCGCCAGTTTGAGCACTGCGCCTTTGTCGAAATCGTTGACGGTGAGGAAGGCGTTGCCGGCCAGGGGCAGCGGCGTGCCGGTCGCCATTTGCGCTTTGGCGAAGGCGTGCCCGAAGCGCGCCGCGTGGCCCATCACCTCCCCGGTGGAACGCATCTCGGGCCCGAGTCGATAATCCGCGCCGGGGAATTTCCTGAACGGCAGCACCACTTCCTTGACGAAGAAGCCATCCACCTCGGGTGTGGCGGTGAAGCCGAGGTCGGCCAGCGACCTGCCCGCCATGACCTGCGCGGCGAGTTTAGCCAGCGGCGCGCCGGTGGCCTTGCTCACGAAGGGCACGGTGCGCGAGGCGCGCGGGTTGACTTCCAGCACGTAGACGATGTCGTCCTTGATTGCGTACTGCACGTTCATCAGCCCTTTCACCTGCAGCGCCCGGCCGAGCCGGTCGGTGTAGTCCTCGATGATTTGCAGATGATAATTCGAAATCTTCCACGGCGGCAGCACGCAGGCGCTGTCGCCCGAGTGTACCCCGGCTTCTTCGATGTGCTGCATCACTCCGGCGATGACGACGCGCTCGCCGTCGCACAGCGCATCCACATCCACTTCGTAAGCATCTTCGAGGAAATGATCGATCAGCACCGGGCCGTCGGGCGAGGCCTCGGTGGCGGCGGCAAGGAAGGCGGCCAGCGAGGCGTCATCGTACGCGATCTCCATCGCGCGGCCGCCGAGCACGTACGACGGGCGCACCAGCACCGGGTAGCCGATGCGGGCGGCGACGCGGCGCGCGGTCTCCAGCGATTGCGCCGTGCCCCACTCGGGATGCGGGATATCGAGGTCGCGCAGCAGTTGCCCGAAGCGCACGCGGTCCTCGGCCAGATCAATGCTGTCAGGGGAGGTGCCCCAGATGGAAGTAGAAAGGAGTGAGTAGAAAGTATCGCCGGTCTGTTTACTTTCTACTTTTCTACTTTCGAGCGCCGCTTGCAACGGCTTGGCGAGATTGATCGCCGTCTGCCCGCCGAACTGCACGATGATGCCCTCCGGCCTCTCCTCGTCAATGATGTTGAGCACGTCTTCGAGGGTTAGCGGCTCGAAGTACAGCCGGTCGGCGATGTCGTAATCGGTGCTCACCGTCTCGGGGTTGCAGTTGACCATGATGGTCTCAAAGCCCAGTTCCTTCAGCGCGAAGCAGGCGTGCACGCAGCAATAGTCGAACTCGATGCCCTGGCCGATGCGGTTTGGCCCGCCGCCGAGGATGATGACCTTGCGCCTGTCCGTCGGCTGGGCCTCGTCGTGCGACTCGTACGTCGAGTACAGGTACGGGGTGAAGGCCTCGAACTCCGCCGCGCACGTATCCACGCGATAGAAGACGGGGGTGAGGTGTTGCGATTGGCGATGTGCTCTGACCTGTGACGGGGTGACCGGGTGAGGGGGAGACGGGCTGACACTCACCTTGTCACCGTGCCGCCCGGTCGCCGTGTCATTCAACAATGCCGCAATCTGATTGTCCGAATACCCCATCCGCTTGGCCCGGCGCAGCAGTTCGCGCGGCAGCGAGGCGAGGGAGTGCGCGCGCAATTCGGCCTCCAGCGCGAGCATGGCCTGCATCTGCGCCACGAACCACGGGTCGAAGTGAGTGCGCGCAATCACCTCGTCCGCCGTTATCCCGGCGCGCAGCGCGTCGAGCACATCAAAAATCCGCAACGGGCCGGGCACTCCGATATCCCTCGTTGCCCCGTTTTCCCGCGCCGCTTTCCCGAGCTCGAGTCCCCTGAGTGCTTTGTTCAGCGCCTCGGGGAAGGTGCGGCCAATCGCCATCACTTCGCCCACGCTCTTCATCTGCGGGCCGAGCGTGGCCTCCGCGCCGGGGAACTTCTCGAAGGCGAAGCGCGGAATCTTCACCACGCAATAGTCGAGGCTCGGCTCGAACGAGGCGGGGGTGACGCGGGTGATGTCGTTCCTGATCTCGTCGAGCGTGTAGCCCACGGCCAGCAGCGCGGCGATCTTCGCAATCGGGAAGCCGGTGGCCTTGGAGGCCAGCGCCGAACTGCGGCTGACGCGCGGGTTCATCTCGATCACCAGCGCCTCCCCGCCGCGCGGGTTGACGGCGAACTGCACGTTGCTGCCGCCGGTCTCCACGCCGACGGTCGTCATCACCGTGCGGGCGAGGTTGCGCAGATGCTGATATTCGCGGTCGGTCAGCGTCTGCGCCGGGGCGACGGTGAGGCTGTCGCCGGTGTGGACGCCCATCGGGTCGAGGTTCTCAATCGAGCACACCACCACAAAGTTGTCGGCCCGATCGCGCATCACTTCGAGTTCGTACTCTTTCCAGCCCAGCACGCTCTGCTCGATGAGGACTTCGTGAACGGGGCTCTCGCGCAGTCCGTGCTCGACCCTGGCGCGGAACTCCGCCGGTGAGAGGACGATGCCGGCGCCCGAGCCGCCGAGGGTGAACGACGGGCGGATGAGGGCCGGGAAGCCGACCTCGGCGACCAGCGCCTCGGCCTCGGCCAGCGTGCGGGCCACACCGCTCTGCGGCACTTTCACGCCCGCGCCCAGCATCGCATCGCGGAACTTCAGCCGGTCCTCGGCCAGCTCAATCGTCTCGGGCTGCGCGCCGATGAGGCGCACGTTGTGTTTCGCCAGCACGCCCGCGCGCCACAAATCCATCGCCAGGTTCAATCCCGTCTGCCCGCCGACGGTGGGCAGCACGGCATCGGGCTTCTCAATCGCCATGATCTTCTCGACGAGGTCAACGGTGAGCGGCTCGACGTAGGTGGCATCGGCGAACTCCGGGTCGGTCATGATGGTGGCCGGGTTGCTGTTGACGAGCACGACGCGGTAGCCCTCGCGCCGCAGGGCCTTGCACGCCTGCACGCCGGAGTAATCGAACTCGCACGCCTGCCCGATGACGATGGGGCCGGAGCCGAGGATGAGGATGGAGCGGAGGTCAGTGCGTTTTGGCATCGGCTGCTATCATCGTCACAAATTCCTGAAAGAGGTAGCGCGCATCGTGCGGGCCGGGCGCGGCCTCGGGGTGGTATTGCACGCTGAACGCTCGCAGCGCCGGCGCCCGCAGGCCCTCGACGCACTCATCGTTTAGATTGGTGTGGGTGACCTCCACGCCCGGCGGTAAGCTGTCGGCCCGCACCGCGAAACCGTGATTGTGGCTGGAGATTTCGACGCGGCGCGTCGGCAGATGTTGCACCGGCTGGTTGCCGCCGCGATGGCCAAACTTCAATTTGTACGTCGTGCCCCCGAGCGCCAGCCCAAGAATCTGATGGCCGAGGCAAATGCCGAAGATCGGCACACGGCCCAGCAAGCCCTGCACGGCCTCAATCGCATACGTGCAGGCGGCCGGGTCGCCGGGGCCGTTCGAGAGGAAGACACCGTCCGGCTGCCTCGCCAGCACCTCCACCGCGCTCGTGTGGGCGGGCACGACGGTCACCGCGCAGCCGTGCTCGGCCAGCAGGCGGAGGATGTTGCGTTTGATGCCGAAGTCGTAGGCGACGACGCGCAAAGGCGCTGCGCTTTGCCCCAGCCCTGCCCTCTCTCCCGCAGCGAGTGGGGGGCGCCAATGATACGGCTCGGTGCACGTCACTTGCCGCGCCAGGTCGAGCCCGTTCATATCCGGCGCGGCGCGCGCGAGGGCGATGACATGCCTCGGCTCTGGGTTGACGCTCGACAGGGCGGCGTTCTGCGCGCCGTAGGTGCGGATGTGGCGGACGAGGGCGCGCGTATCCACGTCGGTCACGCCGATGACGTGACGTTGGCGAAGATAGTCGTCGAGAGTCTGCGTCGCCCGCCAGTTGCTGGCGAGCGGGCTTGCCTCGCGCACCACAAAGCCGTTCACCCACGGCTGAGGCGATTCGTCGTCCTCGTCGTTCGCGCCGTAGTTGCCGATGTGGGGCTGGGTCATCACCACAATCTGCCCGTGGTACGAGGGGTCGGTCAGAATCTCCTGATAGCCCGTGAGGCTGGTGTTGAACACCACCTCGCCGGTGCGCTCGCCGATGGCGCCCAACGCGCGCCCCGGCCAGACGGCGCCATCAGCCAGGGCCAGCAGGGCCGGGCGGTTGGTGACCGGGGATTGATGACTGAGGATCGTCATGCCAGCCTGCACCTCGCTGACTGTGCTTTGCTACCCGGTATTCCGCAGGCCGGCCGCGATGCCGTTGATCGTCATCACCATCACCGCCCGCAGCGGCTCCGCCTCGGCCGAGTCGGGATCGCGCAAGGCCCGCAGACGCCGCAGCATCTCGATCTGAATATAGTTGAGCGGGTCGACGTACGGGTTGCGCAGCTTGACCGAGCGTTGGATTACGGGGTCGGGTTCCATCAGCTCGCTGTGGCCGGAGATCGCGAGCACCGCGTCTCGGGTGCGGTCGAACTCCGCCTGCAGGCGGGCGAAGGTCTCCCGCGCCAGCGCGGCATCGGGCACCAGCTCGGCGTACAGCGCCGCGATGCCCATATCGGCCTTGAGCAACGACATCTCCGCGTTATCCAGCAGCGCGCGGAAGAACGGCCAGCCCGCATACATTTCCCGGTACGGCTGCCGCTGAGGATCGGCCAGCGCGGTGCCCAAGCCGTACCAGCTCGGGAAGTTGAAGCGGCTCTGCATCCAAGAAAACACCCACGGGATGGCGCGGATGTTGGTGACCTGCAGCGGGCCGCTGCGGCGCGCGGTGGGCCGCGACCCGATCCGCAAGCGGCTGATCTCGTCAATCGGCGTGGCCTGTCGCCAGAACTCCATGAAGCCCGGCGTCTCGAAAACCAGCGCGCGATATTCGGCGCGAGCGCGACCGGCCATTTCCGCAAGCGCCGCGCGCCATTGGGGGCCGGGTTGAAGGGGAGCGGGCGTAGCCTCCCTTGCCCCACTGCTCCCTGGCGCAGGCGCACTCGCCAACAGGACCGCGCTCGCTATCTGTTCGAGGTGACGATGCGCGAGGTCGGGGTCGCCGTAACGCGAGGCGATGACCTCGCCCTGCTCGGTGAGGCGGAAGCGGCCATTGACCGTGCCCGGCGGCTGTGCGCGGATGGCGCGATTGGCCGGGCCGCCGCCGCGCGCCACCGTGCCGCCGCGCCCGTGAAAGAGCGTCAACGTGATGGCGTGTTCGCGGCAGATGCCGGCAATCGCCTCCTGCGCCTGATACAAGGCCCAGTTCGCGGCGAGGTAACCGCCGTCTTTGTTGCTGTCCGAATACCCGATCATCACCATCTGCTCATCGCCGCACGCCGCCAGATGCCGCCGATACTCCGCATGTGTGAACAGGGTGGCCAGGATGCCGGGCGCGCGCTCGAGGTCATCCACCGTCTCGAAGAGTGGCACGATAGAGAGGCCGTCGGCGCAACCGGCCCAGCGCGCGAGCAGGAGCACCGTCAGCACGTCGGCGGCGTCGCGCGTCATGCTGATGACGAACGGCCCCAACAGCTCGCGCCCGTACACCGCCTGCGTGCGCGCCAGCAATCGGAACAACGCCCATGTCTCGGCGGTCTCGGCGGTGATGCCGGGGTTGGGCGCCAGCGCGGCGGGTCGTTCCTTCGGCAGCAACGCGTCGAGCGTTCGCAGCCGGTCAGCCTCGGCGTCGCGCTCAAACGTCAGGCTCAGGTTGAGGGCGCGCAGCAGTTCCCCCAGCGTCGCCGCCAGCCGGAGCGACTCCTCGCGCACATCCAAACGTGCCGCGTGCAGGCCGAAAATCTCCAGTTGGCGGCGCGTGGTGATGAGCAAGCGGCTGGCCTGTTCGCCTGTGAGGGCGGAGCGGATGAGGTCGAGCGGCTCGGTGAAGTTGTGGAGGACGGCGCGGGGCGAGTGAGGCGCGACGCCCAGCAGACGGGCCGTCATGTCGTCGGCGGAGGCTTGCTCGAGGTCGGCGACCAGGTGCGAGACGACGATGCGGTACGGCTCGTTGTAACGGGTCTTCAAATAGTCGAGGTGCGGCGTGGTGGGCCGCGCGTCGAGCCAGTGCTGCAGGCCCGCCAGCACTGGCACGCGGCGGGGATCAAAGCTCAGGCGGCGAGCGAGTTCCTGCAACGAAGCCCTGTGTCGTTCGACCGCCAGGCCGCGATGCAGGCGCAACGTCTCGGCGGTGACGGCGGCGGTGACGTTGGGGTTGCCATCGCGGTCCCCGCCGATCCACGATGCCAGAGTAAGCCAGCCCGAGGGTGGCCGCAGCCCCGGATAGTGCTGCGCGAGGGCGCTCTCGAAATCCGCATACAGCCGGGGCAGCGCCTCCCAGAACACCTCCCCGACAAAGTGCAGCGTGATGCGCACCTCGTCGGTGACCGCCGGGCGAGCGGTGCGCGCGCGATCGGTCAACCACAGCGCCGTGATTTCCTCGCGGATGGCATTCAGCACCGCCTCGCGTTCGCGCGGCACGAGCGCGTTGCGATACAGGTCGCGCACGCTCAGGGCGATGCGATGCAGCTTGGATTGGACGGTGCGCCGGCGCGCCTCGGTGGGGTGCGCGGTGAGGACTAACTCGATCTTGAGCCGCTGTAACAGGGCGGCCATCTCCGCTTCGCTGACCCCGCGCGCGGCGAGTTGCGCGAGAGCGTCGGTCAGGGTGTCCTCGCCACTCTTCGTGCTGGTGGTTGCGGCGCGTTGCCGCAGCGTTTGGACGCGGCTGGCTTCCTCGGCCAGGTTGACGAGATCAAAGTACAGGGCGAAGGCGGCGGCCACGGCGCGGGCAGCGTCGGTCGTCAGCGCGCGCACCTCGGCGGCCAGCGCGCGCGCGGCGGCCTCGTCGCCGGCGCGGCGCGCCTTGGCGTGGAGCCGTATCCGTTCCTCGACTTCGAACAGCGCCGGCGACTCCTGCGCCGAGATCACCTGCCCCAGAATCCGGCCGAGGGTATCAATCGCGACGTTGAGTTCCATAGAGACGGGCGCCTCGCATTATCGCGCCAAACCGGGCAGCGGCGGCGTACCTGATTCGCACGAAATCGGTTTGATAAATTCGTGCAGTTCAATCGGGCATGAACCGGGGCGCGCCGTGCCCGCAACAAATCAACCGGGGCCGCAGGGCAAATTGCCGTTCCGCCGAGGCCTGCGCCCGGGCCGCGTCGTGCGTGTTCGGCCCGCTCGATACGCGCAGGTGTTTGCCGATGACGCGCAGCGAATCCCCGGCGAAGAGCACGCCGTGCGCGGCGGAGTAGAAGGATAGATGGCCCGGCGTGTGCCCGGGCGTCGCCAGCACCGTCAGCCCGCCAAAGAGCGGCAGCGTTTGTCCGTCCTCCACAAACTCATCGGCGTGGGCGGGCCTGGTTCTGGCGAACAGCGGGCGCAACAGGGCGAGCGCCAATCGGTACGGCCCGGTGACGCGCAACCGGCGCGTCTCGCGCCCCTCGGCCATCGCTTCGCCTTCGAGGCGGCTGGCATATACCCGCGCGCCGGTCAACTCGCGCAGCGCGGCGACGCTGCCCATGTGGTCGCGGTCGGCATGTGTGATGAGGAGGCGGCGAATGGGCCGGGCAGCGCCATCGAGCCGGGCGACGAAGTGCAGGAGGCGGTGGTGATTGTGCGGCAGGCCCGTATCCACCAGCGTGACGCCATCCGAATCGATCAGGGCAAAGACGTTGGCCACCACCCCTGGTACGCGATAGAGATTGGGAAGAAGTTGCATCGTGGTCGAGTACCCGACGTCATCAATTCGTCGCATCGTCGGCTTGCGACGCTCTCATCCAACTTTCACGGAAAGTTTCTCCGGCGTCAAGGCGCCCGGCCGATAATGAATTTGAGGCGCGCTGACGAAGTCGGCCGGCGCACACGTTTATGAAGATGAAACGCAGCGACGCCCGGCGGGACGGCCAACGTCGCCCCAACCTACCCAACGATAGCCGCTATTTCCCATCCGTCCGCGCGGCGCGTCCGAGGTACAAACGGGTCAGGTAGTGTTTGGGGCGGCCGACCGGCTGACGTACGGACGCAGCCGGTCGGCCGCCCGCCCGTTTGAGGGAATTACTTATGGACACACAACAGACCATCGCCATCCTCATCAACGAAGCGGCCATGTGTGCGGCCATCCTCACCGGAGTCTATCGCGTGCAGTTGCTGCAAAGCTTTCAACGCGCCAGGGGCCTGGTGCAGACCGCGGCCACGACCAATCGCAACCGCGCCTTCGTCAACGGCGCGCTGCGCCAGACCATCGCTCAGGCCGAGAAAGACATCATCACCCACATCACTGGCAGCGACCCCGACGGCGTGCGCGATATGGCCGCGCTGGTGCAGGCCCGCTCGCTGTGCGCCAAGGTGCTGTCGCTGCTGCCGCGGCCCAGGGCGCGCTAACACGGTCGCGGCTACAAGCTGCGCCTGCGAACCGCCGCCGTGCGAGCGGGTGACATCCGCGCCAGCGCCTGCGCCGACGGAGCCGGACGAACTGAACAAGTCGCCCGGCTCTTTTTTGTGCGCCGGCGCAGGCTTAAAGTTTTCCCGGCACCCCGAATCACACTTGCAATCTCGGCCACAGCCTGTATATTTCGCGCTCGACGCGTTGGTCAAACACCGCGCTTGACGCTTTGCCGCCTACTCGAGCTCGCAGCCGCCGGTCCACCGGTTGGGCACGTGAACTTCGGGATGGGCGGTAAATTCTTTTAGCGGAAAGGACAACCGCCATGTTTGACAAGTTCGCTTTCCTCAACCCCAAGCTGCATACCGCGCCCATCCCCGAAAAAGGCGGCATGGGGGTGTTCGCCCACGAGTTCGTGGAAAAAGGCGAACGCCTCATGGTGTGGGGCGGCGCCATCGTGGACGATGAGCAGTTGCAGCGTTTGCCGCGGGTGCTGCGCCAGCACAGCGTGCAGGTGGAAGAGGGTTTGTACCTCGCCTCGGTAATCCCCGACGACGACGCCGACTTTATCAACCACTGCTGCGACCCGAACGCCGGCCTGCAGGGGCAGATCGTCATCGTGGCCCGGCGCGACATTGCGCCGGGTGAAGAGGTGTGCTTCGATTACGCGATGTCGGACAGCAACCCGTACGACGAGTTCGACTGCGAGTGCGGCGCGGCGAATTGTCGCCGGCGCGTGACGGGCAACGATTGGATGAGCCCCGACCTGCAGGAACGCTACAAAGGTTACTTCTCGCCCTACCTGCAACGGCGCATCGAGCGCCTGCAAACCGCCGTCGCCGGCAACTACTAGCGCACTACGGCATCCACTCGGGCGTCGCGGCGCCTTGTGCGAGCAGCGTCACCATATTCGTAGCCCTTTGCCATACCAGCACCTCCGGTGTGGCCAAGGGCTTGTTCAATTCGAAGCGCTGCAGGACCAGCGCATCACCGGCCGCGTTCCAGCGCTGGCCGCCAAAGGTGTAGCTGGGATCGGCGGTGACGGGAAGCCTCTCCGAACCGTCGGGGCGCAGCAGCCAGATTTGTTTGCTCGGGCCGCCGTCGCGCGTGCGCACGCTCACCGCCAGCCACTCGCCATCCGGCGACCACACGGGCGCGCCGAAATCGGAGAGGGTTGCATCCTGCCCAACGAGCGGGGTGATGGTCTGCGAGCCGAAGTCGGCGCGGGCGAGGGTGGATTGCGGCTGGCCGGTTTCGAGATTCAGATCGTTGTACGCCATCGCCTCCCCGTCCGGCGACCAACTGCCCACGGTGCCCATCGGCGTGCTGATCAACATCCCCTCGCCGCTGCCCACATCGAGCAGACGGATGCCCGGCGCGCTGCCGTCGAAGAACGCCAACCGCCGCCCATCGGGCGACCACACCGGGCCGTAGCCCAACACTTGCGACGATTGATACACCGATGCCGTTTGCCCGGAAGAGACCTCCACCGTCCACACGCGCGGCGGCCCGTTGGGTGAGCCGGGCGACAGCCCCGCCGGCTCGCGGCTGTAGGCGATCCGAGCGCTGCCGGGGGCGCCCCCGTCAGGCGACCAGGCGGGCGTGGTGCACAAATCCGCGCCGCAGTTCACCAGCATGCGCGCATTGCGGCCCTCGCGATCCACCAGCCACAAATCCGCGCCGCGCGCCTCGTTGACGACGCTGTACACAATCTGCTCGCCATCGCGGGCCACGGCGAAATCGTACACGCGGCCATTGGTCTGCGTGAGTGGCACGCGCGCGCCGCCGCCGGCGGGCACCCGCCACACTTCGCGCGCGCCGCCCGTCTCCGCCGAAAGGTAAACGATATACGGCTCGCGCACACTGAAGCTCCACCGCCACTCCTGCTGCGTCTCGCGGCCCTCGCGATTCTGCGCGCCGGGCTGCAACCGCGCTGTATACGCCTGGCCGGGCCGGAGGCCGCGCGCGGGGATGAAGGACATTTGCCGCCCGCGCCACTCGAAGCGGCCCTCGGTGGGCGGCTCGAGGCTGAAGCGCGCTTCCACTGTATCGGTGTTCATCGCGTCGGCAAACTCGAGGCCGATGCGGGCCGAAGCCGCAACGACGCCGGCCTCAGCGGGAAAGGTCCGCGCCACGCGCACCCCGACGCGGTCGCCCAGAGCAACGACGCCGAGGATGGCGAGCCCGAGCGCGCCGGCCACGCTCCACACGATGTAATCGAAACGAGTCAGCGCCATTCGCGATCAGACATCAGTTATGGATACATGTACGGGTGCTCGGGCTGTTCGACCACCTCGACGTTCACCGCGCTGATGAGGGGGATGGGCCTGCAGCGCCACGCAGCCCCGAGCGCCAACGCCCGTGCCGCGGCCGCGCCGAAAACAATCAACGGCAGAAAGCGTTCGTTGAGGTAACAGAAGACATTGCCCGTCCACAGCTTGCAGGTCATGAGCAGGCCGAGCGCGGTCATGAGCACAGTCTGTGTGAGCCGATAGTGTTGAGCCGTCATCATATGCCGAAGTGCGACGTGCGTATTCAAACACGAAACACGCAGCCCGCACCCCGAATCACCAGGTCGTGTTCAAATTGATGAAGATGCCCATGAGCAGCGACATGAGCAGCGGCAGCAAAACGAGATAGGCGACGGCCCGGCGCTTGAACACGCCCAGGAACATCAGCGTGCTCTTGATATCGACCATCGGGCCGAAGACGAGAAACGAGAGAATGGAGCCGGTGGTGAACGGGCCGGGGAAGGCCAGCGCGATGAAGGCATCGCCCGTCGAGCTGTTGGAGAGCAGCACGGCCAACGCCGTCAACACGAAGACCGAGAGCACCGGCCCGCTCGCCACGCCCAGCAGCGCCGATTGGGGGACGACGGTCTGCATCCCCGCCGCCAGCAGTCCGCCGACCACCAGGTAGCGGCCCATCTCGAAAAACTCATCCACGCCGATGACGAGCACGCGGCGCAGGCGCTCGCCGAGCGGCGCGCGGTTGACGGGCGTGAGCGGGATTTCAGCCAGGCCGCTGGCCCCGGCCATCACCCGTAAACTCTGCGGAAGCAGCACTTGCTCCGGGCGGCGCTGAAAGGCGAAGACCATCCCCGTCGCCGTCGCAATCAACACGCTGAAGCCGAGGCGGCCATACAGCACCGGCCCCGGCCCGAAGGCAGCCAGCGTGCTGGCGATGACGATGAAATTGACCACCGGCGCGGCGAGCAGAAAAGACACGGCTGCGGAGAGCGGCAGATCTTTA
This sequence comes from uncultured Anaerolineales bacterium, assembly GCA_964608265.1. Lineage (GTDB taxonomy): Bacteria > Chloroflexota > Anaerolineae > Anaerolineales > UBA6663 > JANWXR01. The sequence continues at coordinate 122,087 of CAZSNP010000003.1, read as the reverse complement.
CGCACCAGCCGCCGGGCCAGCGGCACCACCCCGCACTCGCACACCGGGAAGACCAGCCCCATCCCAGCGCCGGCAAACGCAGCGAGGAAGGGGTTGCGCGGCACAAAGCGGCTGAAGTCGCCGCGATTGAAAAAGACCTCGACCAGCCCAGAGGTCAGCGTGCCCAGCATTAGGAACGGCGCGGCCTCGATGAAGATGCCGAGGAAGATGGTGGTGAAGTTGGTGAGCGATTCGACGAGCGATGCGAGCGACATCGCCGCTATGCTAGCACAGAGGGTTAGTCGCAACCAATGGCAGGGACATGAAAGTTCGATGAACTGCCCTCACCCCTAACCCCCTCTCCCCGGGGGAGCGGGGGCCGAGGGGTGAGAGCTGAAATCGCGATATGATTGGGCCATGACACCGAAACGCATCCAACCTCAGCCCGGCCAGGAATCCGTCTGGGACTATCCGCGCCCACCACGCGTGGAGCTCACCGCCCACCACATTCAAGTTGTGTTCAACGGCGTGACGATTGCCGACACACGGCGCGCGTATCGCATGCTCGAGACCAGCCATCCGCCGGTGTACTACTTGCCGCCCGCCGATGTGCAGATGCAGCACTTCACCCGCACGGGTCGCAGCTCGCTGTGTGAGTGGAAGGGCCGCGCCAGCTATTACACCCTCACCGTCGGTGAACGTACCGCCGCCAATGCCGCGTGGTTCTATCCCGAGCCGGTCGCCGAGTACGCCGCCATCCGCGACCACATCGCGCTGTATCCACAATTAATGGACGCGTGCTTTGTGGATGGCGAGCGCGTCACCCCGCAGCCCGGCGGCTTCTACGGTGGATGGATCACCGCGAAGGTCGTCGGCCCGTTCAAGGGCGAGCCGGGCACGCAGGGCTGGTAGACACATCTGCCGATGCGAGAGCGACCGTAAGCGGTCATTGCCCGGGCGTACGCGTGCGAACCTGGTTCCTCCGAAGCCTCAACCAGCCCTCTCAAATCGTATGCTCGTCCCCTTCAAGATCGAACGCTACTTTGCCGAGCACGAGTTCAGCGCGCCGTATCTTCTCAGCGCCTCGGACTGTGAAAGCATGAGCGTGCGCGAACTGCTCAGCCACGCCGACGCCGATGGGCTGCAACGCTGGGAGTCGCTGTCGCTCGGCTACACCGAGTCTCCCGGCCACCCGGCCCTGCGCGAGGAGATCGCGCGGCTGTACGCGGGCGTGGCCCCGGCGGAGACCCTCGTCGTCTCGCCCATCGAGGGCATCTTCATCGCCATGCACGCGCTGCTGCAACCCGGCGATCATGTGGTGGCGATGTTCCCGGCCTATCAGGCTTTGTACGAGGTCGCGCGTTCGATCGGTTGCGAAGTCTCGCTGTGGGAGTTGAGCTTGCGCGACGGGCGCTGGCGCGCCGACCTCGACCGGCTGCGGGCGCTCGTCACGCCCCGCACGCGGATGCTCGTCGTCAACGTGCCGCACAACCCCACCGGCTACCTGCCCGACCGCGCGACGTTCGACGCCATCGTATCGCTGGCCCGCGAGCACAATCTGATTTTGTTTTGCGACGAGATGTATCGCTGGCTGGAGCTGGATGAGGCGACGCGGCTCCCCTCCGCCGTCGAGGTCTACGAGCGCGCAATGGTGCTGTGCGGCTTGTCCAAAACCTTCGGGCTGCCGGGGCTGCGGGTGGGCTGGCTGGTCGCGCACGACCGCGAGATGCTGGCGCGTTGCCAATCATTCAAAGACTACACGTCCATCTGCCACAGCGCGCCGAGCGAGGCGCTGGCCATCATCGCCCTGCGCGCGCGAGAAGCTTTAGCCGCGCGCAATCTCGAAATCGTTCGTCGCAATGCCGCCCTCGCCGCCGAAGTCTTTGGCGCACGTGCGGCGCAGTTCGAGTGGCTCGCGCCACAAGCCGGATCGGTCGCGTTCCCGCGTTGGTTGGGCGCGCAATCGGTGGAAGCATTGGTCGAAACGGTATTGAAAAATGCCGGGGTGATGATCGTGCCCGGTTCGATGTTCGACATGTCCGGCCAGCACTTTCGCGTCGGGCTGGGGCGGAGGAACTTTGGTGAGGCGTTGGAAAAATTAGGGGAGTTTCTGGATCAGAGTGACGCAAGCGATGTCACCCCTTCGGGGCATTCTGCGTATGCCGCTCAGGGCAAGCTCTGAGCGCGAATGAATGAGCCTTGTTGCCTCGGAACCCTATTCGCGCGAAGGGTCTCAAAGAACATCGTTGAGACCCTTCGCGCGAGCAAACCATTCAAATTTAGCGGTCATGCGTTAGCGCTCAGGGTGACACGGCGGCAAGATGATTCGAATTGCGTTATTCGAATCAGATTCAAAGCGCCTTTTCAAAAAACAAATCCAGCCCGTCCTGCTTCACCATCTCGAAGCCGCGCTTGTTGAGCGCGCCGACCATGCGATGGTTGTCCGCCGTCGTCTCCGCCGTCATGCGCTTGAAGCCCCAGCGCCTGGCGACCTCAATGCCGTAGTCGGTGAGCAGGCCGCCGACGCCCCTGCCCTGCCACGCATCCTCCACCAGCGCCGCGTACTCCACGCTATCGCCCGCCCGGTTGGCCACCAGCCGCACCGCGCCGGCGAACTTGCGCTGTCCATCCTGATTGAGTTCGGCCATGATCGCCAGCTCGCGATCGTAATCCGTAAACACAAAGCGCGTCGCCATCTCATGCGTCGCTTCCTTGAAGAGGTAGCGGAAGCGATAGCGTAACGTCTGCGGCGAGCAGCGGTTGATGAGGGCACGCCACAGCGGTTCGTCCTCCGGGCGCAGCGGGCGCAAGGTCAGCGGCGTGCCATCGGGCAGCGCCGCCGCCTTCACGAACTCCTCCGGGTACGGCCGGATGGCGAGGTGGGCGTACTTGCGGCTCGGCGCGACGAGGTGCTGCCGCTCCACAACCACGCGGGCGTCGAGCGCGATCACCTCGTTCGGCCCGGCCAGCAGCGGGTTGATGTCGAGCTCGCTGATTTCGGGGTGATTGGCGACGAGGTACGAGAACTTCATCAACACCTCGATGAGCTTATCCACATTGGCCGCGGGCCGCCCGCGATAACCCTGCAACAAATGCCACGTCTTGAGCGACTCGAGCATGCGGCGCGCCAGCCGTTCGTTGAGCGGCGGCAGGCCGAGCGCGCGATCTTTGAACAACTCCGCCGTGATGCCGCCCATGCCGACCAGCAAAATCGAGCCGAAGACCGGATCGCGCTTGGTTCCGACGATCAACTCGGTGCCGTTGCGTGTGTCCACCATCTTCTGCACCGTCACGCCGAGCACGTCGGCATCGGGCCGCCTGGCCTTGGCCGATGTCACGATGCGGTCATACGCCGCGCGCACCTCGGCCTCGGTTTGCAAATTCAGCACCACCCCGCCCACATCGGTCTTATGCGTGATCTGCGGCGAGAGCACCTTGAGCACGATGGGATAGCCGATGGCCTCGGCGAGCTTCACGGCCTCATCCGCTGAGTGCGCGTCCTTAGGTCGGATCACGGGGATGCCGTACGCGGCCAGCAGTTCCTTCGAAGCGATTTCGGAGAGCACCGGTTCGCCGTCGGCCGGCGCCGAGAGGATCAACTGCTTCAGTTGCGTCAAATCCGGGTGGATGTCCACCGGGATATCACGCGGGGTCTCGGTGAGGATGCCCTGGTTGCGCGCGAACCGCACGAGGTGCATGAACGCCCGCACCGCCGGGCCGGGCCGGACGTACACCGGCACGTTATATTGATAGAGCAGCCGTTGCCCTTCGGCGATGGCCCGCCCACCCATCCACGCCGCGAAGACGGGTTTGGTCACGCCCCTGGCTGCCTCGCCGATGACGCGCGCCGTCTCCGTCGGGTCGGTCATCGCCTGCGGGGTGAGGATCACCAGCACCGCGTCCACAGGCTCATCTTCGAGCACGATGCTCATGGCCCTGGCGTAGCGGTCGGGCGGCGCGTCGCCGAGCACATCCACCGGGTTGCCGTGGCTCCAGAACGGCGGCAGGGCCTCGTTGAGCTTATTCATCGTCGCTTCGGAGAGTGGCGCCAGTTCCCCACCCTGCTCCATGAGTTTGTCGGTGGCGATGACGCCCGGCCCGCCGGCGTTGGTGACGATGGCGAGCCGCGCGGCTTTGGGCAACACCTTCTGCCGCCCGAGCAACTCGGCGCACTCGAACATGTCATCAATCTCGTACACCCGCTCGATCCCGGCGCGCTCGAAGGCCGCGTCGTACACGGCATCCTCGCCGGCCAGCGCGCCCGTATGCGATGCGGCCGCCCTGGCCGATTCGGCGAAGCGGCCCGACTTGTAGGCCACAATCGGTTTGTTGCGCGAGAAGCCGCGCGCCGCCGACATGAAGCCGCGCGCGTCCGGAATCGATTCGACGTACATCAACAGCGAGCGCGTCTCCGGATCTTCGCCGAAGTAGTCAATCAAGTCGTGGAAGCTCACATCGAGCATGTTGCCGATGGAGACGAAGTACGAAAAGCCGATGCCGCGTTGCAGCGCCCAGTCGAGCACCGAGGTACACAGCGCGCCGGATTGTGAGATGAAGGCGATGCTGCCGTTCTCGGGCATGGCGGCGTTGGCGAAGCTGAGGTTGATCTTCAAGCGCGGCACGATCAGGCCGAGGCAGTTCGGGCCGATGATGCGCATGCCATCGAACCTGGCCTGCTCGGCGCGCACCCGGTCTTCGAGCGCAATGCCCTCCGCGCCGATTTCCCGAAAGCCCGCCGAGATGATGACGATGGCGCGCGTGCCCTGCTCACCGGCCTGCCGCACCAAATCGGGCACGGTGGGCGCCGGCGTGCAGATGACGGCCAGGTCGGGCACTTTCGGCAGGCTGTCAAGGCTGTTGAAGGCCGGAACGCCCTGCACCGCCTCGCGCCTGGGGTTGATCGGATACACCGCGCCTTTGTAGCCCGCGCCGATCATGTTGCGCAGCACGCTGTAACCCACCCCGGTCGGGTTGTCGCTCGCGCCGATGACGGCGATCCGCTCGGGGTGAAAAATCTTGTCGAGATTGCGGATGGACATGGGGGCCTCAAGATGCTGGCATCGAATGGCGCGAACTTCACGAAGCGCCCTTCGCGTCAATTCGTTCCATTGGATGCGATGTTTTGATGTGGCTCAAGCTAAGGCTGCCTGCGGTGGGATTCTAGCACCGCCCGCATTGTCAGCGCAGGGCCTGAGCACTATACTTGCCCAAGGTTTCAAAGGGATACCCATGAGCCGTTCACCCTTCCCCGGTATGGACCCATATCTTGAAGGCGAGATGTGGCAGGAGTTTCACAACACACTCGCTACCCAAATCCGCGCCCAGCTTCTGCCTCGGCTCAAGCCCAAATACGTCGCCTTGCTCGAAAAGCGCCTCGCGCTCGATCAACCCACCCAGGGAGGCCGCAACGATCCCGTACCCGGCCACCGTCACCCCGCCCTCCACCGAAG
>CAZSNP010000003.1:101666-116558 GCA_964608265.1 uncultured Anaerolineales bacterium | reverse complement strand
AGGGAGGCCGCAACGATCCCGTACCCGGCCACCGTCACCCCGCCCTCCACCGAAGTCCTCAGCCCGCTGCTCGAAGAAGTGCCGCTCACCACGGTGGAGATCCGCGATGTAGCCGAGCGCCGGCTCGTGACCATCATTGAAATCCTCTCACCGGTGAACAAACGCGGCGATGGATGGCGTGATTACCACCAACGGCGGATGAGGCTGTTGCGGACCGACACCCACCTGCTGGAACTTGATCTATTGCGCGGCGGGCAGCGCCTTACGGTGGAGGGTGAGCTGCCGCCCGCACCGTACTACCTCTACCTCAGCCGCTTCACCCAACGACCGCGCACACAGGTGTGGGGCGTTCAACTCCGCGACCGGCTGCCGACCGTGCCTGTGCCGCTCCTCCCGCCCGACGCCGATGTGTTGCTCGATGTGCAGGCTGCCGTGGCCGCATGCTTCGATCTGGTCGAATACGACCGGTTGCTCGACTACGGGCAGGCCGCACCGCCTCCGCCGTTGAGCGATGACGAGGCGGCCTGGGCGCGCGACCGGATCGCGCAGCACATCCCCGCCAACACCGCGTAGGGGCGACCCTTGCGGCCGCCAAGATAGTGGACGCCCACGCCGCCGTCACCGCATCCCCCACCACGCCACCGCCGCGATGAGCGCGGCTTGCGCCAGCGTCGCCACGCCGACAAACAAAAAGGCGTGAAACCAGAACGTCAGCGGGAACAGGCGGATAAACGAATCCGACCACAAGAAGACCCACGTGCCCTCGGCGAAGAAGATTTGGTGAAAGAGCGTGAAGAACTGATTGAAGCCGAGGCCGATGAAGGCCACGAGGAAGATCAAGATGCCCCACGTGAGCCCGGCTCCGTTCAATAACCCCATCCGCAGACTGGCGGTATGCCCGGTGAAGCTCAACACGCCGACGGCGAGCAACGCCAGGATCGCCGTCACAATCCACACGCCAAGGACCTGCGCGACGATGACGCGCACGTCGAGCATGTGCTGCACCTCGCGGTCGTTGTAAAAGTAGGTGCAGTCGCGCCGGCCGTATTGACTCCCGTAATACGGGCACGACTCATCCGGTGCGGGGAGGCCCTGCGGCGCGCGACCATCATCCGAGAACTTCCACCCCTCCACCGGCCCAACCGCCGGGTCGCCGAGGATGTATTGGATGCTGCGCCTGGCCCAGTACAGCCGGTCTTCCCTGGTGAAGCCATACGGGTCGGGCGGAAAGCCGGGCACGTTGTATTCGATGTCGGGGAAGAGCGGCGTCATCAGCAGCCGCACGTTGGTCAGGGTCAACGCCACCGGGAGACAGAGCATCAGCACTATTCGCAAAGTCATTACCAGCCAGTCGGGCATAGGGCGCATTGAATATCCAACATGAAACGTGAGGCGTGAAACGTGATATTGGTCAATGACCGGCCGCTCACGTTTCACGTTTTACGCATCACGAAAACACATCGTGCTTTACTTGAATAACCCCAACCCACCCTCCAAAAAGAAATTCAACACGATGGAGTTCGAGATCCACTCCACCGGGGCGAGGTCGTCGGTGAAAACCGTGTCGGAACGCGGCGTGGGCGCGAGGTTGGCCAGCGTGCGCGCCAGCGCGTTGCGCAGCAGCGGAGGCGCGTCGTCGGGCAACGCTTCGAGGTTGGCGCGCAAAGTCTCGGCCTGCGTCGGTTGCACGGTGGCGTACACGATGCTGTTGAAGGTGTCGGGGATATCGACGACGTGCACCGAAGGGAAGACGCTGCCGATGGTGCCGGCCATCGCCGCCACCAGCCGGTGATCGGTCGGCGTGCGCCCCACGTTGACGACCAGCGCGCCGTCGTCCGCCAGCTTGCCGCGCACTTCCTCGAAGAACTCGCGCGTCGTCAACTGCCACGGGATGTACGGCACGCGATACGCATCCACCCCCACCACCGAATAGCGCCGCGACGAGCGCGCCAGCTCCACCCGCCCATCGCCGATGATGGCGTTGATGTTCGGCTCGGTCAGCCCCATGAACTTACGCCCGGTCTCGACGATCGCGCCGTCAATTTCGTAGCCGTCAATCGGGATCGGGCCGAAGACCGCCGTGTACTGCCGCGCCGCCGTGCCGCCCGCCAGGCCGATGTTGGCGAAGCTCTCGACGCGCGGGGCCGGATTGAAGTACGCGGCCGTTAGAAAATAATCCCACACCATCCCGGTCTCGATCTGCGTGGGATGATAGACCGAGTGGATGCCCTGCCCCTCGTTGAGCAGCAGATAGCGCCACTCGCCGCGCTGCACGACCTGGATGAAGTTGTATTCGGATTCGATTTCGGATTCGGGGATGAGGCCGGGGATGGGGCGTTGCGAGCCGCTGAGACTCAGGGACGCCGCCGCCGCGATGAGGAGCGGCAGCAACAGGGTGGCCGCGGCTCGCCGAGGGTCAAGGGGCGTCAGTCCAATCAGCGCCACCACGAACAGCAATCCCGCGAAAGACAGGAACGTCCACGTCGTGCCGATGGTCGGGATCAGAATCAACACCGGCAAAAACGTGCCGAGCAACGAGCCGAGCGTGCTGAGGGCGTAGATGCGGCCCGCGATGCTGCCGGCCTGGCGCGAGTCGGTGACGGCCAATCGAATCGCGAATGGCGAGGCGCAACCGAGCAACGTCACCGGCACGGCGAACAGAATCAGCACGCCGAGGAACGAACCACCGGCGACCAGCGCGTTCAGCCCGGCCATCGCCTCGGCCGCGAAGCGCAACACCGGCCGCGCCACCAGCGGCACGAGCGCGGTGAGGAAGGCAGCGACGATCAGGATTGAATAGAACGTGCGCGGGTACGGCGAGCGGTCGGCCCAGCGCCCGCCAATGAAATAACCGGCGGCGAGGTAAAGCAGCATCAACCCGATGATGTTGGCCCAGACCAGGTTGCTGGTGCCGAAGATATTGCCCAGCAGCCGCGAGGCTGAAATCTCCACCGCCAGCGTCGTCATGCCGGAGATGAACACGGTGAAGAGCAGATACAACCTGGGAGCGGATTTCAAGACTGGGTCTCGGGGGCGTGGGCGGCGTCTCATTGCGGATTATACCCGCCCGGCCCGGCGGGTTTGGCCGTTGACCCGACTGTGGCTTCGGGTATAGTGCCCCAACTTGCAGGTTGAAAACGGCGCTGGCCCACGTCAGCCCCGAGAATCGCCCATGACCCAGGCTCAACTCCTCGAAATCCTCGGCTATGTCGCCTCGGTGCTGGTGGCCGTGTCGCTGATGATGCGCTCCATTCTGCGACTGCGCGTCATCAACCTGATCGGCGCGGTTTGCTTCACCGTGTATGGGGTGCTGATCAGCGCGTACCCGGTGGCCGCCGTCAACGGCGTCATTGCCCTCATCAACGTCTACTTCCTGTTTCAGATGACGCGCGCCAGGGAACACTTCGTGCTGGCTGAGGTGCGGCCCATCTCCGATTATCTGGCTCAGTTTCTGAAGTTCTACGCCGGCGAGATCAGGCGCTTCCAGCCGGACTTCACCCACGATCCGGCGCGCGCGCAATTTGTCTTTTTCATCCTGCGTGATATGGTGCCGGCCGGGCTCGTCATCCTTGAGCCGCGCGCAGCGGGCAGCGCGTGGGTGACGCTGGACTTTGTCACGCCGGCGTATCGCGACTTCCGCGTCGCCGACTTCCTCTTTCGCCGGAACACCGCCGCCTTTCGCGCCAAAGGGCTGACGACGCTCCACAGCGCGCCGGGCACGCCGCAGCACGAGGCCTATCTGCGGCGCCTTGGCTTCGTCGCGGCCAACGGCGCGTATCGCTACGACCTCGCAGCGGGATGATGCAGCGCCTGCGCCTGACCTTCGCCAAGACGGCGGCGATGAAGTACACCGGCCACCTCGACCTGCACACGGTATGGGAACGGACGTTGCGCCGCGCGCGGCTGCCGCTGGCCTATTCGCAAGGCTTCAACCCGCAACCAAAATTGCAGTTGGCCTCGGCCCTGCCCCTCGGCTTCACCAGTGAGTGTGAACTGGCGGATGTGTGGCTGGAGTCGCCGCAGGATTTGGCGTTGGCCCGCGCCGCCCTCGAGGCCGCCGCGCCACCCGGGATCCAAATCATCGCCGTGACCGAGGCCGCGCTGGATGAGCCGGCGCTTCAGATGCAACTGCGCTCGGCGGGGTATCGGGTCACCCTGGGCGCGCCGCTGGCCGAGCCGGAGGCGGCGACCCGCATCGAGGCGTTACTCGCGCAGACCGGAATCCCCCGCGTGCGCCGCGATAAATCGTACGACCTGCGGCCCCTCATCGAAGACCTCGCGTTCGCCAATGAAGCGCTGCTGATGATGCTGGCCGCGCGCGAGGGGGCCACGGGCCGCCCGGAGGAAGTGGTCGCCGCCCTCGGCCTGGACCCGGCGCCGGCCAGATATCACCGCACCCGATTGGTCCTCGCCGGACATCCGGCCCACAAATGAAGCGTCACTGCCCCGCCGCCGAAAACCCGCTTTTGACAAACAGCGGCCGGCTGAATATAATCTCGTTCCGCTGCCCCGGGTGCTGGTGCCGGGGTAGTTTGTTGCTCGGATCACGCTTTTTGATCCGCCCTTTCCCGCAAGTACCCATCTTCATTGAGGGAACGCGGTGAAGCAAAGGAGAAACAGGATGAAGTACGCCATTGTGCAGAGCGGCGGCAACCAATACCGCTGCGAAGAAGGGGCCACGGTTGAGATTCAGCGCATCACGGCTGAAGCCGGCAGCACCTACGCCTTCAAGGAAGTGTTGCTCATCTCCGATGACGGCGCCGTGAAAGTCGGCAAGCCCCATGTGGCTGGCGCGCAGGTGACGGCCAGGGTGCTCGGCGAGATGAAGGGCGACAAAACCTACTCGTTCCGCTACAAAGCCAAGGAGCGCCAGCGCAGCCGCCGCGGCCACCGGCAGATTTACACCAAACTCCAGATTGAGAAGATCGAAGGATAACGACCATGGCACACAAAAAAGGCGCCGGCTCCAGCCGCAACGGTCGCGACAGCAACTCCCAACGCCTGGGGGTGAAGAAGTACGGCGGCGAGGCCGTGCGCTCCGGCCACATCCTCGTCCGCCAGCGCGGCACTAAAATCAAGCCCGGCCTCAACGTGATGGTCGGCAAGGATGACACGCTGTTCGCCGTCGTCGACGGGGTGGTGAAGTACGACGAATTGCCCACCGGGCAGAAGAAGGTCAGTGTGCTGCCGACCTCGGCGTAGCGACACCTCCCTGTATCCACCGGGCACGAGGATTGGGGAATGAGGGACTGGTTGCCCGTTCCGAAGAGTGATGTGAGTCGCGCCCCGGATCACACCATCGAAGGAACATCATCGGCTCGCTGGGGCAAGAGGACATCATGAAAGAGAAAATTCATCCGAAGTATCACGCCGAGGCCAGGGTGACCTGCGCATGCGGCAACACGTGGACGACGGGTTCGACCAGGGGCGAAATCCACACCGACGTGTGCTACAAGTGCCACCCGTTCTTCACCGGCGAGCAGCGCATCGTGGACACCGAAGGCCAGGTGGATCGCTTCTACAAGAAGCTCGAAGCCCGCACCCAATTTCAGCAGCAGCAAACGGCGCGCGAGGCGGCCAAAGTCTCGGCCGATCAATCCATCACCGGGCTGGGGCTGGATGAGCGCGTGGTCGGTGTGTTGACGGCGGCCGGCCTCAACACCGTGACCGACGTCGTCGAGAAGCTCAAGGCCGGCGACGATGAGGTGCTGGCCCTCGACGGCATGGGCCGCAAGAACCTGATTGATGTGAAGAAGCGTCTGCGCGCGCGCGGCTTCCTCAAGGACGAGGCCGAGGGCGAAGCGGCCTGACCCGGGAAGGACCAACTTACGGCAGATGTTCCGCGAGGACATCTGCCTTTTTGTTTTGCGACGGATTGGCTACAATCGGCTCATTCCAAGTCACCCCCTTTGCGAAACCTGGCACCGTTCCATGAAACATACCAACGGCTCAATTGAAGTCATCACCGGCTCGATGTTCAGCGGCAAGACCGAGGAGCTGATCCGCCGGCTGCGCCGCGCCCGCATCGCCCGCCAGAGTGTTCAGGTCTTCAAGCCCGTTATCGACAATCGCTATTCGATCGAGAAAGTGAAATCACACGCCGGCAGCGAGTTCGAGGCCACGCCGGTGGCGCTGGTGACGGAGATCCTGCCGCTGGTGAAAGCGGAGACCACGGTGGTGGCGCTGGATGAGGCCCAGTTTTTTCCGCCGGAAATCGTCGGCGTGGCGCGGGCGCTGGCGGCGCGCGGGGTGCGCGTCATCGTCGCCGGGCTCGATCAGGATTTTCGCGGCGAACCGTTTGGGGCCATGCCCGACTTCTTCTCGCTGGCCGAGAGCGTGGACAAGCTGCACGCCATCTGCGCGGTGTGCGGCGATGAGGCCTCGCGCACGCAGCGGCTGATCAACGGCAACCCGGCCTCGTACGACGATCCGGTGGTCGTCGTCGGCGCCAGCGAGATGTACCAAGCCCGCTGCCGCGAGCACCACATCGTCCCGCGCAAACCGAAGGAAGCCAGCGCCATCCAGCCGGCGCCCGACGGGCAGCCGGAGATGCTGGCCGGCATCCTCATCAGCGAGGAACAACTCCGGGCGCGCGTGGTCGAGCTGGGCGCCGAGATCAGCCGCGACTACGAGGGCAAAGAGGTGATGTTGCTTTGCATCCTGCGCGGGGCGGTGATCTTCCTGACCGATTTGATGCGCGCGCTCACCATCAACCCGGTCGTGGATTTTATGGCCATCAGCTCGTACGATCCCGGCGTCCGCAAATCGTCGGGGCAGGTGCGCATCGCCATGGATGTCGTGCAAGACATTGAAGATCGCCACGTGCTCGTCATCGAAGACATCGTCGACACCGGCCACACCATTGCCAAGGTGATGGATTTGCTCGCCGCGCGCAGGCCGGCCTCGCTCAAAATCTGCGCGTTGCTCGATAAGGCCGAACGCCGCGTGACGCCCGTGCCGCTCGACTACGTCGGCTTCACCATCCCCAATCACTTTGTCGTCGGTTACGGGCTGGACGTGGACGAATACTATCGCCACTTGCCCTACATCGGGATTGTCAAGAGTGGTTTCACCATCCACTGACGGAGCGACGATTTCCGCCCATCGGCCACCCACCCCACCGGGCGCGTTCGAGTTGGGCCTGTACTCCTTTGTGGAGTTGACGCCCGACCCCGCCACCGGGCAGCTCCTCAGCCCGGCGCTGCGCATGCGCAACCTCATCGAGACCATCGAGCTGGCCGATCAGGTCGGGCTGGATGTCTTCGGCATTGGCGAGCACCATCGCCCCGATTTTCTCTCGTCCGCGCCGGAGGTCATCCTGGCGATGGCGGCGGCGCGCACCAAAACCATCCGCCTCACCAGCGCGGTGACGGTGCTCAGCTCCGACGACCCGGTGCGCGTCTTTCAGCGCTTCGCCACGCTCGACCTGCTCTCGAACGGTCGCGCCGAGATCATGGCCGGGCGCGGCTCGTTCATCGAATCGTTCCCGCTCTTCGGCTACGACCTGCGCGACTACGACTCGCTCTTCTCCGAAAAGCTGGAGTTGCTGCTGCGACTGCGCGAGGCCGAGCGGATGACGTGGTCGGGCCGGCATCGCGCGCCGCTGAGCGACTCCGGTGTGTATCCGCGCCCGGTTCAGCAGCCATTGCCGATCTGGGTCGCGGTCGGCGGCACGCCCGAGTCGGTGGTGCGCGCGGCGGGCCTCGGGCTGCCGATGGCGCTGGCCATCATCGGCGGCATGCCCGAGCGTTTCACGCCCCTGGTCGAGTTGTATCGCGAAGCGGCGCGGCGCGCCGGGCACGACCCGGCCCAATTGCCGCTCAGCATCAACTCGCACGGTTTCATCGCCGATGAGTCGCGCCAGGCCGCCGACGACTACTTCCCGTCGTATGCCGCCATGATGAGCAAGATCGGGCGCGAGCGCGGCTGGCCGCCGGTGACGCGCCAGCAGTTCGAGGCCGCGCGCACCCTGCGCGGCGCGGAGTTCGTCGGCAGCCCCGCTGAGATCATCGAGAAGATACTGTTTCAGCATCGCCTCTTCGGCCATCGGCGACTGCTGCTGCAACTCGGCGTCGGCACGCTGCCCCACGCCAGGATGATGCGGGCCATCGAGTTGCTCGGCACGCGCGTCGCTCCGGCCGTGCGCGCCGAGCTCCGGTCGCCCGTCGCGCCATGACGCCGTCACTGGCCGAATACGCCGGGCGCTGGGTCGCCCTCGTCCGCGAGGAAGTGATCGCCGTGGGGGCGACCGCCGAGGCGGCCCGCGCCAGCGCCCAACTCTCCCAGCCCAAAGCCCAGCCGCAGGTCGTCTTCGTCCCCGAGCCGTTCGATTACGAACTGCCCGCCATCGTCCACGTGGTGGGGCGCGCGCTCCCCGATCCCGCCAGGGTGTGGCTGGTGGGCGGCGCAGTGCGCGATGTGATCCTCAACCGGCGCGTGCGTGATGTGGATTTTGCCGTGGACGGGGACGGGCTGGCGGTGGCCCGCGCGGTCGGCGACTCGTTGCGGGCGCCGTTCTACCCGCTGGACGCCGAGCGCGGCACCGGGCGCGTCATCCTGCGCGAGGCGGACGGATTCACCCACACGCTCGACTTCGCCACGTTGCGCGGCCACGACTTGTACGCCGACCTCGCCGCGCGCGACTTCACCCTCAACGCCATGGCGGTTTCGCTGACGGCGCTCGACTCACTCATTGACCCGTTGCGCGGCCAACAGGATCTGCGCGCGAAGGTGATCCGCGCCTGCGGGCCGGCGGCCATCGCCGATGACCCATTGCGCGGCCTGCGCGCCGTGCGGCATGCAGCGGAACTCGGCTTCACGATCGATAAGGCCACGCGCGAAGCCATCAGGGCCGAGGCCGCTGCGCTCGCTCGCGTTTCAGCGGAGCGTATTCGCGATGAGTTCATCCGTTGCCTCGGCGGCCCGCAACCAGCCGCCGGTCTGCGCGCGCTCGACCTGCTGGGCCTGCTCAAACACATCATCCCCGAGCTGACCGCGCTCAAGGGCGTGACGCAATCGCCCCCGCACACGACGCTGGATGTGTGGGAACACACGCTGGCCGTCGTCACCCGCCTGGAGGAAGTGCTGCGCATCCTCGGCCTGCGGCACGACGTGGACGCAGCCTCCGATCTCATCCTCGGCCTGGTCGCGGTGCGGTTCGGTCGTTACCGCCAGCAACTCAACGACCATCTGTCGGCCTCGCTATCGAGCGAACGCCCGGTGCGCTGGGTGCTGATGCTGGCCGCATTGCTGCACGACGCCGCCAAACCGGGGACCCGCACCGTCGAGGCCGATGGCCGAATCCGCTTCCTCGATCACGAAAACCTCAGCGCCGAGCTGACCCAAGTTGTGATGACGCGTCTGCGCTTCAGCACGGATGAGATCAGGCACGCGCGGACCATCGTAGCGGATCACATGCGCCCGCGCTTGCTGTCGAAGGCGGGCGAGCCGTCGTCGCGCGCGGTCTATCGCTTCTGGCGTGATACCGGCGCAGCGGGGGTGGACATCGTGTTGCTCTCGCTGGCCGATTATCTCGGCAAGTTCGGCGGGAGCCCGCCGCCGCAGGATGAGTGGGCGCAACACCTCGCCGGCTGCTTCAAACTGCTCGAGGCGTATTTCGAGAAACGCGCGACGCACGTCGCGCCGCCCGCGCTCGTCAACGGCGATGATTTGATCTCAGAGTTGGGGCTGAAGCCCGGCCCGAAGATCGGGGAAGTGCTCGAGGCGATCCGCGAGGCGCAGGCCGCCGGGGAGGTAACCGATCGCGACTCAGCGATGCGATTGGCGCGGCATGTGTTGGGGATGAACGGGGCGTAGGGCAATCAACAGCGTTCCCCTTACGGATAAATCTCCGCCAGCACCGGCTCGTAATGCACCCGCGAGCGGCCACCGGGGCACGAACACCCATCCGGTGGCAGCACGGGCACGGCCTCTTTCGGATACGCGCCCTGAAGCGACATGCACACCGGGCAGGCATCGCCCGGCACCGCGACGCGGATCAGCGTGACGCGGTCGTTCTTCTTCAGGCGGTCGAGGGCCGCGGCGAGTTCCTGGGCAGTCGGCATAGCGTAATCGTTTCAGTTATCGAGTCTCGGGTTTGAGTGCGGCGCGATTATATCAAAGTCAGCGTCATTATCTTCGTGTCATGTCGAGCGGGGCGAGACATCTCTGGCTCATCTGACCCGCCTATTATCAAGCCAGAGACCCCTCGCTTCGCTCGGGGTGACACAAACTGATTAAGTGGCAAAATCAGGCGTGCCCTGCATCACCGGCTGGCGCGTGGGCAGCAGTTCGCCGGTGAGGATGTCCTCGCAGGGCGACGCTTCCTCGAACCAGCTCTTCGGCGCGTAGTGGCCCCAGAACGTCGCGCGGCGCGGATCGCTCAGCGTCCACTTGATCGGCGCGAAGTCGGGGTCGGGGATGAGGTAGTCGCTGGTGTACAGCTCGATGCGGTTTCCATCGGGGTCGCGCAGATACAAGAAGAACGCGTTGCTCAGGCCGTGCCGCCCCGGCCCGCGCTCGATCTGCCCCACCCGCCCCCGCGCCGCCAGAATGTCGCACGCGCGCAGCACGCTGCCCGTATCCTGCAACCACATGCCGATGTGATGGAGCCTCGGGCCGAGGCCGTTCATCAGCGCCAGGTCATGGACGTTTTGCTTGCGGTGCAGCCACGCCGCCCACAACCGCTCGGGGCCGGGCGGGTCGCTGACGGTGTACTCCGAAAGATAGAAACCCATCTGCTTCGTCCACCAATCGTACGCCGTCTGCACCTCGGGCACCTGGCAATTGAAGTGGTCAATCCGCATCACGTTCGCGCCGCGATACTCGTGGAAGTGTTGCAACCTGCGCTCGCGCTGCGCGATGGCGTGGAAGAACTCGACCGGCAGGCCGCTCGGGTCCTGCACGCGCAGCGCCCGCCCCTGCCCGCGCTCGACCGTGCCGGCTTCGACCCAGCGCGTGGGCAGGCCGGCCTCAGCGTAAACACGCTGCAGCGCGCCGAGGTCGGATTCGTTCGCGACGCGAAAGGCGAGGTGGCCGACGCCGGGGCTCGCGGCGCGCCGCAGCACGAGGCAATACTTGTCGCGCTCCTCCATCGCGCCGAGGTAGAGGCGGCCGGCGTCGCGGTCTATTTCGAGCAGCCCGAGCGCGTCCACGTAAAAGTCATGTGCGGCGTCGAGGTCGGTGACACGCAGTTCGGCGTGCGCGCAGCGGGTGATGTTGAAGGTCATTGCGGTAGAAGGGTGGAGCGTGATGATTGACGATTTATCTTCAATCCTGACTCGTTCTCGTCAGCGCCACGGGTCGTAAAAGATGTGCGCCGGCTCGTCCTCGACGTTCGTCAAATCCGGCGCGGGCGCGGCCACGGTGAAATCAACGTTCCGATATTGGCCGGCGAAAAAGAGCAGCGGCCTGCGCGGCTCGATGCCCTGATGCAGCGCCACGACGCGGCCAATCACGATCCAATGGTCGCCGCCGTCAATGAGTTGATGCTTTTCGCATTGAAGCGAGGCCAGCGCGCCTTCAAGTCGTGGGGCAGACTCCGCCGGTCGAAAACGGAACGGCGGCGGGGCCGGCTCCTTCCAGCCGCCGGCGAAGTATGTTGACAGCGCCTGCTGGTCGTCGCGCAGGATATTGACGCTGAAGCCCGTCATCGAGTCGAGCAATTGCGCCATGTGCGCTTTCTTGCCGGGGCAGAACAGCACCAGCATCGGGTCGAGCGAGAGCGACGAGACCGCATTGGCCGTCATCGCATGCGCGTCATCGCCGACTTGCGTGACAATGACCGTGACGCCGGTGGCGAACAGGCCGAGGGTGTTGCGAAAGGTACGAGGGTCGAGTGTCATACGTGACAGTGTCCAGTGTCGGGTGTCGAGTGTCATCCACGTAGACTGACACTCGACACTTCGACACGCGACGCTTTTAGCTCAAATCAGTCTGGGCTTGCCTCAGGAACTCACGCACTCTTTCCATTTGCTGATTGAGCTGCGACTGGTGGTTGCCGACGAGCGCGCCGGCCATGCGCACCGGGTCGCCGAAGAAGAAGCGTTCGTACAGCACCTGCCGCGAGCCGAAGGCCGAGAGGGCCGCATCCCACGCCAGACGAAAGATGGGGATGCGCTCGTGCGCGTCAGCGCGGGCGGCCTGAAAATACTTGCGGATGTCCTCGGCCAGCGCGCCGTGCACATCGGCCTCGGTCGGCGTGGCCATGAAACCGCTCGCGCCGATCTGCTGGATGATCTCGATCATGCGCGGGTACAGTCGCGGATAAAGATTGCGCGCCGCGTCGAGCGGGTCCCACGCGGGCCGCATCACCCCCCACTCATCCAGCGCGGCCTCGGCCTCGGCCGCGCGCAGAAAGGCCTTCATCGTTTCGAGGTTGACCCAGATCTCGGCCAGCTTCTCCTGAATGTGCTGAAAGCCCTCGACCCCGATGGTCTGCACCATCAACTGCGCCAGCCCAAGCACGAACTCGGTCTTGGCGATGTTCTTCACCACCACCTGATGGCTCATGTTGACGACCGCGCCGGTGCGGGCATAGGCCTGATTGCAGCGCGCCACGTCCTTGTACAGAAAGACGTTCTCCCACGGCACGAACACATCGTCGAAGACCACGACGGCGTCCATCTCCTCGAAGCGCGAGCCGAGCGGGTGATCGTAACGCGAGCGGCCGTAATCGAAACTCTCGCGGCAGATGAACTTCAGGCCGGGCGTGTTGTTGGGGATGCAGAAGCCGTAGGCATACGGCGCGTCCTCATCCTGATTCTTGAGCAGCGTCGAGGGGAAGACCATGATCTCGTCGGAGATGGGGAGCGTGGCCAGCATGCGGCAGCCGCGGATCACCAGCCCGGCGTCGGTCTCGTCTTTGATGCGCGCGGCGAGGAACGGGTCGGCCTGTTTGGCGGTGTTCACCGCGCGGTTGGCCTGCGGGGTGATGAGGGTGTGCGTGAGGCACAGGTCGTTCTCGCGCACGTACTCGTAGTAGCGGCGCGCGTTGTCGCCGAAGCGCGGGTCGGCCTCGGCCAGGAAGGCGGCGCCGGCGGCGTACCCGGCCAGCGCGCGGTTGAGATAATCGGGCACGCGGCCCATCATGCCGAAGGTGGCATCGGCCCACACCTTCATCGCCCGGCTGATGGAGCGCAACTCGTCGTGCGTCTTCGGCAGCATGAACGAGCGGTTGACCTTGTGGCCGCTGCTCGGCGAGTCGTACAGGCTGATCTCGGCTTTCTCCCACTGCAGGTCGTACAGCCGCGCCAGCGAGTGCGCGCCGTTCCTGAGCGCCGGGTGCGCCGTCACATCCACGACCCGTTCACCCTTGTACCAGATCGCCGGCGGCCGTTCGCGCAATCGCTGCAGCACCTGCTCGCCGCGCCGCGCGCCAGCGCCTGTCAATTTGAGTTGCGCTTTCGTCTCGGATTTGCTGGCAAGAGCCATGTCTACTCTCCTCATGAGTGTAATTGGTTATTGGTAATGACCAATAACCAATTACGAATTTCCGAATTTCGGAATTGCATGGTTGCCAATCGCCACATGAATCGCCTTGAGTTCGGTGTACAGCTCGAAGCTGTGATGGTCGCCCTCGCGCCCGAGGCCGCTGTGCTTGCTGCCGCCGAACGGGGCGCGCAAGTCGCGGACGTTGTGCGAGTTGACCCACACCATCCCCGACTCGAGGGCCTGCGCCACGCGGTGCCCGCGCCCGATATCGCGCGTCCACACATATCCGGCCAGCCCATACTTTACATCGTTGGCGAGGCGGATGGCCTCCGCTTCATCCTTGAACGGGATGACGACGAGCACCGGGCCGAAGATCTCCTCCTGCGCCACGCGCATCTCGTTGCGCGCGTTCGTGATCAGCGCCGGCGCGAAGTAGTTGCCGTCGGGGAAAGCCGCCGGACGCTCGCCGCCCACGCGCACCGTCGCGCCCTCCTCGCGGGCGATATCCATGTAGCCGCGCACCTTCGCCCAGTGCTCCGGGTGAATCAGCGGGCCGACCTCGGTGGCCGGATCGTTGGGCGGGCCGACTTTGATTCGGTCCACGCGCTCGGCCAGTTTCTCGACGAAGGCGTCGTGAATGGACTCCTGAATGATGAGCCGTGAGCCGGCGGTGCAGCGCTCGCCGTTGAGCGAATAGATTTGAAAGATCGTGCCATCGAGCGCGCGGTCCAGGTCGGCGTCGGCGAACACAATCGTCGGCGACTTGCCGCCGAGTTCCATCGAGAAGCGTTTGAGCGTGGCCGCGCCGTTGCGGATGATGGCCTGCCCGGTCGTGGTCTCGCCGGTGAAGGAGATGACGTTGACGCCGGGGTGCGCGACGATGGGCGCGCCGGCGGTCTCGCCGAAACCGTGCACGACGTTGAAGACGCCCGGCGGCAGGTCGGCCTCTTGAATGATCTCGGCCAGTTTGTTGGCCGAGAGCGGCGACCACTCGGCGGGCTTGAGGATGCAGGTGTTGCCAAAGGCCAGGCACGGCGCGACCTTCCACGTCTCGAGCATGAAGGGCACATTCCACGGCGTGATCAACCCGGCCACGCCGACGGGGCGGCGCAGGCTGTAATTGATGAACGCGCCCTCCACCGGGTAGCTCTCGCCGGTCGCGCGATAGGTCATGTCGGCGAAGTAGTTGAAGTTGTAGGCCGCGCGCGGGATGGCCCCGCCCTTGATCTGTTTGACCGGCACACCGCAGTCGGCGATCTCGACTTCGGCGATTTCGTCGGCGCGCTTCTCGATCAGGTCGGCGATTTTGCGCAGCTTTCGGCTGCGGGCCTCGGGATTCATCTTGGCCCACGGCCCCGAGTCGAAGGCTGCCCGCGCCGCCTTCACCGCGCGGTCCACGTCGGCGGGCATGCCGCTGGCCACGGTCTCGATGGGCTGGTTGGTCGCCGGGTTCAGCGTCTC
>CAZSNP010000003.1:0-101566 GCA_964608265.1 uncultured Anaerolineales bacterium | reverse complement strand
GCATGCCGCTGGCCACGGTCTCGATGGGCTGGTTGGTCGCCGGGTTCAGCGTCTCAAAAGTCTCCTCGCCGATGGAAGCGACGAATTCGTTGTTGATAAAGTGGTTGATCATAGTTCTGGATGCACAGTGATCAGTAAACGGTGAACAGTAGGCACCATACTGCTGACTGCTTACTGTTGACTGCTTACTGGCAGCTGTTCATCGGCAACTTCATTTTCCAGTTCTCCAATCCCCTCTATCTCCAGCCGCAATTTATCACCCGGGCGGATGTGCGCGATGCCCTTCGGCGTGCCCGTCCAGATCATGTCGTTGGGTTCGAGGGTCATGAACTCCGTAATGTACTCGATGAGCTGCGGCACGCTGTAAATGAAGTCGCGCGTGTTGCCCTCCTGCCGCAGCTCGCCGTTGACGAAGGTGCGGAGGTGCAGGTTGCCGGGGTCGGGGATTTCGTCGGCGGTGACGAGCCACGGGCCGAGCGGGCCGAACGTATCCCAGCCCTTGGCCTTGACCGGCGGGCGGTAGTAGTTCATCACGAAGTCGCGGATGGTCACGTCGTTGCCGATGGTGTAGCCGCGCACCACCTCCAGCGCGCGCTCCGCCTTCACCCGCCGGCAGCGCTGGCCGATGACGACGACAAGCTCGTTCTCGTAGTGCATGTACTCGATGTCCGGCGGTGCGATGATCTTGCCTTTGTGCCCGATGAAGGTGTTGGGCATCTTGTTGAAGAGGATCGGCACCGGCGGCAGGTCGAGCTTGAGTTCGGCGGCGTGGTCGCGGTAGTTGAGCGCCAGGCCGATGGCCTTGCCCGGCACGACCGGCGGCAGCCACGTCACGGCCTCCGCCGGGTAGGCGCGCCCATCGGCCCACAGGCGTCCATCCGCGCGCACGGTTCCTTCAAGCACGCGGCCCTCGACGGCGAAACGAGCGATCTTCATTGGCGTCCTCCAGTAACCAATAACCCGTTATTGGTTACTGGTTATTGACGACTCCAGGACTTCATCCAGAAATTCTCGTATGGGTTCGATGACCGGCGGGTCGTCGTGGATGAGCATGGTGTAGTGATTGACCTCGGGCACATCCACGCGCCAGCAGTTCCGCATGTGCTTCACAATGGCCGCCGCCTCCTCTTCGGTGAACACGTGCCCGCGGTCGGCGTCGAGCAGGCCGAGCGCCGGTCGGAGAAACAGAATCGGCGCGGTCACGGCGGGGAAGTGCAGGCACATCGAGTACAAAAAGTGCAAATCCATATCGTGCTCGATGGCCCCCGCCGCCGACTTCGACCACACCGCGCCATCCGGCCGGGTCTCGGCGTCCTCGGTGAAATACTGTTCGAGCGCGTTGCTCCATTCACGAAAGTACGGCGCGGCCTTCTGCGCGGCGAGGTACTCGGCCAGCGAGGGGTACTGTTTGCCGAGGCGGCGAATGGTCGGGTACATCGCGCGCAGGGTGGCGTCGTGCGGGTCGGCGCCGCCGTCCATCAGCACCAGCGCGTTCACCCGGTCGGGCCGCACCGAGGCGAGGTACGCGCCCGTCGTCGCGCCGAACGAGTGGCCCACCAGAGTGAACGAGGCGATGCCGAGCGCATCGGCGAAGGCCAGCACGTCGCGGGCGTGATAAGCGAAGCCATAACCCTCCGCCGGTTTGTCGCTGTCGCCGCGCCCGCGCAGATCGAGTGCCAGCACGCGGTACTCCGGCGCCAGGCGCTCGGCCAGCCGGGTGAAGCTGCCCTTGTGGCCGGTGAGGTGCGGCAAGCAAATCAGGGGGCCGCGCCGGCCGGGCCACTCGTGATACGCCAGTGAGATGTCGTTGACCCGGATGAACTGAGTCTTAGTCATATCTGCGTGAAGCGTGATCGCCGCTGCGCTTAGCACGTTTCACGTTTTACGTTTCATTCAACCAAACCATATTGTTTGCACACCGCGCGCAGCTTCGTTTCATTTTGCGGCGCGAGCGCGGTCAGGGGCAGGCGCACCTCGCCGCTGATCCTGCCCATCCAGCCCAGCACCGTCTTCACCGGCACGGGGTTGATCTCGAGGAAGATGGCGTCGTTGAGGGGCAGCAGGTGATAGTGCAGGTCCTGCGCTTCTTTCCACTTGCCGCCGGCGACGAAGTTATACACGTTCGCCACCTCGCGCGGCAGCAGGTTGCCGGTGGCGCTGATGTATCCCGCTCCGCCGATGGCGAGGATCGGGAAGCACAGCAACTCGATGCCGGAGTACACGAGGAAGTCGCGGCCCATTTTGTGCAGTAGCCGATTGATGTGCTCGAAATCCTTGTTCGACTCCTTCACACCGATGATGTTGCGGTTCGCCTCACGCAACCGCGCCACCGTATCCACTTCCAAATTCACTGCCGTGCGCCCGGGGATGTTGTACAAAATCACCGGCACGCCCACACTTCTGGCGACGGCATCGAAATGTCGAAACAGCCCGGCCTGCGACGGGCGATTGTAGTACGGCGTGATCAGCAGCACCGCGTCCGCTCCGAGCGAGGCGGCATAGCGGGTGAGTTCGAGGGTTTCGGCGTGATTGGTCGAGCCGGTGCCGGGGATAAAGGGCACGCGCCCGCCCACGGCCTCGCGCGCGGCGGCGATCACGCGCTTGCGCTCGTCGAGGGTGAGTGAGCTTGGCTCGCCCGTGGTGCCCGTCACGCTGATGCCATGGCTGCCGCTGGCGATCTGCCACTCGATGAGTTGGCCGAGCGCGTCGAGGTCGAGCGCGTCGTTGCGGAACGGGGTGACGATGGGGACGAGGGAGCCGCGCAAGTCGAAAGCAGGCATATTCGAAGCGAAGGGCTGGGAGTGGTGGCTAATCGGCCACGCCTATCTTCCTCCTTTTCCCCGAATTCACAAGGCCCAGCCGGAAAAACCGAATGCCATTCAGGCCCGGCCCGGCTGGGAGGGGTGTTAACGAACGGCGTTCCGCCTGAACCAACTTTGGCGGAACGATGTTTCGCGGAGCTACTCGGCCAGCGGCTGAAAACCGCGGCCCAGCACTTCCTGCGCGGGCGAGACGATGATGAAGGCGTTCGGGTCAATCTCGCGCACCAGCGCCTTCAACCGGTTGGTCTCCGTCACCGTCAACGCGATCATCAGCACTTCGCGATCCTGCTGCGAATACATGCCCTTGCCGTGCAGGGCGGTGACGCCGCGCCGCATCTCTTTCAGCACACGGTCGGCCACGGCCTGCGGCTGAGCCGTAATCACCAGCGCCAGCAACTGCTGCCGGCGGCGCGAATGCAGGAACGACGGGCCCCTGGGCTGCGCCCCTTCGCCATTGGCCGATTTCTCATCCGTGCCCCACAGGCTGCGCAGCACCGTCGGCCGGTCGCCGTCGTGATCGAATTTGGGGAAGACCTCGCCCGTGGCCTGATGCAGCCGCGACGTGATCCAGCCGATGGCAAAGAGCGCACCGTTGTACAGAAGGCCCAGCGCCAGCATCAATTCGCCCGGCAGCGGCCCGATGCCGGCGCGCAAGACGAATTCGCGCAGGGATTCCGCCGGGATGGGGTGGATGAAGATCTTGACCACCCACGCCACACCGAGCACGAGGAAGATCCACAAATAGTTACGGCGGAAGCGGCGGCCAAAGGCCTCCCACATACTGATGGGGTATTGCGGCTGCAACAAACTCTCGGCCAGGTTTTCGGCCCACTCCGGGTGCGGGGCGAAGGGCGGCACCAGCATCGCGGCGAAGAAGTCGGTCTCCATCAACCGGGCGCGGTAACTCCACAGCTCGTAGTAACGATAGCGCCGCGCTTCCATCAGCAGGAAAATGGTGACGAGCAGCGTGTTGAGGATCAACACCGCATACGGATTGTTCGGGCTGGAGAAGACAAACGAGATCGCCGCGCCGGTGGCGACGACGGCCCAGTTGGTGGTGTTATCGAGCCGCATGCGCCAGGTGTTGCTGCGCTGAATCTCGGCGCGATAGTAATGGACCATCGCCGTGTTGAATTCGGCGGGCCGCATCTCGTAGCCGCGGAACTTCCATACCGGTTCCTGTGACGGAGACGGATTATCGAATTTCGGTTTTGGTTTAGGGTCAGGCATGCGTCACACAATCTGTTCGTAGCCGCCCGTTTGAAGGCGCTCGTTTGTAGTCGCCGCTTCAGCGGCCGGTTGCGCTCAAGCGCTCGCGACAATCACTCATAGTATGCCGCAATTCTACTCCGTTACACCGCGTTACGCCTTCAGGATTCCCTGGGCCACTAACAATTCGCCGTTGAGCAACGCCCCACCCGCCGCGCCGCGGATCGTGTTGTGCGAGAGGATGACCATGCGTGTGTGGAAGAGTGGATCGGGGCGGATGCGGCCCACCACCGTCGTCATCCCCCGCCCGGCGTCGCGGTCTTTGCGCGGCTGCGGGCGATCCGCCTCTGGCCGCACCTCGATGGTGACCGGCGGCGCGGAGGGCAACCCGCGCACGATCTCCGGCGGCGCGAAGTCGCTCAGCGCCTGCGTCACCTCGGCGGGCGAGGCCGGGCGATGAAACTCCACCGACACACAGACCATGTGCCCATCAATCACCGGCACGCGATTGGTGTGCGCGGCAAGTTTCAGCGGGGCCATTTCGATTTGATCATTCTGTAGCTTGCCCAGCATCTTGCACGGCTCCGCCTCGAACTTCTCCTCCTCGCCACCGATGTACGGCACGACGTTATCCACGATATCGAGCGAGGCCACGCCGGGGTAACCCGCCCCGCTCATCGCCTGCATCGAAACCATGAAGGCGCGATTGATCCCAAAGGCATCGTGCAGCGCGCGGAAGGCAATCGTCACCCCGGTGCTGGTGCAGTTGGGATTGGTGACGATGAAGCCCGGCCAGCCGCGCGCCTTGCGTTGCTGCGCGATGAGGGCGCTGTGATCGGGGTTGACCTCCGGGATGAGCAGCGGCACGTCGCTCCACATGCGGTGCGCGCTGGCGTTCGAGCAAATGGCATACCCGGCGGCAGCGAGGGCCGGCTCGAACTCCCTGGCCTGGTCGGTGGGCAGCGCCGAGAAGCACAGCCGCGCCTCGAAGCCCGG
Organism: uncultured Anaerolineales bacterium; assembly: GCA_964608265.1. GTDB lineage: Bacteria > Chloroflexota > Anaerolineae > Anaerolineales > UBA6663 > JANWXR01. The sequence goes on along the minus strand of CAZSNP010000003.1, from coordinate 96,539 downwards.
CGCGGTCGGCTGCACGATCAGGTCGCGCGCGTACTGCGGGATGCTGCCCGGCAGAATCCACCGGCAACCATCCGCGTATCTCTGCCCCACCGTTCGCTCCGACCCGGTGAGCGCCGTCACCTCGAACCACGGGTGGTTTTCGAGCAACTGCACGAAGCGCTGGCCGACCGCGCCGGTGGCGCCGAGGATGGCGACTTTGATTCGGGACATGGCTTCTCCTTGAGCGACGGCGGACGACAGGCGGCGCACCGCGGTCGCCCGTCTGCCGTCGGCGGTCATTCCACAATCAACCGGTGAATCGCCCTCACCGCCTCATCCGCCTGCGCGGCGTCCACGGTGAGGCTGATGCTGCACTCAGACGAGCCTTGCGCGATAACGACGACGTTGACGCCGGCCGCACCGAGCGCGCCGAAGATCTTACCCGCGATGCCCGGGGTGTGGCGCATCCCCGCCCCGACGACGGTGACCACCGCGCACTCGCCGGAAACCGAGATGCTGTCAATGTCGTCCCGGCCCAGTTCGAGCCGGAACTCCTCCTCGAGCGCGTGTTTCACTGCGGGTGCGGTGGTCAGCGGCACGACGAAGCAAATGCTCTGCTCGGACGAGGCCTGCGAGATCATGCTGACGCTCGTCCTGGTGCGGGCCACTGCGCCAAAGGTGCGCGCGGCGATGCCGGGGATGCCCAGCATGCCGCGCCCCTCCAGCGTGATGATGCTTTGGCCTCTGAAGGCCGTGACCGAACGAATGGACCCGTGTACGCCATTGCGCTCGTCGGGGATGATCTGTGTGCCGGGGTGGTCGGGCTGAAAGGTATTCTTCACCCACAGCGCGATGCCGCGCTCGATGACGGGGCGGATGGTTTTGGGATGCAGCACCCTGGCCCCGTAAAACGCCAGCTCGGAGATTTCGCGGAAGGTCAGCGCGGGCAACGTGCGCGCATCCTTCGCCACGCGCGGGTCGGCCGTCATCACGCCGGGCACGTCAGTCCAGATCCACACCTCACTCGCCGCCAGCGCCACCCCGAAAATCGCCGCCGAGAAGTCGCTGCCGCCGCGCCCGAGCGTCGTCGTCACGCCCGCCTTTGTCGCGCCGATGAAGCCGGTGATGACGGGCACCACCCCGCGCGCGAGGTGCGGGGCAACGAGCCGTTCGGCGTTGGCCCGCGTCGCCTCCATGTCGGGCGTGGCGGATTGATGCGCCGAATCGGTGACGACGACCTCAGCCGAGTCAATGGCTTCGGACGGGAGGCCGGCGGCGGTCAGCGCGGCGGCGACCAGCGGCGCGCTCATCCGTTCGCCGAGTGAACTGATGGCGTCGAGCGCGCGCGGCGAGGCCTCGCCGAGGACGTTCATCGCGTGGCACAAAGCCGTGAACTCGGCCAGCGATTCGGCGATGTGCTTCTCGACGTGCGCGGCCTGCGGGGCCAGTTCGCGCAGTGCGGTCAGGTGTTTGTCGCGCAACATCTCAACGGTCGTGGCTGCGCTGGTCGCGTCGCCATTCTCCGCCGCGTGCGCGGAACGCAACAGCGCGTCGGTGACGCCGCCCATGGCCGAGACCACGACCGCCACGTGTGCCCACTCGGCGCGGGCGGCGCGCACTATCGCGATGAGGTTGCGAATGGCGGCGGCGCTGCCCACCGAGGTGCCGCCGAATTTCATCACCAGAGTTTTTGTCATTCTGCCTCACCCCCCACCCCGGCCCTCCCCCCTCTCCCCACCCAAAGAGCGCGATGGGGAGAGGGGCGAGGGGGTGAGGCGGGAGAAACGAAAACGCGGAGCCGGTCAGCTCCGCGTTGGGTGTTCGTGTGCGCCGGGCACTCGTTACCACGTCGAAGCGACGGCCTCCTGTGCAGGGGTCGTAGTCGTCATGGTCGCAGTCGTGCCGAGGCCCGTCATCTTGCGCGACAAATTATCACAGGCCGAGTCGGTCTGTCAATCGTGAATGTGCCCAATAAGTAGACCGACGCGGTCTGCCAAATCGCTCAGGGTTTCGAGATTTTGCACACACCGCGTCGGTCTGGCAAAACAGGTGAGTGTCACCGGGCAATCAGACTCTTGCCATGACCGGCGAATGGTTACCCGGCGACAGTCACCCTCCTTCGCAAACATCATCTCCGGTTTCAGACCCCACGCTCGCGAAAATAACACACCACCCGTTGCCAGGCATCTTCCGCTGCGGCGCGATTAGTTTCCGACTCGAAGGCGCGCTGATTGAAAAACGAGTGCGTCGCGCCGGGGTAAATCCGAATGTCGTGCGGGATGCTGTGCTGGTCGAGCAACACGTCCAGCTTCTCGCCGGCAGCGGTGCTGAAATCCGGCTCGGGCCACGAGCCGACCACCGGGCATGAGCGGGCCAGCGCCTCGGCGGGGGGATTCGCGCTGGCATAGAACGGCGCGATGACGCGCAGGCGCGGGTCGGTGCACGCCCACGCCACCGCGAACGCACCCCCCATGCAAAATCCCACCGCCCCGAGGCGGGCCGCATCCACAAATGGCTGCGCGGCGAGGTGGTCGAGCGCGGCTCTGAGATCGTGTATGCCGCTGTGGTTGAGCGCATTGAGGAACATCCCGCCGAAGTAACGAAACAGGCAGACGGCGCGGCTGCGCCCGGCGAACAAATCCACCGCCAGCGCCGCGTAGCCCTCCGCTGCGAACTTCTGCGCGATGCGGCGCATGTCGTCGTTCAGCCCATACGCCTCGTGGATGAGGACGAGACCGGGGCACGGGCCGTCGCCGTCGGGCCGGGCGAGGTAGGCTTGCAATGGATGACTGCCTGAGGGGAAGTTGAGGGTTGAAGTCTGCATCGGCGTAATTCGAAGGGCCGCGCGGATTGCGTCAAGCGGCTTCCGGAGCGATTTGGGTCAGACCGAGGCGGTCTGGAAATGGGCTACGGCAATGCCGTCATCACAAAATCGTCAAAGGCCACATTGGTGTTGGTCGCCTCCCTGCCGCTCCACACGAACAGCGCGACCCCGCCGCTGGCGTAGGTCGTGTCCGAGACCGAATCGACTCGTTGCCCATCCACATACAGCGTCAAAGCGCCATTGCCGCAGTCGGCCCCAAGTCGATACGAGGCCGCGTTCCGTGCAATCAAGTCACTCGCCGCCCACTCATCATCGTTGGTGAGAAAAACGTCGGTCTGGTCTGCGGTGGCGCGGGCAATGGCGTACTCGCCCGAGGGGGTGACGGCGAAGTAGTGGTAGGAATTCTCGAGCGATTGCTGGTTGCACATGATGCCGAAGGCCGTCGAGGAGTCGGTGTTGTTGTTGATGGCCGTCACCTCGATGTGCACATCCTGATAGATTTCTTCATTCGGGGTGCTCCACGCGAACCAGCTCTTGGTGAAGACGGTGAACTGCAGCGCACCCTCGGCGTATTCGATGGCGCTGTCCTGATCCGTGCCTGTGCCCCAACGCTCGGAGGCGAAGTCATCGCTCAGAAGTTCCGCGCCTCGAACCGGCGGCGTCTCGGTGGGCCGAGGCGTTGCGGTTCCCGTGAGGCGAGGCTTTTGGGTCGGGGTGGGAACGGGCGTGCTCGTGCTGCCCGAAATTGTCTGACACGCCAGAGCGGCCAACACGAGGCACGCAGCGGGTACAGCGCCGCGAAGGTGTGGGCTGGTTTTGTGCGACATGGTGACTCCTCGGGGCGGGTTACGCTTTGCGTCACCGTTCGCGCTTCACCGGCGCGGGGCGCAGCATGCGACGGATCTTCAGCGCCAGATGGACGGCGAGCCGCGTGTCGGGGTTGTTCATATCAATGCCGGCGAGTTGCTGGATGCGCTCCATCCGATACAGCAGCGAGTTGCGGTGGATGAACAGCTTCTCCGCTGTCTGGCTGAGGTTGCCCAGCCGGTCGCAGAAGGCGTCGAGCGTTTCGAGCAAATCCCCGCTGCCCTCGTAATCCATCAGCGGGCCGAGCACCTCGCGACAGAACGATTCCAGCTCGGGGCTGCCCTCAAGTTGAAAGAGCAGGCGATACACCGACAGATCGCCGAAGAAGAGCGGCGCAGGCTCGCGCAGCCGCGAGGCCATCGTCAGCGATTGCATCGCCTCGCGGTACGAGTCCTTCCAATCCGAAAGCTCGGAGGCCGTGCGCCCCACCCCACCGTAGGCGGGATGTTGCGGATACTCCTCCGAGGCGGCGCGCTGCACCTCGGCGGCGAGCCTGAGCGCGGAGTCGGGCCGGCGGCCATCGGCGACGGCGCAGAAGGCCACCACTTCGCTATCGCGCGGGCGCACCAGCGCGCTGACCCCCACCTTCGCCACGCTCTGATTGACGATCGTCTCCAACCGGCGCAGGCTGGGCGTGTCACTGCGCGCTGTCCCCCACTTCCACACCAGCGCGGCATGCGGCGGCTCCACATCGTAGTTGATGCGTTTGGCCCAGCGCAGCAGCTCATCCAGCGAGACGTTGCCCACCAGCATCGCATCCACAAAATCGCCGTGCGCGCGCTTCTCCGCCTCGCTCACCGCCTTGGCCTTCGCCATCTCCAGCGCGCAGGCCGCCGCGCCGTGCTCGACGACGAGTTGATCGAGCGCATCGAGTTCACCGGCCTTGCCGATGACGGAGAGGTAGCCGCGCGCCATGCCTTTGGCGATGATGGGGCAGACGAGGCGGCTCAGGCCGTTGGGCAGCGTCTGATCGCGCCAGCCGCCCATCGCCGCCGCCTGCCGCCGGTCACGCAGGCTGTCGGGCAGTTGGCTCCACGAGCCGAGCGCGGCCAGCGTCTCGGGCCAGGCCGCGGCCAACGCCGGCGCCACCGCCTCGGCCAGGGGTTGCAGGCGTTTATCCTGCACCAGGATCGTCTGCCCGCTCTGCTCACTCATCGCTTTGGCCAGCGATTGCAGGCCGGCGCCCTCCACCGACAGGCGCGCCAGGGTTTGATAAATCTCGACGCCGCGATTGATGAGATACGATTGGCGATTGACGATGAGCTCGAGCGCCGATTGCTGAATGTTGCGGAGCGAGGCGTCGGCGGGGAGGCCGATGACGGGCACCGAGTCTTTGGCGGAACCTTTGGCCCCGCCGGAGACGGCGATGGCGATCACCCCGCCCTGCTCCCACGTCGCGAGTTTGGCGCGGGTGGGCATGTCGCTGCACAGCACCAGATCACCGGGGGCCGGGTCGATGCCGCTGCCGGCCATCACCACCCAGCGCACCTTGCGCTCGCGCACCGAGGGCGGGGGCAGCGCAGTGCCGCGCGGAAAGGCGAGGCGGGCCAGCTCGCCGAGGGAGACATCGGAATTCGTTGTTGGCATGGCTGGATGAAATCGAAAAAAGAATGATGGGGCCGATTATAGCGGCAATCCTTTGCCAGCCGCCCCTGGCGGAGTAAAATTCGTGTGCCGTTTCCCAACCCTGACAATTGATGAATATGAGCAGGAAATTGGCGCTCATCATCGGCAACAGCCTTTATTCCGATCCATCGTTGTCGCGCTTGCAGGCTCCTGAGGCGGATGTCTCCGGCCTGGCCGAGATACTCCGTGATCCGCAAGTCTGCGCGTTCGACGACGTCCTCACACTGGTCAATCAGCCCTACGTCACCGTGCGCCGCGAGATCGCCCGCTTCTTCGCCAACCGCACCCGCGACGATTTGTTGCTGTTGTACTTCTCCGGCCACGGCCTCAAAGACGACCGCGGCCGCCTCTACCTGGCCGTGCGAGACACGGAACGAGAGTTGCTCGACGCAACCGCTATCGAAGACCATTTTGTCGCCCGGCGCATGGATGAATGTCGCTCGCGACGCATGGTGCTGATTTTGGATTGCTGCCACAGCGGCGCGTTCGGCCACAAGGGCGCGGCGGAGGTGAACGCGGGCCAGGCCTTCGCCGGCAATGGCCTGGGGCGTGTGACGCTCACCGCCTCGGACAAGGTGCAGTATTCGTGGGAGGGCAATCGGATCAGCGAGGACGTGACCACGTCCATCTTCACCCACTACTTCATCCACGGGCTGCGCACCAGCGAGGCCGACGCCGATGGCGACGGCGCGATCAGCCTGAATGAGCTGTACGAGTACGTGTACGAGCGCGTCGTCGAAGCGACCGACAACAAACAGACCCCCGGAATGGACACGCATCGTCAGCAGGGCAGGATCATCCTGCGACAATTACCGGCCTCCGCACCGGTCAGGCCGGCGGCGCTTCCCCCGGAATTGAAGCACGCCATCGAAAGCCCGCTGCCGAGCGTGCGCGAGGCGGCAGTGCAGACGCTGGCGCAACTGCTGAGCGGCAGCCATCGCGGGCTGTCCCTCGCGGCTCGCGAGGCGTTGACGCAACTCGCGAAGGATGACAGCCGCCGCGTCTCGATGGCGGCGACGCAGGCGCTGAGCGCCGCGCCCGCGATACCCGAAACCAAACCAGAGTCCCCACCCGCGCCGGCGCTCGCTCAGAGTGAGCGACCCGGCGAGCCTGTAGCGGCCAAAGCTGAGGATGAAACCCCGCCAAAGAAACGCAAGCCAAAACGCCCTCCCGAACCCCTGCCTCTCACGGCCGAGTCAGGGCCGGCGCGCCATGGCAGCGCCATCACGGCTGAAACCGCCGAGCGAGTGAAACTCTGGCAGGATTTGCGTGCGGGCCAGGGCACGCAGGCACGCAATGCAACAAACCTGCCTGATGGAACCGTCGTGGCCGCCTTGCCCTCGGCCATAAACCCCAGCGAGGTGCTGCTTTGGCTGGTGAAGGACGGCGTGTACACACACACGCTATCCGGACACACCAATCCGGTGAACACGGTGAACCTGTCGGCGGATGGCGCCGTGCTGGCATCCGGCGCCGCCGATACCGTCCGGCTCTGGCAGGTGCGGGATGGAAAACTGCTCCACACATTACACCCGGCCCGTGGCAATCTCGGTCTGGTTGCGCTATCCGCCGATGGCAGCCGGGTGGCGTGCTCTCATTTTCGCATCACCACCGCCCGACGGGGCAGCGGCGAGTCAAAAACCATCGAAACTTTCAACGAACACTTCATCACGCTCTGGCAGGTAAGCGATGGACAATTGCTGTACAACCTGCCGGCGCAGAAGTCAACGGTCCTCGGCTTGAATTTCACGCCGGATGGCTCGCAGCTGGCCTCCGCCTGGGAGGATAAAATTATCCGCGTGTGGCGAGTAAGTGACGGGCAGCTTGTCCACACGCTGCAGGCGCATACGGATCGCATCAACGCCGTAACCATTTCACGTGACGGCAAGCTGCTGGCTTCAGCGTCCTCGGATCGTACAGTCATCCTGTGGCGCTTGAGCGATGGGGCGCTGCTGCACACTCTGCACGGACACACCGACCGGATCAACTGCGTCGCCTTCTCGCCGGATGGGACGCTGGCGGCCTCCGGGTCGCACGACCAATGCGGGCGGGTTTGGAGCGTGAAGAACGGCGGGCGCGTTCACCGGCTGAGCGGCCACACCAAGCAGATCAACTGCGTCGCCTTCTCACCCGACGGTTCGGTGCTGGCCACTGGCGGCGGGGGCGAGTGGTTCACCGAAGATAGCGCCATCCGGCTGTGGCGCGTATCAGATGGGAAATTGCTGAAGACTCTGGAGGCGCACACCGGCACGGTGTGGGACGTGGCCTTCACGCCGGATGGCGGGGTGCTGGCCTCCGGCGCGGGCGACAACACCCTCAAGCTCTGGCGTGTCCTCGACTGACCGCTAACCGAATTAGTACGCATTTCCCCATCCCCGATAAAAACCCGCGGGCGTACACTTGACCCAATACCGGTGCTGCATTCGTGAGGGACGTATGACCCGTTACACCGACGACTACCTCGAAAGCCTGCGCGCCATCGGCGACCCCGACGCCGACCGGTTGATTGACGAACTGGCGCAGACCGGCGAAATCGGCAACGTCAACCGCATCCTGCACGAACTCATCCTCAACTCGCAAACCATCCCCACCGAGCTGCCCGACAATTTAGAGAACTGGCTGCGCGCCACCGACAAGCTGCCCGACGGCGCCGACCCGGCGCGCATCGAGCGCGGCGCGGAGATTTTCAAGGAGCACGGGCTGGCGATCTCGATGATCCTGGCGACGGCGTCCTTCCTCGAGGCCTACGCGGCGTGGAAGGGCGTGAAGGTGATGACGACGACGTATCGCCTCGGGCAGAATGCGTACCGGCGCGTGGCCGAGACGGCGCAGTTTTTGATTCTGGTGATGACGCCCGGCGGGCTGACCACCGACGAGGGACAGGCCATCGCCGCCATCCAAAAAGTGCGGCTGATGCACGCCGCCATCCGCTACTACATCCGCAAGGGCGGCCAATGGAACACGGCCGCCTATGGTGAGCCGATCTGTCAGGAGGACATGCTCGGCACGTTGATGTGCCTGTCGTACGTCGCCATCGAGAACCTGCGCAAGCTCAACATCGCCATCACCGATGAGCAGGCCGAGGATTTCATCTATCTGTGGCGCGTCGCGGGCGAGATGTTGGGCGTAGCCAAAGACGCCATCCCGCGCGATTTTGCCGACGCCGCTGACTGCACCGCCGGCATCCGCCGCCATGCGCAAGGCCCGAGCGAAGATGGCGTCATCATGACCAGGGCGCTGCTCGACTTGCACCGCGACCTGGTGCCCGGCGAGACCTTCGACGGGCTGGTGCCGGCGGTGATGCGTTACCTGGCCGGCGATCAAATCGCCGATTGGCTGCAAGTGCCGCGCAGCCATTGGGATACGGTCGTGCGCACCGGGCAGGGGCTGGCCAGGTTCTTCGACCGCTTCGACGACAGCATGGGGCCGCTGGCCGATCTGGTGGATCAGCTCGGCCTGCAACTCGTGACGCGCCAGGCCATCGCCCTCAGTGGCTACGAACGCGCTGCGTTCTCGATACCCCTGTCACTCAAAGATGCGTGGCATTTGGAGACGCGCAGTGCGCCGCGCACCGCGCCGGTGGCGGTCGAGCCGTAGAGTCGCAACGCAGGGCTTCCCCAGCCGTTGATTGTCTTCAGCCGCGTTTGATGGGGATGGGTTCGCTGATAGGTTCGGCGCGCGGCAGGGGGACGGGGGGCGCTGCGGCGCGCGGGCGGCGAAACAACTTCTGCGACCAATACCATTCCAACGTTTGTCGCGCCCCGTCCTCGAACGGGGTCGGCGTGAAGCCCAAATCGTCTTTGGCCTTCTGCGAAAACACCCGCCAGTCCTGAAACACATACGACGCCAGCGCGGTGGGATAGTACGGCTCGCGGCCGGTGCGGTCGGCGCGGTGGGTCAGGTACTCGGCCACGCGCAACATCCACTCCGACGGCACGTTGAGGCGGAACGACGGCAGGCCGGCGAGGCGGCTGATGACGGCGTTGGCCGCCTCATGCGTGAGCGGTTCACCGCACAGGTTGTACGTCTCACCCGACCGGCCCTCGCGCAGCGCGGCCACCACGCCCCGCGCCACATCCGGCACGAAGACGGGGAAGGTGAGGCGCTCGCCGCCCTGTACCTGGATCAATAACCCCTTGAGCGGATCCTCGAAGAACAGGCGATTGAAGGCGTAGCGCCCCCACGGCCCGTAAAACGCGCCCGGCCGCAGAATCACGGCCGGCATCCCCGCGCCGCGCGCGAACATGCGCACGAAATTCTCCGCGTCGAGCTTGCTGCGCTGATACGGATCGGCCGGCTGGCACCTCACCTCTTCATCAATCTCGAGATCGTTGTCATGCTCACCGACGACGACGACGGTGGATAGATGGGCGAGCTTCTCGACGGCGGCCCGCCGCGCGGCCTCGACGACGTTGGCCGTGCCCTGCACGTTGACGCGCTCGAAATCGGCGGGCCGGCCCCAGAAGCGGAACAGCCCGGCGGCGTGCACGGCGTAGCGGCAGCCGGCTATCGCCTTCTGAATCGATTCGGGGTCGAGGACATCGCCGATGAAGACATGCACGTTGGGGTCGCGCAGGTGACGCGTGTCGCTCGTCTCGCGCACGAGGGCGTGCACGCGATAACCGCCCGCCACGAGGTACGGCACCAGGTGGTGACCGAGAAATCCCGTCGCGCCGGTGACCAGAACCGAATCGCTCATCTCACCCTCGTTGGCGCGATCGGCTGAGGAGGAACGCGCCGGTCGCCAGCACACCCAACGCCCCCAGGGCAGCCGCAACTGTTTTGCGGTTGCCGGGCAGGCGCTCGGTCAGCGGTTCGAGCCGCTGGCGCAAATTGACGCCGAACAGCAGCCGTAACACATCGGCGGTGAGCTGATAGTGGCCGGGCCGGCGCAAGATGGCGACGATGTCCCATGCGGGCGGCGGGCTGCTGACCATGTAGGCGTGCGTCCTGGTGAACTGTCGCAGGCCCTCCCTGCCGTGCGACCGTCCCGAGCCTGAGTCGCCCGAGCCGCCGAAGGGCAGCGTGGCCAGGCCGAAGCTCACCAACGCATCGTTGATGACGATGGAGCCGGCGCGCAACTCGTGGGCCACGCGTTCGGCGCGCTCGAGGTCGTTGCTCCACACCGAAGCGCCCAGCCCGAAGCGGCTGTCGTTGGCCAGGGCGATGGCCTCGGCCTCATCCGTCACCTTCATAATGGGCAGGATAGGCCCGAATGTCTCATCCTGCATCAGCAACATGTCATGGGTGACGTTGACGACGATGGTTGGTTCGATGAAGCTGCCCCGGATCGCGCCGCCGCTCAGGATGCGGGCGCCCTTGGCCCGGGCATCGTCGAGGTGCTGTTTCACAATCTCGACCTGCCGCGTCGACGTCATCGGGCCGAGGTCATACGGGTTGTCGATTTCGGCGGAGTAGCCCTGCTTCACCTGCGCGGCGAAAGCGAGCACGCGGCTGACGAACTCATCGAAGACCGGCTCGACGACATAGGCGCGCTCGACTGACACACACGCCTGCCCGGCGTTGAAGAACGCGCCCCACACCGCCCAGCGCGCCGCGGCGTTCACATCCGCATCCTCCAAAACGATGAAGGGGTCTTTGCCACCCAGCTCAAGTGTGGTGGGGATAAGGTGCTCGGCGGCGGCGCGCATCACCCGCTTGCCGGTGGCGGTCGAGCCGGTGAGGTAGACGTAGTCGGGCCGCGCGTCCACAAGCGCCGCGCCCACGCCCCCATCGCCGTGCACGACGCGGACAAACGGCGCGAGTTCGGGCACGCGGGCGAAGAGCGACTCGATCAGCGCACCGACGGCGGGCGTCACCTCCGACGGCTTGAGCACGACGGTGTTGCCGGCCAACAGCGCCGAGACGGTCGGCGGCACGGCCAGCAGCCACGGCAGATTCCACGGCCCGAGCACGGCCACCACGCCGTGCGGGCGATATTCGATATAACACCGCTTGAGAAAATACATCCCGCTCGACACGGGCTCCGGGCTGAGCCAGGCCCCGGCGTTGCGGCAATACTCGTCGAGGTTGTCCACCATCGGCACGATGTCGGTGGCCAGCGCATCCTGGCGCGACTTGCCCGTATCCTGCGTGATGACGGCGGAGATTTCGTCGCGCGCATCAATCACCAATTCCTGAAAGCGCCGCAACGCCCGCACCCGGTCGCGCAACGGCACCCGGCCCCACCAGCGCGCGGCCGCTCGCATGTCCTCCACCGCCCGCCTGACCTCGGGCAACGGCGTCATCGCCACGCGGCCAAAGGGTTCGCCGGTGGCGGGGTTGGTGAAGGTGAGATGCTGGGCTGGGGATTCCATGCCGGCCTCGCTTACGCCGGGGTGAAGGTCACGGCGTGGAGGAATTCCATCGGCGCGCCATCCGCGAGCGCCCGGGTCACGCTGGCCCGCAGTTGCGAGGGCATGAACGGTTTCATCACGAAGTCGTGGACGCCGGCCACATACAGGCCGAAGTTCTTATCCACGCGGCTGGCGCGGTCGGCCAGTATGATGATGGGCATCGGTGTGGTGCCATCTTCGGACTGGAGCTGCATGAATAATTCCCAGCCGTTCATATCGGGCAACGACAGGTCGAGCAACAACACATCGGGCGGATGCGCCCGCAACAGGTTCAACCCGGCGCGGCCGGTGCCCGCCAGGCTGAGGTGCAGCGCCGGGCCGGCCAGCACCGTCTGGATTAGGGCCGAAAGATCCTCGTCACCCACGACAACGGCAATTGTAGCTCCAATCACAGGCGGCGGCATCCAGGCCACAGAATCGGGCAGTCTCAAACCTTGCATAACGTCTGTTGGCGAGTATACGGGGGGCTGGCCGTGGGTCAATTTGGCATGGATGGGGAGTCCTAACCGTACCCTCACCCCCCCTCTGTCCCCCATCGCCGCGTGTGCGGCCGTGGCATTTTCGGTATCGTCGGCGCGACGATGGGGGAATGAAAGGGGGGTCGGGTGAGGTCATCCCCGCTTGCCAGCCCCTTAACCCGCAGTTAAACTGTGTTCGGTAGCGTGCCTATGAAACCCAATATGCCTGATCCCTACAAAATGCCGCGAATACTCCTGATTGAAGATGAAGCCACCGTGCGCGACACGCTGGCCCTCAACCTGCGCGCCGAGAAGTTTGACGTGGTGACCGCCGCCGACGGCTCCGACGGGCTGCGGCTCGCCCGCGATGAGTCCCCCGACCTGATCATCCTCGACCTGATGCTGCCGGAACTGGACGGCCTCTCGGTCTGCCGGATGCTGCGGCGCGATTCGGATGTGCCCATCATCATCCTCACCGCGCGCGGCACCGAGATGGATCGCATCACCGGGCTGGAGACCGGCGCGGACGATTATGTGGTGAAGCCGTTCTCGCTCGGCGAACTGCTGGCCCGCGTGCGCGCCGCCCTGCGCCGCGCCCGCGCCGACAACCGTTCGGCAACAAAGCTCAGCGCCAACGAGCTGAACCTCGACCTGCTCAGCCGCCGCGCGTACCTCAACGGCGGCGAACTCAAGCTCACCCACCGCGAATTCGATCTGCTGGCGGAGCTGATGCGCAATCAGGGCGCGGTGCTGTCGCGCGATCTGCTGCTCAACCGGGTGTGGGGCTACGATTACGTCGGCGACAGCCATACCGTTGATGTGCACATCCGCTGGCTGCGCGAGAAGATTGAAGACGACCCCTCCACGCCGAAACGCATCACCACCGTGCGCGGGGTGGGGTATCGCTTTGAGGGTTAGTCGTGGGGCGTCGGGCGTGGAACGTGATCGGCGAGGCAGCGCTCACGTTATACGCGTCACGTTTCGCGTTTGAGCCTTGTCATTCGAGTGGCTCCTCGTCGCGGCCTTCGCCTTCGTCGCGCTGATTCTGGCCGTGCAGTGGCAGCGCGCCCGCGCGCACGCCGAACGGGCCGAGATCGAGCGGCGGGCCGCCGAGCGCGCCCGGCTGGCGGATCAGGCCGAGTTGCGCCGCCAGGTCGCACAGTCCGCCGCGCTCAACCTCGCTCAATCCGACGCGGTGCTCATCGTCGCGCCAGATCGAACCCTCGAGCAGGTCAACGTGGCCGCCCTGGGGCTGTTCGGCCCGAAGGTGAACGCCGGCGATACGCTGATGACGGCCACGCGCTCGGTGGAGTTGGATGAACTGGCCGCGCATGTGCTGGCGGGCGGCGATGACAATGACCGGCAGATCATGCTCAACGGTTTGCCATTCCGCGCGCGCGCCATCGCGGCCGGCCAACATGGCCTGGCGCTGGTGCTCAAAGATCAAAGCGAACTGCAACGGCTGGGTCGCGCGCGCCGCGACTTCATCGCCAACATCTCGCACGAACTGCGCACACCGATCACATCCATCCGGCTTCTGGTCGAAAGCCTGCTCTCGGGCGTGGCCAACGAAGCCCAGGCCCGGCTGACGTTGCTGCAAAAGATCAGCACCGAGGTGCAGGCCCTCGAGCAGATGGCACAGGAGTTGCTCGACCTGGCGCAGATCGAATCGGGGCAGGCCATCGTCAAGCTGCTGCCGACGCCGGTCAATCAATTGGTCAGCGGCGCCGTGGAACGGTTGACGCCGCAGGCCCAGCACAAACAGCAGCGGGTTGAGATGGACGTACCGCCTGATCTCATCGCGCTGGCCGATGCCGACCTCATCAACCGCACGCTCGGTAATCTGCTGCACAACGCCATCAAATTCACGCCCCCCGCCGGACGCATTCAGGTGCAGGCGCGGGCCGTCAACGGCGACGTGCTGGTGAGCGTGACCGACAGCGGGCCGGGCATCGCACCGATGGACCTGCCGCGCGTGTTCGAGCGCTTCTATCGCGGTGACCGTTCGCGCAAGAGCGGCGGCACCGGCCTGGGTTTGGCCATCGCCAAACACGTCGTCGAGGCGCACGGCGGAAAGATCTGGGTGGAAAGCGACGGCGTGCCCGGGCACGGCGCGTGCTTCTCGTTCACCCTGCTCGCCGCCGAGCCAAGTCACACGGAGCTACACATGCCCAACCCAACGCAACGCGTGCTGTTCCTGTGCACGCACAACAGCGCCCGCTCGCAAATGGCCGAGGGCTTGTTGCGCGGCCTCAGCCACAACACCGTGGCCGCGTTCAGCGCCGGCACGGTTGCCACGCGCGTGCGCCCCGAAGCGATTGCGGTGATGCACGAGTTGGGTATGGATGTGACCGGGCAAACATCGAAGACGCTTGAACGGTTTGTGAACGAGCCGTTCGATGTCGTCATCACGGTTTGCGACAGCGCCAATGAGACTTGCCCGTTTTTCCCGCAAGGCAGGGCGCGCTGGCACTGGAGCATCGCAGACCCATCGCAAGTGCAGGGTACCGATGAGGAGCGCCGCGCCGCCTTCCGCGCCGCCCGCGACGATTTGCGCCGGCGCATCGAGAGCGAACTGCTCCCGTACCTGCACGCTGAGGCCCCGCCGCCTCATCCGGGCGAGAAATCAACGTCGTTTACGAGCGGCATGACGAACACTTAACCCGCGCGAGCTAGGCTGGTGGGTATGAAGAAATATGTCACACCCACTCAGCGCCGCAAAGCCCGTCGCCGCCCCGTGGCCCGCCTCACGCCCCGGGCGCCCGCTGCCCTGCCGCTCGGCACTCAGCAGGCGCTGATGGGGCTGGCGGCCTTCACAGCCCGGCACGCCTGAGGCCCTTCAACAAACGTTGCCGCGCCCATGAACGAGCTTTGAGCCGCGCGGTCTACGCTGCCCATACGGGAACGGCATTGCGCGGTTCTCCTCCTCCTTTGAACACGCGCCCAACCGGGCGCGTGTTTGATTTCGGCCACGCTGAGCCGGAGTTGATTTGACGTTGACCGACTGCGGGCCGGGGTTGTCGAGCGACAACACCCCGCTCTTCCTCGCCATTCAGCACCCGACCGAAGGCAGCAATTTCGAGCGACCCAGCACGCGCTGGCCCGACAACCGCCGTGCTCTGCCGCCCCGCCCGGGCGTCATCGTCCTGCAAAACAACGACACGAAGAAGCGCGCCGGCGCGGCGTAACACCGGCAACTGATTTGGCAGTCGAATTTCGGAAGGATGGAGCAGATTGCGTGCGACCCGCTCCATCCTTTTTCAATACATATCTGTGGCGTTGCGGGTGCAATCCGATCTCACGGTTGTCCGATCAAAGAAACTTAATCTTCGCTTTCGGCAGGTTTGAACTGGCCCGATTACGGTATGCGCGACCAACGAACATCCCTAAGGAGAAGAAGAATATGTCACGCCCCAAGACTCATGTTCTATGGTCTGGGCTGCTCGTGCTTGCGATTGTGGCAAGCGCCTGCGCCCCGGCCACCACTGCAACGACTGCGCCCACTCAGGCGAACGGCGCAACCAGCGCACCCCAGGCTACGGCGGCCCCACAGGCCACCGATGCCCCGGCGCCGACGGCTGAGCCGGCTGGCCCGTATGGCCTGCCGAGTTTCCTCACCCCGGCAGACGCCACCGGTGATATTGTGACGGCCGGCTCGTCCACCGTCTTCCCCGTGACCGAGAAGATGGCGGAGTTGTTCGAGCAGGAGGGCTTTGGCGGGAGTGTGTCGGTGGATAGCATCGGCACGGGCGCGGGCTTCGAACGCTTCTGCGTCACCGGCGAGACCGACATCTCGAATGCCTCGCGCGCCATCAATGCCAAGGAAATTGCCAACTGCGCGGCGATTGGCCGCAACCCGCTCGAGTTCCGCGTCGGCACCGATGCGCTGGCCGTGGTGGTCAACCCCGAAAACGACTTTGTTGACTACCTCACCCTGGCCGAACTGGCGACGGCGTTCAGCACGGCTGCCACGTGGGCCGATGTGCGCGCGGGCTGGCCGGCCGAGCCGATCCAGCGCTTCAGCCCCGGCACCGACTCGGGCACCTTCGACTATTTCGTCGAGGCGGTGATGCGCCCGGCCAACGAGAACAACAACGACAAGGCCAAGGCCGCCATCCTCAACGCTGCCGAAACCCAGTTCAGCGAAGATGACAATGTGCTGGTGCAGGGCGTCGAGGGCGGCAAGTATGCCCTCGGCTACTTCGGTTACGCCTATTACGTTGAAGAGGGTGATAAGCTCAAGGCTGTGCCGATCTCGAAGAACGATCCGGTCGAAGGTTTTGAGCCGAGTGAAGAGAACGTCAACAACGGCAAGTACCCGCTGGCGCGCCCGCTCTTCATCTACAGCGACGCCAAAATCCTTCAGGCGAAGCCGCAGGTCGCCGCGTTCATCAAGTTCTATCTCGACAGCCTGGCCGACAACATCACCAGCGTCGGTTACTTCCCCGCGCCCGAATCCACCCTGTGGCGCGCGTACGGCAATCTATATCGCGCCGTCGGCGTCTCGGTGGACGTGACGGCGGCCGCCGGCGATATCGTGACCGCCGGCTCGTCCACCGTCTTCCCGCTGACCGAGAAGATGGCCGAGTTGTATCAGCAGGAGGGCGCGCAGGGCACCGTGTCGGTGGACAGCATCGGCACCGGGGCGGGCTTCGAGCGTTTCTGCAAGTCAGGCGAGACCGACATCTCGAACGCCTCCCGCCCGATCAAAAGCGAGGAAGTCGAGAACTGCAAGGCCATCGGGCGCGAGCCGGTGGAGTTCCGTGTGGGCACCGACGCGCTGGCGGTGGTTGTGAGCGCCGAGAACACCTTTGTCGATTACCTGACCCTGGCCGAGCTGGCGACGGCGTTCAGCACTGCCACCACGTGGGCCGATGTGCGCGCGGGCTGGCCGGCTGAGCCGATCCAGCGCTTCAGCCCCGGCACCGACTCGGGCACTTTCGATTACTTCGTCGAGGCGGTGATGGCGCCGGCCAATCCGGTGGATGGCAAGGCCAACATCGAAGCCGGCGAGAAGGCCATCCTCGAGGCCGAGAACGTCCAGTTCAGCGAAGACGACAATGTGCTCGTGCAGGGTGTCGAGGGCGGTTCGAACGCGCTCGGTTACTTCGGGTACGCGTACTTCGCGGCGGAAGGCGGCAAGCTTCGCGCCGTGCCGATCTCGGTCAAAGACGCCGACCCGGCCAAGGCAGTGTCGCCGGATGTGGCGACGGTCAATGCCGGCACCTACCCGCTGGCCCGCCCGCTGTTCATCTACAGCGATGCGACGGTGATGCAGGCGAAGCCGCAGGTGGCCGCCTTCATCGCCTTCTATCTCACGCAAGTCAACGACTACGTGACCGAAGTGGGCTACTTCCCGGCGAGCGATACCGCGCTGGGCAATGCCCTGGGCAACTGGATGCGCGCGAACGGCATCCAGCCGTAAACAGAAACGCGCGGAGGGAGGTTGCGCGCAGGCGCGGCCTCCCCCCGCTGGCAATCTCCCGACGCGGCGGCCCGCAGTGAATCGCCCGCTGCCCGGGCCACCCTCCCGAATCGAGGCTGTGCAACGTTGTGCGCAACACTGGAATCGTTTCGACCGGCGCTAGCCACCTCCCTACCCCGGCTAGCGGCCCAGCGAAGTCCGTACCTCATCTCCAGCGTTTGGCGACAAGGGCGATGGTCTCGGTATCAAAGTCCGTAAGGAGTTGATGATGGCAAGCACAACCGACATCCAAACCCGGCTGGCCACCCCGGCCGCCTTTGAGGGCACGTTCCGCCCCAGTGACTTGCGCCGCCGGCCGCGTCTCGGGGAGACATTGATACAAAGTTTCCTGTTTTTGTGCGGTGCGCTCTCCATTCTCACCACGCTCGGCATCGTGTATGTGCTTGGGCAAGAGTCGCTCTTGTTCTTCACCAACCCCGAGGTCAATGCCGGTGAAGTCTTCACGACGTTCCGTTGGCAGCCGGAGATCGGCCAGTTTGGCGTCTGGCCGCTGGTCAACGCCACGCTGATGACGAGCCTGATCGCGCTGTTGGTGTCGGTGCCGCTCGGCGTGAGCGCGGCGATTTATTTGAGCGAGTATGCCACACCGCGCGTCCGCAACTACCTCAAGCCCACGCTCGAGGTGCTGGCCGGGGTGCCGACGGTGGTGTATGGCTTCTTCGCGCTGACGTTTATGACGCCGCTGCTGCGGTTGATCTTCGGTCAGGAGACGGTGCAGATCTACAACAACGCCGCCGCCGGTATCGTGATGGGCATCATGATCATGCCCCTCATCACCTCGATGAGCGAGGATGCGTTGAGCGCGGTGCCGCGCAGCCTGCGGGAGGCCGCCTACGGATTGGGGGCCACCAAGCTCGAGACGGCAGTGCAGGTGGTGCTGCCCGCGGCGCTATCGGGCATCGTCGCCGCTTTCATCATCGGCATGTCGCGCGCGGTCGGCGAGACGATGATCGTCGCCATCGCCGCCGGGGCCGGGCCGAACCTCACCTTCAACCCCTTCGAGGCGGCTGAAACCATCACCGGCCACATCGCCCGCATCAGCGGCGGAGACCTGAGCTATGCCTCGATCCAATACGAGAGCATCTTCGCGCTGGGGTTGGTGCTGTTCGCCGTCACGCTCGCGCTCAACCTCATCAGCCGCCAAATCGTCAACCGCTTCCGGGAGGCCTACCAATGAGCGCCTACACCTCCGGCGGTTTACCCGAGGGCCGGGCCGCGACCGAAAACCTCCGTGGCCGCCATCGTTTTGGCCTGGCCTGGCAGGCCTGGTTTCTGCTCGCCACCTGCATCGGCATCATCGGCCTGACTGCCCTGCTCTACAACATCGTCGATCGCGCCTTCGGTTACATGGCCTACGAGGACAAAGTCGCGGTTGCGTCCGTTTCCGACCGTCCGCTCGACGAACTGTCACAGCCAGAACTGGTCGCAATCCTGCAGAAGAAAATCTCCAAAGGGGCGTTCAACAAACTGAATAAGGAGCAACCCTTTACGAGCCGCTCGCGCGATGACGTGTACGTCCTCGTCCTCGAGCGTGTCATCCAGCGCAAGGTGGTCGAGACGTGGTCGTTGACCGAGTCGTTGACCAATCGCGCGAAGATCGAAGCCGAGCTGGCCGAAGACCATCCCAGGGCCACGCTTGAATTCCGCTCGTGGCTGACGGTCGGCTTCCTGACCAACCCGATGTCGAGCCAGGCCGAGTACGCCGGGGTGCGCACCGCTATCCTCGGCTCACTCTGGCTCATCGCCATCACTATCCTCATCGCCCTGCCCATCGGCGTCGGCGCGGCGATCTACCTGCAGGAATATGCCGATCACGGCGCCTGGATCAACCGCATCATCGAGACGAACATCTACAACCTGGCCGGCGTGCCGTCTATTGTGTACGGCATCCTCGGGTTGGCGATCTTTGTGCGCGCGCTGGAGGCCTTTAGCAGCGGCGCGATGTTCGGGGTGACCGATTCGAATGGCCGCACCATCATCTCGGCGGCGCTGACGATGGCGCTCCTGATCCTGCCGCTCATCATCGTCAACGCGCAGGAGGCCATCAAGGCCGTGCCCGACTCGCTGCGCCAGGCCGCCTATGGGCTGGGCGCGACCAAGTGGCAGACGATCTGGTCACACGTCCTGCCCAACGCCCTGCCCGGCGTCCTCACCGGCAGCATCCTGGCCGTCTCCCGCGCCATCGGTGAGACCGCGCCGCTGATCGTCATCGGGGCTTCGACCTTCATCACCGTCGACCCGGATGGGCTGTTCTCGAAGTTCACCGCCCTGCCCATCCAAATCTACAACTGGACCTCGCGCCCGCAGGGCGAGTTCCGCAACATCGCCGCCGCCGCCATCCTGGTGCTGCTGGCGATGCTGTTGACGTTGAACGCAACCGCCATCAGTTTGCGCAATCGTTTCAGCCGGAGGCTGTACTGATCATGGGACTCAATCTGTCTACCGTCGTCTCGGATCGTCATTCGAGCAACGGCGCCACCGACAACGTCGCCATCGAGACGCGCGGCCTGCACATCTACTACGGCGCCTTCAAGGCCATCCACGATGTCAGCCTGAAGATCAAGAGCCGCGAGATCACCGCCATCATCGGCCCGTCCGGCTGCGGCAAGAGCACGATACTGCGCGCCTTCAACCGCATGAACGACTTCGTCTCGGGCGCGCGCGCCGAAGGCGAAATCCTCATGCATGGCCGCAATCTGTATGCCCCCGAGGTTGACCCGGTAGAGGTGCGCCGGCGCATCGGCATGGTCTTTCAAAAACCGAATCCGTTCCCTAAAAGCATCTACGAAAACATCTCATGGGGTGCGCGCATCAACGGCTTCAGAGGCAACAAGGGCGACCTGGATGCGCTGGTGGAGCGCTCGCTGCGCGGCGCGGCGCTGTGGGAGGAAGTGAAGGACAAGCTCAATCAGAGCGGCTACTCGCTCTCGGGCGGCCAGCAGCAACGCCTGTGTATCGCCCGCACCATCGCCATCTCGCCCGAGATCATCCTGATGGATGAGCCGTGCTCGGCCCTCGACCCGATTGCGACGCTGAAGATCGAGGAGCTGATGCAGGAGTTGAAGAAGGACTACACCATCATCATCGTCACCCACAACATGCAACAGGCCGCGCGTGTCAGCGACCGGACGGCGATGATGATGTTGTACGAGGGCACGCGCGCCGGAACCGTCATCGAGTTCGACGACACCAACACCATCTTCACCCGCCCGAAGGACAAGCGAACCGAGGATTACGTGTCGGGCAGGTTTGGATAACGGAGTGTCGGGTGCCCGGGTGTCGGGTGGCTGTCTCTGCGGAGACCACTCGGCTCCCGGCCCGCGACACGGTTTGAGCTATGCCCACCAAAGCCAAAGTCCTTTTCCTGTGCACCGGAAACTCGGCCCGCAGCCAGATGGCCGAAGGCCTGCTGCGCCATTACGCCGGCGACACCTTCGAGGCCTACAGCGCCGGCCTCGAGCCGAAGGGTATGAATCCACTGACCGTCAAGGTGATGGAGGAGATGGGTGTTGACGTCAGCCAGCAGCGCTCCAAGCACGTGCGCGAGTATCTGGGCTACGTCAACTTCGCCTACCTCATCATCGTCTGCGGTGACGCCGAGGAGAAATGCCCGACGGTCTTCGTCGGCGTGAGCAAGCGCATGTTCTGGCCCTTCGATGATCCTGCCCGGGCCGAAGGCTCCGCCGAAGAAAAGCTGGCGGAGTTCCGCCGCGTCCGCGATCAGATCGGCGCGCAGATGCGGGAGTGGTTGCGCGAGCTGAATGTGCCCCTGCACAACGCGCCGCTGGCCCAATCCGATCTGTAACTTCCGCTCCGTCTTGAAACGCCGGTATCCGTCCAGGTTGAGTCATGTTTGAGGTATCAATGTCGCTTATTGCCCAACCCACGTTTGCGCCCAGCCCACCGGTCTATCACGGGCCGTCGAGCTTCTCCGTGCCGGCCCGTCACAATCCGCGCCTGCAGGCCCTGGTGGACCGCATCAACGCCGACGAAGAGTTGCGCCAGATGTGGCGCTGCGCGAATGTCAACGCAGTCGAACGCCTCGGGGCGAGCGATCACGGCGAAACCCACATTCGCATCGTCGCCAACGCCAGCCTGCGGATGTTGCGTCTGCTGATGGAGGCCGGCTACACCGCGAATGTCGTCAGCCAACACGGGCTGGGACGCGGCGACGCCGAGCTCAACGTCGTGCTGGCAGCGGCGCTCCATGATCTGGGTTTGGTGGTACATTACGACCGCCACCACGAGTTCGGGTTGCCGTTGGCCTTCGCCAAAGCGCGCGAGCTGCTCGATGGGCTGTACGGCGTGCGCGAACGCACGATCCTCGTCTCGGAGGTGATGCACGCCATCGCCACCCACTTCAACGGGCTGGCGTGCTTCACGATCGAGGCCGGCATCCTGCGCGTGGCCGATGCGCTCGACATGACCAGGGGCCGGTCGCGTTCGGTGGATGGGGCCTCGGCCACGGCGATTCAGGAAGTCACGCTGCATCGCGGCGAGCAGCGGCCGGTTCGGATCGAGGTGCGCATGAACCACGCCTCCGGCCTGGCGCACGCCGGGGAGATATTGCAGCAACGCATCCGCTTCTCGACCCTGCACGAACTCATCGAGGTCGTGGCACGGATAGACAACGGGACCGAGCGGCGCCTCGTGCCGCTGGCCGTGTAAGGAGAAAAAGTGACCACTTCAAACCGGGCGCACTTTGACCAGGAGCTGCGCCAGCTTCAGGATAACCTGCTGCGGATGGGCGGTCTGTTGGACGAGGCCATCACTCAGGGCATGCGCTCGCTGGCCGAGCGTGACCTTGAACTGGCGCGGCAGGTGGTGGCCAACGACGCCAAGATCAACGACCTGCGCTTCAAGATCGAAGAGGACTGCATCCGTCTCATCGCCACCCAGCAGCCCATCGCCACCGATTTGCGCTTCATCGTCGCCGCCATGAACGTCATCAGCGACATGGAGCGCATGGCCGACCACGCCGCCGGCATCGCCAAGACCGTGCTGAAGATGGGCGACCAGCCTCTGTTGAAGCCCCTCATCGACATGCCGCGCATGGCCGATGAGTGCCGCGTGATGCTGCGCTCCGCGCTGGATGCCTTTGTGGCCCGCGACGCCGAGGCCGCCCGCGGCGTGGCCGCCCGCGACGACGTGATCGACGAACTGTATCAGCAGATCTTCCGCGAGTTGATCAGCTTCATCGCCGAGGACCCGCACACCACCTCGCGCGCCTTATACCTGCTCTTCTCGGCCCACAACCTCGAACGCATCGGCGACCGCACCGTCAACATCGCCGAGCGCGTCATCTTCATCGCCAGCGGCGAGATGAAGGAGCTCAGCGCCGGGCCGTGGGCGCCGTATTGATCTTCGCTCTTAATTGGTTTCAAGGAGGTACGTGTCGCCCCGAGCGAAGCGGGCGTTCGCAGAACGCACGGTCTCTACCCAAGCCTGGCGCGATTTGCGGCCAGCCAGAGATGCCGCGATGCTGTCGTTACGAAGTAACGCCGCATCGTCCGTCGCTCCGCTCCTCGGCATGACATTCGACCGCCTTGATTCCAATTGAGAGCGTTGTTCTTTTGGCGGCGTGAATGTAACACGAAGGCGCAGCCATTCGGGCTGCGCTTTTTTGTTGGGCGGGAGGTTGTGGAAACTTAACACTACGTTGAGGCGGATTTGAAATCGCCGCGCTATTGTCGGGCTAACCCAAGAATCGGAGCGTGACCATGTCGCCTCTCGACACCTTTGCCCGCGATGAGGTATGGAGCCAGTTGCAACAGCCCGTAAGTCCGAGTGGCAACGAGCCCCGGCTGCGGCTGCTGCTGTCCGCGCTCGACCAGGGCTGGCGGATCGAGGATCCGGTCTATCTGCGCCCACGCTGGGGCGAGCAGAGTGCGCGGGTCTTTCACTTCATCCTCCATCGCTCCTGCCACGCGCCGCGTCTGATCACGGTGCCCGAAAGCCCCGAGGCCGAGCACTTCATCCGGCGCGAAGGGCTGCGGGTAGCGATACAAGCGTCCTGAGCCGGCCCCCTCTCCCAAACCAACGCCCCGGGATGTTGGTTTGCCTCCGTAATTTTACGGCTTGACCTCTACCCAGCGATGGGTGGAGAATCTCGTTGTGGTCTCAGCCAGCACCTCCGACTGAACCTTCCACCGATTCAAGACTTTAGTCATAGCACACGGGCAACGAGCCGGTAACGAACCTGCGCCGGGCATCGTTGAGTGTATTGGGCGCTTCGGCCGGCTTTGTGACGCGCCGAGCGCCGGGAGGTGACCAACCCGCTCTTCTGTCCCATACCCCCTCTCATCCGTCGGCGTTCCCACACAATACATCGGAGGCAACATGTATCGGAAGGTGTTTACGTTTTTGAGCGTAGCGGTCTGTCTGGCGTTGGCACTTTCGCCCGCCACTTCGAACGTCGCCCGCGCGGCCGAGCGGCAATCGAGCGGCAGCGTGCAGTTCGAGCAAACCATCCCGATCAACCTTGTGTTTGTGGGCTATGAGCATGATCAGGTAGAGGCAGACGAGGTGCTGAGCAATCTGCCGGAGACCTACACGCCCGTTGTGCGCTACCCGCAATTCTACGGGCTGCCGGGCCGCGACCTCGGGCTTCGATACAATTTCGAATACCGGCCCACGTACGCCAATCGGAAGTTCGAAGATGATTTCTTCGGCTATCTGGCAAGCCTGGGCGTCCCGAATCCCCTCACCGTTTTTCAGCAAGGCTACAACGATCAAGACAACAATGTGCTCGATATCACCGATGACGTGCTGTTCATAGACGGGCCGTCCGCCGAACGCTGGTTGCTCGACTCGGCGCACCGGCTGGGCATCAACCCGCAGCGCAGCTACACGATCTTCTTCATCAACTGGCACAGCCGGCCCGATTTCCAGTTCCACGTCTACACCAAGACCGACGAGCCTGATCCGGACACCGGCTACAACTTCGGCGTGTTGCGCGGCTCGCGCAAGATGATCGCCTGGGGCGGCACCTTTGGCCGGGTGTGGTTCTACGATCTCTCCGCCGGGCCGGAGGCTTGGACCGGTAACTGGAACGTGGATGATGCCGACGTGGATGGCGACGGCGCCGCGGATTACCGCATGCCGCCGGTGTGGGAGTACACCGACGGCGGCTATCGCGCCCCCGATCAACTCGCCGGCGACCTCGGCCTGGTGACGCGTTTCGTAGCCATCAATCTGCTCTTCACCACCTCGCCGCTTTACGACCCGCTGGTGACCGCGCCGGGCAAGGACGGCCAGAAGGTCGTTCACCTGGAAATGTTCGAGGCCGACCCGGCCGCCAACGGGCTGGATTGGATCAACGAGCATCATATCCTCGACAAGCTGCAGAGCTTCGAGCCTTACTACAACTGGCACTCGGCGCTCGAGGACAACCACCCGATCGATGACGGCGCGCTGCGGTCGCTCAACATCTTCCTCGGCCTGCTGCCCGAAAACGACTGTTGGAATGACTTTGGCTTCACGTTCGCCCAGCTCTTCTGCTACTTCGATGCGAACTACAGCACGTATGTGCCGGAGTACGGGGAAAAAGACTACGTGGTCTCGACGTTCAGCTTCAATCAAAACGAAGTGCAGGAAGCGGCTAGCGGCGGCCTGCTGGGCTTCGCCGATGATAACTGGGTTGACGGCACGCAAAGCTACGTCTTCGCCTTCAACGGCCCGGTGACGCGGGGTCTGGGCTTTGGCTTCAGCGATACGCTGGTGCACGAGGTCGGCCATCACATCGGTATGTCGCACCCGCACGATGGCTACGATTCCGAGTTGGGGTTGGACTATGGCCCGGGCGGCGCGACCTACTTCGCGTGGTCGGGCGACGAAAGCTGCACCGTCATGCACTACCTCGCGCTGAGCGCCAGCTTCGGCCAGTTCGACATGGACAACATGTATCGCTGGGAGACGGCCGGCTACGTCAACTGGTCGCTGTCCATCCGCGAACAACTGGCCGGGCATCCGCAGGCGGGGTCGGTGCGCCAGTTGCTGCGCCAGGCCGAGCGGCTCGAACGGTCGGCCAAACGCTCGTTTGACCGCTGGGATTATGGCCGCGCGGCGGCCCAGGCCCGGCAGGCGTACGAGTTGGCGCAGTCTGCAGCCGATTTGCTCGGCTACGCTCCGATGCTGGATGTCAGCGCGCTGCGGGCCGCGGCCACCCATGCCGGCGTCCCGCATCAGGGCGACCCCATCCGCTTCCCGAACGACTGACGCCCTCACCCGTTTCTATTCGCCCAACAATCGCGACTGCTCCGGCGGTCGCGATTGCTTTTGGCTCACAATGGCGGGCACGCGCGAGTAGTCAGGCCAAGACCGACGCGGTCGGGCCGTGCGCTGAATCGAAAATGCGCGATAATGACGGCACTTCACCTCAACCGAGATCACCTTGACCGACCCTTCCACCATCTCCTCCCTCTCCGATGCCGCCCTCGAGCAATTGCCGCAGCGCCTGCAGGAAGCTGCCGGCCGCGCGGGCTGGACGACGCTAATGCCCGTGCAGGCGCGCGCCATCCCGCACTTGCTGGCCGGGCGCGACATGATGATCCAGGCCCGCACCGGCAGCGGCAAGACCGGCGCGTACCTGCTGCCGATGCTCGAACGCCTGGATCCGCGCAAACCCGGTTGCCAGGCCCTCGTCCTCGTGCCGACGCGCGAACTGGCGCGCCAGGTGTGGCAGGAGGCCGAGACGTTGTGCGCCGCCGCCGGCTTCCGCACGGTGGCCGTGTACGGCGGCGTGGGCTACGGCCCGCAGATTGACGCGCTCAAGCAGGGCGCGCACATCGTCGTCGGCACGCCGGGCCGCGTGCTCGATCACCTCATCAAACGCACGTTGACGCTGGCGCAGTTGCAGCTGCTGATCTTCGATGAAGCCGACCGCATGCTCAGCATGGGCTTCTATCCCGACATGAAGCAGGTACAGCGCCATCTGCCCGCGCACGCGCTGCACACCTGCATGTTCTCGGCCACCTTTCCGAGCTACGTCATGCGAGTGGCGCAGGAGTTCATGCCTGCGCCGGAGTTCATCTCGCTCAGCGGCGACGCCGTGCACGTCACGACCACCGAGCATGTGTACTACCTCACCCCAGGCATGGACAAAGACCGCAGCCTGGTGCGGATCATCGAGATCGAGAACCCGACCTCGAGCATCATCTTCTGCAACACCAAGGCCAGGGTGCACTACGTCACCGTCGTGTTGCAACGCTTCGGCTACGACGCGGATGAGTTGAGCGCCGACCTGGCGCAGTCCCAGCGCGAGCAGGTGCTCGAGCGCGTGCGGCGCGGCACGTTGCGATTTCTCGTGGCAACCGACGTGGCCGCGCGCGGCCTCGACATCCCCGACCTTTCGCATGTGATTCAGTATGAGCCGCCGGACGACGCCGAGAGCTACATCCACCGCGCGGGGCGCACGGGGCGGGCCGGCGCGCCCGGCGTAGCGATTTCGCTGGTGAGTGTGGTGGAGAAGATGGCCCTCGACCGCATCGGCAAGCGCTACGCCATCGACCTGCAGGAGCGGCCCTTGCCGAGCGATGCGGATGTGGCCGCGGTGGTCGCCGAGCGGTTGACGTCGCTGCTCGAGGCGCGCCTGCGCGAGCGCGACAAATTGCAGACCGAGCGCAGCCGGCGTTTTGTGCCGCTGGTCCGCGCGCTTGCCGAAAACGAGGATGAGTCCGCCCTCATCGCCATGCTGCTGGACGATTACTATCAGCAGCAACTTCACGCCCCGGTCGCGCAACCTACGGGCGAAAAACCGGCGCGGAAAACCGCTGAACCGCGGCGGGGTGGAGGCGGGAGGCGGCGCGGCGGCTATCGCCGTCGCTAAAGGCAGCCACCGCGGCGCGGCCCATCGTTGGTCGGTCCGCCCGCAAAATCCGGACGCAACGTCGTAAGGCCCGGATGAGACGGAACGCGGGCCGGCGAGGCTGCGTCAACTTGTTATCCTCATCTCACCACAACCGGAGGCCGATATGAACCCTCGCCTGACACCGTGGCTCCCGCGCTTGCTCGCCGCTTGCCTGCTCGGGCTGACGACGTTCGCGCACACCACCGCCCTGGCTTGCGGCGGATTCTTTTGCACGAATGCGCCCATCAACCAGCAGGTTGAGCGCATCATCTTCACGCAAGCCGGCAACGCCCTCAGCGCGTATGTGCAGATCAACTACACCGGGCCGGATGCAGAATTCGCCTGGGTGGTGCCGGTGCCGTCGGTGCCCGAGGTGGACGTGGCCCCGGTCGAGATGTTCACGGAGCTGGACGCGCTGACAGCGCCGCAGTACATCGGCCCGCCGCTACCGGAGTGGTGCCCGATTCCGCTGGCGGCCAGCGTCGATTCGGCCGGCGGCGGTGTGACGGTGTTCTCGTCGGGGGAGGTCGGCCCGTACGGCTTCGACGTGATCGGCTCCGCTGATCCCCAGGCCCTCATCAGCTGGCTGAAGGATAACGGCTATCAAATCACACCCGAGCAGGAGCCGCTGGTGCAGGTGTACGTGCGCGAGCAGATGCTGTTTCTGGCGATGAAGCTGCGCCCCGGCCAGGGCGTGCAAGACATCGAGCCGGTGAAGATGAGTTACGTATCGGATCGACCGATGATCCCGCTACGGCTGACGGCCGTGGCCGCCAACCCGAACATGGGCGTGCTGGTGTGGCTGCTCGGCGACACACAATACGAGTCGGACAACTACGCCAGGCTCGAAATCACCGACGACGAGATCCAGTTCTTCCCCTTCGGCGGCAGCAATTACTTCGGCCTGCGCCAGCAGAAAATCGACTCGGTAAACGGGCTGGGCTTCATCACCGAGTACGCCGGGCCGACCAGCGCGCTCACGGCGACGGATCGGGATTTGCAGGCGTTGCTCAGCCGCTACCCATACCTCACCCGGATGTACACGGAGATTTCACCGGAGGAGATGACGATTGACCCGACGTTCCGCTACAACGCCGCGTTGCCGGCGGTCTCGAATGTGCATGATCTCTCGACCCGCGACCCGTTGGCCGAGTACGCCAGCATCTGCGGCACTCCGCCACCGCCCTCGGTGAGCGTCAACGTGCCGGGGCCGATACAGACCGCCGCGCCCGGCGTGGTGGATGCCGTCGCGGTGGACGGTACGGTGCAAGTGCCCTGGGCGTGGATCATCGCCGGAGCGCTGGGCGCGGGCGGTGTGGTGGTCGCGCTGGCAGTGGTCGCCGTCTTCGTCCTCTCCCGCCGCACCCGCTGAAGTCGAGGATCAATCGCGCCTGTGGCGGACCGGGGCCTTCGCCGTCCGCGTGATCGCCAAGGTCCCGGCGATCTCTTCCGAGCGGTAGTACGCGAACATCAACCCGGAGGCGGTGGCCGCGAGGCTGTGCCACAGCGCGTGCGCGGGGAGGGGCAGACCGGGCAGGCACGGGACAAACCACAGCGCCGCCCCGACGGCGAAACAGCCCATCCCCGCCGCAAGAAAACGCGCCTGCGCTTTCGGGCGGCCGCGAGTCCAGTTCGCGGCTTCGAGCACGAGCGCGCCGGCGATCAATCCCCCGAACACCAGTTGCTGCCAATCCCGCGCCGCGATCATCTGCACGCCGCCGGCGGCCACGATGCCCAGGAAGGCCAACGCGAAGGCGCGGCTCGAAATGGGCCGGAGGCGGGCGAGGTTGTACAGCAGCAGCAGGCTGCTCAACGCATACACGCCGACCAGGTCGAACCACTCGCCCACGCGCGTGAGCGAGGCGTGATAAAAGAACGAGCCGAAGCCGATGGCAATCGCCGCGCCCCCATACACGCGCGCGTAGCGGGTGGCGGGCGGCACGAACAATACCAGCAGGCCCGCCAACACAAAGGCCAGGTTCGAATACGTGCTGATGTACTGCGCGATAAATCCAGCGTTGTACGGCTCACAATAGCAATTGAAAGTCTCGCAACCGTCGCGGGCCCAGCCGCCCCACGGCGAGGGCAGGGCCGTTAAGGCGAGCGTCGCCAGGATGATGGCGGCGAAGATCAACACGGGCCGCGCCCACCAGGGTTGTGCCGAGTTCACCGGTCGTTTTCTTTCTGCGGCATCCTTGCCCGTCCGTCCCCGGAGCATACCGTCTCGCATACGGGCGAATTTTCAACCAGCGGCGTTTATGTCTGCGATCGGAGCCGCCCGGTGCGCCGAGGGTGGCCGCCTCGGCCCCGAGGAGGACGGGGCAGACACCGGCATCTACGGGATGATGAGCGGATCGTTCAGCACAGTGACGAAGACCGGCAGAATTTTCCTGAAGTCCGGCCTTTCAAATGTGCCCGCAGAGTCCACAGCTAACCTTTAGCCGCCGAAGAAGAGATGAAACGGATTCAGCGGGCGCCCGAACACCTGAAATGGCCACGGGATCGAGATGAGGACGGCCAGCATCGCCAGCGTGTAAAAGATTGCGGCGCGCTGGTGTTTGGTCACCTCTCCCGCTGCCCGGCGCGAGAGCGCCCGGCCCACGTGGGTCAGCACAACTGCGACCAGCATCACCGATAGATGCTCGACCAGGAAGAACCGCAACGCCGGGTCGCTCATGGCAGTCGCGAAATTGGTAAAGCCGGCCCGCGTGAGCGGGCTGAAGACGAAGTACAACAGCAACCCGACCACCAATTGCACGTCCATGTTGACGGTCATGAACATACCCAACTGGTCGTCAAGTTTCACCCAGGGGTGTTTGCCCAACCAGCCGGCGAGCGCCTTGCCCGCCGCAGCCAGGCCGGCGATGAGGACTACCCAGCGCAACACGGAATGCACCGTCACCACATACGGATAAAGCTGTTCCATTGTCAGTCTCCGGGTTTGGCGGCAAAGAACAAACCGGGCCGGTTTGGCCGCGCGCGGATTATACCGGAGCGACTCAGGTAAACGCGATAAGGTTTGTTGATGACGGCCATTGGCTTTCACTCCTTCGCCCTGCCCAACCTGAAACTGCCGGCTGCCATCGCCGCTGCTGCTCGGTTGGATGCTGAGCCAGCGTAACTTCGCAATGTTGCGGAAGGCGATGCATGTTCGAGCCGGAGGAACGCCGGCGCTGGTTGAAACGCATCGCCGCGCCAACGGTGATTCTTTGGGGGGAGTGTGATTTCGCCCTGCGCATCGAACTGGCCGAAGAGAACGTGCACCGGCTCGGATGCGGGCGGCTGATTCGGTTCTGCCGGGCCTCCCACTGGCTGGCCGAGGATTTGCCCGCGCCGATCACCCACCATCTGCTCGCCCACCTCCGGGCGTGAGGTCGCGCCCCGGCGCCTCACACCGCTTCGAGCACGGCGCGCACATCCGCCAGCTCTTCGGCTGAGAGCCGCCATTCGCCCGCCGCGGCATTGGCGGAGATCTGTTCCGGGTTGGTGGCCCCGGCGATGACGGACGTCATCTGCGGCTGGGCGAGCAGCCAGGCGAAAGCCAGGGCGTGCACGGTGCGCCCGCGCGCCGAGGCAAACGCCGCGAGCCGGTCGAGGCGGTCGAAGTTCGCATCGGTAAGATACTTCTGCACGTACGGGCTTCTCTCGCCGCGCGACCCGCTGGGCGGCGGTTCGCCGCGCTTGTACTTTCCGGTGAGGAAGCCGCCGGCCAGTGGGAAGTACGGCACTATGCCGATGTTGGCGAAGCGGCAGTATGGGATCAACTCGCGCTCGACCTCGCGTTCGAGCAGGTGATAGTGCGGCTGGAGGGTGACGAAACTCTCCCAGCCCATCATCTCGGCCAGGTCGTTCGAGCGGCACAGTTGCCACGCGCTGAAGTTGCTCGCGCCGAGGTAGCGCACCTTGCCCGCGCGCACGGCGTCCTCCAGCGCCCGCATCATTTCCTCCACCGGAACACCCTCATCCCAGCCATGAATTTGATACAGGTCAATGTGATCGGTCTTCAGCCGGCGCAGGCTGGCCTCGATCGCAGTTAACAGGTGATAGCGCGAGGCGCCGGCATCGTTCGGCCCGTCGCCCATGTCGTAGCGGCCCTTGGTCGCGAGTACCACCTTATCCCGCTGCCCGGCCAGCGCCTCGCCGAGGTACGTCTCCGAGCCGCCGCGATTGCCGTACACATCCGCCGTGTCGAAGAAGTTGATGCCCACGTCCAGCGCGCGCGCCACGATGGCCTTCGTCCCGGCCACATCCACCTTGTTCCCAAACTGATTGCACCCCACCCCAATCGCCGAGACCTTCACCCCAGCGCGGCCCAGCCTGCGGTATTCCATTTCTCCTCCAAGTTTGAGACTCCCCCGGTCACCCAATCGCCAAATCACTCCATCACAAATTCGCCTTGATGGCCTCCGCCGCCTCGCGCGTCATGCCCTTCACGCGCGCCAGTTCTGCGGCGCTGGCGGCGCGAATGCCCTCGAGCGAGCCGAACTGGCGCAGCAGCGCCTTGCGCCGCGTCGGGCCGATGCCGGGGATCGAGTCGAGTTGCGAGGCGATGCCGATCTTGCTGCGCCGCGCTCGATGATGGTCGAGGCCGAAGCGATGCGCCTCGTCGCGCACGCGTTGCACGAGGAACAGCGCCTGCGAGCGGCGCGGCAGCAGCGTGGGATGTCCGTCGCCCGGTTGAAAGATCTCCTCGTGCTGCTTGGCCAGCGACCGCACCGGCACCGCCTCGAACAGGCCGTACTCGCTGAGCACCTCGACCGCCACGCCCAACTGCCCCTTGCCGCCATCAATCAACAGCAAATCGGGCAACCGCGAAAAGCTTTCATCCGGCTTGCGGCCGACCGGCGCGATCGCTTTGCCTTCGCTTCCGCCGGCTTCCTCCCTCCCCTGCGCCTCCTGCCAGCGTCGAAAGCGCCGCGTCAGGGCCTCCTTCATCGAGGCAAAATCATCCGGCCCTTCGACCGTCTTGATATTGAAATGGCGATAGTGCGCCTTCTTGGGGGTGCCCTGTTCGAAGACCACCATGCTGGCCACCGCGGCGGCGCCCTGCGTGTTCGAGATGTCGAAGCATTCAATGCGGTTGGGCGGGCGCGGCAGGTTGAGGGCGGATTGCAGCTCGGCGAGCGCTTGCGTCTGCCGGTTGGTGTCGGCCTCCCACTGGGCCTTGAGTGCGGCCAGCGTGTCGGCGGCGTTCTCGGCCGCCATCTGCACCAGGTCGTGCTTCACGCCCCGGCGCGGCACCGTCAGCATCACCTTCTGCCCGCCACGTTTGTCGCGCAGCCACCGGCCGATGATCTCGGCCTCGGCGGTCTCGACCGGCGTCTCGGGCAGCAGCACCTCCTCCGGCACGTAGGCCGCTTCGTCATAGAACTGCTTGACGAACTGCGTCACGACTTCGTCATTGCTGGCCTCCTCGATCCCCTCCAGCACAAAATACTCGCGCCCGATCAGCTTGCCCGCCCGCACGAAGAAGACCTGGACGCAGGCGTTGCGGTCGTCGCGGGCGAAGGCGATGACGTCGGTGTCCATCCGCTCGGCGGTGATGACCTTTTGTTTTTCGACCACGCGATCGATGGCGATGAGTTGATCACGGATGGCGGCCGCTTTCTCGTACCGCAGCTCCTCCGAAGCGCGCTGCATATTCTCGCGCAAACGGGCGACCACCGGCTCGGTGTGCCCGCGCAGAAACCTGGCCAGGTCGTCCATCATCGCCCGGTACTCATCTTTGTTCACCGCGCCGACGCACGGGGCCAGGCACAGTTTGATATCGGCGTACAGACAGGCACGCGGGTCGGCGCCGGTGATGACGCGGTCGCAGGTGAGGTAGGGAAAAATCCTCCGCAGCACGTCGAGCGTTTGATGCACCGCCCACACGCTGGTGTAAGGGCCAAAGTACTTCGCGCCGTCCTTATTCATTTGCCGGGTGACGGTGACCTTGGGGAACGGGTCGGCCCAGTGGATTTTGATGTACGGATAGCGTTTGTCATCCTTGAGGCGGATGTTGTATTTGGGCCGGTGCTTTTTTATTAGCGTCATCTCGAGGATGAGCGCTTCGAGTTCCGACCCGACGATGATGTATTCGAGGTCGGCGATGTGCTTGACGAGTTCGCGCGTCCTGGTCGACTCGACTGACTCGTGGAAGTACGAGCGCACGCGGCTGCGCAGGTTGACGGCCTTGCCGACGTAGATGATCCTGCCTTCGCTGTTCAGGTACAGGTAACAGCCGGGCTTCGTCGGCAGGGTCTCGAGTTTTTGTTGAATGAGGTCGGTCAGCGGCATGGGTGAATTATATCCACCGCCTGACCTTCGGTTGATGGCGCTTAGCCCGGCGTCTTCGACGGGCCGGGGGTGATCGTTGGCTCGGGCGTGTTGGTGGGCGGCACCGGTGTGTTTGTCGGGGGCACCGGCGTGGGCGGCGACGTGCTCGTGGCTGGGGGCGGTTCGCCGCCGCCGCCGCCGGATTCCGGCGTGGGTGTTTCGGTTTCGGTGGCTGTCGCGGTGATCGTGCCGGTGCTCGCGGGTACGAACGTAACGACCCGCGTCGGCCGGCGGGTGGCGGAGGCCGTGGGCGTCGAAGTCCACGGTAACGGGGTGGAAGATGGGGTGAAGGTAAAGGTCGGCGTGCGGGTGACGGTTGAGGTTGGGGTGGGCGAGCTCGTGGCGGTGGGTTGGGCCGTCAGTGTCGCAATCAGGCTCACGCTGCCCGGGTTATCGAGGATGAACTGGCGCAGATCGAGTTCGCTCAGCGTGAGGCGCGTGAGAGACTGCCCGCCTTCCTCGACCAGCACCCCTTCCAGGCTGTTGAGTTGCACATAGGCGGCGGCGACATCGCTCTGAAACAGGCACGGCCCGGCGTAGCAATTGAAACTGAGCGCGTCGTCGCTCACCTGCGGGCTGGCGCCGATCTTATAGCTGATGTCGCCGAAGCCGTCGAGCTGAATCAGGCCGAGCGGCGTCTGCACCGCGAACAAGTGCCCGAACAGGCTCAGCCGCAGCCGGCCGGCCTCCAGCTTGAAGCGCACCTCCTCGGGCACGGCGGGCGTTTCGCGGCTGATGGCCGTGTTCGAGCTGAAGCGCACGAACGACCCGGCGCTGAACGCCAGTTTGGCCAGCGAGTTATCACCGCTGCGGACGAGGGACCCGACCGCGACCACCGTGCCGTTCTTGGCCGGCTCGAACTTGCCGGGGTTGCCGCCGACCTGCACGTTGTTGATGATCTCGCTCAACACCGCGTCCCCCGCGCTCGTTTCCGTCTCGGGGGTGCAGGCCGTTGCCAGCAGCAGCGCGCCGGCGATGAAGCCGACGCGCAGGCGTTGCCAAAGATCAATTGCGCTCATGGTTGAAACGTATTGTAACGCGATTGCCCGGAGGCTACCGGTTGATGAGGGGCAACATGACTCGCGCACCGCCCGTCGGCGGAATGGCGGCTCCACACAGCTCCAGCCCCCAGCCAGCCACACGGCCGGTATCGCCGGCGGCGGTGTCGGCCACCCGCAGCCGCCACACGCCATCGGCGGGCAGACCGATCAATTGGCCCAGCGCGGGCAGCGCCGTATTGGGCCGGAAGGTGCCGGTGAACGGCGGGGAGGCGCCCTGCAAAGTCGGGGCGTTGTCGTTGAAGACCGTATAACGCAGGTCGGCGCCGCTGCCCACGTTGTTCAGCATCTGCACGCTGACGCCGTTCGGCGCAATCAGCCACACCCGCAGGTCGGCGATGTAGGGATGTTGCAACTCCTCGAGCCGCACACTCACATCGCTCAGGCTGAAGCGCTGCCCCACAACCTCGAGTGGGGTCTCGACGCCGGCGGGGGCGTTGTCGGGGATGGTGAGATTCAGCGTGCGATTGGCCGCGATCATACAGCCGGGGCGCGGGTCGTCGTTGGCAATCGTGATGCTGACGCTGGCGCGCGCGCCCACCACGGCATTCACCGGGGCGCCCAGGGTCAGGCCAAAAGTCTCATTACTCTCCCACGCCGCCTCGTCGAGCAGCGGCAAGGTGAGGGTTACCAGCGACTGCATCGGCGCAAAGGTCAATGGCCCGGCCAGCGCCGCGAAGTCGCTGCCGGCCTGCGCGCTGCCATTGGTCGTCGCCGGTGTCACGGTGATGGTGAAGGCGCTCAGCGCAGAGAGACCCACACCGACCGCGAGCGGCCCCCGCCCCTCGCCGACCACGAGCGATGCGGTCTGAAATTGCACCGCCGGCATCGGGTCTTCGTCAATGATCGTGGCGCGACCCGCCGCGCCGGGGCTGACGGCGACCGGGTTGGACAAGAACAGCCGGATCGTTTCGTCCGGTTCATCAATCGTGTCATTCAACAGGGGGATGCTGACAGTGCGCGTAAGCTCACCCGCCGCTATCGTCACGCGCTCATACATATACCCGTAATCCTGATCGACGCGGGCCGTTTCGTCCAGGGTGAACACATCCACCCGCACGTTACGGCCGCTGACCGTATTGAGTTGCAGCGTGACGGGCAGCGCGGTCACTTCGCCCTCGCGCGCCGCCGCCGGCAGCACGGCCACGACCGGCAACGGGTCATCATCTTGAATCCTCACGGTGTGGGTAACGGTTGTGCCCAGCGTCGCTCCGTTCGGGGTGTTGAGGCGAATGACGACGGTCTCCTGGGCTTCATCCAGGGCATCGTTGACGACGGAGAAGTTCAGCGCGCGCGAGGTGACGCCGGGCGAAAAGACCAGGGTGCCATTGACGAGGTTGTGATCGGCGCTGGCGGCGCTGCCCTGCACGCGATACGGCGCGCGCACCGTGCCCGCGCTCGCCGCGCTGAGCGTGGCCGTGACGCTGACCGCGCCTACCGCTTCGGCGACCGTTTGCTCGGCCACCGTGAACTGCACGCTGGGCAGGCTTTGCGCGTGGCCGGCGCCGACAGACCCGCCGGCAAAGGCAGCCAGCCAGGCCACGGCCGCCACGATCCGCGCCGTCCTGATCAGGTTCTGCATGCCCTTTTTCCTCCGGAGTCTCAGTGAATTGAGTCGTGCCGTCAGATGGGTCGTGCCTCGGCGCTTGAGCGCTCGCGCTTACTTGCGAATGAGCGGCAGGAAAATCCTGGTATTGCCCGTCGGCGGGATTACGGTTCCGCACACCTCGACGCCCCAGGCGTTGAGCGTGCCTATGTCGCCGGAAACCACATCCACGATTTTCAGCGTCCACGTTCCACCGGAGGCCTGCCCGAGCAGCGGCGTGAAGACCGTGGTCGGCGCCGGTTGGGGCCGATAGGTCCCGGTGTACGGCGGCAGCGCGCCCTCGTGATACGGGCCGCTGTCGTTGAAGACCGTGTACACAAAGTCGTCGCCGCTGCCGCCGATGCCGTTCGGCCCGATGACGACCATCGTCTGCCCGGCGGGTGAGATCAACGTCAGCCGCAAGTCCTCGACGTAGGTGTGGCTGATCGAGTCCAGCCGCAGGCTGAAGTCGCTGATAACGACGCCCGGCCCGGCGACGTTCAGCACCGATTGAACACCCGTCGCGTTGGCGTCGGGGATGAGTTTGGGCGTATCGCTGCTCTTGTGGATGAAACAGCCGGGACGCGCGTCCTCGTTGGCGATGGTGACGATGGCGCTGGCGGCGCCGCCGACGTTGCTGTGCGTGGTCGCGCCGAGCGCGAGCGTGAACGTCTCGTTCAGCTCGTTGTTGGCGTCGTTAATCAGAGGCACGGTGAGAGTCTGAATCGTCACCCCGGGCGCGAAGCTCAGCGTGCCGCTGATGGCGGCGAAGTCGCTGCCGGCGATGGCCGAGCCGTTGTTCGTGGCATAGTTCACGGTCGCCGTCACCGCGCTGACCGCCGAGAGCGTGACTGTGATGGTCGCCGGGCCGCGATCCTCCCCCAATGTAAGGTCGGTCGGGCTGAGTTGCACCACCGGCGCGGCATCGGTGTTGAGGAGCGTCACCGTCGCGGCGGAGGCGCCCAGCGTGCCGCTGACCGGTGCGCTGAGCGACAGGTTGAAGGTCTCGTTCAACTCGTAAGTCGGGTCATTGTTGATGGTGACGACGATGGACTCGCTGGTGTCGCCGGGGGTGAACGTCAGCGTGCCGCTGGCAGCGGCGAAGTCGGCGCCGGAGGTGGCCGTGCCGCTGCTCGTGGCGTAGTTCACCGTCGTGGTCACCGCCGAGGCTGCGCTCAACGTGGCATTGACGGTCACCGTCGCGGTCTCTTCGTTCACCGACGGGCCGCTGGCCAGGTTGATCGTCGGCGCGGGGTCGTTCTCGACGATGGTGAGCGTGGCGGGATTGTTGGCCCCGAGGGTCGCGCTGACGGGCGCGCTCAGGGTGAGGAGGACGGTTTCGTCGCCTTCGAAGGTGGCGTTGTTGACGAGGGCAACGTCGAAGGTGCGCGCGGTGGTGCCGGCTGGGAAGGTGAGTGTGCCGCTGTTCGCGAGGTAGTCACTCGGCGCGGTGGCGGTGCCGTTGCTGGTGGCGTAATTGATCGTGCTCGTCACTGCGCTGCTGCCCGCCAACGTCACCGTGATGGTGGCCGGGCCGTTGTCCTCCGCGCGTGAATAACCGGCGGCGCTGAATTGCACGACCGGTGGATTATCGTTCTCCACGATGGTCACGGTCGCGACGCTCGCGCCCAACGTGAAGCCGGTCACGCCGCTTAGGGTTGCGTTGAACGTCTCGTTGCCCTCGTAGACTGTGTCATTCGTGATCGGCACGGTGAACGTGAGCGCGGAGGTCAGCGCCGGGAAGTTGAGCGTGCCCGTGCGGGTAGCGTAGTCGCTGCCGGCCAGCGCGGCGCCGTTGCCGGTGGCGTAGTTGACGGTGCCGGTGAAAGCGGACAGGTTGCTGAGGCTGGCCGTGAGCGTGACGCTGCCGGCAGCCTCGCCGATGGCGTATGCCGCCGGATTGAACTGCACCGTCGGCACGGGGTCGTCGTTGATGATCGTCACCGTTTTGACGATGTTGCTCGACCCAAGGTCGGCGTTGATCGCGTTGCTGAGTGTGAGCGTGAAGGTCTCGTTAGCCTCGAAGATCGCCTCGTTGTTGAGCGCGACGTTGAACTGCTCGACTGTATCGCCGGGCGTAAACACCACCACCCCATTGACGGCGGTGTAGTCTTGCCCGGCGATGGCGGTGTTGTTGCTCGACGTGACGGTGACGGTGATGGTGCTATCCGAGGGATTGCTGAGCGTCACGAGCACCGTCAGCGGGCCGGCGTTCTCGGCCACCGATTGCGGGCCGGTGCCGAAGCGCACCGTCGGCCTCCCTTCATTATCCGAAATGTTGAGCACCCCGGCACCCCCAGCAATAGTCGCTCCGCCCGTCGCAACGCTCAAGGCGAGATTCACGGTTTCATCAATGGAACCTTCATCCGTGTCATCCACCATCGTTGTCACGGAAAAGGCCTGCGTGGTTACACCGGGATTGAAGGTGAGCGTCCCGCTGGCAGCGGTGTAGTCGCTCCCGGCCGTGGCCGTGCCGTTGCTCGTCGCATAGTTCACCGTGATCGTATTCACCGAGGCATTGCTCAACGTCACCGTGATCGGCGCGATGTTCGGCAGCGCGCCCACCCCGCCCGTATCTTCCACGACGTTGAAGCTGGCGGGTGTGAAGCTGATCGTTGGCTGCCCGTCCTCGCTGTTGATCGTCACCGTGGCCGTGTTCGGCGCGCCGAGCGTGGCGTTGTTCGGCGCGGTCAGCGCGACGCTGAAAGTCTCGGCGGCCTCGAAGGTGGTGTCGTTAATGATCGGCACCGTCAAGGCGGTTTGCGTCAGGCCGGCGGTGACGGTGAGCGTGCCGCTGGCGGCGGCGTAATCGTTGCCCGCCGTCGCTGTGCCGTTGCTCGTGGCGAAATTGACCGACACCGGCAGGCCCGACTGCGCCGAGAGGGTGACGGTGAGGGTGGCCGGGCCGGCGTTCTCGCCGACGGAGTATGCGCCGGAAAACAATTGCACCGTCGGCGGAGCATCGTTGTCGTTGAGGGTGATGGTCTGAACCGTGATCGCGCCGGGGGTGGCGTTGACGGGCGTGCCGAGGGTGACGATCACCGTCTCGTTGGCCTCATCCAGCGTGTCGTTGTTGATGGTGAAGCTGACGCTGCCCGAGGTCGCGCCGGGGGCGATGCTGAAGGCGCCATTGGCCAGGTTGTGATCAACGCCGCCGGGCGAGGCGGTGCCGCTGACGGTGTACGGCACGGTGACGGTGAAGCTCGACGTGCTTCCCGTCAGGTTGACGGTGACGGCGGCGGTACCGGCGCCCTCATCCACCGCAACGCCCGCCGCGCCGAAGCCAACCGCCGGGGTCGGGTCATTATCCTGAATAGAGCCGGTGGCCTGGGTGGTGCCAAGCACCGCGTTCGTCGGGCTGCTGAGGTTGACGAACAACGTCTCGTTGGCCTCGTCAAGCAGATCGCCCAGCACGGGCACGTTGAGGGTGACCTGGGTGACGCCGGCGGCGAAGTTGAGCGTGCCGGTGACGGCGGTGAAATCGCTGTCCGCCGTCGCGGTGTCACCGACGGCGGCGTAATTGACCGTGACCGCCCGCCCGCTGGCCGCGTTGAGCTGGGCGGTGAAGGCCATATTCACCGAGCCGGAATCGCCCTCCACTACGGTGCCGTTGCCCAGCGTCAACGTCGGGGGCGGATCGTCGTCGTTGATCGTGCCGAGCCCGCTGGCGTCGCCGAGCGTGGCGTTGCCGGGGCTGCTCAGTTCGAGGGTGAAGGTCTCACTGTCCGCCTCGTCCGCCGCATCGGTGGTGATCGGCACGCTGACGGTCTGCGTCGTGACGCCGGCATTGAACGTCAGCACGCCGCTGGTGGCGGTGAAGTCGTTGCCCGCCGTCGCGGTTCCGTTGGCAGTGCTGTAATTCACCGTGACCGTGCGCCCGCTGGTCGGGGCCAGGGTGATGGTGAAGGTGGCGTTGTTGACCGTCCCGGTGCCTTCGGTCACGGTCACGTCGTTCACGTTCAGGCCGGGCAACGGGTCGTTGTCGGTGATCGTGCCGGCGCCGCCGGGGTCGGTGATCGTTGCGTTTGTCGCCGCGGTGAGGTTGACGGCGAACGTCTCGTTGTCTTCATCCAGCGTATCACCCTGCACGGTGACGCTGATCGGTTGGGTGAGGGTGCCCGGATTGAAGGTGAGGCTGCCGCTCGTGCCCGCGAAATCGGCGGGCGAGGTCGCCGTGCCGTTGGCGGTCTCGTATTGCACCGTCACCGTGCTCTGCGAGGGGTTGCTGAGGGAGACTGTGAAGGTCGCCGTCGTCGGGCTGCCATCGCCTTCGGTTACGGCGACATCGTTGATCGTCACACTCGGCGCGGCCTCGTCGTCGGTGATGACGGCCGTCGCCTGCAGGTCCGGCGCGTTGACGTTAGTCGCCCCGGAGAGGTTGATGACGAAGGTTTCATTGGCCTCGTCGACCACATCGCCCAGGACGTTGACGTTGAACGGCCGGCTCGTTTGGCCGGGGTTGAAAGTGACCGTGCCGCTGTTGCCGGTGTAATCGGCGCCGGCCAGCGCCGTTCCATCCGCCGTCGCAGCGTTGACGGTGACGATGCGTTCACTCGCCGCCGACAGGTTGAGGGTGAACGTCGCCGCGGTCGGGCCGGCGTCGCCCTCCAGCACGCCGATGTCGGCGACCGCCAGCGTGGGCGGGTCGTCGTCATCGTTGAGGGTGATGGTTTGAGCCGTGATCGCGCCGAGGCCGGCGTTGCTGGGTGTGCCCAGCGTGACGATGATGGTTTCGTTCTCCTCATCCACCGAATCGCTGACGACGTTGAACGACGTATCGCCCGTCAGCGCGCCGGCGTTGACCGTGAACGCGCCGGCCGCGAGGCTGTGATCGGCGCCGCCCGCCGTGCCGCCCACCGAGAAGGGCACGCTGACGTTGAGGCCCGAGGCCGCGTTCAGGCTGACGCCGACGGTCACCGTCCCCACGCCCTCGGCCACCGTTTGAGTCGCCGCCGTGAGGCTGATCGTCGGCGGAGCGTCGTTGTCGCTAATCGTCACCGTCGCGGAGGATGTGCCCGAGATAGTGGTGTTCGTCGGGGAGCCGAGCGTGACGGTGAAGGTCTCATCGTTCTCGTCGAGCAGATCGTCGGTGATGGGGATGGAGGCCGAGGCGGCAGTGGCCAGCGGCGCGAAGCTGAGGGCATACGTCCCACCGGTGTAGTCGCCGGCGCCGGCGCTGCCATCCGTCGTCGTCGCGTTGACGCTCACCGGCAGGGCTGACTGGCCGCTCAACGTCGCGTTGATGGTGGCGTTCGCCGTCCCCTCCGCCACGCCGAAGTTGCTGCTGCTCAACTGCACCGTCGGCTGGCTTTCATTCTCGGTGATGGTCACGACGGCGGTGGTGATCGAGCCGGGGATGGCGTTGTCGAAGTTGCCCAGCGTGAGGGTGAAGGCCTCGTTGCCTTCGAACACCGCGTCATCGGTGATGGGCACGGTGAAGGTGAAGCCCGCAGCGCCGACGTCGAGGCTGATCGTGGCGTTCACCGGCGCATAATCGCTGGCGCTCTGGGCGGTATTGTCGGCGCTGGTGACTGTGAAGGTGATGGGGCCGCCGGTGACGGTGCTGGTGAGGTTGACGACGACCTGCACGCCCCCGCCGTTTTCCACGGCGCTGTACGAGGCGGCGCTGAATTGCACCGCCTCGCCGGCGGCCCGGGCCTTCGGGGTGAGGCCAAGCGCCGTCACGAGCAGACAGACTGCGCCGAGGGACGTTGCGGCGGCGAGCGACAATGCAGCCAGTCGGGCAAGGCGGGAAGTATTCATAGGTTGTACGTGCCAAAATGCGAACGTGCGGTCGAGTTTAGTATCCGGCCCGACCCGGAGGGCGACAATGGGAAATGCGGGGGAATGGGGCGGGACGCGGATACACCCGGATAAACGCGGAGCCGGCTCGATTCCGCGTTCAGCCACGCCTATCCGCGTCCCTTAATATCAGTGCAGCCGGTTCTTCGCCGCTTTCACCGCGTCGTTGTAGCGGTTCAGCGTTTCATCCACGTCGGCGACGGTGTGGGCGGCGGAGATGAACATCGATTCACGGAAGTCCGGCTCGACATCCACCCCGCGTTCGCGCAGGCCGTAGGCGATTTTCGTGTACAGCGCGTGGTTGCTGAGCAGGACATCGCGGAATTCGCGCGGCCTGTCCTTCTGCGGCTCGTAGATGACGACGAACATAGACGGCACGCCGCTGATGACATGCGCTATACCTTGCTCGGTGAGGATGTCGTGCATCCCATCCATCAGCCGCCGGCCGCGCTCGCGGATGACGCCGAGCACATCGTCGTCGCGAATGGCGTCGAGCACCGCGCAGGCGGCCGCCGTGCCGATGGCGCTGCCGCAATATGTCCCTCCGTGCACGACCTGCGCCATAGCGATGATGTCCATCACCTCGGCCCTGCCACCGATGGCGGCCACCGGGTAACCGTTGCCCAGCGCCTTGGCGAACGTGTACACATCGGCGGTGACGCCGAACAACTCCGCTGCCCCGCCGGGCGCCACGCGGAAGCCCGTCTTGACTTCGTCGAAGATCAGCAGCGCCCCGTGGCGCGTGCACAGGTCGCGCAGGTGCTGGAGGTAACCGGGTTCCGGCATCAGACAGGCCGCGTTGCCCATGATCGGCTCGACGATGAGGGCGGCGAACTCGTGGCCCTTATCGTGGAACAGCCGCTCAGCCATCTCAAAATCATTGAACCGCAACATCTGGATCAACTCGCGCGCGGAGGCCGGGATGCCGGAGCTTTGCGGCACGGGGATGGGGCTGCGGGGTGAGCCGCCCGAGTTGAAGGGCATGTTGGCGGTAGACCACAGCGCGTAATCGTGGTTGCCGTGGTACGCGCCCTCCACCTTCAACAGCTTTTCGCGATTGGTGTAGGCCCGGGCGAGCCGCACGGCGTGCATGGTGGCCTCGGTGCCAGAGTTGGCGTAGCGCACGCGCTCCACGCCGGGGTGAAGGCGGATGATTTTCTCGGCGGCTTCGATTTCGAGCGGATGGGTATGGGCGTACAGATTGCCGTGCGCCAGTTGCTCGGCGATACGGCGCGTCACCCGCGCATCGCCGTGGCCAAGGATGACGGGCCCATAAGCCAGGCGGTAATCGATGTATTGATTGTCATCCATATCCCAGACATACGGCCCCTGGCCGCGTTTGATGACGAGCGTATCGTCGCCGGTGTAGCGGAAGTTGCTGGTGACGCCGAGCGGCATCACTTGCTTGGCGCGTTGATAGGTCGCTTGCGTTTCGGTCGTCGTGTATGACATGGTCGTTTCTCAGCGAGTATTGAATTGATTGGCCCAACGGACGGCAGCGCCGTCCACGAAGTTGACCTGAAGGGTGAGGGAGATTAGCCCGCGCGGGGCGAGCTAGCCATCGCCGGTGGCGCGCTTGCGGAGCGCGTTCAGCCGTTGCTCGTAGGAGGGGGTGTGGGAGCTTTGGCGCTGAACCATATCCA
The DNA here is from genome assembly GCA_964608265.1 of uncultured Anaerolineales bacterium. GTDB lineage: Bacteria > Chloroflexota > Anaerolineae > Anaerolineales > UBA6663 > JANWXR01. The sequence continues at coordinate 52,691 of CAZSNP010000003.1, read as the reverse complement.
ATTTTAGCCGGAGGGGCTGCGGTCTGGCAATGGGCCGTCGCTTACCCGTCTTACCCCCGGAGCATGGGCAGCCTCAGGAGCGGGCGGTCACAGCGACTTCGTTTCCTGCCGTCGCAGGTTGACCAGTTGCGCTTCGGTGTCGGCGTCGGCGCTGGGCGAGAGCGCGCCCGCGCTGAGCAGTTCTTCGATGGCGGCGGCCCGCGCGCGCAGATGCTCGGTCTGCGCGTCGGCCTGTTCGGTGGCGCGCTGCAGCGCTTCGAATTCCGCCGACAGCCCGGCCAGCATCTCGCCGAGTTGAGCCTGCGCCTCCGCCGTGGTGAGCCTGGTGGTCGAGAGGCTCTGCCGCGCGGCAAGCAGATCCAGTTGCGCCAGCACGCGCTGCTCCAGCAACGACAATCTTTGAGCTTCGTGCTGAAGTGCCTGCCTGTGCGCGCGGACGTTTTCCAATTCCAGCGCCAGCGTGTGGCGACGCTGCAGCACCGCCCGCGCCACTGCCTCGCCAGACTCGGCCAGTGCGCGCCGGGCCTCGGCCTCGAAGTCGGCCAGCCGGGTTTGCAATTGCGTCATGCGCTCGGCGAGATTCCGTTGCAACGCTCGGTTGTTCTCCGCCGCCCGGCGTAGCTGGCCCAGCATGCGTTGCAGCGGGTCGCCCACCGCGACTGTGTGCTCGCGCGGGTCTTCGGCGGGGGTGAGCAGCACATCGAGGCTGAGCTTGAACATGTTGGCGAGGCGAGGCAGGTTGGGCATGGTCAACTCCGGCCCTTCGCGGGCTGGGCGCCCGCGAAGGGCCTGTCGGATCATTCGGTTCGTGTTACGCCGGCCGGGCGGCGCGTTGCGCGCGATAGTAGTACGCGCCCAGTCCGCCCATCGCCGCCAGCGTGATCAGCCGCATGCCGAGCGTCTGCACCCCGCTCAGGCTGAGGGCCGCCGCCGGGTCGAGCGCGATGCCGACCAGCGCGTACAACCCGACGACCAGGGCGGTGTAGGCCACGGCCAGGCGCGGTGGGAAGACGAGCGCGAAGGCGAAGAGCAACGGGTAGAAGAAGATGAAAAACTGGCTCCGCAGTCCGGTCCCGCCGCGCCAGCCGAGGATGAGGCCGAGGATCATCACCACATCGAGCAGGCTGGCCGCGAGCAGCAACCAGCGGTTGGCCGGCTTCTCCATGAGGTAACGGGCATGGATGAAGCCGTTAATGGCCATCAGCACCAGCGCCACGAGCAGCATGCCCGTCAACTCGGCGGGCGTGGCCGTGCCGAGCAGCGCCAGCACAATCGCGGCGCCGATGAAAAACCAGCGCGCCCACACCAGCACGATCTGTCCGAAGAAGATATCGGCGATGACTTCCGGGGAAGTACGATTGGGTTTCATGATCGGTGTCCTTTCAGCATCAGGGTGTCGAGTGCATTACGCGGATTGAACAGCCTCGGCGAGCGCGGCGGGCCGCGGCGCAGACGGAGCGACGGAGGCGCGCGCTTGCTTGCGGCGTTCGATCTCGCTGAACTTGTAGCCGATGACGGCCATCGCCGTGAAGGCCAGCCAGCGGAAGAGCAGCGCCTGCCAGTCGAAGGCGCCGTGGCTCCAGTACACGGTGAGCACGTACACCCACGTGTACAGAAACAGCGTGCCGCCGGTGAACAGCGTCATCATCGCCAGCGGGAAAGCGACGGACATGGCCAGCAGCGCCGGAAAGTAGAAGACGTAGATGCCCGACTCGACCCCGCCGTTGGCGACGAGCAGCAACGTGATGATGGCGATGTCGGCGGCGCTCGCGCCGTAGGTCACGATCTCGAGGGTGCGGCGCTTGAGCAAGACCTGCGCGCACAGGTAGAAGTTGGCCAGGGCCAGCGCCAGAATCCCGCCGATTTGAAAACGCAGGATGTTCATCGCGGGCGGATTGACGAGCGTGAGGCAGAGCGCGGTGGTGATCAGGATCCAGCGCGCGGTGAGGATGACGATCTGGCCGCGGGCCAGCGTCTCAGTATGCAGTTGTTTGAGTGCCGTTTTCGGTGACATGAATGACTCCATTGAATGAACAGGAACGCTTTGGTGATGTCGCCCTGAGCGCGCAGGCCGAGGCGTTGGCGCGAGCGGGTGTGGCCGCGCTCGGGGTGACGATGAATCAGGGACTGAGTTGCGCCTTCAAGGCGGCGAGTTCCTCCTCCACTTTCTGCGCGGCGGCCAGGTCATCTAGCTCGCGCTGGAACGCGTCCGCTCCGTCGGGCGTACTCAGGCTGCCGTTTTCGAGCAACGCGTCGAGCGCGGCCGCGCGGGCCTGCATGCGGCCGATTTTGTCCTCGGTGCGTTCGAGCGCCTGCCCGAGTTCGGCGGCTTCGGCGGAGATTCCGCTGACGGCCTCGGCGACGCGCACCTGCGCCTCGGCGGCGGAGTAGCGCGCGGCCAGCGAGGTGCGGCGCGTGCGGAACGCATCGACTCGTTGCGCGAAGCCCTGCTCGGCCACCGAGAGTTTGCGCTCCTCGTCGGTGAGTTCCGCCGCCTGCTGGTTGAGGCGCGCCGCCTCGGCCAGGCTGGCCTGCTTGCGCTGCAGGGCCGCCCGCGCCAAATCCTCGCGCCCGGCGGCCAGCGCGCGTTTGGCCTGCTCGTCGAACTGCGGCACGCGCTCGCTGAGCTTGCGCGCCTGCGCTTCGAGTTGGCGGCGGGCGGTAGCCACATCCACCAGCCCGAGCTTCACCTGCCGCAGCATCTCCTGCTGGCGGCTGTAGGCGTACTCGAGCGTTTCGCGCGGGTCCTCGGCGCGCACGAGCACGGCCTGCGTCTTGGTGCTGATGAAGACCTGAAGGCGGGAAAACAAATTCATGCTGGCTCCTTTCACTGATGAACCTGACTATCGCGGCCAGCTTAAACAAAAAGAGCCTGGCGGGTAACAAGGCTCTCCCATGAATCTGTTGAGGGGAAAACCCCTCAACCTGCCTCACCCCGGCCCCTCGCGCGAACGCACACCTTTCGCGTTCGGGAGAGGGGCGTCAGGGGGCGAGGGCCGCCGGCAGCCAGCCGCGCAGGTGCGTGCCAGCGCCCGGCTGCGAGGTGATCACCAATTCACCGCCCAGCCCGGTGAAACGGGCGCGCATAGATTTCAACCCAAAGCTCCCCGCCGCCTCGGCCTGCGCGCGTTCGGCCTCCGATGAGCCGCGCCCATCGTCGCTGAGCGCGAGGGTCACGCGCCCCTCGGCCACAGCCAGCGTTAGCGTGACGTTGCGCGCACCGGCGTGCTCGGCGACGTTATCGAGCGCCTGTTGCACGACACGATACAGCGCATGTCGGGTTTCGGTCGATAGATGCTGATCGAGAGCAGGGGCGATATCAAAGTGAACGGCGCAGCCACACTCGCGCTGAAACTGGTCAATGAGGGTGAGCAGCGGTCCGCCGAGGCTATGTTCGAGTTGCGCCGGGGCGAGGTTGTGCCGGATTTGGCGCAGGGTCTGCGCGGCGCCCTCCACTTGCGGCAGCAACCGCGCGAGGATCGCTTCGGCCTCGGGCGGGTCGGCCTTCACCGCATCGCGGCTGACCTGCAGAAAGAACGGGAGCCGCCCGAGGAACTGCTGTGTGGTGTCGTGCAACTCCTGCGCGATCCGCAGCCGCTCGCGCTCCTCAGCGGCGGCCACCTGCTGCGGCACGCGCCGCAGCTCGTCCACTTGGCGCGCCGTCAACACAAACAGCGCCGACTGCTGCGCGATCAGTTCGATGATCTCCACATCGCGTTCGTCGAAAATCTCGTCGTCGCCGCGCGCGCCGAAGCCGAGCAGACCGATGAGGCGGCCCTCGGCCACCAGCGGCGCGACGATCTCAAGCCCGCACGCGGGCAGCGCCGCCAGCCACGCCGCTGTGTCGTTTACGTGCAGGCGCACCGGTGAGGCCAGCCGGCCATCGGGCTGCAGTTCACTCGGCGGCGTCTGCGACCACCGGCCCGCGCGGCCGGCCAGGGCCAGCGCTCCGTTCGTCTCGATCCACACCGCTGCGCGCTCGAGGGCGAGGTGCGCGGCCAGCGCCTGCGCCAACGTGGCGGGCAGCGAGCGCAAATCGGGTTGGCTGAGCACCGCCTGCCCCACCTCGCGCACGGCGGCATAACTCCGTTGCTCCCAGCGCAGAAATTGATTGAAGGCCCCCTCCCATTGTCGCCAGTTGCTCCAGAAGAAACTGACGACGAGCGCGCTGACGAACAGCAGCGGAAAGATCGAGCCGCCGAGCCGCTGCGCCCAATCGGGCCGCGCCGTCTGCACCGCCCACGCGCCGAGGCTGGCCAGCAGCGCGCTGGCCGCGAGGGCCACGATCGCAATCAGCACCGGATGATTGCGTTGAAAAGTCTGATAGCGCAGGATGACGATGGCGAACGACAACGGCACGGCCAGCGTGAGGTAACGCAGATCGAGGCCGCGCCAGAAGTAACTCTGCGCGCCGGTGACCATGGCCCCGCTGAGGATGGCGGCGACGTGCGGCAGGGCCAGCGTCATGCCGACGAGCAACAAAGCCAGTTGCCGGCGCAAGCGGGGCGCGAGGTCGCGCTGCACAGCCAGCCAGCTCAGCCGGGCGAGGTACAGCCCGCAGGCCACGCCGAACGCACCGAGCGAGAGTCGAAAACACAGGCCGCTCAGCGGCGTGGTCGCCGCGCCCAGCCACGCGGCGAGCAACGCACCCACATACCCGGCCGATAGCAGCGCAGCCAGCGCGTACAGCCCGCGCACGGGGTAACGCAATCCCGCCATCGGCATCGGAAAGAGCGTGGTGAGGTGGATGAAGGTGACGCCGAGGAAGGGCGCGTTCAGCGCCCAGCCGAGGCGAAGCAGCAGCGTCGGCCAATCGGATTCGGGGAAGAGGCCCTCGATGGTCAGCCACTGCGATGCGGCCAGCACACAACCGCACGCGGCGAAGACGCGGTTGAGCCGGAGTTGTGGCCGCGTGCGATAGACCGCCAGGGCCAGCAGCCAGAAGCCGAAGCCGTTGATGAGGTCGGGCAGTTTGAGATCGAGCAGGTTGTTGACGGTGAACGTCTCGACGGGCAGCCGTTGCTCGACCAGGGCGCCTTCGCGGCGGAGGGTGAGCGTGAAGGCCGCCGCAGCGCCCCACCTCTTCCCGAATGGCGCGCCGTTCACGGCCAGCAATTCATCCGAGTAGCGCACCGCGCCCGAGGCGAGCGGCGACCACCACGGCGGCGTGCTCGACTCCACCTGCCACACATCGCGGGTGACGTTGCGGAAGGCATGGAAACCGGGGAACGGCTGCCCGACATCGCGCGCGAGGTTGAGCACGCTCAGCCCGCCGAGCAGCAGCGTCGCGACAAGCAAACCGCCGATCCAGTGCGCCTGCACCCGGTGCGCCATCACACGTGCGTTTGCAGATCGTGCAGCAGACAGGCCTTCGCCAGCACCACGACCTTGCGCAGGTGCGGGGCCTCGCGCGCCATCGCGTTCAGGCCCAGCTTGTCGTACACGTAACCGATGTAGTTCTCGGCGGTCTTGGGCGTGATGTGCAGCGCGGCGGCGATGCCCTCGGTGTTGTGCGAGGCGGCCAGCCGCTGCATCACATCCTGCTCGCGGGCCGTGAGGGTGTGGATGTGTTCGGCAGCGCGCTCGACCCAGGCGCGCTCCGGTTCGCCCAGGGCAGCGCGCAGTTCATCGGCCAGCGTGCGGCGGTTCATCCGCACTTCGGGATCGATCACCACCCGCCCGGCCAGCACCTCGCGCAGGGCGGCGAGCAGCGCAGCGGGCTGGCTGCCTTTGAGTTTGTACCCCAGCCCGCGGTGGCCGGATTGGATGAGCTGCAGAACATCCGCGCCGCGGTCTTCGTGCGCCGAGAACAGCACGACGCCCATGGCCGGATACTCGCGCTTGAGGCGCCGGGTGAGGGTCAGCCCGCCGGCTTGCCCCGGCTGCGAGGGCGTGGCCGCATCCGGCGGGATGCCGATATCGACGACGGCGACGGCGGGGCGCACAGCGGTGGCGAGTTGCCATGCGCCGGCCTCGTCGCCGGCCTCGTGAATGGCGAAGCCCTCACGGGTGAGGTAGAGCCGCAGGCCTTCGCGGTTGAAGACATCGTCATCCACCAGCAACAAGTGGATGGGTGGGGATTTTCTCGCCGGCATGCGGCCATTGTACCGAGCCGCGCGGCGCACGGGGCGCTGTGAGGGTTGGGTTAGGTTTGTGCCGGCCCAAATCGAGCTGCCCCGCAACGTTTGATCCGGCAACTACTTCGCCGGGTGCGGCGCGGCCTGCACCTGGCGGAAATAGCCGTCGAGCCAGCGGTTGCTCCAGCCGAAGAGCGTGGTGTCGCGGACGATGGCCCTGACTTCCTCCCGCGTCATCTTGACCTCGGCCATGAACACATCCACGTTGTGGCGGCTGATGGCCAGCGTGCGCGCGGCGAACAGCAGCGGCCAGAGGCAGGCCAGCCGCAGCCCATGCAACCAGCGCGGCAGCGTCTTCACATAGGCCAGCGCCGATTGCAGATGCCGCTCCGCTTTGTCGCAGAGCATATCGAGCACCTGCAGCGCCTGCCGCTCGTAGGCCGGATCGAACAGGTCGGCCCGGCGCAGGTTGACGGCGGCGCAGAAGCTCTCGGGCACGTATATCCAGCCGCGCTCGTAATCCTTGCGCAGCCCGCGAATGACGTTGACGGTTTGCAGCGCCAGCCCGAACTCGCGCGCAAGCGGCATGAGCACGGCCAGCTTCGAGCGCACAAAGCTCGAATACCAGGCGAACACATCGGTGACGAGGTAGCCGACGCGGCCCGCCACTTCGTGCATGTAGTCGTCGAGGTCAGGCTCGTCGTGCACCTCCGGCCCGCGCGCCACCCAACGCGCCATGCCGCGCGAGGTGTCGCGCACGTGCACGGCCACGTGATTTTGCAGCGCCGGCGGCAACTGGCGCAGCGCGGCGATGATGGCGGGCGCGTGTCGCGCGGCCTCGGCGTCGGCGTCCTCGGGCGCGCGGTCGGCCAGGGCCTCGGTGAGCGCCTCCGCCGGGGCCTCGCCCGCCACGATCTTCTCCCACAGGCCGAGCAACTCCACCTTGCGTTCGGGCGGCATGTAGTCGTTGTCTTCGAGGAAATCGGAGACCCGCATCATCAAATAGGCGAGGCATATCGACTCGCGCACGGGCGGCGGCAGACGTTCGATGGACAGGGCGAAGGTGCGGCTGGTGGAGCGGAGGAGGGCGTGCGGGTCAAAGCTCATGGCGTGCTCCGGGCTGGGAGGGATGGCGCAATTCTACCCGGTTGATCCAGCGCGCGGCAAAGCCCGGGCGCACCGCAGCGGCCCGTCCGCAGGCCGGTTTTGAATTGAATTACTGGAAGGGCCGGGCCAGCGCGTCATGTCTGCTGGCCCGTTGGGGATGTTGTGGCGCCTTACTGCCTGGGCCTCCGATTCAGGAATTCGAGTGAGCGATCAGGCCCGTCGAGATACAGTCGTAGCTGATTGAGGATATTGCGGCCCAAAATGATGTCTGCACCTTAATCATTGCCGACAACTTCAACCGCCGGCAGACGTACGCCAGCCACAAGCACATCGACGCGATACACGTTGACGGCGTAAGGCGGACCGAACATCAGCCGCACGCGAGTCGGATACAAAATTGGAACATCCAGCGTTTCAAGGTATGAAGTGGGGATGAATGAGCCGTCGGCGCCGGTGTCGACAAATGCCCTGACCGGTCCTACTCGCGGCGATTCCCCGGGGTAGGCCAGTTCAATCGGAAGGGCGGGCGCGGGTGGCGAGTAGTCCTGGTCGTAGGGGAATGTCATGCGCGTTCAAGGCGCGGGCTCAAGATGCGGATTTCGCGCGGGCCGTCGGCAGGGATCACAAGGACGGCTATGCGGCCAAACCGCTGTCGTACTCGGTGATGCAAGGCGACCGGATCGGAATCGTGATCGACCACCTGTCGCTGATGGATGGCGACATGGTGCCCAGCAAACTGTCTTCGCTCCTCGGCCGGCGAAGCTTCCCACCACGCCTTTTCAGCTTCAATCTTCCGGCGTTGAGCCAAGGTGCGGTAATGTCGCCAAGCCGACAACAATACAGCCTCGGTTGTCAATCCCTCGGCTTCAGCTTCGCGGCGAATTTCCTCAGCCAATTCGTTTGGGATTTGCAAATCGGTCATCGTGACGTACCCATGTCAGGCAGTATACCACCGTGATGCCCTCCTCCACCTATACATCCACAAACCCGCGCGCGAATTCGATGAAGCGGTACACGTCGGCGAAGTTGGTCGCCAGCCCGACCGAGACGCGCACCGCGCCGGTGCTCTTGTCGTCGATGCAGCGCCGGAACTCGTCAATCGTCATCCGGTCGTGGGTGATGAAGCACGCGGTCAGTTCCTCGGCTGAGATGCCCAGCGCCACTTCGCCGCCGCCGGGGTTGCAGAAGCAGCCGGTGCGAAGTGAGATGTTGACGTTGTTCGCCCGCTGCTCGACGGCGCGATGATCGATGAAGTGGCCGCCGGCGTCGAAGAAGTTCAACGTCACCGTGCCGCCGCGACTCTCGGTCGTCGTCGGGCCGTAGATTTTGACGACCGGCGCGCCGCTGGCATGCCGCAGCTCAGTGAGTTGCTCGAGCATCCAGCTGGTGAGCGCCATCACCCGCGTCTGAATCATCTCGATGCCGACCGATTGTATGTGGCGCAGCCCGATCTCGACGGCGGGCAACGCGAGGTAATTGAGCGTGCCGTCTTCGAACGCCTCAGCGCCCTCGTGCAGGTAGAACTTATCGCCCTGCACCGAGGCCACCTCGATGGTGCCGCCGGCGAACCACGGGCGGCGCAACTTCTTCAGCGCAGCCCGCCGGGCGAGGAGCGCGCCGACGCCGGTGGGGTAGCCGAAGATTTTGTAGAACGAGAGCGAGACGAAGTCGGGCCGCACCGCCCCGAGGTCGAGGCGATTGGTGGGCGCGTAGGCCGCCGCGTCCAGCAGCACCTCCCAACCGAGCGCCTGGGCACGGGCGATCCACCCCAGCGAGTGTTTGACGCCGGAGAAGTTGGATTGGGCCGGATACGCGAACAAGTTGTGCGTTTGAGCAGTAGCGGATTGGAGATTGGCCGCGAGCTTCGCCTCGTCGAGGCGCAGATCGGGCGGGAGCACCGGCGTGTAGGTCACGGTCGCACCTTTGGCGCGCGCGAACTCACGGATGCCGTTGACGGAGTTATGGTTGTCGAAGGTGAGCAGAAAGCGGCCGCCCGGCGCAAAGGGGTACGACTCGCCGACGAGCTTGAGCGCGCCGCTGGCGTTCAAGGTGAAGATGCAGACGTACTCGTTCGGGTCGGCATTGAAATACTCGAGGACGAAGCGGCGCGCGCCCTCGACCCGCTCGGTCATCGCCTGCGAGGTAGGGTTGGTGCTGTGCGGGTTGCCAAAGGTGCCGCCGGCCAGCATGGCCATGTGCGCGCGCAATTGCGAATCGGCGTACAGCCCGCCGCCGGTGTAATCCAGATATATATGCCCGGCCTGGTCGAGGCGGGCATATTCCGTAATCCGCAGTTCATCCAACTTTCGTGTGCGTTCATATTCCGGATACGCGCGGCGGAACTCGGCCTCGGCTTCGGCGAGCAGCGCGAGAGTTCGGGGAGCAAGTGTGTCGGTCATTGGCGTTACCTCGTCAACAAAAAAGCCTGTTCGTTTCGACAAGCAAAACGACTCAGGCTGTTGAGATTGGGAAGCGCATGCCTTGAGGCGCGCCCGTACACAAGCAGGGATAACAGACGGTGTGCAACATCAGCGCAATTGTACTCGGTTGTCTTTCAATTCAAGGCGCGGATGCCGACGATTGGCAACGGATTTTATTGGCGGATGTAACGGATGGCGCGCGTCTGCTGCATCCGTTACCCCATCCGTTGCCGATTTCGCCGACAGCCTCACGCGTTGTCAGGCGACTGGGGTTGGTTTCGCCCTTCCAATTTGAAGTTTGGAGTTTATGGTTTGAAGTTGCTAAGGGAACTTTGGGGCGCTCCGACTATGTCTCTGTTTTCTCACCTGTACCCCAACCTGCCCTACAATAGTCGCGTCAACTCGAAAGGACGGCGGCCATGCCAACTCTGCCCAAATACAAACACTTCGACGGACGACACTGGGAAACCGGGACCGTTCACAACTACTTTGCCTATCGCGGCGTGAAGGCCCCGCACACCGGCCAGCCGTACAGCGAGGCGCTGCTCATGGGCATCAGCGGCGGATTGCTGATGGGCTACTTTTCTTTCGCATACAAAGGTAATGACCCGCACGTCGCCCTCCTCACCCGCAACACCTTCAACCCGCTGGATACGTTGCTCACGCGGCTGGGCGTGGTGCAGCATCTCCAGCACACCACCGACGGCAGGAAGGCGGTGCGCTATCTGACCGAGGCGCTGGAGGAGGGCACACCGGCCATCGTCTGGGCCGATGCGTTTAGTTTGCCGTACACGGGATTGGGGCCGCGCAAGGATTGGTGGGCCGTCTTCCCCGTCATCGTCTTTGGTTACGACGAGGAGGCGGATACCGTGTCCATCGCCGATCGAGCCGCCGTGCCGCTGACGGTGACGACGGGCGCACTGGCCGCCGCGCGCGGGCGGGTGAAGAAAGACAAGCATCGCCTGCTGACGATGGATCCTCCCGGCGCGAACAAACTGCCGGTGGCCGTGCAGCAAGGGATCTGGGATTGCCTGAAACGCTACACCGAGGCGCCGGTGAAGAACGCCCGCAAGAATTTCGGCCTTGCCGCCTTCGAACACTGGGCCGCGCTGTTGACCAATCCAAAAGAAAAACAAAGCTGGGCCAGGATTTTCCCGCCCGGCACGGCGATGTACGCCGGGTTGCAGTCCGCCTACAGCCGCTTTGGGCTGGGGACGATGGCGGCCGAGTCTGACCGGGACCTGTATGCGGAGTTTTTGGAGGAAGCGGCGGCGGTGCTGGGCCGGCCGGCATTGAAGCAATGCGCCGGGCCATTCCGCAGGGCGGCGCGCGGCTGGGGCGCGTTGAGCCAGGCCCTGTTGCCTGACCGCCTCAAGCCCTTCAAACAAACCCGCGAGCTGATTGAGTGCCGGCGCAAGTTGTTTGTTGAGAAAGGCGGCGCGTCGCTGCCAGAGAGACAAGAAGTGGATAGGCAACTCAAAGCCATCCGTGACTCGATGGAAAGCGACTTCCCCCTGTCGGACGCCGAAGCGGTGGCCTTCCGCGAGCAACTGGCCGAGCAGGTGCTCAAGGTCGGCGAGTTGGAGCGAGCCGCGCACGCCGCGTTGCAGGCGGCGATGGCCGGCACAGCCGCGGGCAGGAAGAAGTAACTCGCCGGCGCTCAGCGCACGACCACGTGCCTGCCGGGAAGGCTGCGGCGGGCATACGAGGCAATACGGGGGATTACACCAGCCCGCGCCGCACGGCTTCGGCGGCGGCCTGGGCGCGCGTGGTCACACCAAGTTTTTCGAAGACATCCTGCAACTTGCGTTTGACCGTGGTCTCGCTAAGGTACAGTTCAGCGGCGATGCGGGGGTTGCTGGCGCCGCCGGCCAGCAGACGCAGCATGTGGGTTTCGTCCTCGGTCAGGCCGAGCTGGTGCAAGGCGTGCTCGCGGCTGAGGTGCGTGAACTGCTGCACCACGCGATCCATCACCGGCGGGCTGAGCACCCGTTCGCCGCGATGCGCCGCCCGCACCGCGCTGGCCAGCGTCTCATCCGACGCGCTCTTCAACACGTAGCCATGCACCCCGGCCTGCAGGGCCTGGGTCACGTATTCGTCATCGTCGAAGGAGGACAGTATGATGATCCTGGCGTCGGGCGCTTCGCGGAAGAGGGCCCGCGCCGCCTCGACGCCGCTCGTGCCCGGCATGCGGAGGTCGAGCAGCACCACATCCGGCCGGAGGTGTTGCGCCAGCGCCACCGCCTGCGTCGCGCTTTCCGCCTCCCCCACCAGCAGCATGTCCGCGCAGGTCGAAAGCAGGCTGCGCACGCCCTGGCGCACGATGGGGTGATCATCCACCACCAACACACGAATGATGGCGGAGGTTTGAGGGCGGGTTTCTGACTGCGGATCGGGCATGGTCACATCGGGAGGAGGCGGGTTCACACGTCAGCCAGCGGAATCCACACCTGCACTTCGGTGCCGTGGCCGGGCGCGGTTTGCAGCTGCAATTTGCCGCCCAGGCTTTCCGCGCGTTCGCGCATCCCCAGCAGCCCGAAGTGCCCATTCGACTCGACGGCGGCCAGATCAAACCCGCGCCCATCGTCGCGCACCGTCAACAGCAGGGCTTGCGGCCCGAACGATACCTGCACCGCAGCCCGCCGCGCCGCCGCGTGCGCGCTGACGTTCTGCAACGCCTCCTGCATGATGCGGAACAGACTGATCTCGGCGTCGGCGGCCAGACGACACGGCTCGCCGTGCGCGCTCACCTCACACGCCACGCCGGACTGCGCCTCGAAGCGCTCGGCGTACCGGTGCAGGGTCGGCATCAGCCCGAGCGCATCGAGCACCGGCGGTCGCAGGTCGTGGATGATCTCGCGCATTTCACTTTCGACCTGATGAAGGATATCGCCAACCTGTTGCAACGCGCTGTCCGCCGCTGGCAGGTCGTGACGCCGGATGTGCTCGCGCCCGCTCTTCAATTCCAGCAGCGCGCCGACGAGCAACTGATTCAACCCATCGTGCAGGTCGAGCGCGATGCGTTGCCGTTCGCGCTCCTGCACCGTGACGGTCTCGGTGAGCAGGCGCTGCAATTGCTCGGCCTTCTGCGCCAGGGCCTCGGTGGCCTCGTTGAGTTGATGGGTGCGCTCGACGACCTTGCCTTCGAGTTCGGCCTTGGCGGCTGCGAGCGCGTCGTTGAGCTGCGCGTTGCGGATGGCGATGGCGACCTGCGCGGCGTACGTCACCAGCAGGTGCTCGTGATCATCGGCGTACGCCGACGGGCGGTTGGCCACGCCGATCATGCCAAACGGCTCGGCCCCGACCCGCAGCGGCACGCCAAGGAAGGTGTGCACCGGCGGATGCCCGCGCGGTTGCCCGACCCGCACCGGGTCCTCCATCGCATCCTCCGAACGCACCGGCCGGTTCTCGATCACGGCGCGGGCAAAGACGTTGGGCCGCAGGGGGATGACGTGCTTCTCGAAGTAAAACTCCTTGCTCGGATGAAAGCCGCGAATGGCGACGACGTCCATCCGTTTGCCCTCGGGGGTGTTGAGGCCGATAAAGCCAAAACGCGACTCGGTCAGTTCGAGACAGTGGCTGAGGGCGGTGTCGAGCACGGCGGGCAAATCGCGCAGCGCGGCGATCTCGACGGCCAGCGCGTACAGCGCGTCCAGGCGTTCGCGATTTTCGATTTCGGAGGGCAGCGACAGAGGCTTGGTGCTCACAACAGAGATTTAGTCACACGGCGATCAGTCCTCACGGCGGCAGGTCGGGCAAGGCCCACGATCGCGCGACCCGTGGCCTTGCCCGTTGCGCGACCGGGCGCGTTTGCGTTGCTGGGCTGCCGTGACGCGCCGTGTCACCAATCGCCCTGGGCGAGCGCGCCCTCGCTGTGACGCTCCATCAACGCCTCAAAGCGGGCCTGCCTCGCCTCGGCAAAGCGATGCACGCGATCATCGCCGCGTGCCCGTCGTCGGTTCCGATGGCAGCAGCCGTTCCGCCAAAACGCGGCGCTCACCGGGCGCCAGGCGGCGCGCCTGGCGCAGAATTGAATCAAATGTCGGAGCAGCTATCGTTCACCTGCGGCGATTATACACCTCAGCCCCAGCGAAAAGCCTGCCAGCAGAACTTGTGCGTGGCGGTGAAGGCGGCCTCGGGCGGGCCGAACTCGGCCAGCGCCCACGCCCGCAGTTCAGCCAGGCATTCGGGGAAGAAGTGATCGGGCACCTCCCACGTGCTCGACCAGGTGCGATGCTCGATGGTTTCGAGGGCGTGCCCGACGGTGCGCGTCACCTGCCACTCGCCGGCAAAGCGTTCCTCCATCGTCGCGCCGCTGTCAAGCAGAAATTGCTTGACGTCGCCAAAGTCGTGCGCGCCGGGGTGCTCGCCGCGCAGCCCGCGCGCCTTGATGATCTCGCGCCACTTGTCGAAGAAGCGCCCGCTCGGCGAGTCGGCGGAGCGCCAATCGTAGCCGGTGAGATACACGCCGCCGGGCCGCAGCACGCGGCGCAACTCGCTGAGGGCCGCCTGCCAGTGGGGGATGAGATGGAAGACGTGGACGCTGACGACGGCGTCGAAGTGCGCGTCGGCCAGCGGGAGCCGGGTGGCATCGGCGTTGACGAGCACCGGGGCGGGCGAGCCGTCGGCGACCAGCGCGCGCAGCTGGGCCATCATCTTCGGCGACAGGTCCACGCCGACGCAGCGCAGCCCGCGCGCCGCCAGCGGCCGCGCAATCCGCCCCGTGCCCACGCCGATTTCGAGCGCGCGCACGTCACGGCCGATCATCTCGATAGCCGCCTCGGCGACGACGGCGGCGATGCCGGGCGGGAAGCCGCGCGTGGCCTCATACACGTCCGCCGCCCGGTCGAAGCTCACTGACCTGGGCATGCGCCGACGATAGCGCGGGCCTCGCGGAATGTCAAAGGCAATCTCTCGCCAAGCTCACAAAGAACGCCAAGCGAAAGACACTACCTGCCTTTGCGATCGTGGCGTGCTTTGCGAGAGGGTGTTTTAGTGCGCGGGCGGATTGGACCTGAACCAGGCCACCGTGGTGCCAATCGCCTCGCGCAGCGGCGTGGCCCTCATCCCGAACGCGCGCTCGAACCTGCTCGAGTCGACGATATGCGGCTTCTCGAATTCGTACAACATCTCCACCGTCTCGCGTGCGCCGGGGTTGAACAGCCCGACGAATGACATCATCAGCCGGCCCGCCGCCATCGGTTTCACCGGTTGGCCGATAGCCTCGGCGACGAGCGTGATGAACTCGCGCTGGGTGATGCGCGGTTGATCGTTCGGCACATGCCACGCTTGCCCGAACGCCTCGTCTCGTTCGCCGAGGAGGGCGAGCGCCTGGCCGAAGTCGCCGATATAAGTCTGCGTGTGCGGCAGGTCGAGCTGGCCGGCGAGTTGGGCCGCCTTGCCCGCCAGCGCCGGATAGAAGACGCGCTCACCCATTGCCGAGTTGAGGACATGCGGGCCGAAGAAATCGGAGGCGCGCCCGATGGCGATGCGCACCTTGCCCGCGCGATGAGCGGCCAGCGCGGCCTCGGCCATCTGCGCGCGCACGCGGCCTTTGCGCGTGTGGGCGGCGTGCGGCATGTCTTCGTGCATCGGTTGGCCGTTGGGATCGCCGTACATGTACAGGTTCTCGGCGATGACGAGCCTGGGCGCGGCGCCGTTCCTGTGCCCGGCCACGCCGTCAATCACGGCGGCCTGCAAGGGCGCGAATTTCTCCTGCCACTCGTGATACTCCGGCTGCGCGCACTGATAGACCACCGCCGCGCCGCGCGTTAATTCGCGCACGTTGCCCGCATCGTAGACGTTGCCCGCGACCACTTCCACACCGGCGGGCGCAGGCTTCAGCGCGCCGCTGCGGTTCACCATCCGCACCCGCCGCCCGCGCGCCGCCAACGCCTCCATCACGGCGCGCCCGAGCGGGCCTGTCCCCAGCACCACATGCAAATCGTTGTTGTCCATGAAATTGACTCCTGTTTAATCGTTGCCGGCATCGTAGACCCTGACGCAATGTGAGAGTCAAGGGGGTGATTGGCCTTTCACCAGGGCGGGTGCGAAGTCCAAACGAGGCCGACATTCCGCCTTCAACGCCCTGCCCGGCATTGACCTGCCCCGGTTTGATTACGACGTGGATACCGGGGGGTCGTCAGTGTTGGTGCCCGCTGCCCCCGAAGGTGTGCTCATACGCGAGCATGAACAGGTAGCGCCAATCCTGTCCGGCAATGAAGTGTCCTTCGGGTGTCACGCGCTCGGTCGTCGGCAGAGTCTTGAGCGTCCCGTCGAGAAAGCGCACCACCTGGCTCCACGCTTGCCCTTGCACCCCGCCCTGCCGAATCTCCTCGATGCTCTTCACAAACGCGTGCGGCTGGCCATCGTAGATCGTGATCTCATTCGGGACGCCGGCTGCCTTCAGCCCGGCCTCGAAGGCGCGCACATCGGCGAGCGGGATTGAAGTATCGGCGCCGCCAAAGATGCCGAGCACCGGGCCGGGCAGCGACCGGAGTTGGGCCGGGTCGGTGACGAGCGAGCCGTACAAGATGACGGTGGCGGCGAGCTTGTCGTTGGCCAGGCTGTACAGCAACGAGGTACGCCCGCCAAAACAAAAGCCCATGATGCCGATGCGCTCGGCCTGCACCTCCGGCTGCGCTTCAAGCCAGGCAAACACGGCGTCGAGGTCGGAGTTGATCTGCTCCGGGGGAGTGGTCACGACCTGATAGATCGCGCTCGGCACCCAACTTGTGCTGCGCCCGCGAAACATATCCGGCGCGACAACGAGGTAGCCCAGTTCAGCCAGCGCCTCGGCCTTGCCCTTGATCTCGGCGTTCAGGCCGTAGAATTCGTGGATCATGATGACGGCGGGATGCGGGCCGGGCACCGAGGGCCGCGCGACAAAGGCCCGCACCTCCGGCCCGTTCGCGTTGGGGAGGCGCGTATTCGTCACGGCGTCGAGTCGCGCGCTGCCTCCCATCCCATCCACGACCACCGAGCCGGCCAGCAATACCACCAGCGCGGCGACGACGACCACGACCCCGATGAGGATTCGGCGAACGACTTTCATGAAAACGCTCCTTGGGAAAGACGACCCAAAGAGCGTATCAAATTCGGCGACGTCTGACCAGTCGCCCGGCAAACTGCACCGGCCCTAGCCGCGCACCGGCTCCCACGTCCCGACGATCTTCACGTACTGGGCGCGCTCGAAGGCCGCCGGGAACGGCACGCTCTTCTGGCTCAGGCTGCCGCGCATCTGATCCACCGACTCGTATTCGTGCGCCTCCATCCACCGGCCGAGTTCATCGGTGATCTGGCGCAGCCGCCCGATGCCGTGCTGCAACAGCTCCGACGTCATCATCGTCACCTGCGCGCCGGCCATCAACCCTTTGATGACGTCGCCGGTCGTGTGCACGCCGGTGCTCAGCGCCATGTCCACGTCGGTGCGCCCGAACAGGATCGCGATCCACCGCAACGGCAGCCGCAGGTCGTCGGAATCGCTCAGCAGGGCGTGCGAGACCACCTCAAGGTGCTCGATGTCCAGATCAGGTTGATAGAAGCGGTTGAACAGCACCAGCCCATCGGCGCCGGCCTTCTCCAGTCGCCGCACCATGTTCGGCATCGAGCTGAAGTACGGGCCGAGTTTCATCGCCACCGGGATGTCCACGGTCTGCTTCACATCAATCAACAAATCGGCGTACATATCCTCCACCGTCTCGCTATACACCTCCGGGTCGGTGGGGATGAAGTACAGGTTGAGTTCGAGCGCATCCGCGCCGGCCTGCTCCATCAGCCGCGCGTACTTCACCCAATCGGCCTCGCCCGCCCGGCGCACCCAGCCGCCGGTCGACACGCCGTTGAGGCTGGCGATGACGGGGATCTGCAGCGCCGCCTTGGCCTTGCGGATGTGCTCGAGGTATTGCGCCGGGCTGAGGCGGTAGCTCTGCGGCTCGGGGAAGTAATTGAGGGCCTCGGCAAAACTATCCGCCCCGTGGGTGAGGAAGTGATCGAGCGCGTGTGATTCGGCGTTGACCTGCTCCTCGAACAGCGAGTGCAGCACGACCGCGCCCGCGCCGGCGTCCTCCATGCGCCTGAGGTTGTCCACGCTCCTGCACAGCGGCGACGGCGACGGCACCAGCGGGCTGTTGATCGAAAGGCCGAGATAGGTGGTGGTGAGGTCGGTCATGGTCGAATTGAGCCGGTGCGGGAGGGGGCGGGTGAGCGACGCTCACACCGGCTCACTCCCTCATCGGCCCACCGGCTATTTTGTCGCAACGCCTGCCAGCGCTTCGTACTGCTGCCAGCGCCGCTTCACATCGTCCTGCGCCAGTTTGTACAGCTCCTCGGCGCGCGCCTCATCGGTCTGCGTCAACATACGATAACGCGTCTCGTTGTAAATGTAATCGCGCAGCGGCAGCGACGCCGGTTTTGAATCGAGCTGGAACGGGTTGTGGCCATCCTTGGCCAGGTCGGGGTTGAAGCGATACAGCGGCCAATACCCCGAGAGTGTCGCGCGCTTCTGCTGCTCGAAGCCGTAGCGCAGATCGTACCCGTGCGCGATGCAGTGCGTGTAGGCGATGATGAGCGACGGCCCGTTGTACGCCTCGGCTTCGAGGAAAGCCCGGAGGGTGTGCGCGTCGTTGGCGCCCATCGCCACCCGCGCCACGTACACGTTGCCGTACGTAATCGCCAGCAGGCCGAGGTCCTTCTTCGGCGCGGCCTTGCCGCTGGCGGCGAACTTGGCCACCGCCGCGCGCGGCGTCGCCTTCGACGATTGCCCGCCGGTGTTCGAATACACTTCCGTGTCCATCACCAGCACGTTGATGTTGCGGCCCGAGGCCAGCACGTGATCGAGGCCGCCGTACCCGATGTCGTAGGCCCAGCCGTCGCCGCCCACCAGCCACACCGAGCGCCGCACCAGGCCATCGGCCAGGCTGAGCAGTTGCCGGGCGTCGGCCTGCACGGCGGGGTCAGCCTGCCTGAGCAATTCCTCGAGCGCCGACTTCAGCGCCCGCACCCGCGCGCGCTGGTCGTGCACACCGGCCTCGTTGCTCTGATCGGCGTGGAGCAGGCCGGACACCAAGTCGTCGCCGAGCGCGCCGGCGAGCTTGCGCACCAATTCGCTCGCGTACTCCAACTGTTTGTCCAGCGTCATGCGGAAGCCGAGGCCGAACTCGGCGTTGTCCTCGAAGAGCGAGTTGGCCCAGGCCGGGCCGCGCCCCTCGGCGTTGTGCGCCCAGGGCGTGGTCGGCAGGTTGCCGCCGTAGATCGAGGAACAGCCGGTGGCATTGGCCACGAGGGCGCGGTCGCCGAAGAGTTGCGACAACAGCTTCAAATACGGCGTCTCACCGCAGCCCGCGCAGGCGCCGGAAAACTCAAACAACGGTTGCAGCAGCTGCGAGTCCTTCACCTGCGCGAAACTCAACAACCGGCGATCCATCTCCGGCAGTTGGGCAAAGAACCGCCAGTTCTCGTCCTCACGCGCGCCCAGGTCGCTGTGCCCATCGGTCAGCGGCGTCATGTTGATGGCCTTGCGTTTCGGTTCGGTCTTGTTCCTGGCCGGGCAGACCTCGACGCACAGGCCGCAACCGGTGCAATCGTAGGGGGAGACCTGGAGGGTGTACTTCCGGTCCGCGAAGTCCTTCCAGCGCGCCGCGACGGCATGGAAGGTTTCGGGCGCGCCGTCGAGGTGCTTCGGCTCGTACACCTTCTCGCGGATGACGGCGTGCGGGCAGGCAAAGACGCACTTGCCGCACTGGATGCAGACGTTCGGGTCCCAAATCGGAATCTCGAGGGCGATGTCGCGCTTCTCCCATTGCGTCGTCGCCGATGGATACGTGCCATCGGCAGGCAGCGCGCTCACCGGCAGCGCGTCGCCGTCGCCGGCGATCATGCGGGCGGTGACCTTCTTCACAAAGTCCGGCGCCTCGGCAGGCACGGCGGGCCGCAACGCGTGCGTGCTCGATACAGCCAGCCGCGCCGTATCCACTTCGTACAGATTGGCGAGGGTTTGATTGACGGCTTCGAAGTTCCTGCGCACCACCACCTCGCCGCGCTTGCCGTAAGTCCTCTCGATGGAGTGCTTGATGGCGGCGATGGCGTCATCCTTCGGCAGCACCCCGCTGATGGCGAAGAAGCATGTCTGCATGATGGTGTTGATGCGCCCGCCCATCCCGGTCTCGCGCGCGACCTTGACGCCGTCGATGACAAAGAAGCGCAGCTTCTTCTCGAGGATTTGAGCTTGCACGTGGCGCGGCAATTCATCCCAGACCGAGTCGGGGCCGTACGGGCTGTTGAGCAGAAAGACCGCGCCCGGCTCGGCCAGTTTGAGCATATCGAAGCGCTTGAGGAAGTTGAACTGGTGACAGGCGACGAAGTTGGCGGCGGTGATGAGGTAGGTCGAGTGGATCGGGTCGTGCCCGAAGCGCAGGTGCGACGTCGTCGTCGAGCCGGATTTCTTCGAGTCATACACGAAGTAGCCCTGCGCGTGAAAGTCGGTCTCCTCGCCGATGATCTTGATCGTGTTCTTGTTCGCGCCCACCGTGCCATCGGCGCCGAGGCCGAAGAAGACGGCCCGGGTCGTGCCCTGCCCCTCGGTGCTGAAGCGGGCGTCGTAGTCGAGGCTGGTGTGCGAGAGGTCGTCCTGAATGCCGATGGTGAAATGGTTCTTCGGCTGATCTTTCTTCAACTCGTCGAACACCGCCTTCGCCATCGCCGGCGTGAACTCCTTGCTGCTCAAACCGTAGCGCCCGCCGATAACCTTTGGCAGCGGCGACTGGCTGCGTTGCCCCCAGCCCTCCATCAGCGCCGTGATCACATCTTGATACAACGGCTCGCCGGCGCTGCCCGGCTCCTTGGTGCGGTCGAGCACGGCGATGGCCTTGACGGTCGGCGGCAGCGCCGCGAGGAAGTACTCGGCGGCGAATGGGCGATAGAGCCGCACCTTCAGCAGGCCGACGCGTTCACCGGCGGCCCGCAATACGCTGACCGTCTCCTGCGTCGCCTCGGCGCCCGAGCCCATCAACACCACCACCCGCTCGGCCTCCGGATCGCCAACGTAGTCGAACAGGTGGTAGTCGCGGCCGGTCAGGTCGGCGAAGCGATCCATCGTGTTCTGCACGATGGCGGGCGCGACGCGATAGTACGGGTTGGCCGTCTCGCGCGCCTGGAAGTACACATCCGGGTTCTGCGCCGTGCCCCGCACCACCGGATGTTCCGGCGAGAGGCCGCGGGCGCGGTGCTCGCGCACCAGTTCATCATCCATCAGCGCGCGCAGGTCGTCCTCGGTCAGTTCCTCGATCTTCATCACCTCATGCGAGGTGCGGAAGCCATCGAAGAAGTGGACAAAGGGCAGACGCGCTTCGAGCGTGGCTGCGTGGGCGATGAGGGCGAAGTCATGGGCCTCCTGCACCGAGGCCGAGCACAGCATCGCCCAACCGGTGGCGCGCGCGGCCATCACGTCCTGATGGTCACCAAAGATCGACAGGCCCTGCGCGGCCAGCGAGCGCGCGGCGATGTGAAAGACAGCCGGCAGCAACTCACCGGCGATCTTGTACATGTTGGGCAGCATGAGCAGCAGGCCCTGCGAGGCGGTGAACGTCGTCGCCAGCGCGCCGGTTTGCAGCGCGCCGTGGATGGCGCCGGCCGCGCCGCCCTCGCTCTGCATCTCCTGAACCAGCGGCACGGTGCCCCACAGATTCTTCACGCCCTCCGACGCCCATTGATCCGCCCACTCGCCCATCGGCGAGGAGGGGGTGATGGGGTAGATGGCGATGACTTCGTTGAGTTTGTAGGCGACGCGGGCGACGGCTTCGTTGCCGTCCACGGTCACCCTTGGGCGCTCAGGCATAGCTCACCTCGATGCGGGAGTGATCGCCGCTAGCCTATGCCAGCCCTCCGAGGTCCAGTAGTGACGGATGGCGGGATATCAGAGGATGGGTGTCAGATTATGAGAGGGTCAGCCGTCGGCCTGTTGCACCGCTGCCTCGAGCGTCAGCGCGCGGCCATGCGCCTCAGCCTCGGCGAAAGCAGCCGGCGTCAGGGTCAGGCGGAGTTGATCCAGCCCGCGCCGCGCACGCTGCCGGGTGAAGTGATTGCAAGCGGGATGGCCGACGACGAAGGCCAGTGTGGCGACGGCGCCGGCCGCATTGCCCGTCCGGGTGCTCAACTCGGCGAAGGCGGTCAGCACTTCGAGCAACAACCACACAAAACCGAGTTCGTGAGTTTGGATCAGGGCGGTCCGCAACTGGACGCGGGCTTCATCCCACCGGCCCTGGGCGAGCCGCAACTCACCCAGCCGGTAGGGCAGTTGCGCCCACCCCGACGCGTTCGGCCAGGCCTCGGCGAGCAGGGCTTCGGCCTCGACGAGTTGACCCTGCCCGAGATGCCAGCGGGCGAGGTGCTCGAGTGAAACGGCGACCGAGTCGAGCTGGCCGGCCTCACGCCGAATCGCCAGCCCCTCCAGAAAAAGCCGCTGCGCCTCAGCCAGGTTGCCCTGCTCGAATTCGATCAGGCCGAGGTTGTCGAGCGAACCGGCGATGCCCAGCTGATCGCCGATCTCACGCGACAGGGCCAGGCTCTCCTCGTGCTCGCGGCGCGCCGTGGCGAAGTCGCCCTTCTGCCGCGCCACCCAACCCGCCCGGTCGAGGCCGAGGGAGATGTTGTACAGATCGTTCAAGCCCCGCGAGAGTTGGATGCTCTCGTGGAAGTATTCGCGGGCCTGGCGGAACTGCCCCGCCGTGTGCACCGCCTCGGCCAGGTTGTTGAGGTGAAAGGCCGCCTCGCGGTCATCGCCAATCTCGCGCATGGTGCGGATGCTGTCCATCACTGTGTTGAGGTAGGCCTCCATGTGCCGCTCGTCGCTGAGGAAGGGCAGGGCCGTCGCCACGCCCCACGCATCGCCCTGCGCGCGGTAGTAGTCGAGGCTGAACCGGGCCATCGCCCACTCTTCTTCCAGCGGGATGCGGTAGTCACTGCGCAAGGCGAGCAGATTGCAGAAGGCCAGCGCGGCATGGGCGTCGGGGTGATCGCGCAGCGGGCGCAACAACTGCAACGCCTCGGTGTGGGCGGCCTCCGATTCGGGCACGCGGCCCAGCCGGGCATTGAACAGACCGAGCCAGCTCAACAGCCGCGCGCGGATCACGGTGGCTTCGGTGGAGGTCAGGCCGCGCGCCTCCCACGCGGCCAATCGCCGTTGCGCGACGGAGAGGCCTTCCTGGGTGCGCGTCTGGATTTCGTAAAAGGTGAAGCCCGCATCGAGGTAGTGATGCACGGCGTTGACATCACCTTCGTCGAACGCCCAGCGCGAACCGGCGCGCAGGTTCTCGATCTCGGCTGCCAGTTCTTCGAGTGCCTGCCGCTGGCCGCGCGCGCGCAGGGCCGGCTCCCGCTCGCGCGAGAACGCTCCGTAGTAGTCGCTGTGGCGGGCGAGGGTCGCGCGTTTCATCGCCGGGTCGGCGTCCAACTTCTCGGCGGCGAACTGGCGCACCGCCGGGTGCAGATCGTAGCGACCATCGTGCGGGCGCAGCAGCGACTTATCCACCAGCGAGGCCAGCGCGGGCAGCGAGGCGCCCGTAATCGCCTCGGCCGCCTCGCGAGCGAAGCGACCGGGGAAAACGGCCAACCGGCGGAAGACCTCCCGTTCGGAGTCGCTCAGCAACTGCCACGAGTGATCGAACACGGCGCGCAGGCTTTTATGCCGCTCGGCCACGCCGCGCCTCGGGGCAGCGAGGATATCCAGCCCCTGTTCGATTTCGCGCACGATCTCGGCGCACGTCAAGGTGCGCACCCACGCCGCCGCGAGTTCGATGCCGAGCGGCAGTCCATCCATCAACTGGCAGATGCGGATGATGTGCGGCCGGTCGGCTTCGGTGAGGCGGAAGCCCACCTGCGTGCGCTGCGCGGCCTGCACGAACAGCCGCACCGAGGCCACATCCGAGGCGCTCGCGTCGTCGGGCACGCTCAGCCCGGTGAGAACCAGCACCCACTCTTCCGGCAGGTTGAGGCGCTCACGCGAGGTGGCCAGCAGTTTCACCATCGGCGCGGCCCGCAGCAGCGCGCTGGCCCACTCCGCGGCTTCGAGCAGGTGCTCGCAGTTGTCGAAGACGAGCAACATGTGTTTGTCGCCGAGGTAGTTGAGGAGCTGCGTCGCCGGGTCGGCCGCGCCGTAAAAGGTGAAGCCCAGGGCCTCGGCGACCGCCGGCACGATCTGCTCGGTGCGGTTGAGGGGCGCCAGTAGAATCGCAAAGACGCCGTGGGCGAAGTCGGCCAGCCGCGCCTCGGCGGCGTGCAACGCCAGGCTGGTCTTGCCCACGCCGCCCGTGCCGCTGATGGTGACGAGGCGGCACTGTGGATCGGCGAGCAACTGCGCCACCGAGTTCAATTCACGTTCGCGGCCAATGAGGGCCGATTGCGTGGCGGTGAGGTTGGTGCGCGGGGCAGCCGGGGCCGGCCGGGCGCCGTTGCCCGCCTGCGGGCCGCGCGCCGAGGGCAGCCGTTCCAGCGGCAACTCGCCGCGCGCCACGCGCACAAAGGTCGCGTGCTGCTCGGCCGGCAGCCGCAGATGCCGGGCGAGCAACTCGGCGATCTGGCGCGACGGGCGGCGGTCGCCGGCTTCGATCTTCTTCAGCGTCGCCGTCGAACAACCCACCTGCCCGGCCAATGCCTCCTGGGTCAAATCCAGTTGCTTGCGGCGCTGTTTGAGCCACTCGCCAAACGTCACCACATCCATTGTCAGGTCTCCGTGCCGATGGCCGAATTGTATCCTGTTCTGTCCCTTGTGCTGTCGCCGGTGCGGAGACCACGCCGGTGCGGTTAGGCCGGATGCTGTGTTTGGCCGATCGGTATCCCTTTTTGTCTCTCCCGAGGCGACCCGGGCGCGTGGGTTTGCGTGCACTATAGAGTTGTCCGAAGGAGCCTAACGCCATGTACCACCGTCACCACCTCAACTTCCTGCTCGTCTTCCTGTACGCGCTGGCCATCACGTTCAGCGCCCTCGTCTTTGCTGCGCCGTTGAAAGCGGCCGGCGAGCCTGCGGCGCGGGTCAACGTCAGCCAGCTCAATTTCCGCGCCGGGCCAGGCTTCAGCGCCCGCGTGTTGCGTGTGTTGGATCAGGACCAGGCCCTCACACTGGTGGGCCGCAGCGCGGACGGCGTCTGGCTGCAGGCCCGGTTGCCGGGCGGCGCGGAAGGCTGGGTATACGGCTCGTTTGTGGCGACCGAGGCCGCCCTCGACCGCTTGCCGGTGACGCAGGCCGCCGGTGGCCCGACCGCGCAACCGGGCGGCGTTGGGCGGCGTTATAGCTTGACCGTTTCGATTGCGGACAACCAGGCCACGGTCACGGCGCACCGCTTTGCGCCCAACAGCGACCTGACGCTCAGCCTCAGCCGCGCTGATGGCAGCGGCAGTGTGCCGGTAGCGCAGGGCAAGACCGATGCGGAGGGCATGGCGCAATTCATCTTCGCCGTGCCGGGTCGCTGGGCCGATGGGCAGCCGGTGCGAGAGAGCGCGTTGACGCTCACCGCCCGCACCGCCGACGGCAAGTTGAGCGGCGCGGCCAGGCTTCAGTATTACCGATAGGCATGGAGCACGATCATGATCAAGATCCACAACAAACTCGCCCTGAGCACCCTGGCTCTGCTGTTGCTCATCGCGGCCAGCATTCTGGTGAGCACGGGATTGTGGTTGAACTCGGAGGCGGTGACCAATGGCGGTATGATGTGCCTGGGCGTGGCGGCCTTCACATCGCTCGCACTCATGCGCGGCAGCCGATAGACGCCACGGGGACAATGTGACCGGTGCGCCACCCGCATCGCAGAAGACGTCATCGGCCCGTGCCCGTATAATGCGCCGATGCTCGCCTTCCTCCTGCAGGGCCTCAGCCTGGGTTTCTCGGCCTCAGTCTCGCCCGGGCCGTTGCTCGCCTTCCTGCTTTCGCAAACACTCAACTCCGGCCCGCGCCGCAGCCTGCCCCTCACCCTCGCGCCGCTGGCGAGCGATGGCCCCATCATCGCCCTCATCCTGCTCGTCCTCACCCAAACACCTGATTGGTTCTTGCGTGGATTGAAGGTCGCCGGCGGCCTGTTTCTGCTCTACCTCGCCTACGGCGCATGGCGGGCGGCCCGCCGGGCGCAGGCTGTTGCGGTCGAGGTGGGCAGCCCACGGAGTTTTGCCGATGCCGTGCTGATGAACGCCATCAGCCCCGGCCCGTGGGTTTTTTGGAGCACCGTCGGCGGCCCGGCGCTGCTCGACGGGTGGGCGGTGTCGCCGGCCCATGCGGCCAGCTTCGGCTTTGGCTTCTACCTCACCCTCATCGGCGGGACGGCCGGTTTTGTGTTGCTCTTCGCCGCCGCGCACCGGCTCGACCCGCGCCTGACGCGCGCGCTCAACTACCTCGCCGCCCTCGCCCTGCTGGGATACGGCGTCTGGCAACTGTGGCGCGGCGCGACGGGAACATGATGTTGCTCGACCGGCTGCGCGTTGCCCTCGCGCCTCGCGCCCCACTGGCCGAGGCCCGCCATGAAACCGCCTTCCGCCTCTTCAACGGTTTCCTCGAGGGCGAGCCGCGGCTCGTCGCCGAGGTCTTCGCGCGCACGCTCGTGCTGCACAATCACGCCGATCCACCCGAGCAGGCGCAGGCAACGATCACTGCCGCCGAAGAGTTTTATCGCCAGCAGCTTGCGTGGATCGAGGCGGTGCTCGTCAAAGCGCGCTATTCACGAACGCCGGACGAGCGGCGCGGCGTTCTCACCGTCGGCGCGCAGCCCGATACCCGCCTCGTCGAGGACGGCGTGCGCTACGCCCTCGATCTGCGGCTCAACCAGGACACGGGTTTCTATCTCGACACGCGCGGCCTGCGCGGGTGGGCGAGGCAACACCTCGCGGGCAAGACGGTGCTCAACACTTTCGCGTACACGGGCAGCCTGGGCGTGGCGGCCCTGGCCGGCGGCGCGGCGCGCGTCATCCACACCGACCGCAACCGTGCCTTTCTCAACCTGGCCAAAGAGTCGCACACCCTCAACGGCTTCCCCATCCGCAAAGCCGACTTCATCGCCGGGGACTTCTTCAGCGTCGTCAACGGGCTGAAGCGCGCCGGTGCGCTGTTCGACTGCGTCTTCCTCGACGCGCCGCACTTCTCTGCGACCGACAAGGGCCGCGTGAATTTGGTGAGCGGCAGCGCCCGCCTGATCAACAAAGTGCGCCCGCTCATCGCCGATGGCGGCGCGCTGGTCGCCGTCAACAACGCGCTGTTTGTCGGCGGCGCGGAATACCTCGCCACGCTCGAGGCCTTATGCGCCGACGGTTACCTCGCGCTCGAGCGCCTCATCCCGGTGCCGCAGGACTGCGTCGGTTACGACGTGGTGCGCGGGTTGCCGGCCGACCCGGCGCCGTTTAATCACGCCACCAAGATCGCCGTGTTGCGCGTGCGGCGCAAATAGCCGTGGCCGTATCGGCTTTTGATCCGGATCGTCTTGGCGCGCGGCAGTGGGCGGGTTATACTTGGCGCGGCTGTTTCCCAGACTTCCACTCACAGGAGTTCACTCAATGGCAACCAAACGCGTCCGAGAAATCCTCTCGTGGTATCGCAGCGACAATCCCGGCACGCTGACGAACCTGAGCCGCCTGCTCAACAGCGGCGAACTGGCGGGCACCGGCAAGCTCGTCATCCTGCCGGTGGATCAGGGCTTCGAGCATGGCCCGGCGCGCAGCTTCGCGCCCAACCCCGGCGGCTACGATCCGCGCTATCACATCGAGCTGGCGATTGATGCGGGCTGCAACGCTTACGCCGCGCCGCTCGGCTTCCTCGAGGCGGTCGCCGCCGATTACGCCGGCGAAATCCCCCTCATCCTCAAGCTCAACAATCACGATGTGTTGCAGGATGAGAAGGACCCGCTCGGCGCGATCACGGCCGGCGTGGAGGATGCGTTGCGGCTCGGCTGCGCCGCCATCGGCTACACGATCTATCCCGGCACGCTCGAGCGGCGCCTGCAGTACGAGCAGTTGCAAAAACTGACGCTGGAGGCGAAGCGCGTCGGACTGGCGGTCGTGGTGTGGGCCTATCCGCGCGGCGGCGGGCTGAGCAAACCCGGCGAGACGGGCGTGGATGTGACGGCGTACGCGGCGCAGATCGCGGCCCAACTCGGCGCGCACATCATCAAGATCAAGCTCTCGACCGAGCACATCGAGCAGGCCGAGGCCAGGAAGGCTTACGAGAAATACAACATCCCGGTGAGCACGCTGACCGAGCGCGTGCGGCACATGGTGCAGGCTGCGTTCAACGGCCGGCGCATCGTCATCTTCTCCGGCGGCGCGACGAAGGAGGATGCCAACGCCGTGCTCGATGAGGCCCGCGCCATCCGCGACGGCGGCGGCTTCGGCTCGATCATCGGCCGCAACGCCTTCCAGCGCCCGCGCGAGGACGCCCTCAAGCTGCTGGGCGATATGATGAAGATCTACAAGGGCAAGCTATAGAGCCCGCCAGGGGGCCCGAAGAACCACGAAGAAAACAAAAGGGCGCGTCAGTGACGCGCCCTTCTCCGTGTCCTTTAGCGCACCTACGTTCAGTCAGTTTTGCAGCCACCAGTTCTGGGCGTCCCACGTCATGCTGCCCCAGGTGCTGACGGTGTAGCCCTGCACCGCGCTGTTGAAGCCATAGCCATCCTGAAACAGATAGATGAAGATTTGCGGCAGCTCGGCGGCGATGCGCTCGCCCAACTGGCACAGCGCCTGCTTGCGCGCAGCCTGGTCGAACGTCGCGCCGGCGGCCTCGATGGCGGCGTCGGCCTGCGGGTCAACCCACCGAAAGACGTTGCCCCCGTCCACGTTGTCGGCGCTGGGGATGGCGGTGGACAGCCACTGATTTGCCACCTCGCCCTGCGGCTCCAGCCCGAAGCCGCGATCGTAGATCAGCATGTCGAAGTCGCCGACCATGCGCGGTGAGCCGTCGGAGTACGAGCCGAAGATGATGGAGAAATCGTAGTTCTGAATCCGCGCCTCGAGGCCGACGGCCTTGAGGTTTTCGACGATGAACTCCTGCGTGCGCTGCAACGGCTCGAAGTTGGTGTAGCCCTGCAACTCCAATGACAGCCGCGTCCCGTCGGGCGCGAACTGCGCGCCCTTCGCCACACGGATCCCATCCGCGCCTTCCACCCAGCCGGCCTCGGTCAACAGTTGTTTGGCCTTCTCCGCGTCGAAGCCGTACTTGCGCTCGACCGCGCATTCGTACCAACCATAGGCAAATGGACTGGTCGAAGGCTTGACCTGCCCGCGCATCACATCCCGCACCAGAGTCTCGTAGTCAATCGCATGCGCAATCGCCTGCCGCACGCGCCGGTCGCCGAGGATGGGGTGCGGCTCGGCGGCGCTCGGGTCTTTGTCGCCCGGCTTGCTCAGGTTGAAGTCAATGGCCATGTTCCAAATGCCGGGCACGAGTTGCTGGGCGGCCTTGCCGTCCATCAACTTATCCCAATCGGCCTTGTCCTCGCCCGGCCACAACTGCACCTGCGCGTCGCCCTGCTTCATCACCGCCGTCTGCGCGGCGGGCTCGGGGATGATGCGGAAGATGAGCTTATCGAGGTACGGCTTGCCGTCTTCGTAATAGTTCGGGTTGCGCTCGAGGGTGATCGACTCGCCGCTTTTCCATTCGGTGACGATGAACGGCCCCGCGCCCACCGGCTGCCGGTTCCACTCCCACTCGCCCATCCTGGCCGGGTCGCCGGTGGCGTGGCGCGGCAACAGCGCCGCCGCGAACTGGCCCACATAGCCGACAAACGGCTCGGAGTATTTGACGATGGCGGTCTCGGCATCGGGCGTCTCGATGGCGGTGATCAAGGCGAAGCCATCGGTCTCGGCGAACGCGCCGCTGTCGGGGTTGCTCACCGCCTCCCAGGTGAATTTCACGTCGTCCGACGTCAGCGGCTGGCCGTCGCTCCACTTCAACCCGGGGCGCAGCTTCCACGTCACCGTCAGCTTGTCCTCCGACAGCGCGGGCAGCGCGGCGGCGAGCCGCGGCTCGTACTCGCCCTTCGCGCTCGGGGTGACGAGGCCCACCGCGCTCGTCGCATCGGCCACCTGCCGCACGATGGCGGCATCGGCCAGGAAGCGATTGAGGGTGGTCGGCTCCTCGGGGATGATGAGGACGATGGCCCCGCCCTTCTGCGGGCCGCTGCCACCGGGGGCCGCGGTCGGCGCGACGGCGGTGCCCGCACCCGCGCACGCGGCGAGCGCGAGGCCCAGGGTCGTAATCCAGATCAGAGTTCGGCGTAGCATAGTATTGCTCCTCTCAAAAGTGCGTGACACGTGAGGCGTGAAACGTGATAGCTGGTTATTCGAGAGCCTGGGCCATCGCCCGAAGCCGGCCCTGACCAGGCTTCACGCATCGCGATTTACGTATCACGAGCTGCTCCTCACCACATACGGGTCAAAGGCGTCGCGCAGCCCATCGCCGAGATAGTTGATGGACATGACGGTGATGAAGATGGCGACGCCGGGGAAGATGGCGAGCCACGGCGCTTTGAAGACGTGGATCTGGGCGCTGGCCAGGATGTTGCCCCAGCTCGGCGTCGGGGGCTGCACGCCGAAGCCGAGGTAGCTCAAACCGGACTCGGTGATGATGGCGAAGGCCATTTCGAGGGTGGCGTTGACGAGCAGTGGCCCCAGGCAGTTGGGCAGGATGTGCAGCAGGATGACGCGCGCATCGCCGGCCCCCAGCGCGCGCGAAGCCGAAACGAAGTCGCGTTCGCGCAGCGTGAGGAAGAGTCCGCGCACCAGCCGCGCCGGCCACATCCACGCCAGCGCGCCGATGACGACGACGACGATGGCAACGCTGTTGCGGAGTTCGGCGAAGGCCGTCTCGCGCAGCAAGGCCGTGAGCAGAATCAACACAAAGCTCGCCGGCAGAGTCAAAAACGTGTCGGTCATCCGCATCAACGCATTGTCGAGCCAGCCGCCGTAGTAGCCGGCCAGCGCGCCCACGACTACGCCGAGTGCGATGGCGAGCAACGTCGAGAAAATGCCGACCGCCAGCGAGACCTGCCCGCCGTACAGGATGCGGGTGAAGACATCGCGGCCCAACTCGTCGGTGCCGAACCAGTGCGTGGCCGAGGGCGGCTGAAAGGCGCTGGCCGGGTTCTGCTGAGTGGGCGTGTACGGGCTGAGGGGCGCCAGCGCGGCGCTCGACACCATCACCGCCAGCGCGATGACGGACACGACCGCGAGCCGGTGGCGGAGGAAACGTCGCCACACCAGCGCGCCGAGCGACTCGGGCGGGCGCGTCGTCGTCAGGGGCTCCAGGGCGAGAGGCAAGGATTGATCCAGCGCAGTCATGTCAACGGATTGGGAGACCGGATCAGCGGATTGAACAACGGATGGTCAGCGATATATCCGCTACATCCGATCAAGAATCCGCTGCCACTACTCATACCTCACCCTCGGGTCGAGCAGGCCGTAGAGCACGTCGGCGAGGAGGTTACAGAGGATGATGAGCACCGCGTTCACCATCACCACCGCCAGCAGCACGGGATAGTCGCGGCCGCGGGCCGCATCCCAAAACAATCGCCCCATGCCCGGCCACGAGAAAATCGTCTCGATGAAGAGCGCGCCGCTGAAGACGCTCGGCAGGTCGAGGGCCATCATCGTCACCAGCGGCAGCAGCGCGTTGCGCAGCGCGTGGCGATAGAGGACGGCGCCGGCCACCAGCCCCTTGGCGCGCGCGGTGCGGATGTAGTCTTCGTTGAGGACGTCGCGCATGCTGGCGCGCAGGAAGCGCGAATACCACGCTGCCCAGCCCGCGCTCAACGCGACGACGGGCAACGTCATGTGCCACAACAGATCCAGGGTGCCGCCATCGCCGGTGATGCTGCCCATCCCACCCGAGGGGAAAAGCGGGTCGCCCGTAAGCGGGTTTTGCAGCGTGAGATAGAAGATGACGATGAGCAACAGGCCGAGCCAATACACCGGCACGCTCTGCCCGACGAAGGTGAGGGTGGTGATGGCGTGGTCGAGCAGCGAGTACGGCCGCGCCGCCGAGAACACGCCGATGGGGATGGCGACGAGGAGCGTGACGGCGAAGGCCGTGCCGACCAGCAGCAGCGTGGCCGGGATGCGCTCGACGATCATCTCGGCCACCGGGCGTTTGAATTTGATGGACTGGCCGAGGTCGCCCTCGAGCACCACCGCGCCGATCCAGCGCACGTATTGCACCGGCAGGGGTTGGTCGAGGCCGAGGCGGGCGCGTAACGCGGCGAGTTGTTCCGGCGTGACGTTGGGGTTGCGCTCGGCCTGCGCCAGCGGCCCGCCCGGCGTGAGGCGGATGAGGGCGAACAGCGCCACGCTGAGCAGCAGCAGGATGGGGAGAGCCTGGAGGGTACGGCGGGCGGTGTAAGTAAGCATATGTGTCACGGACTACGGGATACGCAATCCGGATTGCGTATCCCGCCGTGCATATTGCATTCGCTATCCTTCAAACACCACTCTCCCATCCACCATCGTCAGCACCGGCTTCACATCCGTCACAGATTCCGGCGGGGTGTTTTCGAGGTCGCCGGAGAGCAGGACGAGGTCGGCCAGCCTGCCGGGTTTAAGTTGGCCTTTTTCGTTCTCCATAAACTCGGCGTAGGCGGCGTCGCGGGTGTAACTGGCCAGAGTCTCGTCGAGTGTTTGTTTGTGCTCGGGCTGGCCGGGCGCCCAGGGCGCGCGGTTGAGGGCGGCGTGGAGGCCGAGCATCACATCGTAGGTGACGACGGGCCAATCGCTGCCAAAGGCCAGCGGCACGCCGGCATTGCGCAGCGTTCGCCACGCGAAGCTGAGCGGCCAACGGTCGTGGCCGGCGCGCGCAGGCCACACGTCGCTGTCGTTCACATGCGGCGGCGCGTGCAAAGGCTGCACCGAGCCAAGCACGCCGAGTTGCCGGAAGCGCGGCAAATCGTCGGGGTGAATGACCTCGATGTGTTCGATGCGGTGGCGGCTGTCGCGTTTGCCGTTCAATTTTTGAACCGCTTCGTAGCCGTCGAGCGTGCGGCGCACCGCGCCATCGCCGCAACAGTGCACGAAGATCTGCAAGCCGCGCCGGTCGCACTCGGCGGCCAGGCGGGTGAAGTGCTCGAGGCTGTAGAGCGAATCCCCGCGCGAGTCGGGCAGGTCGGCGTACGGCTCGATCATCAGCGCCGTATACGACTCGAGCACGCCATCCATGAAGAACTTGGCCGCACCGCCTCGGGCAAGGTCACCTTTCACCCACGCCATCTCATCCGCCTCGGCCAGCATCTCGACCGTGGTTTCAGGTTTCACGTGATAGGGCACGTACACGCGCAGCGTCAACTCGCCGGTGTCCTCCATCGCCGCGTACAGCGACAACTCGCTCATGTCGCCGTTCATGTTGTGCACGCTGGTGATGCCGGCGCGCGCCATCCCGGCCAGGCCGAGTTTGAGCAACTCGCGTTCGCGCGCCGAGTCGAGTTCGGGGATGAGCTGCCGCACCGCTTCCTGCGCCGCCTCGCGCAGCTCGCCCGTCGCCACGCCGTGCGCGTCCCGAACGATGACGCTGTTCGGCGCGGGCCACTCGCCGCTATGCAGGATGCCGGCCATCGCCAAGGCTTTTGTGTTCGCCCAGCCGGTGTGCCCGTCGTACGCGCCGAGATACATCGGGCGGTCGGCGGCGATGGCGTCGAGTTGCTGGCGGGTGGTGAGGACGTCGTAGCGCAGGCCGCGACCGAGCACCCACGGCTCGGCCGGGTGCGCGGCGGCGTATTCGCGCACGAGTGCCCCGGCTTGCTCGGTGGTGGTCGCCTCGTAGAGTTGCGCGCCGCTCAACCAGCGGCAGCCCCACAGAAGATGAAAGTGTGAATCGATGAAACCGGGGATGAGGGTAGAGTGTTGCCCATCCACCACGCGGGTGCCGGGGCCGCGCCAGCCGCCGCTATCCGCCGCCTCGCCCACCCACACAATTCGATTGCCGCGCACCGCCACCGCCTCGGCGCGCGGCTGGGCCGCGTTCTGCGTGAGCACACGAGCATGAGTGATGATGAAGTCGGCGGGTTGCGGCACGGCGTCGGCTCCTCGTTCTGTTGTCACTGTGGATGAGTAGGCGGAGTATAGCGGATTCCAGCGGGCGTCCGACAACGGATATTCGGAGAGCGGCGAATGATCAGACACCATCCGCTTGTCCGCTTCCTATCTGCTGTCAGCTTTGGCCTGCTGCCACAACACATCCAGCTCGTCAATCGTCATCGCCGTCATCGGGCGGCCCTGTGCCTGGGCAGCCGCTTCGACTTTCGCGAAGCGCACGGCGAAGCGGGCATTGGCCTCGCGCAGCGCGGTCTCCGGCTCCACCTGCAACCAGCGCGCCCAGTTCACCACCGCGAAGAGCAAATCGCCAACTTCGCGCCGGATGTCATCGCCCTCGGCTGATTCGATTTCTTCGATTTCCTCGGCGATCTTGGCCTTCACCCCCGACACATCGGGCCAGTCGAAGCCGACCCGGGCCGCCCGTTTTTGAAACGTCGCGGCCTGCATCAGCGCAGGCAAATCCTTCGGCGTCTCGCCGAGCAGACTGCCATTCTGTGGTTTATCTTTCTTTTCTTCCGCTTTGATCTGCTCCCAGTTGTGCACCACCTCCGCCGCGCCGCTCACCGTCACCTCCCCAAACACATGCGGGTGGCGACGGATCATTTTCTCGTTGATGCCGGCCAGGAGGTCGGCCATCGTGAACTCGCCCGCCTCGGTTGCGATCTGTGCATGCAGGACGATTTGCAGCAACAGGTCGCCGAGTTCCTCGCGCAGCGCGTCGGCGTCGTCGGCGTCGAGGGTGTGCAGCACCTCATACGTCTCTTCGAGCAGATACTGGCGCAGCGATTGATGCGTCTGCTTGCGATCCCACGGGCAGCCCTCCGGCGCGCGCAGGTGGGCGATGATGTCTTGAAATGATTCGAAGGCCGATTGGCGCGCGAGCGGCGGCACGAACAGCGCGGTGAGGTGGGCGATGTGCGGGCTGCGGTCTACTTCGTACAGCGGCAACGCTTCGACAAGTTCCTCCGCAGTGCCGGCCGCATGCACGAGCTTCACCGGGTGCTCGTCGGGATATTGATTCATGAGCGTGAGCTTCACGTCGCTGGCGAGTTGTTGCGAGTAGAGCTGGGCGACCAGCGCGGGCGCATCCGGGTGGAAGGGCGGATGATGGCGGGCGGCCAGTTCGAGCGCGTCAGCGATTTGCAATTGCGGCAGCGCATCCACCCCCAGCGCTGCGAGCGCCGGCTCGATGAACGACAGCCCGGCGATCAGCCGCACCGGCAGCCCGCGCTGCGTCGCGAGCGCGCGGATGTGCGCGACCGAGGCCTCGGCCACGTTCGGGTGGCCGGGCACGGCGTACACCACGCCCCCGTCACGCGCGCCCAGGTCGAGCACGCGCTCGGCGATGCGCTCGTACACCTGCTCGAAGCGTTCGGTGCTTGCGTAGATGTCGTCGAAGTTGTGGAGTGTGACGGAGGCCGGCAAACCGGCGACGGTGGGGTGACGCGCGGTGCGCAGCCAGACTTCGCTCGCGCCCGCCAGCGCCTGCCACGCCTCGCGCGTCAGTTGCCCCGGGTCGCCGGGGCCAAGGCCGATGATGGTGATGCTGGGCATTGAGTCACTCATCGCAGACAAATCAAAAAGGGATTAGGGCGATTGTAATCCCTAATCCCTTGTGCGTTGCAGGACAAGCAGCCGGCCCGTGTGTTACCGTTTGGTGTACGTCGGGGCCTTGCGGGCGCGCTTGAGGCCGGGCTTCTTGCGTTCCTTCTCGCGGTCATCGCGCGTGAGGTAGCCGCCCCGGCGCAGGGGCTTGCGGTAATCGGGGTTGAACTTGAGCAACGCGCGGGCAATCGCCATGCGGGCCGCGCCGGCCTGCCCGGTCGGGCCGCCGCCCTCCACCTTGATGCTCACGGCGAAGCGGCCGGCCATCCCTACCGCCTTGATCGGCGCGGTGATGGTCTCCACATCGCCGAAGCGCCCAAAGTATTCCTTGCCGGGGCGCTCGTTGCACACGATTGCGCCATCGCCGATGGTAAGCCGTGCGCGGGCGGTGCTGGTCTTACGCCGTCCAACGCCTTCGTAGTATTGTGCCATGTCGTCTTTCCTTCTTTACGCCTGCTTTTTGCCCGTCTGGGCCTGGTGTGGGTGCTCCGGCCCGGCGTACACTTTGAGCTTCTTGATGATGGCGCGGCCCAGCTTGGTGTGCGGCAACATGCCCTTGACCGCATGGGTGATCACCCGATCTGGATGCTTGGCCAGTTGATCTTTGAGCTGGGTGATGCGCAGACCGCCCGGATAGCCGGAATAATCGTAGTATTCCTTCTCGATCATCTTGCCGCCGGTCACCGTCACTTTTTCCGCGTTGATGACGATGACGAAATCGCCCGCGTCCATCGCCGGGGAGAAGGTCGGCTTGTGTTTGCCGCGCAGCAGAGCGGCGATCCTGGTCGCCAGCCGGCCCAGGTTCTGGCCGTCGGCATCCACCACGACCCACTCGCGTTTTACGTCGCTGGCTTTGGTTACAAATGTCTTTTGCACGTCGAAAAACCTCTGGGACAACCGCAAGGGTTGCCCTACGAATACACAACTTCCATCAAACACAGGCCGTGCGCCGGGGCGAGCGGCGGGCACTGCGAGCGGTCGCGCGCGTGGAGCACGCGCTCGAACCCGGCCGGCGTCATCTCGCCGGCGCCCACCTGCTTCAACGCCCCGACGATGCTCCGCACCATCCGGTACAGAAACGCCTCGGCCTGGATGTCAAAGGTCAATTCCGGGCCGCGACCGCTCCAGTGTGCGACGCTCACTGTGCGCACCGTATTTCCGCCTTCGTCCGGATCGGTGCCGAACGTGGCAAAGTCGTGCGTGCCGAGCAACTGATCGGCAGCCCGTTGCATCGCGGGCACTGCCAGCGGCTGCCACACATGCCAGGCGTAGCGCGCATTGAGCGCCGACCGGGCCGGCGCGGCGTAAAGCGTATACCGGTAGCGCCGCGCTTTGGCCGCGAACCGGGGATGGAACTCCGGCGCGGCTTCGGCTACTGACCGCACACTCACATCAACGGGCAGATTGGCGTTGAGCGCTCGCAGGAGCGCCGGTTCGCCGTGCGCCCAATCGAGATCGAACGCGATGACCTGCCCGGCCGCATGGACGCCCGTATCGGTGCGCCCTGCCCCCCAGATCGTTTTGCCCGCCCACCCCATCCGGCGCAGGCCGGCTTCCACTTCACCCTGAACGGTGCGGCCCCGGGCCTGCCGTTGAAAACCCAGAAACTCGGTGCCGTCGTATTCGAGGACGGCTCGGTAACGACTCACCACAACGCCCAATAACCCATTACTCGATTCAGGTTATGGGTGATTAGTGATTACTCTTCCACAAACTCCAGCAGCACCATCTGCGCCGCGTCGCCGGGGCGGGGGCCGATCTTGTACAGCCGCAGGTAACCACCGGGCCGCTTCTCGTAGCGCGGCGCGATGGTGTCGAACATCTTCCTGGTCAAGGCATCGTTGTTGACGGCGGCCTTGATGAGGCGGCGCGCGTGCACCAACCGGGCCTTGCCCGCCGCCGTATCAGCCGCCCCGGCCCTGAGGCCCTGCTTGGCCGTCGTCACCAGCTTCTCGACCTCGCCGCGAATGGCTTTGGCCTTGGCCTCGGTCGTCTTGATGCGTTCGTGGGTCAGCAGTTGCTGGATCTGCGTCCGCCGCAGGCCGTTGCGCTGCGCGGTCGAGCGACCCAGTTTGCGACCAAAAACTCCGTGCTTCATGCTGCCTTCTCCACCGGCACTTCCACATCCTTGAGGAAGCCCTTCTCCTGCAATTTCACCCGCAGTTCATCCAGGCTCTTATCGCCAAAGTTGCGGATGGCCAGCATAGCCTCTTCGCCTTTGTTGAGCATATCCAACACCTCACCGACCGTGGTGATGCCGGTGCGTTTGAGCGAGTTGAAGACACGCACCGAGAGGTCGAGATTCTCAATCGGCATCTCGTAGATCTCGCTCGACATCTTGGGCGCTTCCTCGGTCGGCGCGACCGGGGCGAGCGACTCCTCGGTCACCCCGGCGATTAGCCGCAGGTGGGCCATCAGAATCTGCGCGCTCTGCTTGAGGGCAGCCTCGGGCCGGAGGGTGCCGTCGGTCCACACCTCGGTCACCAGTTTATCGTAGCTCGTGATCTGGCCGACGCGCGCCCGCTGCACCTCGAACGACACGCGCTTGATCGGGCTGTAGATGGCATCCACCGGCACTTCGCCGATGGGCAACCGGCCGCGTTCATCGGCCGGTGAGTAGCCGCGCCCGCGCTGCACCGTCATCTCGATCTCGAGGCGCGCCTTGTCGTTATCCACCGTGAACAGATAGAGATCGGGATTCATGATCTCGACTTCGGACGGGCAGATGATGTCGGCGGCGGTGACTTCGCCTTCGCCCTGCACATCGAGGCGCAGGCGCGCGGTTTCGCCTTCGTGCAGCATCAGCCGCAGTTGCTTGACCTGCAACAGCAACTGGGTCATGTCCTCTTTCACGCCCGGGATATCCGAAAACTCATGCGGCACATCCGAGACGCGAATGGACGAGACGGCGGAGCCCTCCAGCGACGAGAGCATCACCCGGCGCAACGCGTTGCCGAGGGTGACGCCGTAACCGCTTTCGAGCGGGCTGATGATGAACTTGCCGTAGTTCCGCGAAATGTTCTCGCCCTCGATCTTGGGCAGAACCATGTTGTTCGTGACGCTCATAAGACTCTCTTTCCAAACGGCCTCTCCCGCTGGGGAGGTCGCCGGCTCATGGAGTGGTTCTCAACTCGACCAGCGTTAGCGCGAATAGAATTCGACGATGAGCTGTTCGTTGAGATTTGCGTCAATATCCTCGCGCGCCGGCAACTTGGTGACTTGCGCCGACAGCGTGTTCCAATTGCGGATGAGCCAACCGGGCGCCGAGCGCGGCTCATCGGTCTCTTTCAGCGTCTTGAAGAAATCGCGCTGCTGCGACGACGCCCGCACCTCGATCACGTCCCCGGGCTTCACCAGCGCCGCCGCCGCCTTGATGCGCCGCCCGTTCACGTTGATGTGCCCGTGGCTGACCATCTGGCGCGCCTGCGGGCGGCTGCTGGCATAGCCCAGCCGGTACAGGACGTTATCCAGCCGGCGCTCCAGGATTTGCAGCAGCGTCTGCCCGGTGACGCCCCGGGTCTTGAGCGCCATTTGATAGTAGCGGCGGAACTGCGCCTCGAGCACGCCGTAGACGCGGCGCGCCTTTTGCTTTTCGCGCAACTGCAACAAGTAGTCGGATGAGCGGTTGCGCTTGAATTGCACGTCACGGCCATGCTGGCCGGGCGCGTAATCGCGAGCGTTCTCCTGCTTCTCAAACGGGCATTTCACGCTGAGACAGCGCGCGCCCTTGAGGTATAGCTTCTCGCCTTCACGCCGGCACAACCGACAGACCGGACCGGTATACTTTGCCATCTTTCGAAAATCCTTCCGTCCGTGGGCAAACCGGCCTCCGGCCGGCGTACCCGCTGAAACTAAACGCGCCGACGCTTCGGCGGGCGGCAGCCGTTGTGCGGCACCGGGGTGATGTCGTTGATCGACCGCACCTTCAACCCCACGCTTTGAATGGCACGGATGGCGGCCTCACGACCGGGGCCAGGCCCCTTGATAAAGACATCGACTTCGGACATGCCCAGGTTCTGCGCCTGTTGGGCCGCCTGTTGCGCAGCCACGCGGGCCGCATACGGCGTGCTCTTGCGCGAACCCTTGAACCCGGCCGTGCCGGCCGAACTCCAACACACCGTGCCGCCCTGCTGATCGGTGAAGGTCACGATGGTATTGTTGAACGACGCAAACACATGGGCGTGCCCATGCGGCGGCGCGTTTCTGGCCTTCTTGCTGGATGCGCGTCGAGCCACTTTGGTTGGACGAGCCATTGTTCCTCACTTAACTGAGGGCGAGTGACGAAGGTGAGTTTGTCCGGCTTTGCCGATCACACCGCCGCGGGCCGGAAGGAGCCCAAATGTGATCGGCGGGGCCAAACGCCCTCGGCGCTTCGTCCTCGGCCACGCTTACTTCTTCTTCGCGCCTCGGCGCCGACCGCGTCCGGCCACCGTCTTCTTGGCGCCTTTGCGGGTGCGCGAGTTGGTGCGGGTCCGCTGGCCGCGCACCGGCAGGTTGCGACGATGCCGCAGCCCGCGATACGCGCCGATCTCGATCAGGCGCTTGATATTGAGCTGCACCTCGCGGCGCAAATCGCCCTCGACCGCGTAGTGCTGGCCGATGAAGTCGCGGATCGCCGCCGCTTCGGCTTCGGTCAGATCCTTGACGCGTTTATCCGGGCTGATTTTGGTGGCAGCCAGAATTTCGTGCGACAGCTTGGGGCCGATGCCGTACAGGTAGGTCAGCCCAACTTCAACCCGTTTGTCGCGTGGCAGGTCAACGCCTTCAATACGCATATTTGCTTTCCTTCAGTCGCCTTTGTTTCCCATTCACCTTCCTTCACCAGTTCGCGGCAACGAAGGAAACCTGGAAAACGAGGGAAATCGCCCTTATCCCTGACGCTGCTTATGCGTCTGGTCCTGGCAGATTACATACACGCGGCCGCGCCGGCGCACGATTTTGCACTTGGCGCACCGCTTTCGAATTGAGGCTTGCACTTTCATGTCATAACTCCCGGTCAGACTCGCGAAGGCGGATTATACTCACGCCGTCACATTACGTCCAGAGCCAACTATATCGTTGTCAGAATCACCGGTTCGCTATCGGTCACCGCCACCGTATGCTCAAAGTGGCAGGCCAGCGAGCCATCTTCAGAAACCGCCGTCCAGCCATCGGGCTGGGTCAACGTCTCGGTCGTGCCGATCATCACCATCGGCTCGATGGCCAGCACCAGCCCCGGTCGCAACAGCCGGCCGCTGCCCGGCTTGCCCTGATTGGGCACCTCCGGGTCTTCGTGCATGTGCCGCCCGACGCCGTGCCCGGTGTACTCGCGCGCCAGGTGATAGCCCTGCCCCTCGACAAACTGCTGGATGGCGTGCGAGATGTCGCCCACTCGGCGACCCACCCGCGCATGCGCAATACCCTTGTAAAGTGCCTGCTCGGTCACCGCGAGCAGTTGGGCCGCTTCGCCGGAGACGCGCCCCACCCCGACGGTGATGGCGTTGTCGGCGTAGAAGCCCTGATGCAACACGCCGCAATCCAGGCTGACCAAATCGCCTTCGCGGATGAGACGCCCGGTCGGCAAGCCGTGCACCAGTTGCTCGTTGATCGAGATGGTGGTGGCAAACGGATACGGGTACGGCCCCGGCACACCTTTGAAGGCCGGCGCAGCCTTGTGCCGCGCGATCACCTTTTCGGCGATGGCATCGAGCTGTTTGCCGCTGACGCCGGGTTTCAATTTGTCGCGCATCTCGGCCAGCGCCAGCGCCGCAATGCGCCCCGCCATCCGCATCAGGCCCAGCTCGCGGGCGCTCTTGATCTCGACGCCCTTGTGCCAGCCTTCTCGCCCGTCGGCCATTACCCGACCGCGGAGTCGACGGCGCGCTTCACCTGCGCCGTCACGTCTGCCACCGAACGCTCACCGTCGATCTCGCACAGCGCACCACGCTGGCGATAGAACTCGATCAGCGGCGTGGTCTGCTCCAGAAACACGCGGATGCGTTTGGCCTGCACGGCGGCCTTGTCGTCATCGCGCTGGAACAACTCTGCGCCGCACACATCACACACCCCCGGCACTTTGGGCGGATTGGTGAACTGGTTGAAGACGTGCTGCTGCGGGCCGCGACACACCCAGCGCGAGGAGAGCCGTTCGATCAACACGCTCTCGCGCACATTCATGTACAGCACCACGTCCACCCTGCCGCCGAACTCCGCCAGCAGTGAATCGAGCGCCTCGGCCTGGGGGATGGTGCGCGGGAAGCCGTCGAGCAGCGCGCCGGGCTGGGCATCGGGCTGTTCGAGGCGATCGCGGATCATGCGAATGGTCACATCATCCGGCACCAGCTCGCCCTTATCCATAAACTTCTTGGCGAGTTGTCCGAGCGGCGTCATGTTTTTCAGGTTCATCCGAAACAAGTCGCCCGAGGCGACCTGGGGCAGCCCAGAATCCCTGCTGAGGATCTGGGCCTGTGTGCCCTTGCCCGCGCCTGGCGGCCCAAACAGCAAGATGAACTTCGGCATCGGCGGTGATTACTTCACCAGCAGCGAGTCGTTGTAACCCCGCAGCTTCAACTCGGCGTCCAGCCCGAAGAAGGTGTCGCGCACCACACCCACCACGATCAACAGGCCGGTGCTCAGGATCGACAGGCTGGTGCTGGAGGCCGACAGGCCCCCGCCGACCGCGCGCATGATGCCGCTGACGATGAAGGGCATGACAGCGACGATGCCCAGAAAGACCGCGCCCGGCAAGGTGATGCGGCGCAGCACCTTGGTCAAATACCTCTGTGTCGGCGCGCCCTTGGTGATGCCGGGGATCTGTGCGCCGGCCCGCTTCAAATTCTCACCGTAGTTTTGTTGCGTGAACAACACATCGGTGTAGAAGAAGGTGAACAGCACCACCATGATGAAGTACAACAGCCAGTACCAATCGCTGTTGCCGCCGAACAGGTTCTGCACCGCCAGGGCGCCGCTGGCAATCCATGGCGTCGTCGAACTGGTGAAGAACTGCGCGATGATGGCCGGGAAGGTCAGGATGGATTGGGCGAAGATGATGGGGATCATGCCCGCCATATTGATCTGTAACGGCAGTTGGCCGCGCACCGGCATGCTCATGCGGTTGCCCATCCGCCGGCCCGGATACATCACCGGCACATTGCGTCGCCCCTGCTGCACAAAGACGATCACAAACACCATCAGCACCAGCAGCAGGATGAAGATGATGAGGTTGATCCACCAGTATTGCGGGTCGGCCAGCAGGCTGAGCAATTGCGCCGGGATGCGCGCCACGATGCCGGCGAAGATGATGAGCGACAGGCCCTGCTTGCGCAGGCCGTACTCTGAAATCAGTTCGCCCAGCCAGATGGCGAACATCGTGCCCGCCGTCATCGCGATGATCATCGTGATAGTCGGCAGGTTGAAGCCGATATCGCCCGAGAGCAGGATCGGCTGCGTTGAGTTCAGCGATTGGATGATCCGAATCTGGCCAAAGGCATTGAGCGCCGCCATCGGCACCGCGAGATAGTACGTCCAGCGCTCCTGAAACTCGCGCGCCCGGGTGGGGTCTTCCTCCACCATGCGCTGCAAACGCGGGATGATGGGGATCAATAGTTGCAGGATGATCTGCGCGGTGATGTAGGGATACACCCCCATCGCCAGCACCGACATGTTCGAGACGGTGCCGCCCGAGAGCAGGTCGAGGATGTTGAAGAAGTTGCCGCTCGCGCCGCCCTGCTCCAATATCCCGCGCACCGCTTCCACGTTGACGTTCGGGGCCGGGATGTGGGCGGCCAGGCGGTAGATCACCAGGATACCGATGGTGATCAGGATGCGATTGCGCAGGTCTTCCGCGTTCCAGATGCGCCGCAGCGCCGCGAAGAATTCACTCATTCCCGTCTCCGGCAGACCTTATCGGTCTGTGATGATTTCCACCTTGCCGCCGGCCGCTTCGACTTTGGCCACCGCCGATTGGCTGGCCCGATGCACCCTGACGGTCAGGGCTTTGGTCACCTCGCCCATGCCCAGCAGCGCAATCGGCATGCCGGCGTGCCGCACGATGCCCTGCTGCGCCAGCACTTCCGGTGTCACCTCGGCGCCGGCGGCGAAGCCGTCGAGGCGGGCCACGTTCACCTCCGCGAACTCGGTGCGGAAGATGTTGATGAAGCCGCGCTTGAACGGCAAGCTGCGGTAGAACGGCAGGTTACCGCCCTGGCGATAGATCTTGCCGCCGCCGCCGCGCCGCGCGCCGTAGCCTTTGGTGCCGCGTCCGGCGGTCTTGCCTTTGCCCGCCGCGATGCCGCGACCCACCCGCGTTTTCTTGCGATTTGACCCGTCGTTGGGGCCGAGATCGTGTAGTTTCATTGCGTCACTCAATAACCGATAACGAATAACCAGCAGTTGGTTATTCGCTATTGGCCACCTCTACCCTTACGAGCCGCGCCACTTTGGCCAGCATGCCCCGGAGTTGCGGCGTATCTTTTTGCTCCACCGTTTGATGCATCCTGCGCAGGCCGAGCGCCTTGACCGTGGCCTTGTGCCGGTACGAAAACCCGATCGGGCTGCGGACAAGCGTGATGCGCACAGTTTTCTCAGCCATTACTTCCTGCTCCGGTTCCAGAACGGCGTCACGGCGCGCAGGTCTTTGCCGCGCTGGCGCGCCTCGGCGCCCGCATCCTTCAACTGGCCCAGCGCAATCAGCGTTGCGTTCACCACGTTGAGGACGTTCGGGCTGCCCTGCGATTTGGTGAGGATATCGCGCACGCCGGCCGCCTCGAGCACGGCGCGCACGCCACCGGCCGCGATCACGCCCGTCCCGGGCGACGCCGGCTTGAGCAGGATCTTGGCCCCGCCGCGCTGGGCCGTGACCTCATGCGGGATGGTGGTGCCGGTGATGATGATGGATTTGAGATTCTTGCGCGCGCGCTCGGTGGCCTTGCGGATGGCATCCGGCACCGCGCGGCTCTTGCCCACGCCGATGCCGACCCGGCCGCGATTGTCACCGGCGACCACGACCGTGCGGAAGGCGAACCGGCGGCCACCTTTGATGACCTTGGCCACGCGGGCGATGTCGATCACGCGCTCGTCCAGCTCGGGGCCACGATCCTCTTCGCGGTCACGGCGGGGCTGGCGCTGTCCGCCGCGCTGCCCACCGCGTCCCCCGCGCTGCGGCTTCTGCGTCTGCTCGGGTTGCTGCTGCTGATCACTCATTTAGAACTCCAATCCACCTTCACGCGCGCCCTCGGCCAGAGCTTTGACGCGTCCATGATATTGATAGCCGCCGCGATCAAA
This sequence comes from uncultured Anaerolineales bacterium, assembly GCA_964608265.1. Lineage (GTDB taxonomy): Bacteria > Chloroflexota > Anaerolineae > Anaerolineales > UBA6663 > JANWXR01. The sequence continues at coordinate 8,176 of CAZSNP010000003.1, read as the reverse complement.
CACCGCCTGGGTGATGCCTTTGGCTTTGGCCCGGGCGGCGATGGCCTGCCCGACCAGCTTGGCCTGCTCGGCTTTCTTTTTGCCATCCAGCGCAGCCTTAAGCTCGGTGTCAATTGACGAGGCGGACACCAGCGTCGCGCCGGCCTGATCGTCGATCAGTTGAGCGTAGATGTTCGACAGGCTGCGGAACACGTTGAGCCGCGGACGGGCCGGCGTACCGGAAACCTTGGCTCGGACGCGGGCATGTCGCCGCGCCCGGCTTTCTTCGCGTTTTACATTCGCCATGTCACATCACTCCTTAGGCGGCTTTGCCTGCTTTGCCGGCCTTGCGCTTGATCCGCTCGCCGACGTAGCGCAGGCCTTTGCCCTTGTAAGGCTCCGGCGGGCGCCAGGCCCGAATATCGGCCGCCACCTGCCCCACCAGTTCGCGGTCGGCGCCGTTCACGGTGATGGTGCGCGTCTTCTCATCCACCCCAAAGCTGATGCCGGCCGGGGCGTCGACCGTGATCGGGTGCGAGAAGCCCAGCGCCATCACCAGTTGTTTGCCCTTCATCTCGGCGCGGTAGCCGACGCCTTCGACTTGCAGCGTTTTGGTGAAGCCGGTGCTCACGCCCGTCACCATGTTGTTGAGCAGGGCGCGGGTGGTGCCGTGCAGCGCCCGCATCTGGCGCTCTTCCGAGGCGCGCCTGACGATGACCTCGCCGTTCTCCAGCGCCACCGACATGCCCTCAGCGACCGCGCGGCTCAACTCGCCCTTCGGGCCTTTGACCTTAATCGTGTTGTCTTTGATATCCACCGTCACGCCCTTGGGCAGCACGATGGGTTTCTTGCCAATGCGAGACATGGAGACTCCTTACCACACCTTGCAGAGCACTTCGCCGCCAACGCCCAACTTGCGGGCTTTGGCCCCCGTCATCACACCCTTGGGCGTGGAGAGGATGGCGATGCCCATGCCGGAGAGCACCCACGGGATGTCGGCCTTGCGGCTGTAGATGCGACGGCCGGGGGAGGAGATCCGCTCCAACCCGCTGATCACCGGGCGCTTATCGCGCCGCTGGCCGACGTACTTCAGCGTCAACCGGAGCGAAGCCTGAAGGTCGCCCTCGGCCGTGACCAATTGGAAGTCTTCGATGAAGCCTTCTTCCTTCAAAATCTGCGCGATCGCCAGTTTGAGCTTCGACGACGGCAGCGCCACACTGTGGTGGCCGGCCATCAGCCCGTTGCGAATGCGCGTCAGCATGTCGGCAATAGGATCGCTGTGCATACTTACTCGCTCCCTCTACCAGGATGACTTGACGACGCCCGGGATCTTGCCGGCCAGCGCCTGCTCGCGCAAGCAAATCCGGCACATCTGGAAGCGGCGGATAAAGCCGCGCGGGCGGCCACACAATTTGCAGCGGCTGCGAACGCGGGTCGGGTACTTCCGATGCAGTTCGCGATTGATCATGCTTTTCTTGGCCATAGTTAGTTCACGCCTTTCTTCCGAAACGGCATGCCCATGATTTGCAAAAGGCGCCGGCTGTGCTCGTCGGACCTGGCCGAAGTCACCACGGTGACCTCCATGCCGCGGAGCTTGTCGATCTTGTCGTAGTCGATCTCGGGGAAGACCAACTGCTCGCGCAGGCCGAGCGTGTAATTGCCGCGCCCATCGAACGCATCCGCCGAGACGCCACGGAAGTCGCGCACGCGCGGCAGCGCCAGGTTCATCAGCCGGTCGAGGAAGCTCCACATCCGTTCGCCGCGCAGCGTCACCTTGACCCCGATGGCCTTGCCCTCGCGCAGCTTGAAGTTCGAGATGCTCTTGCGGGCTTTGGTCACCACCGGCTTTTGCCCGGTGATGATGGTCAGGTCGTTGACGGCGGCATCCAACGCCTTCGAGTCGGTCTGCGTCTCGGACCCGACGCCGATATTGACGACGATCTTCTCGATACGCGGAATCTGCATCACGTTCTTGAAGCCGAACTCGCGCTGAAGCTGCGGGGCCGCCTCTTTGTTGTAAAACTCATGTAGTCTGTGCATGGCCATTCTCGCCTACTTATCCAGCAATTCGCCGCTTTTCTTGGCGAAACGCACCCATTGGCCGCCTTCGAGCTTGAAACCCACCCGGGTCGGCGTGTTGGTCTTCGGGTCAACGATCATCACGTTCGAGGCGTGAATGGGCGCATCGAACTCGGCGATCTGCGGCGCACCCTGACGACCTTGCTGGTTCTGGGCGGCCTTCTTGTGCTTCTTGCGCACGGCCACGCCCTGCACCACCAGGCGATTCTCCTTCGGGAAAACGCGCAACACCTCGCCGCGCTTGCCTTTATCTTTGCCGGCGATCACTTCGACCGTGTCGCCTTTTTTGATTTTCATCTTCATAGTCATCAGAATTACCAATAACCAATTACCGTTGCGCAGTGATTGGCTATTCGTAATCGGTAATTCCTCTCAAAGCACTTCCGGCGCCAGCGAGACGATCTTCATAAAACCCTTCTCGCGCAGCTCGCGGGCCACCGGGCCAAAGATGCGGGTGCCCTTGGGGTTCTCGCCGTCGTCATCCAGGATCACCGCCGCGTTATCGTCGAAGCGGATATACGATCCGTCGTCGCGTTTCGTCTCCTTGGCGCAGCGAACAATCACCGCCTTGACGATGGCGCTCTTTTTGATCGCAGCTTGCGGCGCGGCATCCTTCACCGTCGCCACCACCACATCGCCGATGTAACCGTAGCGGCGCTTCGAGCCGCCCATCACGCGGATGACGAGCAGTTCCCGCGCGCCGGTGTTATCGGCGACCACCAGTCGGGACTCTTGCTGGATCATGCCGGCTTGGCCCCTTCCTCGGGCGCCAGTTCCGAGAGTTGCACGGCCCGTTGCAGCACAGTCTCCACCACCCAGCGTTTGTTTTTGCTGATCGGGCGGCTCTCCACAATCTGCACCGAGTCGCCCGGCAGGCACTGCTGCTCATCATGCGCCATGAATTTGGTGGAGCGATGCACGACCTTGCCATACAGCGGGTGGCGGTAGCTGCTATCCACCTGCACCACCACCGTCTTCATCATCTTGTTGCTCGTCACACGTCCGATCAAACGACGGCGGGGCATGTTACTTCTCCTTCGCGGCGAGCGTCGCCGCAATCTCACGTTCGCGCAGCACCGTGGCATAGCGCGCAATATCACGCCGCGTGGCGCGCAGCCGGGTGTAATCCTTCAATTGCCCCGACCGGAACCGAAACCGCAATTTGAACAACTCTTCCCGCGCGCTCTCGAGCCTGGATTTCAACTCATCCGCATTCAGGGCCCGAATCTCTTCTGCCGTCATGCCGACTGCCCTCCTCCCACGATCTCGTCCGCCATGATCATCTTGGTCTTGATCGGCAGTTTGTGCGAGGCCAACCGAATGGCTTCGCGGGCGATGTCTTCCGGCAGACCCGCCACCTCAAAGATGATGCGGCCGGGCTTGACGACCGATACCCAGTGATCGACCGCGCCTTTGCCCTTGCCCATGCGGCTTTCGGCGGCGCGCTGGGTCACCGGCTTGTCGGGGAAGATGCGCACCCAGACCTTGCCCCGGCGCTTCATATAGCGCACCAGGGCGCGGCGGGCCGCCTCGATCTGGCGCTGCGTCAGCCAACACGGCTCGAGCGCCTGCAACGCATACTCGCCGAAAGCGATTTCCACGCCGCGGGTCTCGTGGCCCGTCATGCGCCCGCGCATCTGCTTGCGCCATTTCACGCGCTTTGGCATCAACATAGTTCCACTCGCCTCCAATAACCGATAACCAATAATCCGTCGTGCGTCGTTCGTTATTCGTTATTGGTTATTACTCGCTAACGTAAACGTCTTCTTCCACCGCCGGCACTTCCACGGTCTCGGGCATCTTTTCGCCCCTGTAAATCCACACCTTCACGCCGATGCGCCCGAAGGTCGTCAACGCCTCGGCCCGGGCGAAGTCGATGTCGGCGCGCAACGTCTGCGACGGCACGCGACCCTCGCGGATGTTCTCACGGCGCGACATTTCCGAACCGCCCAACCGGCCCGAGGCCACGATCTTCACCCCTTGCGCGCCCGACTTCATGGCCTGCTGAATCGCGCGCTTCATCGCGCGGCTGTGGCTGATGCGGCGCTCGATCTGGTCGGTGATGTTCTCGGCCACCAGCTTGGCCTCGAGGTCGGGCTTCTGAATCTCCTCGACCTCCAGCTTCACCTTACTGCCGCACAGTTGCTCGAGGTGTTGGCGCAGCACCTTCACCGCCGCGCCTTTGCGGCCGATCAGGATGCCGGGCTTGGCCGTCCAAATCGTCACCGTCACGCTCGACGGCGAGCGGTCAATATCCACGCGGGCGATGGCGGCCTTGGGCGCCTCGCGAAACACCAGGCGGCGGATTTCGAAATCCTGCTGCAACAACGCCGCGTACTTGCCGCGCGGCGCGTACCAGCGCGCTTCCCAATCCTTGATGATGCCGAGGCGAAATCCAACCGGATGAACTTTACGACCCATTACGCAGCCGCTCCTTCTTGTTCTGCCACAACGATAGTGATGTGGGATGACCGGCGCAGGATCGGCTTGAACCGCCCGCGCGCGCCGAAGCGCCGCCACTTGCGGGTGGGGGCTTCATCCACATACGCCTGCTTGATGATGAGTTCCGAGCCGTTCAGCCCGAAGTTTTCCTCGGCGTTGGCCACCGCGGTGTGCACGACTTTGTAGACATGCCGCGCGGCCGCCTTGGGCGTGAACTTCAACACGCTCAGCGCCGCCTGCACATTCTGGCCGCGCACCATATCCACCACCAGCCGCGCCTTCTGCGCGGAGACGCCCACGTAACGGGCCTGTGCCTTGACGTCCATGGCTTATGCCGCTCCTGCCGTGCCGGTCTCGGTGGTCTTCTCTTTCGAGATGTGACCGCGGAAGGTCCGCGTCGGCGCGAACTCGCCCAGCTTATGCCCGACCATGTTCTCGGTGATGTAGATGGGCACATGCCGGCGACCGTCGTACACAGCGATGGTATGGCCTACCATCTGCGGGAAGATGGTGCTGGCGCGGCTCCACGTTTTGAGCACCTGCTTCGCGCCGCGCTGGTTCATCGCTTCGATTTTCTTCAACAGCTTCGGCTCCACAAAGGGGCCTTTTTTCAATGATCGAGACATTGCTACCTCGCTAATGGCAGATCGCTGACGGCGGCTGGCAGCCCGCCATCGGCTTTTGGCGATCGGCTATTTGCTTCCCCGGCGCTTGACGATGAACCGGTCGCTCTTCTTGTTGCGGCGCGTCTTGAAGCCGCGCGTCGGCATGCCCCACGGGCTGAGCGGCCCGGGCTTGCCCACCGGCTGCCGGCCCTCGCCGCCGCCGTGCGGATGGTCGCGCGGCGACATCGCCGTACCGCGCACCGTCGGGCGGATGCCCATGTGGCGCTTGCGGCCCGCCTTGCCCAGCTTCACGTTCGCGTGGTCGAGGTTACCCACCACGCCGATGGTCGCCATGCACTCCTGCTTCACCAGCCGCACCTCGCCCGAGGGCAAACGGATCTGGGCGTAGTCGCCTTCCTTGCCCAGCAATTGCGCGGCCATGCCCGCCGAACGCGCGATCTGCCCGCCCTTTCCCGGCTGCAACTCGATATTGTGGATCGTCGTGCCGACCGGGATGTTGGCAACGCGCAGCGCGTTGCCGGGGCGGATGTCGATTTCTTTCCTGCTCGACAGCACCTTGTCGCCGACGCTGAGTTCGAGCGGCGCGACGATGTAGCGCTTCTCGCCGTCGGCGTAGTGCAACAGCGCGATGCGGGCGGTGCGGTTTGGGTCGTACTCAATCGCCGCCACCCTGGCCGGGATGTCGAACTTGTCGCGCTTGTAATCCACCAGCCGCAACTGGCGCTTGTGGCCGCCGCCGCGATGGCGCACGCTGACGGTGCCCTGATTGTCGCGGCCACCGGTTTTGCGCTTCGGCCTGGTCAGGCCCCGCTCGGGCGTGGTCTTGGTGATCTCCTCAAACGTCGGGCTGGTCATGCCACGCCGGCCCGGCGAGGTGGGTTTGTAAATTTTGACGGCCATGATGTCTCCGCTACCCGTTATCCCTGAACGCCTTCGAACAGGTCAATCGTTTGATCGGCGCGGATGGTGACGACGGCCTTCTTGTATTCGCGGTTGCGCGTCACCACGCGGCGCGTCTTGCCCCGGCGGCCCTTCTTGGCCGGCGCCGTCAGCACGTTCACCTTGATCACATCCACATCGAACAGAGTCTCGACTGCCTCTTTGACCTGGGTTTTGGTGGCCAGCGGCGAGACCTCAAACACATACTGGTGCAGCTTGCCGCTTTGATAGCGCGACTTCTCGGTCTCAACCGGGCGTCGCAACACATCATACAGAGTTAGCATTGCTCGTTACTCCTCAACCCTCAGCCCAGATAGCCCTGGATGACGTCCAGCGCCGCCACGGGCAACACCACGCGGTCATAGCCGAGGAGATCGCGGATGTTCAAATAGTTCGCGCGCAGATACTTGGCGTGCTCGATGTTGCGGATCGACTTCTCGACGTTGTCGTTCCTGGCCGGGAGCAGCACCAGCGCGCTGTCGGCGCCGACCAGGTTCACCAATGTCTGCAACATCGCCTGTGTCTTCGGCTGCGCCAATTGCAAATCATCCACCACGACGATCTGCTGCTCGGCGGCTTTGACGCTCAACGCTGACCGCAGGGCGGCGCGCCGCATCTGGCGCGGCATCTTCACTTCGTAATCGCGCGGCTTGGGCGTGTGCGCCTTGCCGCCGCCCTTCCACTGCGGCGCGCGGGTGGAGCCTTGCCGGGCGCGCCCGGTGCCTTTTTGCTTCCACGGCTTCTTGCCGCCACCCGAGACCTCACCCCGCGTCTTCGTCGAGTGGTTGCCCTGGCGCGCGTTCGCCAGCTGGCGCACCAACGCCTGATGCATCAGGTCTTTGCGGATGGGCGCTTCGAATATATCAGCGGGCAATTCGATCTTGCGGACCGTCTGGCCCTCGAGGTTCTTGACTTCCACTTCCATAGTCTTGAGTGCTCAGCTATTGGCGCGAGCCAATCACTGGCTTCCCTTCCGTGAAGGCTTGATGTACACGATCGCGCCGTCGCCGCCCGGCACGCTGCCGCTCACACCGAGCAGATTACGCTCGGCGTCCACCAAAGCGACTTTGATATTTTGTGACGTCACCCGATCCTGACCCATGTGGCCGGCCATGCGTTTGCCTTTGCGCAGGCGGCCGGGGGTGGTGTTGGAGGAGGAAGCGCCGGGGGCACGCGTGCGGTCGGAGGCGCCGTGGGTTTTGGGCTGGCGTTTGAAATTGTGGCGTTTGATGCCGCCCTGAAAGCCCTTGCCCTTGCTGATGCCGGCGACATCGACCCGTTCGCCGATCGCAAAGACATCCACGGCCACCTTATCGCCTTCCTTCACATCCGGGGTCTCCACGCGAAACTCGTGGATGTGGCGCAGCGGCGGCAGGTTGAGGCCGTTACGCTTGAGGTGGCCCTTCTCACCGCCGGAGAGCTTCTTCGGATTGACCTCCTCGAAGCCGAGCTGAACGGCGCTGTAGCCGTCCTTCTCCGGGGTGCGCACCTGGGTGACAAAACACGGCCCAGCTTCGATCAGAGTCACTGGGGTTACCAGGCCAGCCTCTGAAATAAGCTGGGTCATGCCAACTTTCCTGCCGATAAGCCCTTTCATTGGAATTCTCCTTGTCGTTCAAACGGGGACTGTATGCCTGGGCACGGCATCATCATCCCTGCGGCTCAATCGTCAGCCAGTGGGCGCGGCGCTTGGATGGGGGCCGCGAGCCAGCAGGCTCGTCATTGAGCTAAGCTCCCGGGATTCGGAAGCGCGAGATTATAGCTTAATTTCGATGTCCACGCCCGCCGGAAGATTCAAGCGGGTCAACAGATCAATCGTCTTCGAATCCGGGTCGAGCACGTCAATCAGCCGCTTGTGCGTGCGGATTTCGAAGTGCTCGTGCGAATCCTTATCGATAAACGCGCCGCGCCGGACGGTGAACCGTTCGAGGCGGGTCGGGAGCGGCACGGGGCCGACGACTTTGGCGCCCGTGCGCTCCGCGGTTTCGACGATACGCTTGGCCGACTGGTCAAGCACGCGATGGTCGTACGCCTTGAGGCGGATACGGATCTTCTGCTTGGCCATCTCAGTCAATCACTTTCGTGATGACGCCGGCGCCGACGGTCAGGCC
>CAZSNP010000002.1:106922-150541 GCA_964608265.1 uncultured Anaerolineales bacterium | reverse complement strand
GGATGTTTCTGCCCAATTTACGCCCTCTCGTGCTATCATTCGCGCCACTTTCAATTATGCGTGTGCTCATCATCTCTGATATTCATGCCAACCTGGCGGCGCTGGAGGCCGTGTTGGCGGATGCAGCGGGGAAGTACGACGTTGTCTGGTGTCTCGGCGATTTGGTGGGATATGGCCCCGACCCAAACGAATGCGTGGAACGCGTGCGGTCGCTGGGCCGGCTGACGTGCCTGGTGGGCAATCACGACAAGGCCGTGCTGGGCGAGTTGGACGTCAACGCCTTCAACCTCGATGCGCGGATGGCGATTCTGTGGACGCGCGACTCGCTCGCCCCCGAGAACCTCGCCTATCTGCAATTGCTGTGGCCCATCGCCGAATCAGGTGACTTCACCCTCGCCCACGCCTCACCGCGCCAACCGATCTGGGAATACGTCCTCAATCGCGCCATCGCGCGCGAGAACTTCGCCTTCTTCGACACGCCCTACTGCCTCGTCGGCCATACGCATGTGCCGGTGATTTATCAGGAAGGCGAGGCCGGCAACGATTGCACCGAGGCCCCACCCGATTACGCCCGGCCGCTGGTGCTCAACAGCCATCGCCTCATCATCAACCCCGGCAGCGTCGGCCAACCGCGCGATAGCAACCCGGCCGCGGCCTACGCGCTGCTCGATACCAAAACCCGCGTCTGGGACTATCGCCGCGTAGCCTACGACGTCGGCGTCACCCAGCGTCGCATGCGGGCTGCCAACTTCCCCGAGCGCCTCATCATCCGCATCGCCCAGGGCTGGTAGCCCCGGAACCTCGCCCCGACCTCCGCCGTCAAAATCACAACTCAATATCCCGTTGACTCGGAGGAAGCAGCGATGTTGCGCAAATGGATTCTCATTGCAGTGATAGCAGTGCTGACGCTGACGGCTTGCGGTCAGGCCGCCCAGATTGTGACCCAGGAGGCCGAGAAAGCGGCCTTTGGCGGGGGAGGCATGGCGCCCGAGTCTGTCCCCGCTTTGCCTTCCGTGGTGGAAGGGTACGCGCCGGCTGAAGACGCGCTCATTCATCGCGAGTCGCTGGCGCCGAGCAGCGGTTCGATCGTGGCCCAGGCGCAGATTGACCGGTTGGTCATCAAGAATGCCACGCTGTCGCTGGTCGTCAAAGACCCGGTGGCTTCCGCCGATCGCATCAACGCGCTGGCGCTGAGCCTGGGCGGGTTCGTCGTCAGCTCGAATGTGTATCAGACCTCGACCGACGCACAGGGCAACCGCCTCATGCAGGCCGGCGTCGCCATCCGCGTGCCCGTCGATAAGCTCGAGGCCGCCCTGGCGCAGCTCAAGGGCCTGGCGGTGAAGGTCGAGAGCCAGCAGCTCGCCGGCGAGGATGTGACCGCGCAGTACACCGACCTCGAGAGCCAACTGAAGAACCTCGAAGTGGCCGAGGCGCAATTGCAGCGCATCATGGAAGAGGCCAAACGCACCGAGGACGTGCTCAACGTCTTCAGTCAGCTCACCAGCATCCGCGGGCAGATCGAACAGGTGAAGGGGCAGATGAAGTATTTCCGCGAGTCGGCGGCCATGTCGCTCATAAACGTCACCCTCATCCCCGATGTGCTCAGCCAACCGCTCGAGACGAACGACTGGCAGCCGCAGGGCGTGGTGAAGGAAGCTGTCGAGGCGCTGTTGCTCGCGCTGCAGGAGGTGGCCACGGCGGTGATTTGGGCCGGTGTGTACGTGCTGCCGCTGGCCCTGCTCTTTGGCGCGCCGGTGTTGCTGGCCGTGTGGGTCGTGCGCCGGCGCGGGCGCAGGGCGAAGGCCGCGACTGCCTGAAAAAGCAGAGTCGACGCGTGATGTTGGTTACGACGTGAGAGGCATGGCCTCTCACGTTTTGCGTTATTGCCCGGCTTACTCGATGGCGGACCGCACCGCGCGCATCAATTCGCCGAAGCCGGGGTCGTACTCCATCGTCAACGCGCGCGGGCGCGGCAGCGGAACCGCCACTTCGAGTTTGAGGCGGCCGGGGCGGGGGCTGAGGACGAAGACGCGGTCGGCCAGCAGCAGCGCCTCGGGGATGGCGTGCGTCACCATCACCACCGTCGTGCGATGCGCGTCCCAGATCCGCAGCAGCTCGGTGCCCATCCGTTCACGCGTCAGCGCATCCAGCGCGCCGAACGGCTCATCGAGCAGCAACACTTCCGCGCGCGTCACCAGCGCCCGCGCAATCGCCACCCGCTGTTCCATCCCGCCCGAGAGGTCGGCGGGCAGCGCGTGCTCAAACCCGGCCAGGCCGACGAGGGCGATCATCTCCCGCGCGCGGCGGTCGGCCTCGGCGCGCGCCACGTTCTGCACTTCCAGCGGCAGGCGGATGTTGGCCAGCACGTCCCGCCAGGGCATGAGGTTGGCCTTTTGAAAAACCAGGCTGATGCGGTCGCTCGGCCCGGTCAGCGGTGCGGGCGGGGTCCGGGCTTCCCCGTCACTGTTTCGCTGCGCGCCGTTGAGCCGCACACAGCCTTCGGTCGGCGGCAGCAGCCCGGCCAGCACTTTGAGCAGCGTGCTCTTCCCGCAACCGCTCGGCCCGACGATGCAGACGAACTCCTGCGGCCGAACGGTGAAGCTGACGCCGTCGAGGGCGCGCAGGCCGCCGTTGGCGTTGCGGTAGGTGAGCGCGAGGTCTTCGACTGCGAGCAGGGTCACGGCACAAAGTCGTTGGTGAACGCGGCGTTCACATCGGCGGGCGTCTTGAGCAGACCGCTGCTCACCAGCGTGGCGTTCATCGTCTCCCACGCTTTCACATCAATCCAGCCCAGCCGCTCGGCCTTCCACAGCGCAATCGTCGCGGCGAGCACTTGCTTCTCGACCGCCTCCTCCTGCAACGCATCGGGCGCATATTTCTTCGCAATCGCATACGCCTCATCCGGGTTGGCGATGACGTCCTGCGTGCCGCGCACGACCGCGCGCACAAAGGCCCGCACCAATTCCGGATCGTTGCGCACCGTCTCTTCGTTCGAGAGGAGGCCGTTGGCCGCCAGCGCGGCGTGATCGCTCACTTGAATCACGTTCAAGGCCTCGCCCTTGGCCGCCAGGCGGATCGGTTCGTTGTTGGCGTACACCACCACCGCGTCCACCTGGCCGGCGGTCAGGGCCTCCGCCTGGTTGAAGCCGATGGCGGTGATGGTGATCTCCTCCGGCTGGAGGCCGGCGGCGGCGAGCAAGGCGCGCAGCCCGATGAAGTTCGCGCCGTCCAGCGTGGGCACGCCGATGCGCTTGCCTGCCAAATCCGCCGGCGCCGCGATCCCCGAATCGGCTTTGGCGATGACGGCCACCGGGAACTTCTGGAACCACGCCATCACATACACCACCGGCAGCCCCTGCGCGCGGGCCAGCAGCACTTGCTCGCCGGAGACCACGGCGAACGGTAACTGGTTCGCGCCGACGAGGGCGACGCCGTTCGTCTCGAATGAATAGTCGAACTCCAGCTCCAGGCCGGCGTCGGCGAAATAGCCCTTCTCGACCGCTACGTAGAAATTAGCGTATTGCACGCTGGGGATATAGCCCATCGGCAGCCGCACCTTGCGCCAGGCAGCCGTGGCCGGTGCAACGGTCGGGGGCGCTGCGGGCGCGGCACAGGCTGCCAGCAGCGCGCCGAGCAGGAATAGTTTCAGGGACGTCTTCATGTCTCGCCTCATTTTCTGCGCTGCCCTTCAGCGCTTCCACTTGAGCAGCGCGCTCTCCAGCAACGCCACGCTGCCATACAAAGTCAGTGCCAACGTCACCAGCGCGCCGACCGCGACGAAGACCAGGGCCGTATCGTATTGGCCGCGACCGACGCTCACTAGAAAACCCAGCCCGCGATCGGCGCCGACGAACTCCCCCACCACCGCGCCGATGACGGCCAGCGTCGCCCCCACCTTCAGGCCGCCGAGCAAAATCGGCAGCGCGGCGGGCAGCTCGAGCTTGACAAACATCTGTCGGCGCGTGGCGCGCAGCGACCGCATGAGGTCACGCAGCTCGGGCGCGACTGAGCGCAGCCCGACGATGACGTTGACGAGGATGGGGAAGAAGACGATCAGCGCGGCGATGATGACCTTCGACAGCAGGCCCGGCCCCAGCCAGATGACGAGCAGCGGCGCGATGGCGACGACGGGCACTGCCTGCGAAGCGACGAGGTAAGGCGTCAGCGCGCGTTCCAGCGGCGGCGATTTGGCGATGAGGTAGCCCAACACGGCGGCGACGCTCAGGCCCAGCCCCAGCCCGGCCAGCACCTCGCCGAGCGTTGTGAGCGTGTGCCGCAGCAGGCTCCCGTCGGCCAGCGTCTCGAGGCAGCGCGCCCACACTGCCCCCGGCGGCGGCAGGATGAAGGCGGGCAGGTTCGCCGCGCGCGTGACCACCTCCCACAGCAGCACCGCGCTTGCCAGCGAGAGAACCAGCCATAATGCCCGAGGCAGCCGGGCCGGTTGTTTGATCAGGTTGAGCGTCGCCATAAACAAAAACCCCGAAGTGAATCCTCACTTCGGGGCAAAGCGAACAATGTCAGTTCGACCACCGAACCAACAAAGGTCCCGTTGAAGCGCAATCCACCTGCGCCAGCAACGGGGCCAGGCTGACGCCGCGCGTCAGCCTTCACCTTCTTTCAATCCCGACTATACGGTCGGCCCCGGAGTTTCACCGGGTCATGCAGGTTTGCCGTAGTTGCAAACACGCTCGCGGGCTGTACCGCCGATCGGGAATAGAGTCGCCTGCTCACCTGCGGCGAGGCGGCTCGCACCCTGCCCCGAAGATGTCGTATACAATTGCCGTCATTATAGCGTTGCCATGTCCGAATCTCAACTCCTCCAGCGAATACGCAATCGGCAGGTCGTCGTCGGTGTCATCGGGCTGGGCTATGCCGGCCTGCCCCTGGCGGTTGAGTTCGCTCGGGCCGGGCTGCGGGTGATTGGCGTGGATGTAGAGGCCGGCAAAGTGGCGACGCTGACGCGCGGCGAAAGCTACGTGGGGGATGTCGCTTCCGCGCTGGTGGCCGAGGCGGTGCAGGCGGGCCGCTTCCACGCGACCACCGACTTCAGCGCGCTGCGCGAGGCCGACGCCATCATCGTGTGTGTGCCTACCCCGCTGCGCAAGACCCGCGAGCCTGATCTGTCGTACATCGTCAGCGCCGCCGACAGCCTGACGCCCTACCTCCAACCCGACAAGCTCCTCGTGCTCGAAAGCACCACCTATCCGGGCACCACCGAGGAGATCTTCGAGCCGCGACTGGCCGAGCGCGGCTTGCGCGTCGGCGAGGATGTCTTCCTCGCCTTTTCCCCGGAGCGCGTTGATCCGGGCAATCGGCGCTTCAATATACGCAACACACCCAAGGTCGTCGGCGGGCTGACGCCGGCCTGCGCCGACATCGCCGCCGCGTTGTATGGCCTGGCGGTCGATACCGTCGTTCGGGTCTCCTCGCCGCGCGCCGCCGAGATGGTGAAGCTGCTCGAAAACACCTTCCGCGCCGTCAACATCGGGCTGGTCAACGAGGTGGCGCTGATGTGCACCAGGCTCGGCGTCAACGTGTGGGAGGTGATCGAAGCGGCGGCGACCAAACCGTACGGCTTCATGAAATTCACCCCCGGCCCCGGCATCGGCGGGCACTGTATCCCGGTCGATCCACTCTATCTGTCGTGGAAGTTGAAGGCCCTCAACTACACCGCGCGGTTCATCGAACTGGCCGATGAGGTCAACAGCGAGATGCCACGCCATGTGGTGGCGCTGGTCGCCGACGCCCTCAACGAGGACGGCAAACCGCTGCGCGGCTCGCGCGTGCTGGTGCTCGGCGCGGCTTACAAACCCGATGTGGATGATGTGCGCGAATCTCCGGCGCTCGACGTGCTGTTCGAGTTGCGGCGTCGCCACGCCGAGGTGAGCTATCACGACCCGCATGTGCCCGCCTTTCGGCTGGGCGAGGCGTCGTTGAGCTCAACACCGCTGACGCCCGAGACGCTGCGCCGGGCCGATTGCGTCGTCCTCATCACCCCGCACGCTTCGATTGACCTGGCCACGGTGGCCGAACATGCCCGCGTCGTCGTTGATACGCGCAATGGTTTGCGCGGCCTGGCCGCCCGGGCGCGCGTCATCACCCTGTGAGCGTTCGCCAACCATGACGCAGTACCTGCCCATCATCCTGGCCTCGGCGGTGCTGGCCTTCCTCGTGACTCCGGTGACGCGCTGGCTGGCGCGCCGGGCCGGCATGGTCGATCAGCCGGGGATACGCAAGGCGCACCGTTCGGCCACGCCGTTGCTCGGGGGCCTGGCCCTCTACCTCGGCGTCACGCTGGCCTTCATCGCCTTCGGGCAGCGCGATTGGGTGACGGAGGGCATCGGCATCCTCGGCGGCGCGACGTTGATGTTCGCCACCGGCCTGTGGGATGATCGCTTCGGCATGCCGGCGCGCTTGAAGCTGGCCGCCGCCGTCGTGGCCGGGCTGTTCCTCAGCGCCTTTGGGGTGCGGGTGCAACTCTTCAATGTGCTGTGGGCCGATGGGCTGCTGACGGTGGTGTGGGTCGTCGGCATCACCAACGCCGCGAACCTGATGGATAACATGGACGGCCTGGCCGCCGGGTTGGCGGCGGTGGCCGCCATCATCTTCTTCGTGCTGGCCGCGCTGGAGGGCCAGGGGTTTGTGGCCAGCCTGGCGGCCGCGCTGCTCGGCTCGGCGCTGGGATTTCTGTTTTACAACCTCGCCCCGGCGGTCAGCTTCATGGGCGACGCCGGCTCGCTCACGCTCGGCTTTCTGCTGGCCGCGCTCGGCATCAAGATTCGGTTCCTCGAGCTGCCCCTCGGGTCAACGTGGATGGCCCCGATCCTCGTGCTGAGCGTCTTCATATTCGACACGACCCTGGTCACGCTCTCGCGGCTCCGGCGCGGGCGCTCGCCGTTTCAGGGCGGCTCCGATCACACCTCCCATCGTTTGACCCAACTGGGGCTGAGCACACCGCGCGCCGTGCTCACGTTGTATGTCGCCGCCGTCGCGCTGGGGGCGACGGCCATCGTGCTCACGCGCCTGCCGGTGCCCGCCGCTAACCTGATCTTTGGCCTGCTGGTCGCGGCCGGCGTCTTTTTCCTGATCTTGTTCGAGCGCGTCGAGCCGACGTTAAGCGGCGACCCGGCGCTGGTGCTGATGTCCAACGGCGCCCACCTCACGCAGGTGCTGCCGGCGCTGACGACGACGAGCCGCGATGTCACCGTCATCGTCACGCCTCAGACTTCGCCGGCTGCCGTCCTGGAGGCCGTCGCTCAATTGTCGGAAGACGGAGAGGCGGTGCGCGCTGTTTTCGCCGGCTGGGCGGGGAGGCACGGGCTGCGCGATCTCCCGTTGCTTCAGCGCGCCTTACGCATGCGGGGCGATTTACACGTCGTCGACTCCGACCTCACGCCGGAGGCTGCGGACACTTTACAGCGGGCGCACGTCATCGTCGTGGATGTGGAGGCCAGCGAGGCCGAGTCGCTCGGCCTGCACAAACTGATTGATCAATCCGCAGCGCTGAAGTTGTGCCTGGCCGCCGAATGGCAACCGGCGGATCGCTATCGCCGCGCCGCGCCCGGACAGTTGGCCGGCGAACTCCATCGCAGCCTGCTGCATCAAGCCGCTGGTCGCGCCAAGACTCGCGCGGCGTGACGGCGGCCTCTCAAAACAAAAAGCGACGAGGGATGCTCGTCGCTTCTGAAGGAGGCGGGGGGCCTCAATTAGCCGCTGCCAGCCGCGCGCCGTACTGTTTTTGATAGTACGCCTTGAACTCCCCCGATTTGATGGGCCGCCACCACCACTCGTTGTCCACATACCACTTCACCGTCTTTTCGAGCGCCTGATCGAAGGTGTGGCGACTCTCCCAGCCCAGCGCGCGCGCCTTGCGGATGTCGAGCGCGTAGCGCCGGTCGTGGCCGGCGCGGTCGGGCACGAACCTGATCAGGCTATGCGGCTTGCCGAGCAGGTCGAGGATCTTCTGCGCCATCTCGATGTTGCGCGTCTCGACGCCGGTCGCCACATTGTAGGCCTCGCCCAGCGCGCCCCGGTGCAGCACCGCGTCAATGCCCTCGCAATGGTCGAGGACGTATTGATAGTCGCGCTGCTGCCTCCCGTCGCCGTACACCGGCAACGGCTCGTCGTCGATGGCGTTGGTCGTAAACAGCGGCACGGCCTTCTCGGGATAGTGATACGGGCCGATGTTGTTCGAGCCGCGCGTAATCGTCACCGGCACGCCATACGTGATGAAGTACGCATATGCGATGTGCTCGGCCCCGGCCTTGCTGGCCGAGTATGGGCTGCGCGGCTCGAACGGGTCACCCTCCACGCTGCGCTTGGGCGCGGGGATTTGGCCGTAGACCTCGTCGGTGCTGATGTGATGAAAACGCTCGAGCTTGTGCGCCCGCATCGCCTCGAGCAGCACCTGCGTGCCGCGCACGTTGGTCTCGGTGAAGACGTACGGGTTGAGGATGGATTGATCCACGTGCGTCTCGGCGGCGAAGTTGACGATGGTATCAATGGCGTGCTCGCGGAGCGCCGCCTCCACCGCGCCCGCATCGCAGATGTCGCCGTTGACGAAGGCGAAGCGCGGGTTGCCCTCGGCCGGCCTGAGATTCTCCAGCCGCCCGGCATAGGTCAACTTGTCGAAAGCGACGATCTTGTAATCTGCATACTTGCCCAGCATATGGTGGACAAAGTTCGAGCCGATGAACCCGGCGCCGCCGGTGACGAGGAGGTTTTTCATGGTCGAGATAAGACCGCAGACCGCCAACGCCGGACCGCCGCGGTCCGCCGTCTGCCGTCGGCCGTCAGACTAGATCAATCTGCGAGTAATCGCCCAGATTCAAGTTGATGGACTTCGGCTTGCGGTCGGTCTGCGTCACAAAGGCATTGCGCCCGATGAGCGAGTCTTGAATGCGCGCGCCGACGTTGATGATCCGGCAATGCTCCATCACGATGCTGTGCTCGATTTCGCTGTTCTCGACGGTGACGCCGTGATACAGGCTGGTGAACGGGCCGATGTACGAGTTCACAATCCGCGTGTCCTCGCCGATGATGGCCGGGCCGCGCACCGTGCTGTTGATGATCTGCGCGCCCTTCTCCACCGTCACGCGCGGGTCTACCTTCGAGGCCTCATCCACCGTGCCGGCGATCTGCGGCACGACTTCCTCGAGCACATGATCGTTGGCCGAGAGCATGTCGGCCATCTTGCCGGTGTCGATCCACCAGCCCGCATGCACATACGGGTGCACCGCGTATCCCTTCTCCACCAGCCACTGGATCGCGTCGGTGATCTCCAGCTCGCCGCGCCCCGACGGCTGGATGGCGTGCACGGCCTCGCGGATGTGCCCGTCGAACATGTAGATGCCGACCAGCGCGAGGTCGGACGGCGGGTTCTTCGGCTTCTCGACCAGGCGTTTGATCGAGCCGTCGCCGTTGAGTTCCGCCACGCCGAACTGTTGCGGGTTGGGCACGCGCTTCAACACG
Organism: uncultured Anaerolineales bacterium; assembly: GCA_964608265.1. Taxonomy (GTDB): domain Bacteria; phylum Chloroflexota; class Anaerolineae; order Anaerolineales; family UBA6663; genus JANWXR01. The sequence continues at coordinate 141,070 of CAZSNP010000002.1, read as the reverse complement.
ATCTGGCTGTTCCAGTTGCTGCCGGCAAACTGGCGGATGAGGGGGCTGATGCCGCCCTGAATCACGTTGTCGCCGAGGAACATCACAAAGCGGTCATCGCCGAGGAAGGGCAGCGACTCTTTCACCGCATGCGCCAGCCCGGCCGGTGCGCTCTGCTCGATGTACGTGACCTGCACGTCCCAGCGCGACCCGTCGCCCACCGCCTCGCGAATCTCCGGCGCGGTGTCGCCGACCACGATGCCGATATCGGTGATGCCGGCATCGCGAATAGCGCGGATGACGCGGAAGAGCACCGGCTCGTTGGCCACCGGGATGAGCTGCTTGGCGCGCCGATAGGTGAGCGGCAACAAGCGTGTGCCCTTGCCGCCGGAAAGAATGAGGCCCTTCATGTGTTGAGACTTCTCCCGGAAGGTAATGGGTAAACGGTCATTACCGTTTACCCTTCCGATGACTGCAGCGGGGAATATTACGCGAGTGGTCGCACGCGCCCCAATGGCTCAATAGTCATGCGGTCAATAATTCGTCACGCCGCCTTCGGGGGTGGCATTGGTGAGCACCGCGCCCACCAGCCGCACGTGGATTTTCTCGAGCAACTCCTTCGCGCGTTGAGCGTGATCGCGGCGCGTGCGCCCGGCGCTGACGACGAGCACCGCGCCGTCGAGGTTGGCGCCGAGCAGGGCCGCATCCGACACGGCCAGCAGCGGCGGGGCGTCGAACAACACAAAGTCGGCCTGTGACTTGAGGCCGGCGACCAGCGCCTGGAGGCGCGGCGAGGTCAGCAAATCGGCGGGGTTGGCTGTGGGGGAACCGGCCGGCAACAGGCGGAGGCCGTCCACCCCGCCGGCCACCGTCTCCGGCGCGGGCGCAAACGGACTCTGCGCAAGCGAAGCGCGTAGCGCTTCTCTCTCGCCGCTTTGCGGCCCCGAAGCGGAGTCGGTCCGCAACATCCAATCGCTGAAGCCGGGCGCGACGGGCACGCCGAAGATGTCGTGCTGCTTGGGCCGCCGCAGATCACAATCCACCAGAATCGTTTTGCGCCCGCCCTGCGCCATCACCACCGCCAGGTTGGCCAGCGTCGTGCTCTTGCCCTCCTCCGGCGCGGCCGAGGTGACGAGCACCGTCTGCAACGGCTTCTCCAGCGCGGCGAAGATGAGGTTCGTCCGCAGCGTGCGAAACGCCTCGGCCGCCGACGAGCGCGGGTCTTTCAAGGTAATGAGGTCTTTCATGGCATAGCCCAATAACCCGTTATTCGTTATTGGTTATTTCCTCTCCGCCGCCGGCACCGCGCCGAGCACCGCCAGCCCGAGCGCGCGTTCCACGTCGAGGCGCGAACGGAGCAGCCCGGCCTCGAGGTATTCGAGCACGAAGATGACGAGGCCGCCGAGCAATACGCCGAGGATGGCCCCGGCGAGGATGTTGATCCGCGTCTGCGGGCGATACTGCGCGTAATCGCTCACGTCGAGCAGTTCGGCGTACACGCGGTCATCCTGCCGGATGGAGGCGTTCTCGCTGTCGCGCCAGGCCTGCAGCAGTAGCGCCCACGTCCGAGCGATGCTCCTGGCCTCCTCGCCGTCGGGGCTGCGCGCGTCGATCTGCACGGTGAAGTTGGATTCGTCGGGGTCGATCTGCACACGCCCCAGCAACTCATCGGGCACCGCGTTCAGTTTGAGCTGCGCGATGACTTCCTGCGCGTTCGCCCGTGTCTTCATCCACTCGGTATACGAACGCAGCACCGTCTTGGCCGCCGTCGTCAATCCAAAATCGGGGCGCGACGGTTTGATCAGCACCCGCGCGGTCGCGGTGTAGATGGGGATTTGCAGTTCGCTGAACACCCAGGCGCTCGCCGCGCACAGCACGGCCAGCACAAGGATGATCCAGCCGCGACGACGCAGGATCGTCAATACTTCAAGCACACTCATGGGGCAACTCCGGCGGGTGATTGTAACATGCAGACAGACTGTGAAAAGCAAGCAGAAAGTGGAAAGTGCCACATGCCTTTCTGCTCACTGCTGGCTACTTTCCATCTTTCGGGATGGCGACGATGAAACGTGCGCCCAGCTTTTCCAGTTCCGCCTTGTCGCGCACGAACGGGTCGAAGTAATGGGCGGCCAGGGCCAGCGCCGCGCCAAGCGCGAGGGCTAGACCGAGACGCAGCGGGATATCGAGGCGCGCGCGCAGCGAGGGCGGCCCGGCCGGCCCGACGGCGGGGGCATCGAGCGGGGTGACGCGGGCCGGTTGTCCAGCCAGCGGCGGGAAGATGTCGGCGTTGCGAGTTTGCAGCACAACGGTCACCGCCTCCGCAATGGCGCGCAGCTGGTCGGCGTCGCCCGCGCCCAGGTACACCACCAGAAGGCTGCGTTGATTGTCCGAGTTGCTGATGGAGGCGGCCACCGCTGCGGCGGGGAGGTCGCGCCCGCGCGCCTTCAACTCATCGCTCACCGCTTGCGCGAATTGGCCGGTGCGCACCCAATCCTTCAGCGCGCCGACGATGTATTCGGACGTGAGCCAATCGTAGTAGCCGCGCGCGAACTGCGGGTCGCCGCTGAGGGCGGTCGGTTGCCCGGCGGTGTAGCGCATCACCAGCGCATAGCCCGCGCCCGGCGCTTGATAGGTGACGGCGCTGTAAAGGCCGACGACGAAGGGCGGCAGCACGATCAGCCACCACCAGCGCCGCGCCACTTTCCACAGTTGCCTCAATTCCATCGTTGGCTTCACCACCGGGCACACGGAGAACACAGAGAAAAACTCCGTGTGCTCGGTGTGCTCCGTGATTCAAATCTTCTCCGCAATGAACGTACTCAGTCGCTCGACGAAAACGCTTGTGTCGAATCGCTCAGCCGATCGGCGGATCGCCTGCGCGTCGAACTTGAAATCTGCAAACCGCAGCAGCGCGGCCTTCAGCGACGCAACACGTTGCTCGCGGAAGAGCACGCCGTTGACGCCGTCCTGGACTATATCCAGCGCGCCGCCGCCGGCGTAAGCGATGACGGGCCGCCCGGCAGCCAGCGCCTGCGCCGGCGCGATGCCGAAATCCTCCAGGCCGGGGAAGATGAAACCCCGCGCCCGGGCGAAGAGTTCCGGCAGGCCGGCGTCGGCCACGCGCCCGAGGAATTTTACAGTAGGCCCGGCCAGCGCCTCCAACCGCGCCCGGTCGCGCCCCTCGCCCGCCACCCACAACGGCAGGCCCAATTCGTTGCAGGCCGCCACGGCCAAATCCACCCGCTTGTATGGGATCAGGCGACCGAGGCTGAGAAAGTAGTCCCCCGGGCCGCCCTTCAGCGAGAAGCGACGCACATCCACGGGCGGGTAAATGATCTCGGACGCGCGGCCGTAGAATTTGCCGATGCGGCGTTGCACTTCGGAGGAGATGGCGATGAAGTCATCAACGCCATCCGCCGCGCGCTTGTCCCACCGTTGCAGCCACGCCAGCAGCGGGCGCAGCATCAACCGCGCCGCCGCGCTCAACCCCTCACGTTCAGCGTAATCATCGAAGCCCCAGACGTAGCGCGTGGGCGTGAGGCAATAGCAGATGTGCCGCGCGCCCGCCGGTTTGCGCACGCCGTGGCAGAAGCCGCTCTTGTTCGAGAGCAGGAGGTCGTGCCCGTTCAAATCAAAACGCTCGAAGGCCAGCGGGTAGAGCGGCAGATACGGCTGGTGGCGGCGGTGGATGCCGGGCAGCCGATCCATGAACGAGGTGCGGATGGGCCAGCGGCGATAGTGCGCGGGCATCAGCTCCGGCGCGTAGATGGAGGTGTAGAGCGGCGCGCCGGGGAACATGCCCACCAGCGCCTCGAGCACATCCTCGGCGCCGCCGCGCTGGTTGAGCCAGTCGTGGATGAGGGCCAACTTCATCGCAGAGCTACCCGGTCGTGTGATAAGTGTCCTGATCCCACCGCAACGGGTTTAGCTGGATGTACTCGCGAATGCGATTTAGATCGGGTTCGCTGCGGATGATATGTTCATAGTAATTGCGCTGCCAAAAGCGTGCGCCGGGTGTGCGGCGCAACCCGTTGATCTGTTTGGTTGAAACGGTTTTGAACACCCCAATCAATCTCCCGAGGGGTTTATGATTTGGGGTAGGGGCGGTTCGCGAACCGCCCCTACGGTCATCGTCCACAACGACCAAAATCCCATGGAAATGGTTTGGCATTACCACGGAGGCGTCCAATTCCACGTACGCGTAATTCTCCGGCAGCCCCGACCAGCATTCTGCAACGATCTGCCCGTACTCATTGGGTTGCATCTCGCCGTGAATGATGTTCCCCGGTAGAGGCTCGCGGTTGTGAACACACAGCGTCACGAAATACGCGCCTGCCTGCCGATAGTCATAGCCCTTGAGCCGGATCGAACGGCGATGGTGAATGAGCGGGTCATACTTCATTGGAGTTTGTTCTTGACCAGCTTCGCCACCGGCTTGAAGCTCCGGCGGTGCATCTCGCTCACCCCGGCGCGTTCGAGCGCCTCGCGGTGGAGCCGCGTGCCGTAGCCTTTGTGCCGTCCGAAAGCGTAGCCCGGATAGAGCGCGTCGAGCTGAGCCATGAAAATATCGCGGCTCACCTTGGCGATGATGGAGGCGGCGGCGATGCTGAGCGAGAGCGAGTCGCCGAAGGGCATGAACTTCTGCGGCAGCGGCACAAGCGAGGAAAGGTCAACGGCATCAATCAGCAGCGCGTCGGGCTGGGTGGGCAGGATGCTGACGGCGCGCTGCATGGCTTTGCGCGTGGCCTTGAGGATGCCGTCGCGGTCAATGAAGCGCGCGCTCACGCCGCCCATCCCCACCGCCACCGCTTTCTCCCGAATCAAGTGATAGAGGCGCTCGCGCTGCCGGGGAGTCAATTGCTTCGAATCATTCACCCCGGCGGCGGCCAGTTCCTTCAGCACCTGCGGCTTGTCCAACGGCAAAATCACCGCCGCCGCGATGACCGGCCCGGCCCACGCGCCGCGCCCGGCCTCATCCACCCCGGCGATGAGGCGGTGGCCGTGTTTCAACAGCGCGCGTTCGAAATGGAGGTCTGGCATTGTCGGCGTGAAACGTAAAGCGTGACAAGCGAAGCGACGATCACGTTTCACGCATCACGTTTCACATACTTCCCCGCCGCCCAGTTTCGACGGATAACCAAAATATCGCGCAGCATGTTGAGCGGATCCACAAGCGGGTTGACGCGGCTTTCGGAGCGGTAATACCAATCCACCGGCACTTCGACGATTTGGTAGCCGCGTTGTTGGGCGATGAAGAGGGCTTCGACATCGAAGCTCATGCCGTCGAAAACCTGCACGCGGAAGATATCCTCGGCGGCGCGGGCGGTGAACAGCTTGAACCCGCACTGCGTGTCTTCGAAGCCGGGCAGGGCGAACCATTTGACGAGGGTGCTGAACACGCGTCCCTGAATGTGCCGGTGAGCCGGCTCGTTGAAGCGGCGCGCGCCGGGCGCCTCGCGCGAGCCGAGGGCGATATCGAACCCGTCGAGTTGCGGCGGCAGGAACTTCGCCAGTTCCTCAATCGGCATGGAGAGGTCAACATCGGCGAAGAAGCGATACTGCCCGCGCGCGGCCAGCATGCCGGTGCGCACCGCCAGCCCCTTGCCGCGCCCGTGCTCACGGATGACGCGCACCGGCGGTTGCTCGTGCTCGGCCGCAAAGGCCTCGGCCACCACCGCCGTCAAATCCTGGCTGCCGTTCTCGACGACGATGATCTCGCTGGTGTATGGCTGATGGCGAAGATAAGCATGGGCCGCGGCCAGCGAGGGCGGCAAGCGGTGCTCCTCGTTGTGCGCGGGGAAGATGAGGGAAAGAAATACGGACAAAGCGACGTGGTGACAAGGTGACTAGGTGACGGGTGACCATTTCACCCGGTCACCCCCTCACTGTGTCAGATTGGGGTGAGAATCGAAAGGAGATAGTCCTCTGAAACTGTGCGAGTCGCCTGTACCGCTCTGCGCTTCGCCAGCATTTTCGGAATGCCGAGCAGGCCGGCGAGTTGGCCGCGCAGCCGCGCCCGGGCCGCCGCGCCGCGCCAGGCACGCAATGCCTCCCATGTAATGCGAAATTGCGCGGCGATGATTTTTCGCCAGTACTTCTTCCACACCCCATCCGGCACATCCTTCACCAGCAGATAAATGAAGTTACGCCCATCATGATAACTGGCCGTTACGCCGCCGCCGCTGGCCGAGAGCTTATGATACACGACCGCCCGCGGCGCATACACGCAATGCCAGCCGGCCAGTTGCGCCCGCCACGCCAAATCCACATCCTCACACGAGAAATAGAAGTCGTCGTCGAGCAGGCCGATCTCATCCAACATCACGCGGCGATACGCGGCGCTGCCGCCGTTGGCGGAGAAGACCGGCCCTTCGATGAACTGGCCCTCATCCTTTTGCCACACGCCGCGATTGCCGGGCGTGCCGTCACTCTTGAAAATATCGCCGGCGGTGTGAAAGATGTCGCGCCGGTCGAAGAGCAGCATGCGGCTGGCGATCAGCCCGGCGCGCGGGTGACGCCCGAACGCGGCGAGCAGTTCCGCCAGCCAGGTCGGGCCGGCCTCGGTATCGTTGTTGAGCAAAACCAAAATCTCGCCGCCCGCTGCCCGCATCCCCGCATTGCACGCGCCGGTGAAGCCGAAGTTGCGTTCGAGCGCGAGCACGCGCACTTCGGGATAGCCGCGTGCAAGCAATGTCCGCGACTCATCCGTCGAAGCGTTATCGGCGACGATGACTTCAAAATCGCGCACGGTCTGCGCCCGTAAGGCGTTGAGACAAGCCGGCAGATGCGGCGCGCCGTTCCAGTTGGGGACGATGACGGAGACTTGCATGACAAGGTGACGCTGCAAGCGGGTGACGCGGTGACGTTCAGCGTTCACCCCCTCACCGTCACCCCTTCACGCCTTTTCAAGGAATTCGGCCAGCGCCGTCTCCCATGGGCGCAGCGTGATGCCGAGCGCGGCAGCGGCGTTGTTGGCCAGCGGGGTGAACTTCGGCGGCGTCGAGGGGCGGGCGAACTCGGCCAGCGTAATCGGTTCGAGAGGGATGTGGCTGCGTCCGCTCATCCCCAGGATCTTCTTCGCGTACTCGAAGCGGGAGCAATAGCCGGCGTTGGTGAGATGATACAGCCCATAGCGCCCGGTCGCGATGAGCTTCACGATGCCGTCCGCCAGGTCATCCACAAAGGTCGGGCAGGCGACCTCGTCGGTGACGACGCGTAACTTGCCGTGCTGGTCGGCGAGCTGCTGGATGCGGTGGACGAAGTTGCGGCCCGTGCGCCCGGTGACCCACGACGTGCGCACGATGTAGAACTGGCGGGTGAGGTGTTGCGTGAACCACTCGCCGGCGAGCTTGGTCGCGGCATACGGGTTGAGGGGGTTGGGCGCGTCGAATTCAAAATACGGAACGGCCTTGGCGCCATCGAAGACCTCATTCGTGCTGATGTAGACGAGCGCGGCGCCGAGGCGGGCCGCAGCCAGCGCGACGTTCTGCGTGCCCAGGCCGTTGATGCGATACGCGGCCGCCGGGTCGCGCGCCGCGCCGTCCACATCCGTCAGCGCCGCGCAGTGGATGATGACCTCGGGCCGGTGGGCGTCGATCGCAGCCTCAATCGAACTGGGCTGGGTGATATCCACTTCGGGGCGACCAATGCCCGCCGCGCCCGGCAGACGGGCCAGCAGGGCCTGCCCGAGTTGGCCTCGGCTCCCCGTAATCAGCACGCGCATTCATTTCTCCCAACAAAAAAGCCCCGGCATTATAGCCGAGGCCTCCACGCTTATCGCGCCCCCTCAACCGCTCAACAACACATAGGCGAACGCGGCCAGCAGACAACAATTCACCGCAGCCGCGACGGCCAGCACCGTGATCTGCAAACCGGTCAGGTTGCCGAAACGGCTCTCCCGGCGCTGCAACCAACTCGGCCCTTTTGCCGGCGCGGGCGCCGTCTCGGTGGCGGCGGGCTTGATCTTCCCGGTCAGCACATCCACCGCATGATTGACGTTGATGGGTTCGCCGGGCGCTGTCTGCGGCATGTCTTCCTCGAGGAACTTTTGCATGTCCTCGACGAAGAGCATGCGCTCGACGTTTTGCACGCTGAAGTCGCGCGGCACGTTGAGCGCCGCGACCATCACTGCCTGATAGGCATTCAACCCGTGCGGGGCCAGCACGGCCCGCAACTCGGCCAGCCGGCTGCGCGCCTTGGCTGAGATCTCGGCCAGCGGCACGAGCTGCACCGCGCCCTGTATCTGATCCCAATGCACCCAGTAGTTGCCGTTCTTGACCAGGCTGGCCAGATGCAACAAATCAAAATGCCAGATTCCGGTGGGGCCGACCAGCACCATACCGAGGTGCTCGGTCGAATCAGGCAAAACCACATGGCGCAGCAACACGTAGCGATCGTCGAGCGCCCGGCTCAGTTGGCGGGTCACCAAATCTTCGCCGGATTTCTCTACGCCGCCGCCGCGCAGAAATTCGGACAACCCGCTCGGAACAACATCCACGACTCGCATATCGAAAACTATAGGCGGATTGGCTTAAATTGCAACCCGGGCCCGTGAGGGCGAGGTTAAGGTTGCAGCGCCCCGGCCCAGTATGCCTCCAGCCGATGCACGCTTTGTGCCAGCGCCTTCGCTCGATACCCGTTCAACTGGTCGAAGGAGTAACGCGCAAACACCCGCTGGTGCATGGCCTCGGGCGAGGCCACCAACCGGGCAAACGGCTCCAACGCCACGCCCATGCGCTCGGCGAAGACCGCCGCCGTCCGCGCCGCCACGCCGGGGTGCAGCTGCACCGCCACCTCATCCCGCCAGCGGGCCAGGTCAGCATCGCGCACGAAAGGCAACCACCCGCGCGGGACGGCACCCCCCAGCGCGCGGCCAACCCCGGCCGGCAGCGCCGCCAGGTCTGCCGCATCCCAAAAAGCGCGCAGGGCGTTATGCAGATAGATCCGCTCCGCGAAAGTGCCCCAGGTTTGTTCCGGCCCGAAGACGGGCTCGAAGACGTCGCGGACCCACAGCACGTCGAATTCGAGGTGGGCGAGGTAGCCAAGCAGAAAGGCAGCCTGGGCGACGGGAAGCCGCCTCGGGTCGGCGAGCGTGGGGTGTTGGGTGAGCATCACCTGCCACGCCGGCGGGCGGCGATTGAGCGGCACGGTGAAGAAATGGGTCGCCTCGCGCGTCTGCCCCGAAACGGTCTGAACATCCGGGGCGATGTTGCCGAGCAGGAAGGCCGGCCACTCGCGTTCGAGGGCGCGGCGCAAATCAGCGGACAGCCCGGGCCACAGGTCGCGCGCAGCCCGCAGGTGGTTGAAGGGAGTCGGCATGAAGGGAGTGCAATTGTCAGCCAGTCAACGGCCAGGTATCCATCGGCAGCGATGATGCCGGGAGTATAATCGCTTACGAGGTCCGTATGCGTCACTCGCTTTTCTCCTGGCTTCGATTGAGCTTGTTGGTCGGCTATCTTTGCTGGGTGGGCGCCGCCCACGCTCAGAGCGCCACGGCTCATGCCTTGCTGCTTACGCTCGAAGGCCCACTCACCCCGCCCATGATCACGTACCTTGAGCGCGGGCTGGCCGAGGCGCAGAGTCAGAACGCGCCCCTCGTCATCGTTCGCCTCAATACCCCCGGCGGGCGCCTCGACTTCATGGAACGGATCGTGACCGACCTTCGCAACAGCCCGCTGCCGGTGGTTGTGTACGTTGCGCCGCGCGGGGCGATGGCCGGGAGCGCCGGCACGCTGATCACACTGGCCGGGCATGTCGCCGCGATGGCGCCCGAAACCGTCATCGGCGCGGCCAGCCCGGTGGGTGGGCAGGGCGAGGATTTGGGCGAGACGATGGAGGCCAAAGCCAAGGAAGCCACGATGGCGCTGGCACGGTCACTGGCCGAGCGGCGCGGCCCGGAGGCGGTGCAACTGGCCGAGGACACCATCGAACGCGCGACCGCCGTCACTGCCGAGGAGGCGCGCCGGGCCGGGCTGATCGAACTGGTGGCCAACGACATCCCCGATCTGATGCGGCAACTGGATGAGCGGACAGTGGAGGTAAACGGTCAAGCGCGCACCCTGCTCACCAGCGGCCTGATTGTGGATGAGGTGCCGCTGACGGCGGTCGAAACGGTTTTGAATCTGCTCGTCGATCCGAACCTGGTTTCGATTCTCTTCTCACTCGGCATGCTGATGATCATCATCGAGATCCGCACGCCGGGCGGCTGGGTGCTGGGGGTTTTGGGCGGGGCGTGTTTGCTGCTGGCCTTTTACGGCCTAGGTGCGTTGCCGGTCAATTGGTTCGGCGTCATCTTCATCGTGCTGGCCTTCGTCTTACTGGTGGCGGAGATCGCCACACCGGCGACGTTTGGCGCGCTGACGGTCGCCGGTGGCATCTCGCTCGCCATCGGTCTGCTGGTACTTTTCAACTCGCCCGGCTCGCTGCCCTTCTTCCGCGTGAATGTGCCGCTCGTCGTCGGGCTGGCCGTCACGCTCTCGGGGTTGTCGCTGGCAGTGCTGATCTATGCCCTGCGCACCATGCGTCGTCCCGTCATCACCGGCACGCAGACGCTGATCGGCCAAGCGGGTGTGATGCGCACCACCGACTCGGCGCAAGTCGCCGGTGAATTGTGGACGGTGGAGCCGGACAGCGGCCCCCTTACAATCGGAGATCAAATCGAAGTGCTGGCGATCAAGGGGCTCAAACTACTGGTAAGAAAAAAGTGATTGAGTGAAAAGAAACCAATCAATCACCTAAAAAAACCTCAAAGCAACATTTCAATCGGCGGTCTCGACCCGCCACAGATTGCGCGCCAAATCCTGAACCAATTCCAAAATCCCGCCCTCCGTGCGCACGCGGAAGCGATGCTGCCGCGCCCGCCCGCGCCGGTTCTCCGTGCGGCACGCCTCAACAGCCCGCACATCGTGCTGCCGCCCGCGCCACACAAATGCGCGCGGAAAGAAGCCGTTCTGAACTGCTGAAACCGTGATCGGCTCGCGCAAATTGCGAGTGCGGCGCGGCGTCACCGAGGCCATACGACCTCAACCTGTGATTGCGCCTCGGCGTTGAAGTCAACCCCGCCGATCACGTTGAACTGGCGCGGGCCGGCCACCATCGGCATGGCGGCGGGCGGATAGAGAGCAGATTGGCCGTAGCCGGTCGGCGCCTGATATATCGGCTGCTGCGCTGGCGGGGCCATCATGACGATGCGCGACTCTGGGGCTGCGGGCGGCTCGGGTGCTTGTTGGGCGACGACGTTTAGGGCGCGCGTCGCGAACCACACGACGATGATGCTGGTCGGGATGCTTGCCGCCACCCCGGCCACGACGCCGACCATCACCGCCATCGCTTCGGCTGAGAGCCGTTGGCCGATGACGACGGCCAACGTAATCACGAAGGCCAATCCCAAAATCATCCAAACGAATCTCGCTCTCATGCTGGCACCGCCCGGCGTGAGGTGCGTGATCGCTGCACGACTGGGGCGCCGTTCTCAACACCCAGCCAGAAGTGATTGATCTGCACGGTCTTGGCCGTCAGCAGCCGCACGCCCGCCGTCGCTTCCACGCCGTCGGGCAACATGTGCGGATGGATCACGCACACGGTCGGCTGCTCGCCATATTTCTGTTGATAGTAGTCAACGGCGCGCGCCACTTTTTCCTGCAAAGAGCGCCGGCCATCATCATCCTTCCACAGCATACCGATATCCATGTAGGCCTCACTTTAGAAACGAGTCGCAACCGAATCCCAATCGCGCGGCGGCAACCAGGCCGCTTGAAAGCGAATCACCTGGCCCGACGCCACTGCGACAAAATCGCCGCGCCCGGTGAGCTTCTCGGCTCCCGTGCCCGACACACCCGCCGCCATCCGGGCATCTTCGCCGCTGGAGACCTTGCCCACCAGCCGCACCGGGAAATTCGCCTTCAGCATCCCGCCGATGGCCGCTGCCGATGGTTTCTGCACGCCGGCAATCAGATGTAGACCGGCCTCGCGCCCGCGTTGCGCGATGCGCACCAGCGCGATCTCAACTTCCTTGCCGCCCGTCATCAACAAATCGTACAGCTCATCCACGGCGATGACGATATGCGGGGACGACACACCTTCGCGATCGCGGCGTTCCATTTCGGCCACCAATCGTTGCAGCAGGATCACGGCCGCGCCCGGCTCGGAGGCGATGTCGCCGAGCGCATGCGGCAGGGCCACGATCGGGCCGAAGCCGCGCCCCTTCGGGTCGATCAGCGCGATCTGCAATTTCGATTGGCGGTTATGGAGCGCGAGCGAGATCAGCATCGCCCGCATCAAGTCCGTCTTGCCCGAACCGGTTGCGCCTGCCACCAGGACGTGGGCGACTTCCGGGGAAGGAAGCCGGATGAGGAGGGGGCGACCGTCCTCGGCCAGGCCGAGGCAGGCGGTGAGGGGCGGGATGCCGCCGAGGCTTTTGAGCAGCGGCAGCAGGCGCACCGGTTCTGCATCGGGGCGCGGCATTTCCACCGCAAGTGACTCGCCTTCGCGAGCGATGCGTATATCCTGCGCCCCCAGCGCAAGCGCAAGTTCCTCTGAAAGATTTCGAACGGTTGCGATGCGGGCGCCAAGCGCCGGGGTGAGGTGAAACCTGATCCAGCGCGGTGAAACCGTCCCGCCGTGCACCCGAACCGGGACCCGATGCGATGCCAACACCCGCTCGATGCGATCAGATTGGAAATTCAAGTAATCGCGATTCACTGAAGTCTCCATAGTCGGCACCTTGTTGTCGAAAACGAATCGGAGTCATCCGGCGGCAAAGCGATCACCGAACGGCTGCGGGGCAATGGACGACTATGGAAGATGATCGCGGCTCAACTTGTTTGCGCCAACATTATAGAACAAAAGTTTCAGATGCAATAGAACGCAGCCTTAAAGTTTAGATGATATGTTCTATTTGCGGATCGCCGCCTGGCCGAGGGTTGTCGTGCCCGGCCTGGGCGCGTGAGGCGATGCCCGGACGGACAACCCTTTGGCTGAAACTCGATCGGATTGGCGCGGCTGACTCGGTCGGTTGGCGGGGAGGCTTGGGCGCTTAAAGTGGCGGCGGAAGCTGGGTGGGATGCTGATGGTTTGGATGCCGCGCGGCAACGCGACCTTCGCGTAGTTTGCCTGATACGTGATGCGAGGTGTGCACGCACAGGATGTCAGCCGCTCCTTCGACTGCGCGGGCAACGGCAGCCCGCTCCGCTCAGGATGCGGCTTCGACAGACAACTCGTGCGTGCACACGATGCGAGTGCTCATCCCCATCTCACCTAATTGAATGATAAAATCGCCCTAACCCATCGGCACCCAGGCCGACCGCAATCGTATACCGAGGAGAAGAACGCATGAGCCGCTCGACCCTTCGCTTAGTCATTATCGTGTTGACGCTGGCGACGGTTGGCATCCACTGGTATCTGGTTCTGTTGCAAGGCATTCCAGCGGGAATCCCCTTTATTCTGAATGGGCTGGGCTATCTCGTATTGATGGGGGCGGTGGCGTTCAACCTGCCGGTCATTTCGGATTTTCTGGCCGGTCGCCCGGGCTGGGCTCACTACGCGCTGATCGGCTTCACGGCCGTTACCATCGTGGCGTGGGTGGCGATTGGCGATAAGAGCTTTACTACTTTTCTGGGGCAGATCGGCTGGGCGGACAAGATCATCGAAGTTCTGCTCATCGTTGCCACCTGGCTTCACTTGCGGTCGGAGGCGTAGACATACGGACCCGGATTGCTATGAGTGCGTTGCAGATTGAACGGATGGCCGTTGCCCGCATCCCTGCCTTCGAGGGCGAGTTTCAACTGTGCCTGTATCACAACAATCAGGATGACAAGGAACACCTGGCCCTGCTCACCGGCGAAGTTTGGGGCCAGCGTGATTTGCTGGTGCGCGTCCATTCCGAGTGTTTCACCGGCGATGTGCTTGGGTCGCAGCGCTGTGATTGCGGGGAGCAACTCCACCGCGCCATGACGCTCATTGCCGAGGCTGGCTGCGGCATGGTCATTTACCTGCGACAGGAAGGGCGCGGTATCGGCCTGCTGAATAAGTTGCGCGCGTACAATTTGCAGGATGAAGGTTACGATACGGTGGACGCCAACCTCATCCTCGGCCACCAGGCCGACGAGCGCGATTACACCGTCGCCGCCCGCATCCTCAAAGATTGGGATGTGGCCTCCATCCGCCTGATCACCAACAATCCGAACAAGATCGAGAGCCTGCGCGCGCTCGGCGTGGCCGTCTCGGACCGCGTGCCGCTCGAAGCCAGCGTGACGCCCGACAACGCGCATTACCTTCGCACCAAGGTCGAGAAGATGCGCCATTTGCTCACCCTGCCGCCGAACGGTTCGGGCGCGTGATTCTGCGACGCGCTCCGGATGCCTCGCCCGACCGCCACCCTTGCCTTCGCCCAGAGCCTCGATGGCAGCCTCGCCGCCGGCCCCGGCCAACCGCTCGCGCTGAGCGGCCCGGAGTCGCTCGCGTACACGCACTCACTTCGCGCCGCGCACGCGGCAATCCTCATCGGCCTGGGCACCGTGCTCGCGGATGACCCGCAACTCACGGTGCGGTATGCCGCCGGCCCCAACCCTCAGCCCATCGTGCTCGACAGCCAATTGCGCTTTCCGCTGACCGCGCGTTTGCTGCGCCATCCCAGCCATTCCGTTTGGATTGCGGCCACGGAGGCCGCGCCGCATGAACGCCAGTCTGCGCTCGAGGCGGCCGGCGCGTGCGTGCTGCGCCTGCCGAGGGATGAGGCCGGTCACGTCGCCCTGCCCGCGCTGCTCGATGAACTCGGCGCGCGGGGAATTGACACGCTGATGGTGGAGGGCGGCGCGCGCGTCCTCACCGCCTTCCTCGCGCAGCGGCTCGCTCAGCGCGTCAGCCTCACCATTGCCCCGCGCTTCATCGGCGGCCTGAAGGCGATTGCGGCACGGCTGGACATGTCATTGCACGGCGTTCAATACCGCCGACTGGGTGACGATTTGGTTGTCGAAGGCGAACTCCCCTCTGCCAGCGGGAGAGGGGCCGGGGGTGAGGGAGTGCCATGAACCGCACCTCGCTCTGGTTCACCGCCCCGCACCGCCTCGAGGTGCGCGCCGAAGCGCTCGACCTGCCGCACGCGGGCGAGGCGCTGGTGCAAACCGTGTGCTCGGCCATCAGCCCCGGAACCGAGATGCTGATCTATCGTGGTGAGTTTCCCCACGCGATGCGGGTGGATGACAGCATCGGCGCGCTGAGCGGGCAGCTTGAGTATCCGCTGCGCTATGGCTATTCGACCGTAGGCCGCGTGGTCGAACTCGGCGCAGGCGTTGACGCGGACTGGCGCGACCGGCTCGTCTTCAGCTTTCAGCCGCACACCAGCCATTTCACCGCGCCGCTGGCGGAGCTACACCCGTTGCCCGACGACCTCGCGCCCGAGACCGCTGTCTTTCTGCCGAACATGGAAAGCGCGGTCAACTTTCTGCTCGACGGCGCGCCGCTGCTCGGCGAGCGTGTGGCCGTCTTCGGGCAGGGGGTGGTCGGGCTGCTCACCACCGCGCTGCTGGCGCGCCTGCCGCTGGCCGCGCTCGTCACCTTCGACAAAATCGCGCTGCGCCGTGAGTGGTCGCAACGTCTGGGCGCGCATTTTCCGAAAGACCTGACAGGTTTCTCAGACTTGTCGGGTTTGGACGTTGATCTGGCCTACGAACTCACCGGCTCACCGACGGCGCTCGACGATGCGATTGCCGCCACTGGCTTCGGTGGCCGCATCGTCGTCGGCTCGTGGTACGGCGAGAAGCGGCACGCGGTGGACCTCGGCGGGAAGTTTCACCGCGCGCGACTGCGGCTGATCTCCAGCCAGGTGAGCAGCCTCACCCCCGATCTGCTCGCGCGCTGGACGAAGGCACGCCGGCTCGAGGTGGCGTGGCACATGCTGGCCGAGGTGCAACCCGCCCGGCTCATCACCCACCGCTTCCCACTGGCCGAGGCGGGCCGCGCGTATCAGCTCATTGACCAGTGTTCGCATGAGGCGCTGCAGGTCATCTTCATCTATGAATGAGCGCACCGCCTCCGTCGCCGAATATTACGACCGCAACACGGCGGCGTTTCTGCGCGTCGGCGGCAGCGGCTTCCAGGTCGCCGCCATCCACCGTCAGATCTGGGCGCCGGGCGTGCGCACCGAGGTTGAATCGTTCGAGTATCTCAATCAACTTGTGCGCGATGCGCTTCTGCCGGCGCTCACGGCCTCAGCCCGTGTGCTTGACCTCGGCTGCGGCGTCGGCGGCACGGCGACATGGTTGGCGCAGCGGCTGGCCATCCACCTCACCGGCATCACCCTGAGCGCGGTGCAGGCGCAGATGGCGACGGAGCGCGCGGCCCGCCTCGGCCTCGGGCCGCAATGCACGTTCGTGCTCGGCGATATGCTGCACCTGCCCGACCTCGGCTCGTTCGACGGCGCGTATGCGATCGAAGCCTTCATCCATGCCGAAGACCCGGCGCGCTTTTTCCGCGAGGCCGCGCGAGCGTTGCGCCCCGGTGGCCGCCTCCTCGTGTGCGATGACTTCGCCGCGCAGCCGCACCCGCCGAGCGAGGCGGCCGCCCGCTGGCTGGCCACGTTCCGCGCCGGCTGGCAGGTGCAAAACCTGGATACCGTTGCCGCCGCGCACGCGCCGGCCGCTGCCGCCGGATTCCGCCTCCTCGAAGACCGTGACCTCACGCCGCACATCCGCACCCTCCACCCCTGGCTCACCTCCATCGGCCACGGCCTGCTGCGGCTGCCGGTGTTGCGCGGCGTCTACTGGGCGAGCCTGCGCGGCAGCACCGCGCTGCAACGCTGTCTGCGCGAGGGCTGGACGCGTTATCACGCTTTGCTGTGGGAGAAACCATGACGTACACCGTAGCCGTCAAACGCGACTTCGTCGCGCAGCACTTTTTGGTCGGGGGCGACTGGGGGGCGGAGAATCTCAAGCACTCGCATCACTACGTGATCGAGCTGCAACTCGAAGGGGAGCGGCTCGATCAACACGGATACCTCGTTGACATCGTGGACATCGAGCATCACCTCAACGCGCTGGTCGCGCACTACCGCGATCAAACCCTCAACGACCTGCCCGAGTTCGGCGGCCTCAATCCCAGCATCGAACATTTCAGCCGCATCGTGTGCCTCATGCTCGCCGAACGCATCCGGGCTGAGACGCTTACGGCGCTGACGGTGAAGCTATGGGAAAACGAGATCGCGTGGGCGTCTTTTCGGAAAGCAGTAGGCAGTCAGCCATAGGCAGAGGGCAGACTGCGGCGGGGTTTCTGCCCTCCGCCTTGTGCTGTCTGCCTTTGCCTTTTGTCCATGCGCGTCGGCCTCCTCGTCTACGGCTCGCTCGATACCCTCTCCGGCGGCTACCTCTACGACCGCAAACTGGTTGAGCACTTGCGCGCGGCGGGCGATGAGGTCGAAATCGTCTCGGTGCCGTGGCGCAACTACGCCGCCCACCTGGCCGATAACGTCTCGGGGACGCTGCGGCGACAATTACGTGCGGCTCGATGGGATGTGTTGTTGCAGGATGAGCTGAATCACCCCTCGTTGTTTTTGCTCAACCGCTGGCTGCGGCCCCGCGTTCGCTACCCCGTCGTCAGCATCGTCCATCACTTGCGTTGCAGCGAGCTGCGCCCGGCGTGGCAGAACGCGCTGTATCGCCGCCTCGAGCGCGAATATCTGCGGAGCGTTGATGGCTTTGTCTTCAACAGTGAGACGACGCGCGCGGCGGTGAGCGCCCTCACCCCCCTCCCCGGCGCTACGCGCCACCCCTCCCCCCTCTCCCAGCGGGAGAGGGGGGAGGGGGGTGAGGGTGGGGTGAGGGTCATCGTCGCCCACCCCGCCGCCGATCACATGCGACCCGGCCTCACAACCGCGCAGATCGAGGCCCGCGCGACCTCTGCCGGGCCGTTACGGATTCTGTTCCTCGGCAACGTCATCCCGCGCAAGGGGCTGCACACGTTGCTCGCCGCACTGGCGCAAGTGCGGGGCGAATGGCGCCTGACAGTGGTCGGACGGCTGGACGTTGATCTGAAATATGTGCGCCGCATCCGCGCGATTGTAGAGACGCGCCGCAGCGCGTCGCTGCTCGGTCGTCTGGAGGCCGCCGATTTGCGCGCCCAGCTCGAAACTCATCACGTGCTGGCCGTGCCGTCGTCGTACGAGGGGTTTGGGATTGTGTATCTCGAGGCGATGGCGTACGGGTTGCCCGTCATCGCGACGACGGCGGGCGCGGCTCGGGAGATCGTCACCGATGGCGTGGATGGATGCCTCGTGCCGCCCGAAGACCCGAAGGCGCTGGCCGCCGCGCTCCAATCGCTGCTCGCTGACGGCGAGCGGTTGCGGGCGATGAGCCTTGCCGCCCGCGCGCGCTTTGAGCGCCACCCAACGTGGGCGCAGAGCATGGCCCGCGTGCGCGAGTTTCTGCAAAGTGCGGCTGTATAATCCGGCCAACCCGCATGGCGACCTCAGCCCTTCAAGACGCCGAAACGGTCAGCGCGCCCGCCGAAGTCAGGCCCGGAATCCACAAGCTCGGCCTCGGCGCGATCTTCCTCGCCCACATGGCGGTGGATATGCAGACCAGTTCGCTGGCCGTGCTGCTGCCGCCGCTGCTCGTCGCGTTCAATCTCAACTACAGCCTGGCGGCCGGCATCATCAGCGCCAACAACCTCGTTATCGCCATCGGGCAACCGCTGTTCGGCATCCTCGGTGACTATCGCAGGGCGCGCTGGCTGATGCCGCTCGGCTGCGCGGTCTGCGGCGTGGGGATGGCGAGTGTGCTGTTCTTGCCGGGCTATGGTTTCGTCCTGGCCGCCGTCATCCTCAGCGGCCTTGGCTCGGCGGCCTTTCACCCGGAGGCGCTTTCGGCTACGCGCGCCGTGAGCGGCGAGCAACAGGCCACCGGCTCGTCGATCTTCTTCTTCGCCGGCAACCTCGGCTTCTCGCTTGGCCCGCTGGCCGCCGCCCTGCTGCTGGAGCGCGCCGGCACGTTCGGCACGCTGTGGATGATCGTGCCGGTTGCGCTGGGCGTGGCGGCGCTGTGGAGTCAGTGGCGGCGGTACGCGCCGTGGCAGCCGGCCAAAGCCGGCGGGGTGGCGCGCGCCACGGAGCCGCCGATCTCGCGCCGCCGGACGTTCGGCGTGGTGGCATTCTTGTTGCTCTTCATCTCCATACGACTGCTGGTGAGCGGCGGGCTGACGACGTTCGTGCCGCTGTACTTCACTCGGTTCGGTGGGATGAGCAGGACGGAGGTCGCGCCGCTGCTCAGCGTGCTGGCCATCTCCGGCACGGTCGGCACCTTGTTCAGCGGGCCGCTGGCCGACCGCCTCGGGCGGCGCGTCGTCATCGTGATGGCGATGGCGCTGTCACTCGCCGGGCTGCACATGTTCGTCAACACCACCGGCCTCGTGCAACTCGTTGCGCTGGCGCTCTCCGGCATGATGCTCTCCGCGCCGTGGACGCTCTCGGTCATCATGATGCAGGAGGCGTTGCCGCGCAACGTCGGCCTCGCCAGCGGCCTCTCGCTCGGCACCGCCTATGGGGCGATGGGCCTCGGGGTGGCGCTGCTCGGCAACGTCGCCGATCACTTCGGGCTGCCGTTCACGATGAACCTCATCACCTGGCTGCCGGCCGTGGTGCTGGTGATGGGCCTGTTCGCGCCGGAGCAAAAGTAAGCTCTCGCCAAGCACGCAAAGAGCGCCAAGAAAACTCTGCGAACTTTGCGCGCTTGGTGAGGGACAAATCCTGAGCAACGGAGAACCTATGGCTTCCCTCGACTGGATCATGACCGAACTCGCCGCCCTCCAGGAGCAGGGCCTGTACAACACCATCCGCACCATCGAGTCGCCGCAGGGCGCGTGGATCGTGGTGGACGGCAAGCGCGTGCTCAACTTCTGCTCGAACAACTACCTCGGCCTGGCCAATCACCCCAACTTGTTGCAGGCGGCGCGCACGGCGATGGAGCAGTACGGCCTCGGCCCGGCGGCGGTGCGCTCGATTGCGGGCACGATGAGCCTGCACACCGAATTGGAGCGCCGGCTCGCGGCGTTCAAAGGCGTCGAGGCCGCGCTCACGTTTCAGTCGGGCTTCAGCGCCAACCTCGCCACCATCCCCGCGATGGTGGGCAAGGATGATGTGATCTTCAGCGACCGGCTCAACCACGCCAGCATCATCGACGGCTGCCGGCTGAGCGGCGCGAAGATCGTGGCCTACGAGCACAACTCCGTCGCCAACCTCAAGGCAGTGATTGCCGCCGAGCGCGCCAGGTACAAGCGCGCCCTCATCATCACCGACGGGGTGTTCAGCATGGACGGCGACATCGCGCCGCTGCCCGAGATTTACGCGGCGGCCGCCGAGCACGACCTCCCGCTGATGGTGGATGACGCGCACGGCGAGGGCGTGCTCGGCCACGGCGGGCGCGGCATCGTCGATCACTTCCACCTGCACGGCAAAGTGGATTTGGAGATCGGCACGCTCTCGAAGGCCTTTGGCGTGGTGGGCGGCCTCGTCGCCGGCAAGCCGCAACTCATCGAGTGGCTCAAACAGCGCGCCCGCCCGTTCCTCTTCTCCTCCGCCATGACCGTGCCCGATGTCGCCGCCTGCCTCGCCGCGCTCGACCTGCTCGAAAGCTCGACCGAACTGGTGGAGAAGTTGTGGGACAACGCCCGCTACTTCAAAGCGGAGATGAAGCGCCTCGGCTTCGACATCGGTGTGAGCGAAACCCCGATCACCCCGGTGATGCTGGGCGAGGCTCCGCTGGCGCAGGCGTTCAGCCGCCGGCTGTTCGAGGCGGGCGTCTTCGCCATGGCCATCGGCTTCCCGACCGTGCCGCGCGGCAAGGCCCGCATCCGCGTCATGATCTCCGCCGCACACGAGCGCGCTGATTTGGATCAGGGCCTGGAGGTTTTCCAACGAGTTGGGAAAGAACAGGGAGTGATTTGAACCGCAAAGACGCGAAGAGCGCGAAGAAGGGTTTTCTGAATCCTTTGCGTCCTTCGTATCTTCGCGGTTAGCTTTTGCCTGAAAGGAGAAACTCCATGCCCATTTCATATACCTGGCTCGGTCACGGCACGGCGTTGCTGAACGTGGACGGTACCCGCGTGCTGATTGACCCATTCCTCGATGACAACCCCGCCGCGCCGATCAGGGCCGCGCAGGCCGAGGCCGATTTCATCCTCGTCTCGCACGGCCACGGCGACCATGTCTCCGATGCCGCTTCGATTGCCAGGCGCACCGGCGCAACCGTCATCGCCAATTTCGAGATCAGCAACTGGCTCGAGGCGCAGGGGGTGAAGGTGCACGCGCAACACCTCGGCGGCGGATTCCGCCACCGGTTTGGCTACGTCAAGCTCACGCTCGCGCTGCACGGCTCCGGCCTGCCGGATGGATCGTACGGCGGCAACCCGTGCGGCTTCCTCATCACCGCCCACAGCGGCGTGAAGGTCTATCTCGCCTGCGATACCGGCCTGTTCGGCGATATGCGCCTCATCGGTGAGGAGGGGCTTGAGCTGGCGGTGCTGCCCATCGGCGACAACTTCACCATGGGGCCGGACGACGCATTGCGCGCGGCGAAGCTCCTCAACGCCATACACCTCATCCCGGTGCATTACAACACCTGGGGCCTCATCGCGCAGGATGCGGCCGCGTGGGCCAGGCGCGTCGAAGCCGAGACGGCCTCGAAGGTGCATGTGCTCAAGCCGGGCGAGGCCTTTTCGATTTGAGCTTGTGGATTTTGGAGTGCAAGACACGCCTATGAAACTCATGCGTCTGTGGCTGGCGGGGATGTGGATGCTGACGGCCTGCGCGGTGCTCGGCGGTGAGCCGACCCCGACGCTGGTGCCGACCCTGGCGGTGATCCCGTCACCCACCCCGCAACCGCCCACCGCGACCGCCGCGCCACTGCCCGCGACGGCCACCGTCACCTCGGCCCCCGTCGCCAGCGACACGCCCGCCCCCGCGCCCACCGCCAGCCAGCCGCAGTTCCTCGCCTATGTGCAGAACGATCAACTCCTCGTCACCGATGTCACCGGCGGCGCGAACAACGGCACAACCCAATACACTCAACCGGGCGTGGATGACAAGGTCATCGATCTGGCGTGGTCGCCTTCGGGTGAGTTCGTCGCTTTCGTGTCGGGCGCGAAAGAGGGCGAGGCGCGCTTGTTCGTCGTGTACGCAGTGGGGGCGGGCACGCCCGTTGACCTCGGCCCCGGCGTCAGCCCCGCGTGGTCACCCGACAGCCGCACCCTGGCGTTTATGAGCACGAACTACCCCGACAACAACATCTGGGTCACGACGATCGAGAACCCGGAGCGACGCCAGCTCACCTTCGAGACCGATTTCAATTGGGGCCGGCCGGTCTTCACCCCGGAGGGCAGCGCCTTGCTTGTGGTCGGCAACTCGTTCGCCGAGACGGGCGCGACCGGCAACACCACGTTCGCGCTCGAACGTTTGGCGCTCGATGGCAGCGGCGCGCGCGAGCGCCTGCCCGAGACGCGCGAGATCGGCGGCTATCAATTGCCGTTTGATTTGCGCTTCGCACCCGATGGGCAGCGGATCGCCTTCTCGGCCAACGCGCACATCAGCGCGTGTGCGGCGCAGGGCGCGGCCTTCATCGGCAATGCGGATGGGAAAGGGATCGGCGACTATTACATCGGCTCGCTGCAACAGGCCGAGGAGCCGGAGCAGGATCGCTACTACCTCACCAACGATTACGCCTGGCTGGCCGATAGCAGCGGTATCCTCATCTCGGCGCAGGTGCGCGATTGCGCGCCGGAGGCGCCCGAGCCGGGGAAGAGCATCGCCGGGCCGCAGCTCACCGTGGTGAAGCTCGACGGCGCGGAGGGGCTGACGATCGCGGGCCAGTTCGCTTTCCCGAGCGTCGATCGCGTCGGGCAATTCGTCGCCGCCGCGCGCTACGAGTCGTTCGACGCGCCGGGCCGCATCCAACTGCTCTCGCTCGCCGATGGCCGCGTGGTGCTGGATTTGGGCGAGGGCCTGCTGCCCCAACTGCAACCGTAAGAGCCTTAACGCAAAGGCGCAGAGAAGAGAAGCACAGACGCAAGCAGAAGCTTTTCTTTGCGCCTGTGCGTTGAAATCCCTCAGGGTATTTCCACGACCAACGGCAAAACGAAGCGCCCGTTTTCCAACGCCCCACCGTTCGCGTCGAAGGCCGGCAGGCGGGCGAGGCCGGGCGTGGCCGGGTCGTACCAGCCAACCGCGAGGCGATAGCTTCCGGCGGGCACCCCGCTCAACGCAAGCGTCACCGACTCCGACACCACTTCATCCTCCGCCCACAGCGTTGTCGGATAGGTGAAGTTGCGCGGCACGGCATCGGCCTGCGTGATTACGAACCCATCAGCCGGATTGAAAAGATGGACGAAGTATTTGTAATCGCCGCGCGGCGCGGTGAGGGCCTGCCACACGAGTGTGAGTTGCAGCGTTGAGTCAGTCTGCGTCGAATCGTAGCCGACGAGCCTAAGTTGATCATCGAAGACCGCGCCGACCGTGGCTTGCACCGGCGGCACAGCGAAGTTGCGCGCGCGGCCCGCCACCCTCACCTCGCCCACACGCGCCGCCTCGCCCACCGGGTTGCCTGCCTCATCCAGCAATTGCAGCGCCAGCGCATACTCGCCCGGTTCGAGGTCTTTCGGGATGGGCAGCCGCGTCTGGCCGATGAGCCATGCCGCGAGCGGCCACCCATTCGCCGCCGAGCCGGGCGCAAGCTCCGCGTCGTGGAGGCGGCCCGGTGGGTCGTCTCCGCGCTGCAACGACCAGCGCGCCCGGTACGGCGGGTTGGGCTGCGGGCCGGTGAGGTAGAAAGTGGAAAGCAACAGGTCGTCGCCCTGAGTCACGGAGGAGGGGAACTCGACTCGTTCGATGGCGAGGTTGGGCGTGAGCGTGAATTGGGCCGTGCGGCCCTCGCGCGGGTGGCGGCGGTTGAGGGCGAAGGGGAGGCGCGTCTCGCCCACCGCCTGCAATGTGCCGGCGTCGTACACCGTCAGCGAAAGTTGATACTGGCCCGGCGGCTCGCCCGGCCCCTTGAGTGTGACGGCCAGCGTGTCGGTGACGATTTCGCCGGGCCGCCACAGCGCGGTGGGGTACAGGCCGAGCGTGGGCTGCACGTCGCCGCCGCTGCCCCACTCGTTGCCCGCCTCATCCCGCACGCGCACGGCGAGTGTGTAATTGCGCGGCACCTCCGCCGCGGCCTGCCACGCCAACCGCGCGACGAGGGTATCGCCCGCCGAGGGCGCCACCTCGCCGCGCACCAGCCGCAGCGCACCGAACTCGGCCACGGCGCGCTGCAACGGGGCGCGCGCCTCATCATCCACGATGACCGGCGCGAGATGTATCAGCCCACGGGCCCGCCCCTCGGCTGTGAGCGCGGGGTACACACAACATGTGTCGTGCAGCTCGACGGTGATGAAGTACAGCCCCGGCGGCAGGTCGCGCGGGAGGGGGAGCACGGCCTCAGCCCGCGCGCCGGTCAGCGTGACGGTCGTGAAGGGCAACGGCAACGCACTGTCACGCAACGGGGTCGCGAGGCGGAAGGTGGCCTCGACGTTGCGCGAGAGCGACCACTCGGTCTGCACCGTCAACGTCTCGCCGCGTCGCAAGCGTTCGGCGCTGTACGCCACCCTGCGCAGTTCGCCGGCCCCGCTGAATCGAACCACATCGCGATGCGGGAAGGCGAGGGTGTCGAAGTCAGCGTTGAGGGGGGAGGAGGCGGGTGGAGGGTTGACGGTGGAGAGGAGGGCTGAGCCAGCGGCCAACGCGATAAGTGCTCCGACTGTCGTAGCCACGGCGCGCGGGCGCAGGGGGGTGAGGGAGGCGGGTGCTGCGCGTCGTTCGCGTGCTCTGCGGAAAAGAAAACCCCCGATGGGCACAACGAGCGCCGCGAGGCTGAAGACCTCGGCCCACAGCCGCAGCGGCGTGCGGCCCACGCGGAACGTCACCGAGTGCGCGTTCGGCGGCAGCTCGAACGTGATCCACCCCAGGCCGGGCGCGGCGCGCAACGGTATCGCCTCATCATCCGCCTCAGCCTCCCAACCGGGCCAATAGTGGGTGGGGATGGCGATGGTCGCCGGCGAGTCGCCCTCGACCTCGAAATACCACAACTCGCGCGCGCCAAGTTTGCCGGCGCGGTAGCCGCTGGCCCGCCCGCTCAGCACCTTTGGCTGCGGCTCGCGGCCCAGCAGCGCAGCGCTGCTGAACGGGCGCGGCCTCACCTCGCGGGGCAGATACTCGGAGTTCACCGTGTTGCCGATGGCGGTGGTGAAGTATTCGTACAGGTTGAGGCGCGCGGCGGTCACGTCGCTGTCGTTCAAGGGAAAGAATGTCAGCCGAAGGGGCAGCAAACCTGAAAGGATAAGGACGGCGGGCAGCCCAACGTAAGTGGTGATTTGTAATTGGGGCCGCCACTTTGAAGAACCAATATCCACTAACGCATGGCCCGTGAGCGCCGCTGTGAACACCGCCTGAATGGAAAGAAACCGCCACGGGAATTGTGTGTAGGCGAGCAGCGGCACGGTCTCCCACACCGGGCGCGAGAGCGGCGTGATCATCAGCGTCGAGACGGCCAGCCCGATGACGGTGAAAGTGTCGAGCGGTGACCATCTTCGGTCACGCACCGCGCGCCACAGCAGCGCGCCCAGGCCGAGGGCAGCCAGCACGGCCTGGGCCAGGCCCAGGCTGAACGGGTTGCGGTCGTAATCGAACAGCAACGTTGTTTGAATAAGATCGCTGCCGCGAAAGTGATTGCCGTAGAAGAAGAAACCGCTGGTGAGGTCGCCGAGTTGCACGAACTGCGTTTCCCCGAGCGCGGGCAGCCAGAAGAAGGCGGAGAGGGCGAGGCCCCAGAGCAGGGCGAGTGAAGCGTGAAACGCAGGACGTGAGGCAAGCTGACGCCGGCGCAGCGCCAAAGAGTAGAGCGCCACAAAGGCCAGAAAGTTGAGGGCGGAGATGTTGTGCGTGCCGATGAGCGCCGCGACGGCGAGGGCGAGCGCGAAGGCGCGGCCAAACGTCGCGCGCTCAAGGCAACGCTGCGCCGCCCATAAGACCGCGGGATACAGCGCCATCGCCCACAACTCGGCCAGCGAGTCGCCCCGGATATACAGATTGATGAGGTGAAACGGCGCGAAGGTGTAGGCGATTGAAGCCAGCGCGCTTTTGGCGGGAGTCAGAGACGCGGACCGCAGCCAGCCATACATCCCGCCCGCTGCCACGACGAGCGCGAGCAGCTGCGTGAGCTTGAGGGCGTTGACGAACGAAAATCCATACACCTTGAGCAACGCGGCGAGGTGCGTCGAGGCCGAGGCGTAGTACGTGAAGTACGGCATGCCGTAGCCGTACGCGGCCTCGGGCATCCAGCGCGCGGGGAACTCGCCGCCCGAGAAGGCGGCGATCAGTTGCTGAAGGCGAAAAAGCAGGTTGGGCGAATCGCCGATGCCGCGCGTGTTGAGGAAACCGGGGTTGGCGAAGAGGGGCAGTGCGGCGAGGAGCGAAGACAGAAGGCAGAACGCAAAAGGCAGAAAGCGGCCAACTTGTGACTGCCTTCTGCCTACAGCTTTCTGCCTTGTGCCGTCTGCAATCACCTGCGCCGCAACACGAAGAAGCCCGCCAGGCCGGCCGCCAATAGCAACAGCATGATGCCCGCCGCGCCAAAGAGCGCGTTGCGTAAACGGCCGTCATCGGCAGCCGGGGCTGTGGGCGCGACCGCGCCGCTGCCCTTCTGCGCGCCGAACTCCACGTTCACCGTGTCGCCGATCTTCAGATCAAAACGGGCATTGGGATTGTTCGTGGCGTTGTAGCCGGTGGGGGGCGCGGCGGCCAGCGTGTAGGTGCCGGCGGCGAGGTTTTCGAAGCAGTGCTCCTCCTCGCCGGGTTGGGTCGTGTACGCCGCCACCGGCGCGCCGTTGGCATCGATCACCGTCAGCGAGCCGCTGGCCAGCGTCACTTCACTGGTCTCGCGCTGCGCGTTGCCGTTCACATCCTCGAACAGCCGCACACAGATCTTGCCGGTGTCGGGATTGGCGGCGATGGCGGTGGGTTGCGGTTGCGCGGCCGTCGGTTGCGCGCCGGGTTCGGTCGTCGGCGCGACGGTGGGTTGCGCCTCGGTCGGGGCCGCCGTCGGCTGCGGCGGCGGCGTGGCGGTAGCGTTGCCGGCCTTCAAGACCAGCTTCTGCCCGACGAAGAGCAGGCTGATGTTGACGCCCGGGTTGAGGGCGCGCAGCTCATCGAGCGAGAGGCGGGCGTTGGCGGCGATGCTCCAACCGGTGTCGCCGGTGCGCACGGTGTAAACGACCGCGCCGCTGGCATCGGGGGTGGGGAGCGTGAAGGGCAGTGGGGTTGGCGCGGTGCTCGGCGGTTGGGTGGCCGCGCCGCCGCCCGTCGTCGGCTGCGGCGCCGGGCCGGTGCCCACCACGACGAGCGAGGCCTCATCGAACAACCCGCTCATGAACAGCCGCGACGAGCCGCGATAGTCGAAGCTGAGGAAGACGCCGACCTTGCCGCCGGCCCCGACCGTTGTTTCCACGGAGATGGGCGTCCACGCGTCGTGCGGGGCGGCGGCGCCCGACCACACCACAGTGCTGGCGAACTGATTCTCGGTGCCGTTCGGGTCGAGGCCGGCGCTGGCGCGCACCGGCACGCTCGTGTCGGAGGCGGACGGCCAACCGGAAGAACTCGTCCACGCTTTGGCATATACCGTGAGCCGCACGCGCGCGCCGGCCGGCGCGTTCACCACCTGCTTCACGCCGGCGTACCACGGATCCCAGTTGTTGACGATGCGCTGCGAGGCGTTGCCGGCATAGATGAAGGGGCCGGCGGCGCCCGCGCTCAGGCTTTCCTGATTCCACGTGGGCTTGTAAGCGTAGTTAAACGACCCATCCGAGGGCTTGGCGGTCTCCGACCACCACGGCAGCCAGTTGGCGGTGCCGGTGCCCGAGCCGCTGGATTCGAAACCCGGGTTGGCCAGCAGGTTCGATTGGGCCGCCACCGGGGCAACCGTTCGCGGCGCGGCGACGAGCGCCAGCACCAGGGCCGCGAGAAACAGACGCAAGGCTTTCATACACTTTCCTTTTCCAGGTTCAATCTTCCACCGGCCGAGCGGCCCAGCCTATCTCCCGACCACGATCCGTTGGCCGGGGAAGATGAGGTTGTCTTTGCGCAGCACGTTCAACTCGCGCAGCCGCGCCACGGTTGTGCCGTAACGCTTGGCGATCTGCGAGAGCGTGTCGCCGCGTACGATGGTGTAGATGAAGGTGCCCGGCGCCGGTGTGGCTGCGCCCGCCGGGATGATCAACACCTGACCCTCGTAAATCTTGTGGATGTCTTTGATGTTGTTAGCGTTGATGATCATCCACGCCGGGATGTTGTACAGCCGCGCGATCCTGCCGAGCGTGTCGCCGCGCTTCACGACGTATTGGCCGGCCGGCAGCGCCGTTACCGTCGGCCCGGTGATGGGTGCGAGGGTGGCGGTGGCCGTCGGGCCGGGCGTGCTGCTCGGCGTGCCCGGCGCGGGGGTGTTGGTCGCCGTTGCCTGGCCGGTCGGCGTGCGCGTGGCCGTCGGCGGGTTGCTATCCACCACCACCAGCGAGACCTCGTCGAAGAACACGCTCATGAACTGGCGCGAATAGCCGCGATAGTTCGCGCCGAGGAAAACCGTCACCCGCCCGCCCGCGCCGACGATGGCCTCGACGCTCACCGATTGCCAGCCGTTGTGCGGCGCGATCGTGCCCGACCAGATCACGCTGCCGGCCAGCGCATTCGTGCCCGCGCTCGGCTCCAGGCCGACCTGCACCGTCGCGCCCACCGCCGTATCCGAGGCGGCCGGCCAGTTGCTGCTGCTCGTCCACAGGCGCGCATTGGCCGTCACCCGCACCCGGCTGCCGGCGGGCGCGTTCACCGATTGATACACGCCCGCATACCACGGATCCCAGTTATTGATCACGCGCTGCGAGTTATTGCCGGCCAGGATCAATTCCGCCGCCGCGCCGCTGCTCTTCTTCTCCACGTTCCAGCTCGGGCGGTAGGCGTAATTCAGCGAGCCGTCGCCGGGCCGGGGCGTTTCCTGCCACCACTGCACCCAGCCGTTGCCGGTGGTGTTGTTGCCGGCATCCTCGAAACCGGGGTTGAAGAGCAGGTTCGACTGCGCCCGCGCGCGCGGGCCGGGCGCGGCCAGCATCACCAATGAAACCAGCAGACTCAGAACGATCACTCCGGTGAACGTGCGTTGCCGATTCATGGCCTCACTCCCGAACTGCCGCCGCCTCACGGCAGTGACAGCTCAACCGCCTCCTCACCCCCATCGACGCGCAAGCGCGCGCCCGCTGGATCGTATAACCCGACAAACAAGCGTAGCTCCCCCGGCCCGCCCTCCGCCGGGAGGGTTAGCTCGTGCGCCCGCGTCACCCACCTCCCCGCCGGCCACAGCCGCACGGGATAGTGCACGCCCCCCAGCGGCTCATCGGCCTGTGATACCACTATCTCGCCCCGGCGCAAGTGGATGAAGCCACGAACGTCATCGGCCAGCGCGGCGGCAACCGACCAGGTCAGCGTCACCCGCACACGGTCGCCCACCCGGGAAACCGGTTGCGCTCTCAACTGAATCCCGCGCTCGAACGTGTGCGGCTCCGGCCCGCCGCCCGTCTGCGGCGCGACGGTGAAGGTCACGTACAAAGGATACGGCTCGGCCTCGCCCTCGTTGCGATACAGCGCCCCGGTGGTGACCGTGAGGGCGGAACGCTCGGGCAGCGCGGCGAGCACGTTGCCGTAATCGCTGTACGGCGAAAACATGATCTGCATCGCCGGCTCTCTGTCGATCGTCTGCCCCGGCTCGAACAGCCGCACCGCCGCCGGCCGCGCGATCAGGAAACGGGCCGCCGCAAAATCCCACAGCCGCTTATCCAGCCACAACGGGCCGGCGCCGCTTGCCAGGTACGCATTGGCGTCCTCGGCCAGACGCACGGGAGCGGTTTGAAACGCATCCGCCAAACCCGCGTGCTGCGCGTACGGGCCGAAGTAATCGAAGGCCGTTCGCAGACCGCCGGCCGTCAACGCAAGCACCACGAGCGCCCGCAGCCGCCAACGGCCCGTGCCCCACAGCCAATCGAGCGCCAGCGCCGGAAAGACGAACACCATCGGCAAGGCCCCGATGGCGCGCAGGAAATGCGGCGCCTCGTTCGACAGCAGCGTAGGCAGCAACATCGTCCCACACCAGGACGTGGCCAGCACCGATGCGGCCTCGCGCCGCCAGGCTCGCTGCAGCGCCAGCCCCACCCCGGCGAAGAACGCCAGGCTGAGCGCCCAATCGAAGACCGGGCGGCCCGGCAGGTTATGCCGCAGGTTGGCGTCGCCGGCGAAGGCGAACATCGCCAGCACCTTGATCAAATTGTCAAAGAGCGCGGCCCAGCCCGAACCCAACACCGATACCTGCTCGGCGCGACCCAAATAGACCTGCGGTTCGCGCAGCGCATACAGCCCCAACGGCGCGGCCACCAGCGCGGCGGCCAGCCCAAAGGCGGCGAGTTCTTTCCACGGCAGGCGTGTTGCGGTTGAACCTGTGCCTAAGCGCCGGTGACTATACCACCAAACCCCGAAGGCGATGAAGGGCAGCGGGATGAGGCGCGCGGAAAGATATGTATAAAAACATAAGCCGCAAAGCGCGCCCGCGAACATGAGCCGGCGCGCGCTGCGGGTGCGCCATCCCACTACAGCGGCTGCGACCATGAACGCCGCGAGCGGCGGCAACGTGGTCGCTCGCAACCCGATGCGGCTGAGGGCCAGCGCCCACAGACTGCCTGCGGTCAACGCTGCCATCAATAGCCCGACGCGCCCAGTGAACAGCGCCCGGCCCAGCGCATAGGCCGCCAGCACCGTCAACACGCCGAGCAGCGCCGCCGGCAGCCGGACAGCGAGCGGTGTGTGGCCCAGGGCGCCGATGCTCAGTGAGAGGAGATAGATGAACAGCGGCTCGCGGCCATTATTGGCCGGAAAGTAAACAGCGTGCTGGCCGTCGAGGACGCCCGCCGCGTCGAGCGCGTACCAGGCCTCGTCGGAGTACAGCCCGGGTGGGAGCGACTCGAGTTGATGGAAGCGGATGAAGGCCGCGAAGGCAAGGCAAAGCAGCAGGGCCGCAGCCTCCGCCCACCGCGTAACACGGAATCGATTGAACGCGCGCACAGCGCGGCGATTATACAGGCGCGGGCGGCGGCGAAGCCCTCAGCGTCGCAGCAGGGGCAAAAAGGTGTTGAAGGTGTACCGCGCGGTGTATGTGGTGTCGGTCAACGGCACGGTGATGAGGCGCGTCGTTGTCGTCACCCCATCGGCCCAGCCGACGAACTGAGCGGGCACGCCGTTCAACAATTGCGACCCGGCCACACCGATCGTGTGTTCAAAGCCAATCAGCGTATCGCGCACCAGCGGGGCGGGCGCGTTGGTGTTTTGATCGAGGCTGACGCGCAGACCCGGCACGTTGGTCGTCACCGTCAGGTTGACCTTTTCCGGGCGGACCGTTACCCGCTCCGTCGTGGCGATGCCGTCCGCGTCCGTCACCGTCAGAACGACCTCAAACCCCGTGTTGCCGCTGAAGTCGTGGCCCGTGAGGGGGATCGTAAATGCGCCGGAGGTTGTGTTCGTGATCGGCCCTTCGGCGGGATGCAGATGGTCGTTGTGGCGAAAGACGATTTGCCACGAATAGTTGGCGGCAGAGAGCGATCCATCCGCGTCGGTGGCGCTGCCGCTAAAGGCGATGACGTCGCCGGCGCGGAAAGTCGTGCCGCTGATCGGCGCGGTCACCGTCACTTGCGGCGCAGCGCCAACCGTGACGGCCACCGGCGCCGAGAGCGATTCAGCCACGCCGTCGGAGGCGGTGAGCCGCGCGAAGAAGCGCCCGCGTTGCCCGTAAGTGTAACTGGGAGTGGCGCCGCTCGCCGAGTTGCCGTCGCCAAAACTCCACGTGTAGGTGATGACGCCGCCCTCCGGGTCGGTGGCGGCGCCGGCAAAATCCACAGTCAGCGGCGGGATGAGGCCGGAGTCGGGTGTGGCGATCGCCTGCGTGATGATCGGTGGCCGATTCGGGTCGTAGCGGATGCGGCGCACGCTGCCCGCGGTCTGCCCGCCGAGTGGGCCAATATCCACGTAATACAGCGAGCCATCGGGGCCGGGCTTCAAATCCACGATCTCGCCGTACGGCCCGTCGAGGGCGCCATCGGCCGGCTCGAAGTTGAGGCCGGCCAGCACCTCGCCGTTCGCATCGAAGGTCAGGCGGCGAATCCAGTTCTGCGCGTAATCGCCAAAGAATAAACTGCCGCGATACTCAGCGGGGAATTGCGCGGCCCGATAGACAAAGCCGGCAGTGATCGAAGCGTCACGGCTGTTATGCGGATACTGATAGATGGGATTGGTCATGCCGGTGACGGCGCATGCCCCTTCGCACCACGGCCAGCCGTAGTTCGCGCCGGCCTGCCCGCGATTGACCTCTTCGATGGAGGTGTCGGTGTTGCTGCCCACATCACCGATGTACAGCGCGCCCGTCAGCGTGTCGAAGCTGAAGCGAAACGGGTTGCGCAGGCCGAGCGCCCAGATGGCGTCGAGGTTCGGGCCATCACCGTCGTAAAACGGGTTGTCGTTCGGCGCAGAACCATCGGAGTTGAGGCGCAGGATTTTGCCCCGGTAACTATCGAGGCGTTGCGAGACATGGCCCGCCCCAAAGGTCGTGTCGAAGTTGTCGCCGACCGAGATATAGAGCGCCCCCTCCGGCCCGAAGGCCAGCGTACCGCCGTGGTGCCACAGCCCGGCCTCGGAGGAGTCTTGCCAGATGACGACTTCACTGTCCGGGTCCGCCACGTTGCCGGTGACGGTGAACCGTGACACCCGATCACGCAGCGGCGTGTTGGCGGTATAGAAGAGGTAGACGTAGCCGTTGAGGGCGAAGTCGGGGTGCAGCGTCATGCCGACCAACCCGCGCTCACCTTCGTCGGTATTGATGTTGGTGAGGGTAAGCAGTGGCGTCGCCTCCACCTGGGTTGCGCCGGGAAGGGCCACCCGGATCACACCACCGCGTTGCAGGATGAACATGCGCCCGTCGGGGGCAAACGTCAGGCCGGTGGGTTCACTCAAACCGAGCAGGATGGTTTCGTTGCGGAAGAAGGGCGGCGGCGCTGCCGCGGCGGGCCGGGCAGGAGCGGGCAGCGGGCTGCTCGGGGCCACCAGCACCAGGCAAGTGAACGCAAGTCGTAGCAGACGTGGCAGGGCACCCATGCAACTGTTGAGTGAGAACACGATGACAGAGCTGCATGGTACCTCCGCGCCCGCAGCGCTAACATGGGAAATAAAGTCCATGTGGAAAATAGTGGATCGCGCTGGCGATCCACTTGGGGTTTTATTGTGATCTCGGTTGGCGTGCCCGTCACGGTCCGATATACGTCGTCCGGCGCGACTCGAAAGCGTCGAAGAAATACGTGCCGCGGGTGCCGCTATCGAGTCCGCTGACCGCGCCGAGCCGCACACGCTCGATGCGCCGGGTGTCGTTATCCACCGTCGTCAGGTTGCCGCGCTGCGTGCCGTCAATCCACACCGTCAGCCCGCCGTTATTCGCGCCGGCAGCCGTGCTCGCGCGCCAATCGAACTCGATCCAGTGCGCGGCATCGGTGATGGTCGTCCAGCCGGCATAACTCCAGCCGTTGGCATCGTTCCGCGCGCCGCCTCGCAGTTGGTACGCCCCATTGCTGAAGCGAAACTCCACGCGCACGACCGGCGTGCCGAAGTTTGTGCCCGTGTATCCGTGAAACAGCACATGCGCGTTGCCGCTCGCCATCGTGATCGTGTTCGGGTCGAAGTAGAAGCGCGCGCGATAACGGGCCTCAGCCGTGGGCCGTTCATCGGTGACGTAGAGGGCGGTGTTGTCGTCGAGCAGTGCGCTCAGCCCGCGATTCCCAACGAGGGCGGCCCCGGTCGTCACCGTCAGATCGCCGCTGTCGGTAAAGGCCGCCGACCACGCCAGCAAATTGCCAGCTTCGAACCCATCGGCAAAGATCACATCGGGGTCCGGCGTGAAGGTCGGCGTGGCCGTGTCGGTCGGTGTCGCGGTGGGTGTGAACGTCGGCGTGTTCGTCGCCGTGTCGGTGGGCGTGGGTGTGTCGCTCGGTGTCGGCGTGGGTGTCGGCGTGGCCGTGTCGGTCGGTGT
>CAZSNP010000002.1:14372-106822 GCA_964608265.1 uncultured Anaerolineales bacterium | reverse complement strand
TGGGTGTGTCGCTCGGTGTCGGCGTGGGTGTCGGCGTGGCCGTGTCGGTCGGTGTCGCGGTGGGTGTGAACGTCGGCGTGTTCGTCGCCGTGTCGGTGGGCGTGGGTGTGTCGCTCGGTGTCGGCGTGGGTGTCGGCGTGGCCGTGTCGGTCGGTGTGTCGGTGTGGGTGGGCGTGCTCGACGGTGTAAAGGTCGGCGAGGGAATGGGCGTGTCGGTCGGTGTCGGCGTGGGTGGCGGGAAGGGGGCTTCGGGCAGCCACTGCGGCCCAGCCGGGTTGCCGCCGAAGCGGCGCGTTCCGTGGCTGAGGCCACCGGCGGCGCCCGAGCTATCCCCGATGAAGTCGCCGGTGCCCTCATCAAAATGATACAGGGCGACTGTGCTCGCATCGGGCGAGAACGGCTGTAGCACCGGCGAGAACGGCGCCGAGTAACGCAGGCTGTTCGAGAGCCGCAACTCGTCGAGGTAGCCGCTGTACGAGGGATACTGCGGGCCGGCGTCGTGCTTCTCCGCGCCGAGCACGAGGAAGGGATCGCTGTTCGTGCATGGCCCGTCGCAGAAGTTTCCCGGCACACCCTCATCGGGATAGGAGATGTCGCCGTCGGGGCCGTCGGCCTGCGCCTGCAACACGCCGTCCACGAAAATCCACAGCCAGCCGTCGCTGCGGCGGCGCTGCACGGCGATGTGATGCCAGCCGCCATCGAGCACCGAGGTTGTGCCGCACAGCGTCCGGGCGAGGTTGCCCGGCCCATTGACGCCGAAGACGATGCGCCCGCCCGCCAGCGATAACCCGTAATCGCGCTCCTGACTGAAACGGTCGCGATCGATCACGACGTTGCCGAAGATCCAATCGCTGTTCGCGCCGCAGGTGATGGCTGTAGCGGTGTTGTCGGCGCCGTTGGCCTTCATCCAAAATTCAAGCGTGAAATCTTCCGCGCCGATGTCGGCCGGCGGGCCGGGGTTGGTGGTGGCCGGGTCGTCAATCGGGATCTTGACGCGGTCCACATCGCCCGCGCCCGTGCCGAAGAAGCGCAGCGAATAACCGACATTCGAGGGAATGGGGGTGTATGTGAGGGTGGGAACCGGTGTGGCCGTGGCGGTGTGGCTGGCCGTTGGCAGGGGTGTGGCTGTCGCGGTGACGGTTGGGGTGGAAGTCGGGCCGGGAGTGAAAGTGGGCGTCGGCGTCCGCGTGGGAGTCGGGGTGTTCGTCCGTGTCGCTGTTGTGATCGGCGTCGCTGTTGGGCTGCCGTCGCCCACCGGTGTGAACGTTGACCAGAGCGGGTCCGCCGAATCCGCGCCGCTGCTCGACCCGAGCGTTCCGTTACGGCCGTTGCCTGAGCGATCGCTGAACGTCTGGCCCGTCCCCTCGTCGAGGCTCCACAGCGCCACCGTGTTGGCAGTCACGGGCAGCGGGCTGGTGGGCGCGGTGAAGGTGGCGGTGTAAACGGCGATATTGGAGAGGCGCGCCTCATCCACCAGTCCGGCGAAGTATTCGCCGTTGAAGTCGCCGGCGCGGCCAAAGGCAAACACGCCGCTGCTATCGGTGGGCGCGGCTGAGTTGGTCTGCGTGCTGCGCAAAACGCCGTTCACGAACAGCCGGCGCGTGCCGCTGGCGTCGCGCGAGACTGCCACGTGAAACCACTGCCCCACGGTTGCGGTGACGCCCGAGCATTGCGTCTGATTGTTGTTGAGCTGGTAGTAGGCGAACTGATCGGCTGCGCCCGAGCAGCTCTGGTTGCCGCCATCCACAAACAGCGTGAGCATGGCTTGCCCGTACGAACTGTTGGCATCCGAGAGGAAAGTTTGGTAGCTGTTCGAGTCGGCCGAGCGCCGCACCCAGGCCTCGACCGTGAACTGAGTCAACAGCGGCAGGTTGACGGTGCGCGCGATGTCGTTGACCCCATCAAATTGCAGGCTGCGGCTGGGAACGGGTGTCGGTGAAGCGGATTGTAAATCGCTGCGGGCACTGACCGGTGCCGCCAGTGTCAACACCACCACCACAAATGGCAACACATGCGCGGTGCGTTTCCAATCCCCATGATTTTGTGGTTTTTTTTCCATACGACCCCGCGTATCGTTCAAACGTGCGGTGGCGGTGATCCCTATGATGAGGGAACCCCCATCTGCGATAGGAACATTCTAGGTGTGTCTCATCACACGTCAACAGTTTGCGAGAGACTTTTACGCGATTGTTACGCCGTAGCCCTCAAGATTTGAGTCTGGTTTGCTTGAGCCGCACCCACTGCTCTATACTGCCGCGCCATGCGGGTGCTCATGCTTTCCAAGGCGTGCGTCGTCGGCGCGTACCAGCGCAAGCTGGAGGAGATCGCGTCACTCGGCGTCGAGCTGACGGTGGTTGTGCCGCCCGAATGGCGCGACGAGCGCGGTGTGCAAACGCTCGAACGCGCCCACATGAACGGCTACGCTCTGATCGAGACGCCCATCCTCTTCAACGGCAACTTTCATCTTCACTTCTATCCGCGCTTCGCTGAGTTAGTAGCGCGTTGGAAGCCCGACCTCGTTCACATTGATGAGGAGCCGTACAACCTGGCGACGTGGCTGGCGTTGCGTTCAGCAAAGCGGCACGGTGCGAAAGCTTTGTTCTTCTCGTGGCAGAACCTGCACCGGCGCTACCCACCACCGTTCAATTGGATAGAGCGCTCCGTGCTCGACCGGGCCGACGCGGCTATCGTGGGCAATGCGGATTCCGAAGCCCTGTGGCGGGCGAAGGGCTATCGCGGGCCGGTGCGCGTCATCCCGCAGTTCGGTGTCGACCCGGAACTCTTCAAGCCAACATCCGGGCGAGACAGTGACGGGGTGACAGGTGGCGAGGTGACGTCACCCCGTCACCCCGTCACATCGTCCCCTCATCCCTTCACCGCAGGTTATGCCGGCCGCCTCGTGCCCGAAAAGGGTGTGGAGATATTGCTGCTCGCCGCCGCACAGGTTCCCGAAGTGCGGGTGCGGATTCTCGGTTCGGGGCCGGAACATGGATTGCTCGAACATCTCATCGCACAACACGGGTTGCGCGAGCGGGCCGTGATTGAGCGACCTCTGCCCTCGACCGCTATGCCCGAGTTCTACTCGCGACTCGATTGCCTCGTGCTGCCCTCGCGCACGCGGCCCAACTGGAAGGAACAATTCGGGCGCGTGCTCATCGAGGCGATGGCCTGCGGCGTGCCGGTGGTCGGCTCCACGTGCGGCGAGATCCCCAACGTCATCGGCGCGGCCGGCCTGACCTTCCCGGAAGAACACGTCGAAACGCTCGCGGCCCAACTGCGCCTCCTTCAGCGCAATGCGGAGCGGCGGGCTCAGCTTTCGGCCGCCGGGCGCGCCCGGGTGCTGGCGCTCTTCACCCAGCGCCGCATCGCTGAACAAACGGTAGACATGTATCGGTTTGTGATGGGCCAAAATGCCGATTGAAGGCCCGCGCCAAACGCGGTATCATACGCCTGCTCAGTAACGGTAGAGTTCAGTTTGTCGCTTTCCCCATTCGAGTTGTTACAACCTGAAATGCTGTTGAAGGCTGGTTGAAGAGGCGTTGAGCTTTAGCCAGTAGCATGAAAAAGCCTGTCTGCAGGTTCGACCTGTCGGGCTGACTCGCCCGTGCCGCTGTAGCAACGCCAACTTGGAGGAGGTGCCAGACCGCTCATCAACATCATACGTTCCCAATTCCTCTTTGCACGACGGGGCGTGTTCCTCCGGCCAATGCACCTCGGCCAGCCCCCATTGAGTGGTTGTTTCCTTTCGCAAGGTAACCCTATGAAAAACAGACTCTTCAACCTCTTTGTCATCCTTGTGCTGGCCATGGGCGCCGGTTTCGCGCCGTCAGTGCGCGCGGCCACCCCCACCCACACGCGCCAATCCGCCAAAGCCGACTCCGTGATCTTTTTCGCCGCCGACGGTTTGCGGCAAGACCTCGTTCGGCAGTATGCCCAGCAGGGGACACTGCCCGCGATGCGGAAGCTGCTGCAACGCGGCGCGTATGCCAGCGGCAACGGATTGCTGACCCAGGCCGCCGCCAATACGGGCGCGGGCTGGTACACGCTCGCGACCGGTGCCTGGCCGGGTGTGCATGGCTCCACGAATAACACCTTCCATATCAATGGCCAAGCGTTCACCAATCGCACCGCCGCGTTCGACGCCGGCGTGTTGCAGGCCGAGACGCTGGCCCAGGCCGCCGAACGCGGCGGCAAGAAGGTGGCGCAGATCGAGTGGGCCGGCGGCCGCAACGGCACCATCAACGGCCCGACGATTGACTTCCGTGGGTTCTTCTCCGGGCGCGGCGTCGCCACCAACTACATCAGCCCGCTCGATAGCGCCTCCTTCACCGCGGCCTTTAGCTTGCAGTTCGATCATCCGGTTGGCTTCGCGGGCCAGCCACCCTTCCCCGGCGCTGCGCCGACCGATGCGAGCGGCTGGACGAATGTGCCGACCTCATACAGTCCGGCCAAAGAGATGCGGATGCGGGTGCTCGACTTCGGCACCGACAAGTATGGCCTGAATGCCTACATCTTTGACTCGACCAACGACAGCACGACCAATTACGATCATGTGCTCTTCTCGCCGAGCAAAGACGGCAGCGCCGCCGCCGGCACGCTGGCCGAAGGTGAGTGGGCCGACGTCAAAGTCACCATCGTCGGCGGGTCGCTGGCCGGCAAGACCGGCGGCATGCTGGTGAAAGTGGAACGGCTCGCGCCCGATCTCTCGGAAGTGCGCCTCTTCCACACCTCGGTGGCGCGCTCGAACGCTTCGTGGCCGACGTGGCCGGGCGAGCCGGGCTATACCGACTTCGGCGAGTTCATCGCCAGGGAATTCCCCACCTCCACCGCCGCCGACTTCGCCGTCCTCGAGGCCGGCATCGTCAGCGAAGAAACGTATGTGGAGCAGGGCCTGTACTGGGAAACCGGGCACTGGCCGGTGATCGAGTACATCCTCGACAAGCACAGGCCCGATCTGGTGCTTGCGGGCTACCCGGTCACCGATGAGTTCTCGCATCAGTTCCTCGGGCTGGTCTCGCCGACCTTGCCGAACGGCGACCACAACCCGGCCTATGACGACGTGCAAGTCAACGGCACGCCCGATGGCCGCGTGGCCGTGCGCGAAGGCTTCCTGCGCCGCGCTTATCAAGGCGCCGATCGGACGCTGGCGCTCGTTCAGTCGCTCATGCCGGGCAACGTCAACACGTTCGTGTCGTCCGATCACGGCTTCGCGCCGCAGTTCCTGGCCATTGACGCCAGCAAGGTGTTGGTGGATTTGGGTTTGCTGTCGCGGCCACAGACCTCCAACTGCCGACTGGCGACGGGCGAGACCATCGGCAAGGCCAAGGCTTGCTGGGCCGGCGGCACGGTGCAGATTTACCTCAACCTCGCCGGGCGCGACCCGCTCCCGATGCCGAGTACGATCACGCAGGTCGTGGCCTCGAATTACGATACCGTCGTCGCGCAAATCAAGTCCGCATTCCAGGGCCTGTCTGATCCGAACGACTGGACGGGCGACGGCCAGCCGGAGGGGTGGACGGTGAT
Organism: uncultured Anaerolineales bacterium; assembly: GCA_964608265.1. Classification (GTDB taxonomy): domain Bacteria; phylum Chloroflexota; class Anaerolineae; order Anaerolineales; family UBA6663; genus JANWXR01. The sequence continues at coordinate 101,299 of CAZSNP010000002.1, read as the reverse complement.
TGACCGCGTCTACACCAAGGCCGAGGCGCGCTATATCCCCAACACGGACGACGGCCTTAATCACACCGATATGGCCCACCCCACCCGCACCGGCGACGTGGTGGCGTTCTCTTATCCGCCGTATCAATTCGATGCGGCGACCCCCGGAACGTTGATCGCGCTGTCGGCCTTCTTCGGGCAGCACGGCTACGTGCCGGATGTGCAGAACCTCGAGGCCAACATCAACCTGCGCGCGACCTTCCTCGCCGGCGGCCCGGCCATCCGGCGCACGGTGGTGGACGGCATCCGCTCGACCGACCTCGCCCCGACGATCGCCTATCTCATGCGCATCCCCATCCCGCAGCACGCCCAGGGCCAGGTGCACATGGATGTGATCAAGGGCGGCTCGTGGGATAACGTCATCCCGATGCTCGGCCTGAACGACTTCCACGGCCAGCTTGACCCGACGACGATGCGGATGGACAACCTCAATGTCTCGGTCGGCGGCGCGGCGCAACTGGCCACGCTGTTCGACGAAGAGGCCGCCCGATTGACGGGTCACGCGCTGCTGTTCGCCGCCGGCGATAACGTCGGGGCTTCGCCGGCCAACTCCGGCCTGCTGCAGGACATGCCGGCGATTGATGTCGAGAACGCGTGGGGGCTGAACGCCACCTCGTACGGCAACCACGAGTTCGACTACGGTGTGTCGCGGCTGCTGCAACATCAGGCCCGCGCCAACTTCCCCTTCCTCGGCGCGAACATCGTGGACGCGGCCACCGGCCACAATCCCGACTGGGTCGAGGGCAGCCGCATCTTCTGGTGGGGCGACTACCCCATCGGCGTCATCGGCATCGAACTGGAGAACACGCCTGAGCTGGTCTCGGCGGGCGCGACCGCCGGGCTGCGCTTCCTGCCGGCGGTGGAAACCATCCGCGCCGAATCGGAGCGGCTGCGCCATCAGGGCGTGCAGATCCAAATCGTGCTCATCCACGAAGGCTCGGCGGTCGGCTCGAACGCCGTGGATGGTGTCGCGCCCGTGGCGTGGGCCGGGCCGATTGTCGACATCACCAACGCCATACAGGATACGACGGTGGACGCCGTCATCGCCGGGCACACCCATCGCGTGTCGAACCTGTACGTCGGCGACATCCTCGTGGTGGAGGGCGTCAACGCCGGCGCGACTTTCTCGGTGCTCCAGCTCGTCGTGCAAGGCGGCGATGTGGAGTGGGCCGGCGGCGCGACGCGCGTGGCCAAGAACCTCGGCGTGGCCCTGCGGCCCGATGTCAAGGCCATCGTTGATGACGCCAACGCGCAGACGGCGGTGTTGCGCAATCAGGTTATCGGCAGCCAGACCGCCGACATCCGGCGCGACCCGACGCGGCTGAACGAATCCCCGATGGGCAACCTCATCGCCGACGCGATGCGCCTGAAGTATCCGAGCGTGCAGGTCGCCCTCACCAACTCGGGTGGCCTGCGCGCCGACCTGTTGGTCGCGCCGCCCTCCGCTGGCGAGCAACCCGGTGAAATCACCTGGGGCGAGATGTTCGCCGTGCTGCCGTTCGGCAACCGCACCGTCATCGAAACACTGACCGGGGCGCAGTTGCGCACGGCGTTGCTCAACGGCGTGTCGCCCGTGTGCAATACCGCCGTCGCCACCGGGCGCTTCCCACAGGTCTCGGGGATGCGCTTCACCTTCCGCTGCAACGGCACCACGCCGGAGATCACCGGTATGTGGCTGACGCCGAGCGGCATCGGCGGGCCGGAAACAGAAATCACGGACACGACCAACGTCCGGCTGGTGACCAACGACTTCATGTTCACCGGCGGCGATGGTTACACCGCCCTGGCCGGCGGCACGAACGTGCAGCAGCCCGGTGATGGCCTGCTCGAAATCTCCATCGATTACGTAGCAGCGAACTCGCCGGTGACGGCGCCGCCCGTGCAGGGTCGCATCGTCCGACAGTAACCCCAACGACTATCCCGGTATCAACAGGGGCTGGCCGCCTTCAGGGCCAGCCCCACTTGTTTCACAGCGACGGTCACGGGCAGCAACGAGTTGCCCGTGACCGTCACCCGCCTTCGCATACAGCCTCACGACAACCGGCGTATCCTCTGTGAACGCGCTTCGACACAGATTCATCAGCGGCGAACTCAACGCATACGCTCTCGAAGACACGATCACGGCGATCAGGAACGCCGGCCACACAGGGTGTGTGCAAAGTCACCGCGCTCGCCCTTATCCCCCAGCCCCGTAAGCGCAGCGACTCTCCCAGCGGGAGAAGGGGGAGTCGGCACTCATGATTTGGAGCGGGATTCCAATGACACGCTCCACTCCCTCTCCCAGCGGGAGAGGGACGGGGTGAGGGCGAAAATCTGGCGTGGACTGGACTTTGCCCTCGCCCTGGCCGGCTACACCAAGCTGATTGACGCCTTCCGCGGCGCGGACGCGAACTTCGTCGTCTTTCAGGGCCAGTCGGGCTACCTCGATCACGCCCGGCCCCACGGCGCAGCCTGAAGGTTGTGTCATTCACAATCACGGTATCGTTGGCCCTATCCGCGTCGCCCGTGCCGTCATCCGGCTCGCGGGCGGTGACGGTGCCGCACAATCGGTAACCCCGTCGTCACCGACCGAGCTTCAGCCGCGCATCCCATTAAGGAGGCGCGGCTTTTTTCGCTCCGCTATAATCCTGCGTATGCCGCACCTCGCGCTCAACGCGCACTTGCTGTACGGTGGCGCGTCGTATCGCAGCGCGGGCATCCATCAATACATTTTCAACACGCTCCAGTCTCTGCCCGAGGCCGGGCCGGAGTTTGACTTCACGGTGTTCGTCGGCGCAGGCCAACCGGTGATGGCGCGCGCGCGGATCGAGCGCAGCCGCTGGCCGACGCAGCGCCCGCTGGCCCGCATCCTGTGGGAGCAACTCGCGCAGCCGCTGGCCCTCGCGCGCCTCCGGCCCGACCTGCTGCACTCGCTGGCCTTCGCCTCGCCGCTGCTCAACCCCGTGCCCGCCGTCGTCACCGTGTACGACCTCTCGTTTCGATTGTTCCCGCGCAACTTTCCGACAGCGCAACGGCTGTACCTGTCGGCCCTCACCGCGCACTCGTGCCGCCGCGCGCGCCGGGTGCTCGCGATTTCGGAGAGCACGAAGCGGGATGTGGTGCAGCTATTGGGTGTGATGGATGACCGCGTGGATGTGGCGCGGCCCGGCGTGGACGCGCGCTTCCGCCCGCTGCCGCCCGCCGAGGTGGAGGCCTTTCGCGCGCGCGCCGGCCTGCCCGAGCGCTTCATCCTTTACCTCGGCACCCTCGAGCCGCGCAAGAACCTCGCCTGCCTCATCAGCGCCTTCGACAAGCTCCAGGCCGCCAAGCTCCACCTGGTGCTCGCGGGCGCGAAGGGTTGGTTCTACGCTGACCTCTTCCGGCAGGTGGAACGATCCGGGCTGACGAACGTTGTGCATTTTCCCGGGTTTGTGCCCGCCGAGGAGTTGCCGATGTGGTATAACGCAGCCGCCGTCTTCGCCTATCCCTCGACCTTCGAAGGTTTTGGAATGCCTGTGCTGGAAGCCCTGGCCTGTGGCCGGCCCGTCGTAACGACGACGGCTTCGTCGCTGCCCGAGGCCGCCGGGCAGGCGGCGGTGTGTGTGCCGCCGGGCGATGTGCCGGCGTTGACCGAGGCGCTGCGCCGCGCGCTGAACGACGACGGCGCGCTGGCGGCGCGCGGCCCGGCGCACGCGGCGCGCTTCACCTGGGCCGATACGGCGGCGGCCACTGTGGCCAGCTATCGAAAGGCGCTGACCAGCTGACGGCAGGCGCGCGCTGCGGTACTTCTCTCCGATTCCGGCATGCTCAAGCGAAACGGCACCCTGGCTTTGCTCATCGTCACCGATGCGGTGCTGATCATCCTCGCGTTCGCGCTGGCCTATTACGCGCGCTATGTGCTGCAACTGATCCAGCCGGTGGGCGAGCAGTTCTTCGCGCCGTTTTCGGAATACACCCTCATGCTGGTGGCCTACACCGGGCTGATGCTGATGTTCATGGCCGTCGACGGCGTGTACACCGCGCAGCGCGGCGGCAGTTGGTTCACCGAGGTCTACCGCATCGTCAACGCCACCACCACCGTCGGCGTCATCCTCTTCGCCGTGGTTTTTCTCGTGCGCACGCTGGTGTACTCGCGCCTCATGATCCTGTGGGCGATCCTGTTCACCATCGTGCTGTTGAGCCTGGCGCGTTTGATGCAACGCTGGATTCGGGCCGGGCTGCGGCGGCGCGGCGTCGGGGTGGCGCGGGTGCTCATCGTCGGCGCGGGAGAACTGGGCCGCACCGTCATGCGCACGATCGTGGCCAATCCGGCGCTGGGCTACCAGATCGCCGGCTTTGTGGATGACAATCCCTCCAAAGCCGAACTGGGACGCTACAAGAACTATGGCAGCCTCGAGCGCGTGGAGGAGTTGCTGCGCTCGGAACCGGTGGATGAAGTCTTGATCACGTTGCCGTGGATGTATCAGCGCAAGATCGTCGGCCTGGTGCGCGCCTGCGAGCGGGTCGGCGTGCGGGCGCGCGTCGTGCCGGATATCTTCCAGCTCTCGCTCAGCCGCCTCGACGTGGACGACATCGGCGGCATCCCCCTCATCGGCATCAAGGAGGCGAAGATCTCGCGGCCGGGCCGGGTGCTCAAGCGCGCGCTCGATGTCGTCTTCGCGCTGCTGATCTTGCTCATCAACGGGCCGATCCTGTTGCTGTCCGCCCTGCTCATCCGGCTCGAATCGGCCGGCCCGGTGCTGTTCAAACAGACCCGCATCGGCGAGAAGGGCCGCCCGTTCACGATCTATAAATTCCGTTCGATGTATCACGGCGCCGAGGAGCAGGTCGAGGCCCTGCGCACGCTGAACGAAGCCAGCGGCCCGCTGTTCAAGATCAGAGACGACCCGCGCATCACCCGCGTGGGTAAATGGCTGCGCCGCACCAGCTTCGACGAGATGCCGCAATTTCTCAACGTGCTGCGCGGCGAGATGAGCGTCGTCGGCCCGCGCCCGGCGCTGCCGGCCGAGGTGACGCAGTATCAGCACTGGCACCTGCAACGGCTGGAGGTGCAGCCCGGCATCACCGGGCTGTGGCAGATCTCGGGCCGCAGCGACCTGACCTTCGACGAGGGATGTCTGCTCGACATCTATTACATCGAGAACTGGTCGGTGCCGCTCGACATCATCATCATGTTGCGGACGATTCCGCGCGTGCTGTTTGGGAACGGCGCGTACTGAAAGGGACGAGTGACGGGCGGCGAGTGACCCTCGTCACCCGTCATTCGCCCCCTCAACGAGGGGTCTATGCCACTGGATATCCTGGTCGGCGCGCAGTGGGGCGATGAGGGCAAGGGCCGCATCACCGATCTGCTGGCCGAGGACGCCGCCATCGTCGCGCGCTACTCGGGCGGCGACAACGCCGGGCACACCGTCACCGTCGGCGCGCAACTCTTCAAACTGCATCTGCTGCCGTCGGGCATCGTGCAGCCGCGCACGGTGAGTGTGCTGGGGAACGGCATGGTCGTCAACCCGGCGCGGCTGCTGAAGGAGATGGATGAACTGGCCGGGCACGGGGTCGAGGTATCGCCGGCGCGCATCAAAATCTCGGCGGCCGCCCACCTCCTCACCCCGGCGCACATCGCCCTCGACCGCGCGGAAGAGTCGGCGCGCGCGGAAGGCAAGATCGGCACGACCGGGCGCGGCATCGGCCCGGCGTACACGGCCAAAACCTCGCGCCACGGGTTGCGGGCCGAGCTGTTGCTCGACCCCGAAAAGCTCGGCGACGCGATGCACGAACACATCCGCCAGGCCAATGCCTACCTGGGAAAAATCTACGGCGCGCCGCTGCTCGACGCTCAGGCCGTCGCCGCCGAATATGCCGCGCACGCCCACCGCCTCGCGCCGTACATCACCGACACCTCGCTGTTCCTGTATCAACAGTTGCAGCTGGGCGCGCGCGTCATCGCCGAGGGCGCGCAGGGCACCCTGCTCGATGTCGATCATGGCACGTATCCGTATGTCACCAGTTCCTCGCCCTCGGCGGGCGGCGTGTTCAGCGGCCTCGGCGTCGGGCCGAAGTGGGTGGATCGGATCCTCGGGGTGACGAAGGCGTTTCAGACGCGCGTCGGCGAGGGGCCGTTTCCGACGGAGGCTTTCGGCGCCGAGGCCGAACGCTTGCGCGGCACGGGCCGCAACCCGTGGGATGAGTTCGGCACGACGACGGGCCGCCCGCGCCGCTGCGGCTGGCTCGACCTGGTCTTGCTGCGGTACGCCATCCGCGTCAACGGCCTCACCGAATTGGCGTTGACGAAGTTGGATGTGCTCTCGGGATTGACGACGGTGAAGCTGTGTACGGCTTATGTGGCCAACGGCCAGACGCACGCCGAGTTGCCCCTCGGCCCGGCGGACCTTTCGCCGTTCACCGCCGTGTACGAGGATTTGCCGGGATGGGAAGAAGATGTGACCGGGGTGCGCACGCTCGCCGCGTTGCCGGAGGCGGCCCGCCACTACCTCCGCCGCATCGAGGCGCTGACCGGCGTGCCGGTGAGCATGGTCAGCGTCGGCCCCGAGCGCGAGCAGATTGTGTTTGTGAGGTGAGCCAAACCGCGACGCCACTGGTAAACTTGTCCGTACGGTAGAATGGCGGAGGGCAGCGTATTTCGCGAATGAACGCGAATTGAGTTGAGCCGGGCATGTCGCCCTGAGCGCTGATGCCCGGCCCTAGCTTCAACTGAAACTCATCGCGCGAAAGGCGCCCTTGCAATTCCTGAAGACCCTTCGCGCGAAAAGAAGCGGCAGTGCACAAACTCAGCATTCGCGCTCAGGGTGACACGCTCGTTGTTTCGCTCTTTGATGTATCCGTGTGATTCGATACGGGGTTTTCGACTTCAGATTACAAACCGCTCTGGAGCAAACTATGTCCTCCTTCTCTCGTAACCTCACCAACATGCTGGGCATTGCGGCCGGGGCGGCGGCGGCATATTACGCCGCGCAATACGCGCGCCGCACCGCGCCGGTCGGCGGCACGCGCGTCATCGCGCACCGGGGCGGGCCGAAGTACGCGCCCGAGAACACGCTGGCCGCCTTCCAGCACGCCATCGCCGTCGGCGCGACCATGCTCGAATGCGATGTGCACCTCACCAGGGATGGCGAGGTCGTCGTCATCCACGACGAGACGCTGGAGCGGACGACCAACGGCGAGGGCTGGGTGATGGACAAGACCCTGGCCGAACTGCGCGCCCTCGACGCCGGTAACGGCGAGCGCGTGCCGACGCTGAAGGAACTGGTCGAGCTGGCGAAGCGCACCGGCGCCGAACTGCTCGTCGAGGTGAAGTCGCCGAAGCTCTACCCGGGCATTGAGTTCAAGGTGCTGACCGACCTCGAGGATGCGGGCTACCTCGAGCGCTGCGTGCTGCAATCGTTCGATTGGGACAGCCTGCGCCGGCTGCGCCAGCTCAAGCCGTCCGCACGGTTGGGCGCGCTGTATGATCAATGGCAATGGGAGGTGAGTTGGCCCGCCGCCGACGCCGAGTACGTCTGCCCGCCGGCGGAGATGGTGCTGCTCAACCCCGGCCTGGTGCGCACCGCGCACAGCGAGGGCCGCGGCGTCTTCGTGTGGTTCGCCCAGTTCGAGAACGAGTTGCTCTATCGCTACCTCAAAGCCTTCGGGGTCGATGGCCTCATCGCCGATGACCCGGTGGCCGCGCGGCAAGTGGTGGAAGAGTAATTCCGGCGCGTCCACCTCCATCTCAAGCAGGCTCCGTCGAAACAAGACCAAAGTTTTCGCCACGATTTGCACACATTTCACGAAGCCCCCTTCGTGTTCATGCGTGTCAATTCATGGCGACAATTTCCCCCGCGCACTGTCATGCTCTCATCACTATCCGCCCGCCTCCGGCAATTCTTCACTCTGCCGCCCGACCCGGCTCGCCCGCCCGAGATCGCGCAGCACTTCGCCCGCAACTTCCTCGCCAACGCCGGCGACATGACGACATGGTTGTTCGGCATCAGCTTCCTCTCGGTCAGCGCCGTCCTGCCGGTGTACGCCAGCCGCCTCTCCGACTCGCCCATCTTCCTCGGCCTTATCCCCGCGCTCATTGACGCGGGCTGGTTCCTGCCGCAACTCTTCTTCGCGCCGCTGGTCGAACGGCTGCCGCGCAAGCTGCCACTGGTGTTGTGGCTCGGCGCGTTCGAGCGCGTGCCGTTTGCGCTGCTGCCGTTCATGGCGCTGTGGTTGCCGGGCCAACCGCAGCCGGTGGCGGTGACGGCCTTCCTCCTCATCATCCTGTGGCGCGCGCTCGGCAGCGGCTTCGTCGCCACGCCGTGGCAGGAGATGCTGGCCAAGGTCATCCCGGTCACCCATCGCGGGCGCTTCTTCGGCATCGCGCACGTCGCCGGGCAACTGCTCGGCATCGGCGGCGCGGCGCTGGCGGCGTGGATCCTGGCTGCGTGGCCCTACCCGCAGAACTTCGCGCTGAGCTTCGGCGTGGGGGCGGTGGGGATTTGGGCCTCGCTCGCCTTCATCACCCTCACGAAAGAACCGGCGGTGACCGTGGCGACTGCCGACCCGGCCAACGTGGTCCGACTCAACCGCGCCTATGCCCAACGTCTGTTCGCCATCCTGCGCGGCAATGCCAACTTCCGCAACTATCTTTCGAGCCGATGGTTGAGTTACAGCGGCGGCATGGCGGCGGGATTTCTGGCCGTGTACGCCGTCGAGCGCTTTCAACTCGAGGATGCGGTCTCGGCGACCTTCACCGGCATCCTGTTCGGCGCGGGCGTCATCGGTTATGCGGTGTGGGGGACGGTGGGCGACCGGTATGGGCACAAACGCGTGATGGTTTTTGCCTCGGCGTTGTGGGCCGGCGCGCTGGTCGTGGCGCTGACCGTGCCGACGCTGTGGGGGTTCTACCTCGTCTTCGCGCTGATGGGCTTCAGCAATGCCGCCGGCACACTCTCCGATGTGAACCTGGCGATGGAGTTCGGGCCGGAGGCCGAGCGACCGACGTATATCGGGCTGACGCGCACCGTCACCGGGCCGGCGCTCCTCATCGCGCCGCTGGTCGGCGGCTGGCTGGCGCAGACTTTCAACTATCCCGTGCTGTTCGCCGTTTCACTCGCGCTGGCCGTGACCGGCGGGGTGATGCTAATGGGCTGGGTCGCCGAACCTCGCCATACCGCCCACCATCGCACACCATCGGGGTGAGTGGCTTTGGCCATAATGGGGGCATGGATGATTCGGGGAAAACCACTGACACCTGGCGGGTGCACCCACCGCTGATCTTGCTCGCCGAGGACAGTGAGACCAGCATCACCACCCTCAGCAGCTATCTGCGCTGGCTGGGCGCCCGCGTCGAGGTGGCGCGCGACGGCGCCCAAGTGGTGGCGATGGCGCGCAGCCTCAACCCCGATGTGGTGCTGATGGATATCCAGATGCCGCGCCTCGACGGGCTGGAGGCCACCCGCCAGTTACGGAACGAGGCGGCGACCGCCGCGATCCCCATCATCGTGCAAACCGCCTTCGCCATGCCCGGCGACCGCGAGCGCTGCCTCGCCGCCGGGGCGACGGCCTACTTCAGCAAGCCGGTGCGCCTGCGCCAGCTCAAAGAAACCATCGAACACCTGCTGCCGCGCCTCGCCCCGCAAACGAATCCATAACAGGTACCGCGTGCCCGTTTTGGCAACCGGAATTAGAATACGGGCCGACGGCAGACCTGGAGAACGACGACCGTGAAAGTCTTCGAAGTCGGCGGGCAACGCCTCGCCGCGGACGAAGAGGGCAACCCCAACCGGCAACTGGCCCTCCTCATCCACGGCTGGTCAAGCTCGCATTACGCCCTCTCCTCGCTCGTCCCCCTGCTCTCGCAACGCTTTCATTGCCTCGCGGTGGATCTGCCCGGTTACGGCCAGTCGCCGCCGTTGAAGGAACGGGTGACGATCGCGGCCTACGCCGACCTGCTGGCGGAGTTGATCGAGCGCGAGGGCAACGGCCCGGCGGTCCTCATCGGTCACTCGATGGGCGGCATGATCGGGATGACGCTGGCCATGCGCCACCCGGTGCTCATCGAGCGGATGGTGCTGGTCTGCCCGACGGTCAGCGGCAAACTCTCCACCTTCATCAACTTCCTCATCTCGCCCATCACCATCATGGAGCGTTTTGGCCTCGGCAGTTTGCTGGTCTCGACGTTCGAAAACACCTTCACCAGCCTGACCGACATGCTTATGCGGCCGATCTCGTTTTCGCAGCGCACCGGCATCACCGAGGAGACGTACAAGCGGCTGCGCGCCGACGCCCGCCGCCCCGGCCAGGGCCGCACGCGGTACGAGTGTTTTTATGCGATGCGCGACAACGATTTGAGCGGCAAGCTGGGCGGCATCGAGCCGCCGACGATGGTGCTGTGGGGCGCGGAGGACAACACCGTGCCGCTGCGCGATTCGGGCGTGGTGGCCGACGAGTGGCCGCAGGCCGACCTGCGCATCATCCCCAAGGCCGGGCACTGGCCGCAGTTCGAGACGCCCGAGCAGACGCGTCGCCACATCGCCGCCTTCCTCGGCCTGCCGCAGCTCAGCACCGAACTCAAGACCATCGCCGATGATGACCTGGCCGATACTCAGAGCGTGGCGCAATTCCTCGCCAATTCGGATGTCGGCAACAACCTCAACCACGCCCAATTGCTGCGCCTGGCCGCCCAGTTCCGCCAGCACCGTTACGCCCCGCACGAGGTCATCGCCCGCATGCAGGATGGCGGCAACGAGATGTACATCGTGCGCGACGGCAACGTGGAGGTGTGGAGCGACCCGGACAACGTGGGCGCGGTGCAGGACACCGGCAACTTCAAACACCTCGCCACGCTCAAGCCCGGCAGCATCACCGGCGAGCTGGCCATGCTCGACGGCGGGCAACGCAGCGCCGATCTGCGCGCCGGGCCGGAGGGCACGACGCTGCTCGTCCTCGACCGCGACCGGCTGGCGGCGATGGCCGACGACGACCCCGAACTCGGCACGCGCGTGTTGTGGAACGTCGCCCGCGCGATGGCGCTGCGGGTGCGTTTTGTGCTCTGGCAGCTTCAACGCGCCCTCAAACGCGCCGGCGCCCCGGCTGAGGCCGCCTCGCCCGAGGATGTGGACGCGCCACAGCCGGCGGTGAACGGGAAGCCGTAACGGACGCACAACAAAACAGCGGAGCCAAACTGGCTCCGCTGTTTTCTTTTGTGTGATTCCTACTCCCCTGCGCCTTTGAATGTCGCCCTCAGCTGGGCAGGGTGGGCACGAACGGGTCGGTGCGGGGCAGCGGGCGTGTGGGGCGCGCGCCACCGTTGCCATTGCCCGCGCCGGTTGCGTCCTCGAGCGCGCGCGGGTCAAAGGCCGGCGGCTTGATGGGGAGCAGGACGTGGAAGCGGCTGCCGGGGAGCTTGGCGGCGTCGTGCCCATCGCTTTCGGCCCACACCCGGCCGCCGTGCCGCTCGATGACGCCCTTCGCAATCGACAGCCCGAGGCCCGGCCCGCCGCCCATGAACTTCGTCGTGCTGGTGGTGTGTTGGGCCGAACGGCCGATGCGGTAGAACTTCTCAAAGATCAATTGCTGATACTGCGGGTCGATGCCGATGCCGCTGTCGGCGAAGGTGATGTGCGCGCTCGGCGGCAGGTTGCCCTCGGGCGGCAGCATCCGCACGCTGATATCAATCGTCCCGCCGTCGGGCGTGTACTTGATGGCGTTGCTCGTCAATTGACTCAGGGCCTGGGCCAGGCGCGCCTCATCCACATGGATGGCCGGCATATGCCTGAGGCCGTTGAGGTGCACGTTGAGCCGGCGCTCGCGCACCGCCGGCAGATACGGCTCGATGGCCAGGCGCAACACCGCCTCGAGGGTCGTATCCTTGAAACGTAGTTGCAGCGCGTTCGAGTCGAGCTGGGCCATATCCAGGATTTGATTGACGACTTCGTTGAGCCGCGCGCACGATTTGACGATGCTATCGGTGGCCTGCTTCACCGAGGCGCGGTCGAGCGTGTTGTCGTCGGCCATCGCGCCGAGCAAATCGGCGAAGCCAAGCAATTGGGTGACGGGCGTGCGCAGCTCATGCGAGGCGATGGCGAGGAAGTCGCTGCGGGAGCTGTCGATCTTTTCGACGGCGCTGCTTTTCTCGCGCAGTGATTCGTTGAGCGCCGCCAGCGAGGCGTTGGCGATGTTGAGGTCGGCGGTGGCGCGGGTGGTTTTCAGCGCCGGCCCGCTGAGCGCGGCGAGCAGCCCGAGCAGATCCAGATCGCTGCGGCTGAAGGCTTTGCCCTCGCCCTTCGGCCCGACGGCCAGCGCGGCGGTCAGGATGCCGGCATCGAACACCGGCGCATACGCCTCCGCGCCCAGCATCCGCAACCAATCGCGCTCGGCCGGCGGCATGCGTTCGATGTCGAGCTCGGCATGCAGCACCGGCCCGCGCTTCTGAGTCAACAGCCGGATGAGGCCGTTGGCGCGCGAGAGCTCGGCCGGCGCGGACGGGAAGCTGCCCTGCCCCGGCACCGGCTGCGCGGCGAAGGCGACGTTGTTCGCCGTCAGCATCAGCCAGCCGGAGCGATGGACTTTCAAATGTTGCGCCAGCAAATCGCCGGTGGTCTCGGCCAGCCTGGCATCGTCGGCGATTCCGGTGAGGCGCTGGCTGTAGTCGGCGGCGAGGCGCGTGGGGTCGAATGAGACACTGGCCTCTTCACCGCCGGTCAGCATCGAGACGAGGAGGGAGACCATCACGATGACGAGCGCGGCGATGACGCCCAGGCCAAGGGTGGTCGGCAGGATTTGCTCGGGCGTCAGTTGGGCGACAAACGGAGGGGCGGCCCACAATGCAGCCAGCAGGACGGCCAGCGTCACCCCGAAGAGCAGCACAAAACCGAAGAACTTGCGGAGAGCCATCGAGACAATTCTAGATCGGTGGCGCTATCCCGAAATAGGACATAAGCCGGAATTTCTCGGGGAATTTGGGTAATTTGGGATAAGTTTGGGATAACCTAGGGTAATAATCCAGCCGCCAGCGGGGAGACCCGGGGGGTCGCCCAGTCATTTCAACACATAATACGTGCCCTTCTTCGCACCGATGCGCAGCAGCAGGCCCCGGTTGACCAGATCCTGCAAATCCAGCCGCAGGGTCTCGGGCGACACATCCGGGCAGAGCAGTTGATAATCGCGGCTCGTGATCCGCCCGTTGTCGCGGATGAAGTTGAGGGCGCGCGCCTGCCGCTCGTTCATCACGTTTTCCCATTTGGGGATGGGCTTGCGTTCGCGGGCGTTGTACAGGGTGACGGTGAACGAGTACGGCTTCGGCTCGAACCTGGGCGGTGGATGCCCGCCGTTTACCATGTCCTCGATCATGCGGTCAATGCCGAGGCCGAGTTCCTCGATGTAGCCCCATTGAAACAACCCATTCACCAGACGCGGGTTGCGCGAGAAGTGCTCATCCACGATGTTGTCGACGGTGATGAAGCCGGGCAGCCCGCCGGGGGAGATGACTTCGAGCCGGTCGGAGTACATGCGAACTTCGATGCGCCGCCCCTTCAATCGGTAATCGCGATGGCACACGGCATTGACGAGCGCCTCGCGGACGGCAAAGGCCGGGTATTCGGCGATCTCCTGCCGCTCCAGCCCGGTGACGACGGCCCCCACCGCCATCTCCCCCCAGATGACCTGCCACGCGCCCTCGATGACGCGCGCCAGCGGGCCGTTGAACTCTTCGCGCCGGCCGTAACCGGCCAGGCCGCCCTCGCCGCCCGGCTGCGTGCCGGGGAATTTGACGAAGACGAGTCCGGCGTGCGGGATGAACTGATTGGGGTTGCGCCCGAACAACAGCAAGCCGCTGGTCGTGGGGGCGCCGTCGCGCGACAGGGCGCCGATCTCTTGCAGCAATTCATCCGGCGTCTCGGTGATGACGCGCCGCTGGCGCTGCTGTCGCTTCTCGACGTATTCGGTGATCATCTCCTCGTCGAGGTCGTCGCGGCGCGCGCCCGGCATCGGCTCGGCCTCGAAGTCGGCCGAGGATTTGGTGGCGGCCAGTTGCCGGATCTGGTCGCCGCCCAGCGGCCGGTTCTCGGCGCCGACGCGAATCAACACGCGCCCATCGGCCAGCGAGTGCAGTTCCGGCGAGCGCGGCACTTTGATCGCATACGCTGTGCCACTCGGCGTTTCGATCTGCTCCCAGCCGGTGACGATGGGGGGGCGGCATAGCCGCTCGGCCGATTTGAGCGCATTCTCAAGCTCTTCGGGATGCACGCCGTTGAGGATGCGGCCCTTCTCGTCCAGCCCGAGGATGACCGAGCCGCCGTCGCTGTTGGCAAAGGCGACGAGGCACTCGGCCAGCGGCTCCGCCGTTGTCGAGGGCAGGTAGGCCATTTGCTGGCCCGCCGCGCGCAGGGTGGGGAGGGTCATAACTTGTGATTGGTGCTCGTCACCGCCGCGCCCGCCATCCGTTGGAAACGGACGGCTGAGGGTGGCAAAACCCGCCTCTCTACTCCGCCGCCCCGTTGCTGCTCACCTCAGCGATGGCCGTTTCCTTCGTTGCCGCTATTTCCCTCGTTTCTTTCCCATTCGTCGCCTTTGTTTCCTCCACCGGCGCGGCCAAATCCTTCGCCGCCAGCCGCGCCACCGAGGCCACGCTGTCGCCGTCTTTCACATTGATCAGCCGCGTGCCCATCGTGCTGCGACCGCTCTGGCGCACCTCGGCCACCTTCAGCCGCAACGTCTGGCCGTTGGTGGTGATGAGGGTGATGTCGTCCTCCTCGCGCACCGCCCGCGCCGAGACGATGCGGCCCGTCGTCTCCAAATTCCTGTGCGCGATGGTGGCGACGCCCATCGTCGCGCGGCCCTTGGCCGAGTACTCGCGGAAGGCGGTGCGCTTGCCGTAGCCATTGGCCGCCACCACCAGCAATTCGCCGTCCGGCTCGACGACTTCCATGCTGGTCACAAAGTCGCCGTCGTCGAGGCGGATGGCGGTGACGCCCGCCGCCGTGCGGCCCATCGCGCGCACCTCGGTTTCCTCGTAACGCAGCGCCTGCCCCATCTCGGTGACGATGATGATCTCATCCTTGCCCGTCGTCAGCCGCACCCAGCCGAGCGTGTCGCCGTCATCCAGATTGGTGGCGATGATGCCCGACGGGCGCACCGAGGCGAACTCGCTCAGCGCGATGCGTTTGATGCGGCCGTTGCGCGTCACCATCGTGCAGAAGTCGGCGTCGGCGAAATCGCGCACCGGCAGCACGGCGGTGACGTTCTCGCCCTGCGGGATGTTGATGATGTTGGCCAGCGAGATGCCCCGGTCGGCGCGGTCGGCCTCCGGGATCTGATAGCACTTCTCGGAGTACACCTTGCCTTTATCCGAGAAAAACAGAATCGTGTCGAGCGAGCGAGCGAGGAAGATGTATTGCACCACATCCTCCTCGCGCAACTCCTGGCCGCGCGCGCCGGTGCCGCCACGGCTCTGGGCGCGATACTTCTCCTGCGGCGTGCGCTTGATGTAGCCGCGCTGGGTGATGGAGATGAGCACCGGCTTGTTCTCGACCAAATCCTCCTCGCTCATCGACTCGGTCGCCTCGGCGGCGATCTGCGTGCGGCGGTCGTCGCCGTACTTCTCGGCCAACTCGCCGAGGTCGGTCTTGATCAGCGCCAGGATTTTCTTCGGATTGGCCAGCAGGTCTTCGAGGTAGGCGATCTCGTCCTTGACCTGTTTGTACTCGTCCTCGATCTTCTGGCGTTCGAGCGCGGCCAGGCGGCGCAACTGCATGTCGAGGATGGCCTGCGATTGCACGTCCGTCAGGTTGAAGCGCGTCATCAAGCGCTCTTTGGCCACCTCGGCGTCCGGGCTTTCGCGGATGGTCTGGATGACGGCGTCGAGGTTGGCCAGCGCGATGAGCAGGCCTTCGAGGATGTGCGCACGGCGGCGGGCTCGCTCCAGTTCGAACTCGGTGCGGCGGGTGAGGACAACGCGCCGGTGCTCGATGAAGGCTTGCAGCGCGGGCTTGAGGCGCAGCAGGCGCGGCTCGGCCCGGCCCGTCTCGTCGGTGATCAGCGCCAGCATCTGCACGCCGAAGGTGGATTGCAGCGCCGTGTACTTGTAGAGCTGGTTGAGGACTTTGCGCGCCTGCGCCCCGCGCTTGAGTTCGATGACGACGCTGATGCCGCGCCGGTCGCTCTCATCGCGCATATCGCTGATGGCGTCAATGCGCTCATCGCGCACCAGCTCGGCGATGCGCTCGATGAGCGTGGCCTTGTTGACCATGTACGGCAGCTCGGTGATGACGATGCGCTGGCGGCTGCCGCTCATATCTTCGATGTGGGCGACGCCGCGCACCACGATGCGGCCCTTGCCCTCGCCATACGCGGCGTTGATGCCCTCGCGGCCGACGATGATGCCGCCGGTCGGGAAATCCGGCCCCTTCACGAACTGCATCAGCTCCTCGACGCCGACATCGTCGGCGGTGTCGTAATGATCAATCAAATGGGCAATGGCCGCTGCCACCTCGCGCAGGTTGTGCGGCGGGATATTGGTGGCCATGCCGACGGCGATGCCGGTAGCCCCATTGAGCAACAGATTCGGCAGCCGCGCCGGCAGCACGCTCGGCTCCTGCAGCGAGCCGTCGAAGTTGTCGGTGAAGTCCACCGTGTTCTTGTCGATGTCGGCCAGCATCTCCTCGGCCATGCGCGCCAGCCGGGCCTCGGTATACCGCATGGCGGCGGGCGCGTCGCCATCCACCGAGCCGAAGTTGCCCTGCCCATCCACCAGCATGTAGCGCATCGAGAAATCCTGCGCCAGGCGGGCCATCGCTTCGTAGACCGCCGAGTCGCCGTGTGGGTGATACTTGCCCAGCACCTCGCCGACGATGCGGGCCGATTTCTTGTAGGCCGCATTCGAGCGCAGGCCCATATCGTGCATCGCGTACAAAATGCGGCGCTGCACCGGCTTGAGGCCGTCGCGCGCATCGGGCAGCGCGCGGGCCACGATCACGCTCATGGCGTAATCGAGGTACGCCGAGCGCATCTGATGATCAATGTTGATCCGTTGGATCAGGCCGACGTTCGGGTCCTGATCCAGGTTGGGTTGATCCATTGCCTGACCTTCTTTCACCGCGACTGTATGACCGGGGTGGTTGAACCACGGAGCGCGCTGAGAAAACCTATTTTACTCTGCGATCTCAGCCGTGACTTATCCAGGCTTAAGTGTACTCAACGCGAGGGAACTTTTCCAATCGGATCAGCGCAGCGTGAGCGGCGGCGACAGGTAAAACTCCGCGCCGTCAAGGGTCAGAATCCGGTCGCCGCTGACGGGGTCGTACAGCCCAATCCGCAGCCGGGCCTCGCCGGGCGGCAAATCGGCCGGGATTTGCAGGGCAATTTGATCGCGGATGACCTCGCCGGGCCGCCAACCCGTCGTCGGGCGCAGGTCGGCAACCGGCTCGCTGTCGTGCTGGCCGAGGAGTTGATCGCCTCGGATGAGATGGACGAAGACTTTGTACGGGATGGCGGTTGGGGCCGAGGCCGCGAACGTCAGCCGCAGGCGCAGCGGTTCACCGGGCCGCGCGGCAGCCTCGCCGACCTCCACCGTCCGCAGGGTCAACGCCTGGCCGAAGGCAACCTCGGCGCGCCACAAGCGATCCAGCTCGGCCGCGCCGGCCCAATCCACCGCACGCAGCGGGCCGAACCAGCGCACGCCGAGGTGGTGGAAATCCGCAGCCAGCCACGCCTCGAAGCTGCGCTCCGGATCGAAGCGGGCCTCATCCAGAAAAACGGTGCGGACGCGCGGCCGGCCCCCGGCCTCGGCGATGAGGGCTGCGGTGTCCCAGCGCTGCGCGGTGTCGATGACGGTGAGCGGCGTGCGTTCTTTGAGCACCGAGGCCTGATGCAGCGGATACGGCACGAGGGCGGCCTCGGCCGGCGTGTCGGCGATGAGTTGAGCGTAGGCGTCGAGGAAAGCATCGGGCCGCTGGAAGACCGCATCGAACAGAGTCGCCGTCGGCTCATCGAAGTGAACGAGCCGCAACGTCCTGGCCTCGCCCTCGCGTTCGAGCGTAAACTGAGTTTCGCCATCGGTCAACGAGTCGCCATCGAGTTCCTCGATGACGGACACGCCGCCTTGCGCCGCGAGGGCCCGGAGCACGGCGGGCCAGCGCGCCTCGGTCGCCGCCACGGCCTGCAAGCCGCGCGCGTCGAGGTAGGCGTTGAGCGGCAGTGTCTGCCACGCCGTCCTCGTCAGCGTCAGCGGTTGTGGCTCGCGGGCGGCCACCGTCGCCGCGAGCTCGCGAAAGCCGCGGCCGGAGTAAAAGCCGGTGAGGTATTGCTGCCGATCAATCGCCGGCAGCTCGACCTGCGTCGGCGCGGTGAGCAACGTCAGCGAATTGCGAAACGAGAGCGCCACGATCCCCAGCGCCAGCAGGCCGGGGATGAGCGTGCGCCGGTTGAAAAAGTACGCCACCCCATTCGCCGCCAGCACGAGCAGCGGCACGACCATGAAGCCCATGTAGCGCGGCACGACCACCGAGCGCATGGTGACGATGACGGCGAGGAGCATGAGGAGGAGGGTGAGGGCGAGGGTGACGATCAATGGCCGCCGGCTCGCCCTCCCCCCCGACCCCTCCCGCGCCGGGCGAGGCGAAACGCTGCCCAGCACCGCGGCGGCGAGCAGCGGCCAGCCGAAGTAGGGCGGCACGACCTCGGGCAGGCTGTTGAGGGCGAGGGGCAAACGCCGCCACTGCTCGGCCCAATCGCCGCCGCACAGCGCGGGCGGGCACTGCTGCTGGCTCAACGCCGAGTCGGCCAGGATGCCGCCGCCGCTGCCCAGCCTCGGGCCGAGCAGCCCGGCAAACGCGCCGACGCCCACGGCAGCCACCAGCAGCGCCGCGCCGAATTGCAGCGCGAGTGTTGCGCGCTCACGCCGTGTGCGGGCGATGACGATGACGGCCAGCACAAACACGACCGGATATTGCGCGGCGTTGAACTTCGCCAGCACCGCCGCCGCGAACGCCGCGCCCAGCGGCACGACGAGCGGCCAGCGCCGCGTGCGAGCCAGGCTCAACGCGCCCACGAGCACGAGCGAACCGAAGGCCGTCGCCACCGGATCGGTGATCGCCTGCCGGTCGTGAAAGAGCGCGTACGGCAACGCCGCGTACAACCCGCCCGCCATCCAACCCACAACTCGCCCGCCCGCCCACCGGCCCACCGTGAGGCAGGCCGCGCAGTTCATCACCGACAGCAGCGCCACCGCCGCCCGCGCCAGCCACAGCGGCCCCGCGCCCGAGAGGTCGAACAGCGCCATCCACATCACCGCGAGGAGGCGGCCCTCCATCCACACCGGATATGTGGGCGTGTTCGCGGCGAACAGCCTGGCCCAGTGCACGTAGGTCGCTTCGTCAATGAAGACGGGGAAGCTCAACAGATCGGTGAGGCGCAGGTAGAATGCGGCCAGCAAAATGAAAACGGCGAGTCGCATGTTGGAGCAGATTGTATCCGCGATGGGTGTTTGACGCCGGGCTGCGCCGGTGGTACAAGTGCGCCACCGCAACCCACTCGTGAGGTCAATATGCGAACCGTGCTCGGCGTGCTGCGCGTCGTTGGTATCGTCCTGCTGGCCGTGGTCGTGCTGGCCCTTACCTTCCTCGGTTACACCATCACCCGCTCGTTCCCGCAAACGGCCGGCGCGCTGACCGCGCCCGGCCTGCGCGGCCCGGTCGAGATCATCCGCGATGTCAACGGCGTGCCGCACCTTTACGCCGACACCCCGCACGACCTGTTCTTCGCGCAGGGCTACGTTCACGCGCAAGACCGTTTCTGGCAGATGGATTTCTGGCGGCACACCACCGCCGGGCGCCTCTCCGAACTCGTCGGCGCGAGCCAGGTGGAGACGGATATGTTCCTGCGCACCGTCGGCTGGTGGCGCGTGGCCGAGCAGGAACATGCGCTGGCCGATGGCGAAACACGCGCCATCCTCGACGCCTATACCGAGGGTGTGAATGCGTACATCGGCCCGCGCACGTATGCCGACCTCGGCCTCGAGTATTCGCTGCTGGCGCTCAACGGCTTTGACCCGAGCCGGAAGCCGTATGCGTGGAGCGCGGCTGACTCGCTGGCGTGGGGCAAGGCGATGGCGTGGGATTTGAGCGGCAGCATGGATAACGAAATCATGCGCGCTGTGCTGACCGAGGCCCTCGGCCCGCAGCGGACCGCCGAGTTTCTGCCCGCGCCGCCGCGCGATCATCCCGTCATCGTGCCCTCGCCCGCCGTCGGTGCGCTTGGGCTGCATCGGGTGCGGGCGCGGATCGACGATGTGCGCGCGCTGTTCGGCAATGCCTTCGGCGAAGCGCGGCGCGGCATAGGCTCGAACAACTGGGTCATCCACGGTAGCCGCACGAACACCGGCCAGCCGCTGCTCGCCAACGATCCCCACCTTGGGATTCAGATGCCAGCGATCTGGTATCTTGTCGGTCTGCACTGCCGCACGGTCTCCGCCGATTGCCCGTTCGATGTGGTGGGCTATTCGCTGGCCGGTGACCCCGGCGTCATCATCGGCCACAACGCCCGCATCGCCTGGGGGGTGACGAACGTCGACCCCGACGTGCAGGATCTTTTCATCGAAAAGATCAACCCGGCCAACCCCAATCAATACGACGTCAACGGCGCGTGGCGCGATATGACGGTGATTGAGGAGACGATCAACGTGCTCGGCGGCGAGCCGGTGCCGGTGACGATTCGCTACACCCGCAACGGGCCGCTCATCAACGACGTGTTTGGCGACGCCGAGAGCCTGATCTCCGAGACGGTGACGATCAACAGCGTCGCGCTCGATGCGAGCTACGGGCTGGCCCTGCGCTGGACCGCGCTCGACACGGGGCAGGTTTTCCGTGCGGTGCTCGAACTCAACCGCGCGCAGAACTGGGATGATTTTCGGAATGCCCTGCGCTATTGGAACGTGCCGGCGCAGAACTTCGTGTACGCCGATGTCGACGGCAACATCGGCTATCAGATGCCGAGCAACGTGCCCATCCGCCGGAGCGGCGACGGCACGCTGCCGGTGCCCGGCTGGACGGACGACTATCAGTGGACGGGCTTCATCCCGTTCGACGAGTTGCCCTACGCCTTCAACCCGCCGCAGGGCTACCTCGCCACCGCCAACCAGCCCGTCGTCGGGCCGGAATATCCATACCTCATCACCGCCAGCGGCTTCGACATGGGCTATCGCGCGGCGCGCATCAATGAGATGATCCGCGCCAGGCCGACGCTGTCGCTCGAAGATATGATGACGATCCACGGCGACGACAAAAACCTCGGCGCGGCGGAGGTGCTGCCGGCGTTGCTGGCCCTGCAGTTCGATGACCCGGAGTTAGCGCGCGCCCAGGCCGAGTTGCGCGGGTGGGATCTGCAGATGCGGATGGGTTCGCGGCCGGCGGCGATCTATGCCGGCTTCTTCCGCTCGCTGGTGATGGAGACGTTTTGGGATGAGCCGCTGCCCGAGGAGTATCGGCCGCAGGGCAACGACGACACCTGGGTGCGGCTGCGCGTGCTCATGGCCCAGCCGAACAGCGCGTGGTGGGATGACCAGGGCACCGGGGTGATCGAATCGCGCGACGACATCCTGCGCCGCGCCTTCGCCGAGGGCGTGGCTGATTTGAAGACGCGGCTGGGCGGCTCGATGGAGGAGTGGAACTGGGGCCGGTTGCACACCTCGACGTTCAACAACCGGGTCTTCGGCAGCACCGCGTGGCCGGCGCCGATCCGCGCGCTGTTCAATCGCGGGCCGTTCGCCACCAGCGGGGGCACATCCATCGTCAACGCCACCGGCTTCAACCTCCTGCGCGGAGAGCCGTATGCGGTGACCTCGGTGCCGTCGATGCGGCTGATCGTGGACTTCAGCGACTTCGACAACACCCGCGCCATCCACACCACCGGGCAGTCGGGCCACCCGTATCACGCGCACTACATTGATTATGCCGAGAAGTGGCGCAAGATCGAGTACAACACGCTGCCGTTCACCCGCGCGGCAGTCGAGGCAATGAAGGCGGAGACGTTGACGCTCAGGCCGTAGAATTAAACCCGTTGGGGCACGGCATGCCGTGCCCCAACGGGTCGCCCGCGTCAGATTGGCTCAGAACAGCGGCAGGGCGATCTTTTCAAACACGATCAACGCGAAGCAGCCGAGGAAGGCGACGTTGATGAAGAGCATGAGCGAGACGATGAAAAGTTGCGAGGGTTTCAGGCCAAACAGCGAACGCTCATTGCCGCCCGCCGGTCGCACGTCAAAGGAGTTATCACTCGCCGGTTGCCGCAAGTTGTCGAACATGTCTGCCTCCATCCGCAAGTTTAGTTCAATTCGGCGGCGCGTCAATCGCGCGCACGGCGCGCACCTCGCCGGCGAACACGGTTTGGCGTGCGCCTGAATCCAGCCGAACCAACAAAGCGCCGCCCGGCGTGACGTCCTCCGCCAGGCCGGTGATGAGATGCGGGCCGTCGCGAAACTCAATCCACTGCCCGAGCGTGCTCAGCCGCGCGCGCCAGTCGGCGAACAGCGAAGCGGCGTTCAAGTCGTCGTAGCGCGCCTCCAGTCGAACGAGCACTGAGCGCAGCAGCGCCAGCCGATCGACCGGCGCCGACGCTTCGGCCTGCACGCAGGTGGCCGGGAAATCCACCGCCTCGGGCGGCGGCGACCAGCTCACGTTCAGCCCGAGGCCGAGCACGGCGAAATCAAGCTCCGCCCCGCGCAGCGCCGACTCGATCAACACGCCGGCTGTCTTCTGGCCGTTGATCAATACGTCGTTCGGCCATTTGAGCGCCGCAGCCACGTTCGCTGTTTGCTCAATCGCCTCACCCACAGCCACGCCGGCCAACATCGTCAACCGCGCCGCGTCGCCGGCTTTGAGCGACGGACGCAACACCAGGCTGAGCGCCAGGGCGCTGCCCGGCGGGGTGAGCCAGGCGCGGCCGTTGCGCCCGCGCCCCGCCGTCTGTGCCTCGGCGATGACGAGCGTGCCCTCGGGCGCGCCGTCCTCGGCGAGGCGTTTGGCCTCGTCCATCGTCGAGCCGAGGCTGGGATGGAAATGTACGGCGCGCGCCAGGCGCAAATCGCGCAGCGCGCGCGTGAGGTCGTGTGCACGAAACATGCCGCGGCATTCTACCTCACCCCCAGCCCCGCGTTGAAAGAGTTCGACCATGTAACGCCACCCGCTCCCCAAACTGCGGCTGCCTTGAGGGCAGGGGCGACATCTAACACACCCCAACCACCCTGGCTCTTGCTCCACCCCTCATCCGGGCATAGAATCGCGCCATGTCCCAGGCCATCGAGGCAACGGAATTGAAGCGCGAGGCCGGTGAGCACCCCGCCGCCACCGTCGAGCGCGCGCTCGAATGGACGGTGCAGATCGTTTTGGCGCTGGCGATTCTGTTCAACCTCGTCGCGCCGTTTCTGGCCATCGGTTTCATGCAACGGCCCTTCCTCGGCGCGTTTGTGGAGGTGCCCTTCGCCTTCAACGGCATCGGGGAGGCCGGCGACCCGGCGTGGGGGGCGCGCCGCACGGTTCCGGTGGGCTACCGTTTGCAGACGGTGGACGGCATCCCGGTGCGCACCGCCGCCGAACTGGGCGCGGTGCTCGCCGCGCGAACGGTCGGGCAGACGGTGGCCCTCGGCACGCTCGCGCCCGATGACACGCCGCAGGTTTACTCGGTCACCCTCACCCAATTCCCGCTGGCCGACCTCATCCGCTTCTTCATCGTCCCGGCGCTGGTGGGCTGGGCTTACCTCGGCATCGGCGTGTGGGTGTTCCGCCTGCGCCGCAACGAAAGCGCCGGGCGCGCCTTCGCGCTGACATGCGCGCTGGCCGGGTTGCTGCTCGGCACCCTGTTCGATTTTTACACCACGCACGTCTTCACCTGGGCCTGGACGATTGCGGTTGCCAACGTTGGGGCGGCGGCGATCGTGCTCGGCCTCGTCTTCCCGCGCCTGGCCACACCGCTCTCGCGCCAGCCCCTGTTGCGTTTGGTCATCTTCATCCCGGCGATGTTGCTGGCCGCGCATGCGCTGTACACCGTCTACGCGCCGGGCGTTGACCCGTATGCGTATGTGTGGGGCTGGCGGCTGGAATTCATCTTCGTCGGCCTGGGCATGACGCTCCTGCTGGGGATGATGCTCTATCGCTGGCTGCGGAACGAGTCGCCCATCGTGCGTTCGCAGAGCGGCATCATCTTCGCCGGCATGTTGCTGGGCTTCGCGCCGGTGCTGGTGTGGGTGGCGACGCAAGTGACGCCTCAGCCGTGGTACTTCAACAGCCTGTACTT
The DNA here is from genome assembly GCA_964608265.1 of uncultured Anaerolineales bacterium. Lineage (GTDB taxonomy): Bacteria > Chloroflexota > Anaerolineae > Anaerolineales > UBA6663 > JANWXR01. The sequence goes on along the minus strand of CAZSNP010000002.1, from coordinate 77,011 downwards.
CATCGCCCCGCTCATCCTCTTCCCGGCAGCGGTCGCCTACACCATCCTGCGCCATCGCCTGCTCGACACCGATGCGGTGCTCGGGCGGGGATTGACGTTTGCCCTCGTCACCGGCTTCACGCTGGCCGGGTACGGCCTGGTGCTCGCCGGCCTGAGTGTGCTGCTCGGCACGGCCCTCAACGCGAGCGACCCGTTGACGGTGACGGTGCTGGTGCTCGTGCTGGTCTTTATCTCGAACCCGATTCGCGAGCGGCTGCAACGCTGGATCGAGCGGGCGTTCTTTCAAGGCTCGCGGACTTACACCCGCCAGCTCGAGCAGTTTGGCCGCGTGCTGACTCAGGCTGCCGGGTTATACGAGATCACGACCGCGCTGGCGCAGACGGCCGATGAAGTGGTGAAGCCCGCGCACCTGCACGTCTTCCTGCATGACAGCGTCACCGATGAGTTCGCCGCCGCGCCCGACGATAGCGGCCAGGCCACCACCGACATCCGGTTTGCGAGCGACGGCCCGCTGGCCACGCATTTGAAGGGCGAACGCAACTCGCTGCTGCTCTCGCCCGAGCAGACGCTGCCCCAGCGGCTGGTGCGTGATCGGGCGCGGCTGGCCGTGCTCGGTTCGGGGCTGTATACGCCGTTGCGGGGCAAGAGCGGGCTGACCGGCTGGCTGGCCGTCGGGCCGAAGCTCTCCGGCGAGCCGTTCAGCCGCGACGATTTGCGCTTTATCGAGTCGCTGGCCGACCAGGCCGCGCTGGCGGTCGAACGCGCCTCGGTCATCAACGACCTCGAGCGGCGCGTGAAGGAACTCAACGTCCTCAGCCAGATGTCGCAGGCGGTGAGCTTCACCACCGCCTTCAACGATTTGCTCGAACTCATCAACGCGCAGGCCGGCAAGATCGTGGATGCGCGCAATTTCTTCCTCGCGTTGAAGGACCCGCGCGGCGTGGCCCGGTACGAGTTGTACGTCGAAAACGACGACCGCATCCTCGAGCGTGAAGGCCAGCCGGTGCCCGATGACCGCGGGCTGGAGAGCGTCATCCTCGGCAGCGGCCAACCCATCCGCACCGACGACTACACGGAGGAGTGCCACCGGCGCGAGGTGACGCCGGGCGCGAAGCTCTATCGCGCGTGGATGGGCGTGCCGCTCAACGCCGGGCCGGAGACCATCGGGGCGATGATGGTGGCGGCGACCGACCCGACGATCACCTTCACCGACGACCAGCTCAAAATCTTCTGGGCCATCGCCGATCAGGCCGCCTCGGCCATCACCAAGGCGCGGCTCTTTCAACAATCCGAGGAACGCGCGCGCCAACTGGCCACCCTCAACGAGGTCAGCCTCACCATCGCCTCGACCCTCGAACTCGACCCGTTGCTCGAAAAGATCGTGCAGAGCGCGGTCAGCATCCTCAACTGCGAGGCCGGCAGCCTGTATTTGATTGACGCCGACACCGGTGAGTACGTCTTCCGCGTGGCCGTCGGGCCGGTGGGCCAGAACCTGGTCGGCACGCGCATCGCCCCCGGGCGCGGCTTCGTCGGCGAGGCCATCGAGGGCGGCCGGCCCGTCATCGTCAACGATGTGGAGAAGGATGCGCGCTGGTACAAAGACGCCGATACCTTCACCGGCTTCCACACCCACGCCCTCATCACCGTGCCGCTCAAGTTCAAGGGCCGGCCCATCGGCGCGCTGCAACTGATCAACAAACGCGACGGCTCCCCGTTCGACGAGAACGATCAAACGCTGCTCACCGCCTTCACCACGCCGTCGGTCATCGCCATCGAGAACGCGCGCTTGTTCACGCAGACGGATGAGGCGCTGAACGCGCGCGTGGATGAACTCTCGGCGCTGCAACGCATCGGGCGCGAGTTGAACACCACCCTCGAGACCAACCGGGTGATGGCGGTGACGCTGCGCGCGGCGATGCGCAGCGCCAGCGCCCTCGCCGGCTGGGGCGGGCTGACCTCCGAAAGCGGCGTGAACGTGCTGGTGAGCGAGGGCTACGGCGAGGCGGCCGCGCATTTGAGCGAGCGGTCGCTGCCGTTGGATGAAGGTCTGCTTGGGCGGGTGCTGGCCACCGGCGAGCCGCAACTGCTGGGCGATGTCGTCCGCGAGGCGCATGGCCTGCCGGTGCTCGACTCGACGCGCGCGGTGTTCACCATCCCGCTGCGGCGCGAGCGGCAGGTCATCGGCCTGATCGTGCTCGAGAGCAATCTGCCCGAAGGCTTCACCCCGGAGCAGCAAGCGTTCGCCACGCGCCTCGGCGACCTGGCCGCGATTGCCCTGACGAACGCGCGGCTGTACGCCGAGGTGCACGCCGCGAATCTGGCCAAGAGCGAATTTGTGTCCTTCGTCGCGCACGAGCTGAAGACGCCGATGACGTCGATCAAGGGCTACGCCGATTTGCTGATGGGCGGCGTGGTCGGCCAGCCCAACGACATGCAGCGGCAGTTCCTCGGCACCATCCGCGGCAACGTCGAGCGCATGAACACGCTGGTCTCCGACCTCTCCGACGTGGCCCGCATCGAGAGCGGGCGGTTGAAGCTGGAGTTGAAGCCGCTGCCGATCACCGCCGTCACCGACGACGTCATCCGCAGCACCAGCGCGTTGCTCGAGGCCAAGAAACAACTGCTGACGGTGGAGATTCCGACCGACCTGCCGTACGTGCTGGCCGATTACGTGCGCACCTCGCAGGTCGTCACCAACCTGATCTCGAACGCGCACAAGTACACGCCCGAGGGCGGGCACATCGTGCTGCGGGCGGCGCGCGCCGAAAACATCTGGGAGCCGGATGGCCCGCCGGAGGTGTTGCATCTGTCGGTGCAGGATGACGGCATCGGCATCGCGCCCGAGGATCAACGCAAGCTCTTCCAAAAGTTCTTCCGCGCCGAGGACCGCATGGCGCGCGAGATGGCCACCGGCACCGGCCTCGGCCTCAACATCGTCAAGAACCTGATCGAGATGCAGGGCGGGCGCATCTGGTTCGAGAGCGAGTACCGCAAAGGCAGCACCTTCCATTTCACGCTGCCGTTTGCGCCGGTGGCAGAGGCTTCTTCGTGATTGCGGCTCGCCCTCACCCCAACCCTCTCCCTCCGGGAGAGGGAGTTGACCCTGAAATGACCAAGCCCACCCCCCTCTCCCAGCGGGAGAGGGGCGGGGGGTGAGGGCGAAATCTTCGGGCACCATCCGCACAGCACCATGAGCACCACCCCCATCAACAAGATCGCCGTCCTCGGGCAGACGTTCGTCGGGCTGACCGAGGCCGAATTGCAGGATATGGCGGACGTGACGCGCGCGCACACGTACCCGCCGGGGCACGTGCTCTGCCGCGAGGGCGCGTATGAAGAAGTGTTTTACATCCTGGCCGGCGGCGAGGCGGTGATCACCAAGGCCGTCGGCGAAGATCACGCCGAGCGGGTGCTGCGCGTGGTCGGGCAGGGCGACTTCGTCGGCGAGATGGCGCTGATCCAAAACGCGCCGCGCGCCGCCAGCGTGCGCGCCCTGACCGAGGTGGACGTGCTCGAGATGGCCAAGAGCGATTTCGAGGCGATGTTGAGCCGCAGCCCGCACATGGCCCTCAACATCATCCGCATCACCCTCAACCGCATGCGGCAAAACGATCAGATGGCGATCGAGGACTTGCGCCGCACCAACAAGGTCCTCGCCCAGCTCGACCGCAACAAGCTCGATTTCATCCAGGTGGCCGCGCACGAACTGCGCACCCCGCTGACGGTGATGAAGGGCTACATCAACGTGATGAAACTCGACAACGGCGTACGCGCCAGCAGCATGTTGATGGAGGTGCTCGACGGGTTGAGCAAGGGCACCGAGCGGCTGCACGAGATCGTCAACACGATGCTGGATGTGAGCCGGATCGACAGCGAGGGGTTGCGGCTCTCCGTGGTGCCGGTGCCGCTCAAAAGCGTCGTCAACGACATCGTCAACCGCATCCAGAAAGAGGCCGAGGCCGGCGCGCGCAAGCTGACGTTCACCGTCGAGCACACCGGCCTGACGCCGATCATCAACGCCGACCCGACGCTGATTCAAAAGGCGTTGTATCACCTCATCATCAACGCGGTGAAATACACGCCCGACGACGGTACGATCACCATTCGCACGCGGCCCGTCACGCTGGAGGGGGACGCGCCCGGCGCGGAGATCGTGGTGCAGGACACCGGCATCGGCCTCGACGCCGAGCACAAGGATTTGATCTTCGAGAAGTTCTATCAGGTCGGCGCGGTGGCGCTGCACTCGAGCAGCAAGGTGGCGTTCAAGGGCGGCGGGCCGGGGCTGGGTTTGGCGATTGCGAAGGGCGTGGCGCGCGCGCACGGCGGCAAGATCTGGGTGGAGAGCGCGGGCTACGACGAGCAGCACTTCCCCGGCTGCACCTTCACCCTGCACCTGCCCGTCACCCCGCCGCCCCCGCCGGCCAACGCGAAGGCGGGCACCGGGCCGTTGAGGGGATAGCGTATTGTCGTCGTCATTTGCTGTTGATGCGGGCTAAGCCTTTTCGCATGTGGGAGATTATGAATGCCAGCAGTAACACTACAACGAACTGGTGAACTCCTGCGGAAGCTCTTTGAAATACTTCTTGCTCACCCGGAAGGAATGCGCGCACAGGACGCATTAGGTGCGCTTCGATCGCAGGTTGAATTGTCCGAATACGAACAAGGATCATACGAATCCGGTTCGCGTTTCGAAAAGATTGTCCGCTTTGCGACGATTGACTACGTAAAGGCCGGATGGTTGCTCAAAGACAAAGGTCGTTGGGTTGTGACTGACCAAGGACGAGAAGCATACGAAAAGTTCAAAACTCCAGAGAGCTTTCATCGAGCTGCTGTGAAACTCTATCAGGCATGGCGGGCCAGTCGCGTGGTCGAGCTCCCTGTGGGCGGAGAAGACGGTGTTGCGAGTGATGACGAAAAAACAGTTACGATAACCTTCGAACAGGCGGAAGAACAAGCGTGGAACGAAATCGAGCAATACTTTCGCATCATGAATCCTTTTGAGTTTCAGAAACTTGTGGCGGCATTACTCCGAGCCATGGGTTACCACGTGTCTTGGATTGCACCGCCGGGAAAGGATGGCGGAATTGACATCTTGGCCTGGAATGATCCATTGGGCACACGCCCACCGCGTATCAAGGTTCAAGTAAAGCGTGAATCCAGCCCGATCCGTGTTCAGGATTTGCGGTCATTCATGGCTTTGCTGGGAGGTGAAGACGTTGGTATCTTCGTCAATGTCGGAGGCTTCACCAAAGATGCTGAGGAAGCTGCTCGAACTCAAGAGTCGCGGCAGGTAACATTGATCAACCTTGAGCGTTTATTTGAACTGTGGATAGAATACTCCGACAGGCTGGACGAGGAAGCAAGAGATAGGCTACCGCTAAAACCAATTTACTTCCTCGCTCCCGATCTGTAATGCCAGCCATCCGCTGGAAACGGACGGCTGGTCAACGAGAAACCCGCTTCGCAGGTGTCGCTTTTGTTCACAGGCGTTGGCTCTAGCCAACGCTGGAATTCCGTGAACCCCTGACCTATACAACGCGTCATGCAAGCATCGCTCATTCGGAGGCTGCATGCTCAACCGCCACATCCTTTTCGTCATAATCACTCTCGTGCTGGCCGCGCTGGCGTGCAGCACGGTTGCGCCGCCGCGACCGGCGCTGGAATGGGATGAGTCGCCGGACGCCGTCATCATCGAGGCCTACTACTCAGGCGGGATGGCGCCGCAGAATTGGGTGCTAAACGCCATCCCGGTGGCGCGCGTGTACGGCGATGGGCGGATTGTGTGGGTCGGAACCCGGATCAACACGCGCGAGCGTCATGTGTACGAAGGCACACTCACCCGCGAGCAAATGCTGGGGCTGCTCACGCAATTTTCCGACGCCGGCTTCTTCGGCTGGCAGAGTTTGTACGGGCCGGTGGATACCGTGTACGACGCGGGGACGACGACGCTGCGCGTGAATCTGGTGAGCGAAAGCAAGAGCGTGTCGGAATACTTCGAGGGCGCACCGGCGAAGTTTCACGATCTGGTGAGTGCGGTGGGCGGCGGAGCGGGCGCGACCGGCGCGGAGTTCGTGCCGGCCACCGGCTACCTCACGGCGATGCCCGCCGGTGACGGCACTCGGCCCTCGGACTTCCGCTGGCCCGACGACGAGGCCGGCTTCACACTGGCCGAGGCGGTGGGCGGGCGCACCATCGAAGGCGAGACGTTGGCGCTGGCGTGGAGCATCATCAATACAAACATCTACGCCCTCGTCGAATCCGGTGGGCAGCAGTATCAACTCACCCTGCAAGTGCCGCGCCTCTCGCAAATCGAGCCGCCCGCGCCGTAGCCCATTCCTCGTATGATCGGCCCCAGGCGCGCCCGTACCGTCATCTGATCCAAGGAGACCACCATGGCCGAGCCAAAAACCAAGCTCACCGACGAAAGCGTCGAGGCCTTCCTCAACCGCATCCCCGATGCGCAGACACGGGCTGATTGCTTCAAGCTGGTGGAAATCATGAAGCAGGTCACGAAGGCCGAGCCGAAGATGTGGGGCAGCAGCATCGTCGGCTTTGGCGCCTATCACTACGTTTACGCCAGCGGGCGCGAGGGCGACTGGCCGCTGACCGGCTTCTCGCCACGCAAACAAAACCTGACGGTCTACATCACCTCCGGCTTCGAGCAATACGGGGCGCTGCTGGCGAAGCTGGGCAAGCACGCCTGCGGCAAGTCGTGTTTGTACCTCAAGCGCCTCGACGACGTGCATCTGCCCACGCTGAAGAAACTGATCCGGCAATCGGTCAAGCACATGCGCGCGACCAACCCAACCCCGTAACCGGCCCGCGCTGCCGGGCTTGTCATTTCGCGCGGCGTGGGTGATGATGCCCGCATGCAAACCCGTCTGGCCCGTCGCCGCCGGCGCGCCGCCGATGCGCTCGGTTGCGTGATTGTGCTCGCGCTGCTCGTCGCCGCGGGCGCGGTCTTCTGGCAGATGCCCTTCGTCCGCGACCGGCTGGAATGGCGAGTGGCGCTGTTGATCGAACGGGTGCGCGATACGCTCGCGCCGCAGGCCGCTGTGCTGCCCACGCTCAACGCGACCCGCGCCGCGCCACCCAGCCTCATCATCGCCGCCTCCACCGCCACGCCATCCCCCGCGCCCACCGATCCCATCTTCACCGCAACGCCGACACCTCCGCCAACATCCACCCCGACACCCATCGTGCTGCCGCCCACGGTCACGCTGACCGGCGCGCGCTACGAACCACAACTGTTCAACAATTGCGGCCCGGCCACGCTCACCGCCGCGCTCGTGTTCTGGGGCTGGCGCGGCGCGGAGGCCGACTCGCTAAAGTGGTATGGCAACGGGGTGGATGTGCGCTGGCAGAAGGATGTCGCGGCGGTCATCAAACCCGATTTTGAGGATCGCAACGTCACCCCGCACGAGTTGGCGGCCTTCGCGCGGCAAGTGGGATTGAGCGCCATCATCCGCTACGGCGGCGACCTCGACCGGGTGCGCGTGCTGGTGGCCAACGGATTCCCGGTCATCCTCGAGCGGGCGTTTTTGGAGGCCGAGCACGAACAGGAGGGACTGGGCTGGGAGGGGCATTACTCTCTCGTCACCGGCTACGACGATGAGCAACGCGAGTTCATCACCCAGGACTCGTTCAAAGGCCCGAACTATCGGCGCGGCTATGAGGCCGTGGCGCTGGATTGGCGCGCGTTCAATTACGTGTACGTCGTGCTGGCCTCAGCCGAGCGCGAAGCCGACCTGCTCGCGCTGCTCGGCGCGGACGCGGATGAACAAAGCAATCACCTGCGCGCGCTCAGCCTCGCGCAGTCCGAGACGCAAACGCTCACCGATCCCGAACAACTGGCCTTCGCCTGGCACAACGCCGGGGTCTCGCTGCACTATCTCGGGCGCGATGAGGAAGCGGCGGCGGCGTTCGATCAGGCGCGGGGCTACAACACGCTGCCGTGGCGGATGCTGTGGTATCAGCACGAGATGTACGCCGCCTACTTCGGCGCGGGCCGCCATCAAGACATCATTGATCTGGCAACGGCGCTCGTCGTCAAGCCCGGCCTCGAGGAGAGCTACTACTGGCGCGCGCGGGCGCACTATGCGCTGGGCAACACGCAACAGGCCGAGGCCGATCTGCGCGAGGCGCTCAGGCAACACACGAACTGGGGGCCGGCGCGGGCGCGGATGAAAGAGTGGGGGATGAGGCCGTAACCGATCGTCAACGGATGCTGCCCGAGATGGATACGCAGATACCAGCGGATGGCCGCGTGAAGGTAGATTCCCTTTCGGTGAGCAACAGCATCCGTTTCCATCCGCTTCGCCGAAAGCAATCCGTTGTCGGCCATCCGCGACTCATTCGCTGAAGATCTCCCAGCCGGTATAATCCTCGCGAACGAGGTCGAATTTCAGAAGGCACACATATCCTGGAGGCCTCCGTATGTTCAACGAACAAAAACTCGCCGCCCTCCGCGCCGCACACGCACAGTGGGAAGACGGCACCCTGCGCCAGACGCTGGCCCGCCTGCCCGAGCGCGCCGAGCGTTTCATCACCACTTCGTCGGAAGAAGTGAACCGGCTGTACACCCCGCTCGACGTGGCTGAGATGGATTACGCGCGCGACCTCGGCTTCCCGGGCGAGTACCCGTTCACGCGCGGGGTACACGCCAGCGGCCACCGCGGCCGATTGTGGACGATGCGGATGTTCGCCGGCTTCGGCTCGGCGGAGGAGAGCAACGCCCGTTTCAAATATCTGCTCGAGCAGGGGGGCGGCGGGCTGAGCATCGCCTTCGACCTCGCCACCCTCATGGGCTACGACACCGACGCGCCGGAAGCCCTGGGCGAGTTCGGCAAGTGCGGCGTCGCCATCAGCTCGTTGCAGGATATGGAGATCCTGCTCGACGGCATCCCGCTCGAAAAAGTCTCCACCTCGATGACGATCAACTCGCCGGCCAGCATCATCTGGGCCATGTACCTGGCCGTGGCCGAAAAGCAGGGCGTGCGCTTCGACCAGTTGCGCGGCACCACACAGAACGACATCCTCAAGGAATACATCGCGCAGAAGGAATACATCTTCCCGCCCGCGCCCTCGATGCGGCTGGTGGTGGATACGCTGGAGTTCGGCGCGCAGCACGTGCCGCAGTGGAACCCGATCTCGGTCTCGGGCTATCACATCCGCGAGGCGGGCAGCACCGCCGCGCAGGAGCTGGCCTTCACGCTGGCTGACGGCCTCGAGTACGTGCGCTGGGGCATCGCGCGCGGGCTGAGCGTGGACGACTTCGCGCCGCGCATCAGCTTCTTCTTCAACGCTCACAACGACTTCTTCGAGGAGATCGCCAAGTATCGCGCCGCGCGCCGCATCTGGGCCACCGAGATGCGCGAGACCTTCGGCGCGCGTGACCCGCGCAGCTGGCTGATGCGCTTCCACACGCAGACCGCCGGGGTGTCGCTCACCGCGCAGCAGCCGGAGAACAACATCGTGCGGGTCGCCATTCAGGCGCTGGCCGCGGTGCTCGGCGGCACGCAGAGTCTGCACACCAATTCAATGGATGAGGCGCTCGCCCTGCCCAGCGAGAAGGCGGTGACCATCGCGCTCCGCACGCAACAGATCATCGCGGCGGAAAGCGGCGCGGCCAACACGGTGGACCCGCTCGGCGGCAGCTTCTTCGTCGAGGCCCTCACCAATCAAATTGAAGCCAAGGCCCGCGACTACTTCCGCCGCATCGAGGCATTGGGCGGCGTCATCCCGGCGATTGAAAAGGGCTTCTTCCAGCAGGAGATCGCCGATGCCGCGTACGTCTATCAGCGTGAGATTGATGAGCACACGCGCACCATCGTCGGCGTGAACGAGCACGTGGATGACGCGCCGATTGCGATCCCGATTCTGGAGATGGACCCGCGGGGCGAGGCGCGCCAGATCGAGCGCCTGCGGGCGTTACGCGCGACGCGCGACAATGGCCGCGCCGGCCAAACGCTCGACCGGCTGCGGCTGGCGTGCGCGGGCACCGAGAACACCATGCCCTACCTCCTCGACTGCGTGCGCGCCTACTGCACGCTTGGCGAGATGGTGGGGGTGATGAAGGAAGCGTTCGGAGTCTATGAAGAACCAATCATGGTTTGAGATGCGTGATGCGTAAAACGTGAAACGTGAAACGTGATGCGTGGTCGTTCATTGACTCGGTCAATGGTCGAAACTTCGCCACAACCGAGTCTCACGTTTCACGCATCACGTTTTGCTCAGAAGATCGCCGATCAGAAGATCGCCGATCAGAAGATCGCCTTGACCATCATCACCAACCCGATCAATGCGAGTGGGATGCCGATGATGGCCCCGACGATGGTCAGGCTGACGAGCACGCCGACGACGACGAATACCGCGCCGAGGATGAACGCCACCAGCCGCCCGACCAGCCCGATGATGAAGCCGACCAATCCGAAGACCAGCCGGAAGGGCAGGAAGAGCAGCCAGAACAGCCAGCCGAACGGCGAGCGATGATGGCCGTTGCGGCGGAAAGCGCGGCGCAGTGAATGGCGGAGTTCGTGCCGCCAGGCGTGTGACATTGCAGACATAGTGCCTCCAGTTGAGTCAGACGGTCTGCTCGGTATTACGCGCTGCGCGCCCGAGCGTTGCAGCGGGCGGGTAGGCGTCAGTCGGCTATCGGAGAAGGCCGGCCGGAAGGCTAACCACAAAGAACACAAAGAGCACGAGGGATACAGATAGACTCTGTAACCTTCGTGTTCTTTGTGGTTCAAATCCTACGACAACAAGCCGGTGCTGCGGCGGGGGAAGATTTTGCGGGAGATTACGGCGATGGTGTCGGCGACCTCGCGCCCGGAGGGGTGCCGGTCGGCCGGGGAGAGCGCCAGCATCTTCAACAGCAGCGCCTCCAGTTCCTCGGGGATTTCGGGCCAATGCGCGCGCGGGCTTTGCGGTTGGCTGTGGAGTTGCAGCGTCAGCCGCAGCTCCTCACTCTCGGCGGCAAAGGCTGGCGCGCCGAGCAAGACCTCGTACAGAATCAGGCCCAGCAAATACACGTCGCTCGCCGCCGCAAGCGGTTGGCCGCGCAACTGCTCGGGGGCGCGGTAACTGCTCGGCCCGAAGCCCGGCGGATATTCGAACAGCAAGGTCCGCGCCAGGCGGATGCCGCGCTCATCGGTGACGATGTGCTCGGGGCTGAGTTCACCATGGATCAACCCGGCGGCGTGCAGGGCGGCCAGCGTGTGACACAGCCGCTCGACGGTGAGCCACAACTCCTTCCACGGCGGTTTGGCCGCGCGCCACTCGCGCAACGAACGGCCCTCGGGTTTGGCGCACACCACCGCCGCCCAGCCCTCATCCGTAACGATGGTCTTCACCGGCAACAGCGACGGGTATCGCAGCCCCTGCCAGGCCGCGGCGCGTTGCAGAAACAACTCGCGCGTCGAGTCGCCCGCCGAGCCGGCGACGACCTCCACCAGCACCGGGGACTCATCCGCCTTATCGGTGCCGAGGTACACCACACCGTCCTCATCGGCGAACAACAACTCGTGAATCTGATACGCGCCGCCGATGGTCTCGGACGCCAACCGCAGATGCCGGGGGCCGATGAGGGCCGTCAGCGCCTGCTGCCGGTTGCGGAAGACGTGCAGCGCCTCGGTCACCCCGCTCTGTTCGAGGGTGCGCCGGATGTGTTTGGCCGGGGCGAGCACCGCCAGCCGCGTGTGCGGATGCGCCCGCGCCGTGTCGAGGATGCCCTTCACCCCGTGCGCGTCCACGGTCGCCAACAGGGTCAGATCAAGCAGCACGCGCCCGCCGGGGGCCTGGGTCAACATCGTCTCGAGGTGGGCGCGCGCGCCGTCGGCGGAGACCTGGTTCAAATGCCCGGCCAACGCCAGCGACCAGGCTGAGCCGTTGCGCTGCTCGATCATCTCCAGCCGGGGCGGCTCGCCGAGGAACAGCTCCAGACCTTCGGTGCCGACGATGACCTCGGTGTGAAACTCGATCTCGTTGACCTGCGCGTACTCGCGGGCCGTCTCGGCGATTTGATAGATTTGTTCGTCGCTATGGGTCGGCTCGTGATGAAAGGTGACCAGCCGCTTCACCCGCGCGCGCTCGGCGATATCCACGCCGATGATGGCCGAGCTGTGCCCCCAATCCGCGCGGTTGAAGAACACATCCCGCAACGAGAACTGCGAGTCGAAGACGAGCGCGTCGGCGTTGGCGTAGAAATCAACGTAGCGGCGCAGGTTCGGCTCGGTGAGCAACTTGTATTCGCCGTCGCTGGCGAAGACGAAGACGCTCTCGCCGTCGTCAAACCGATAGGCGTAGGCGGTGCCGGGATGGTACAGCGCCAGGCTTGAAATCGCCGTGCGCCCGATCTGCACCGTCTGCCCTTCGCGCAATTGCACGAACTGCTTATCCGCCGCCATCACGCTCGGCGGCACCGGGAAGAACATCGGCGCGACCTGCTGATGCTCGAGGTAGTGTTGCGGGTTGAAATTGACGGCGTAGAAGACGAGCTTGTTGCCGGGGATGTAGGCGGGCAGGAAGAAGGGGAAGCCCTGCAAATGATCCCAGTGCGCGTGGGTGAGGAAGATGTGCGCCGTGCCCTTGCCCTTGCCGAAGTCGCGGGCCATCAGTTGCAGGCCGAGCGCTCGCATCCCCGAGCCGCAATCGACGATGAGGGTATCGGCGCCGGATTCGATTTCGACGCAGGTGGTGTTGCCGCCGACGACGCCGCTCACCGCCGGCGGCAGATTGGCGAGGTAAGCCTGCACCGCCGCCGGGTCCGATAAATCGAGACCGGCCGCGCCGGTGAGCGCCCGGAAGAGCTTCTCGCGCAACTGTTCGGTGGTGAGAGGGGTAGGGATGGAGCCACGCACCCCCCAGAACTTAACACGCACGGCAGCCCGTTGCTCCGAATTGTGCGGTCATGTGTCGCGCAGTGTAGCACGAGCAAATTGCTGAGGCAATTGGTCTTGGGTGGGGAATGGGTTGGGGGCAAAGCGCGCAACGCTTTGCACTCACACCGGCGGCAGCGGCCCGGTGAGGGGTTTGGTGAGGGTGACGTTTTGCCGGGCGTCGGAGATGGCCTGTTCGAGCGCCTCGAACGCAATCGGCTTGGGGCAGAAGGCGTTGGCCCCGGCGGTCTTCATCGAATGCACCAGCTCGCCCTGGGTATCGGAGGAGATGGCGACGATGGGGACGCGGGCGGTGTGCTGGTTGCGGCGGATGTAGCGCACGACCTCCACGCCGTTAATGCCCTGCATGTGGATATCCACCAGCACCAGATCGGGTGTGGCCTGCGCCAGCAATTGCATGGCCGGCAGCGCGCCGTACGCCACCTGGGCTTCGTAGCCCAGCATTTGCAGCATTTTGACGACGCTGTTCGCAATCATGCGGTTGTCGTCGATGACGACCGCCGTCAGCGTCGGGCTCATGCGCTGGCCACGCCTTTCTGCACGCTCGTCAGCACCGCCTCCAGTTTCTCGAACGCAATCGGTTTGGCCAGGAACAGGTTCGCGCCGGCGGCCATCACCCGCGCCACGATCTCGGGCTGATGGTCGCTCGACATCGCAATCACCGGCACATGCACGGTGCGCGGGTCGCGCCGCAGATAGCGGCACACTTCAATCCCGTCGACGCCGGGCATGTGGATATCGAGCATGATGACGCCGGGGAACTGGGCGGTGATGGCGTTCATGGCCGTCCGTGGCCCGTAGGCGACGCGCGCCGGGTAGCCGATGAGCCGCAGCATCTCGGCGATGCTATCCGCGGTCTCGCGGCTATCGTCAATCACCAATACATACGGCTTTTCCATTGACTCCATCCCAACCCGCGGCGATTGTACCGCAAATCAACTCGCCGGCCACGACTGCAACGGTTGCGTTGGTTGGTTATGACCTCACCCCCGGCCCGTCTCGCCTCGCCGTCAAACTCATTCAAGGCGAGGCTCCGCCTGCTGGCCGCGCACCGGGACGACAAACGGCAGTCCATGTGATGCGCGGTCAGGGGGCGGGTGGCGCAACCGACCGTTTTATAATGCGTAATACCCGTTGCCAGTAGAGACGGACTGGCCCTCGAGGCAAGCGTGACTGAACAAGAGTATTTGGCCCGGGCCCGGGCGGGTGACGAGGCCGCCTTCACACCGCTGGTCGAGACCTATCAGACCGCGGTTTACAACCTGTGCTACCGCATGCTGGGCGACGCGCACGAAGCCGAAGACGCTGCCCAGGAGGCTTTTCTGCGCGCCTATTCGCAACTGCGCCGCTACGACCCCACGCGCTCTTTCAAAACGTGGCTGTTCTCCATTGCCAGCCACCATTGCATCGACCGGCTGCGCAAACGCCGCGTCACCTGGTTGTCGATTGACGATGACGACTTGCCGCCGCACCCCAACTTGCGCGAGCCGGCCGCCGGCCCGGAGGAGACCGCCAGCCGCCGCGAGCAGGCCAGGGTCATCCAGGGCCACCTCTCAAAACTCTCGCCCGAAGATCGAGGCGTGATTGTGATGCGTTATTGGTACGACCTGTCGTATGAGGAGATTGCCGAAACGACCGGGGCCACCGTGAGTGCGGTGAAGAGCCGGCTGCACCGGGCGCGCGGCGCCGTAGCCGAGATGTTGACGGCCAGCACCCCCAAGCTGAACTCAGTTCCGGTACGCCCCGCGCTGGCCGTCGAGGGAATGAAGCGATGACGATGCATAAGCCCTACTTCGAGTGGATGCAATTGGCGCTGGATGGTGAATTGCTGGCGACGCAACAACGGGAGCTGGACGCCCATCTCGCTGAGTGCGCCGAATGCGCGACCCGGCGCGAGGCGTTGGCCCGCGTCGCGGCCATCTTCAGCGGTGCGCCGGTCGTGGCCCCCCGGCCGGGCTTCATCGGGCGCTTCAACGCGCGCCTCAAACAACGCCGGTCGCAACCGCGCCCGTTGTGGGGCGTATTCGCATTGGGCCTCGGGGTCGCGGGCGGCGCGATGTTGATCCTGCCGCTCGGGCTGGGCATGGTGTGGACTCTGGCGCAGGTCATCGGCCAGCCGGCCACCACGGCAGCCATGTTCAATAGCGCGACGGCCGCCTCGAATCTGGCGGCAACGCTGGCCGGCGCGTTCACCGCCATCGCCCGGTCGCTGGGTGAATACGCCCTCGGCTCACCGGTAGCGTGGGCGGGCGGCGGGGCGGCAATCGTAATCGTCGCGGCCTGGTTCTATCTCATGCGCCGGTTGGCGCTGCAAGGATTGATGTCATGAAGAAGCTACTCGTTCTGATTTTTGCAATGGGGCTGCTGTGGGCAACCGGGGCCTCGACCGCTTTCGCCAGCGGCCTGGCCGACCGCACCATCTGGGGCGGCAACAACGTTATCAAGAGTGGTCAGACCGTCACCGGCGACCTGACCATCTTCGGCGGCAATACGACCATCGAGGCGGGGGCCGTCGTCACCGGCGACCTGACCATGATGGGCGGCAACGTCACCCTGGCCGGCACGGTCAAAGGGAATGTCGTCACCTTTGGCGGCTCACTCGATTTGCAGGCCACCTCCGTCGTCGAGGGCAACCTGGTGCGCACGGGTGGCTCGGTGAGCACGGAGGAAGGCTACGAGGTGCAGGGCAGCGAGACCACCGGCTTCGAGGGTGACTTCAATTTCGACGGCCTGCCGGTGCCCATCCCGGCGCCCGATTTTGTCGAAGTGCCGTCGGTGCGTTACGGCCCGTTCGATTACGCGGTGTCGCTGGTGTGGGGGGTGTTCACGTCGTTCGGGTTGGCGCTGGTCGCCGGGCTGCTGGCCGTGGTGACGATGCTCTTCCTGCCGGATCAGACGACGCGCGTCACCGCCGCCATCGGCTCGGCGCCCATGCTGTCGGGCGGCGTCGGGCTGCTGACGCTGCTGGCCGTGCCCATCGTGGCCGTCGTCGTCGCCCTCACAATCTGTCTGGCGCCGTTCAGCCTGATCGGTTTGCTGGTGTACGCGCTGGCGTTGTTCTTCGGCTGGCTGGCCTTCGGCATCCTCTTCGGCGACCGGCTGGCGTCGGCGCTCAAGTGGCCGCTCCTCAGCCCGGTGGTGTCGGCGGCGCTCGGCACCTTCATCATCACGCTGTTGGTGAACGGCATCAACCTATTCCCCGGCGTGGGCGGGCTCTTCAGCTTCCTGGCCTGGCTCGTCGTCGCCTGCATCGGGTTAGGCGCGGTGGTGCTCACGCGCTTCGGCACGCGGCCCTACTTCAACACGCCAGCGCCCTCCGCCCCGGCCGCGCCGCCGGCCATGAGTGATCAACCGCAACTGACGAGCTGACGCCCGCGGGGTGACTCAAAAAGTGGAGGCTTCATTGAGGCCTCCACTTTTTTTGTGGGATGGATCACGGTCACGCTGAGCGCCTCTTCGCACGCTGAAGGCGTTCGCGCTCGGGTGGCAGCGCGCCGCCGCTGATGAGGGGCGGCCGCACCCCGTACAAATCCAACTCGTGCATGAGAGTGACCTCCCAGGCCTTCAACCCATCGGCCCGCCAGGCCTGACAGAGTAATTTGGCGAACCCGTCGGGTTGGGGGAGGGAACGCCCGCGGATATACGCTACCGCGTCGGGGTCAACGGCCAGCAACCGCGCCGCTTCCAGCGGGATGTCGAGCGGCGTCGAAATCGAACTGCCCATCTCCGTCCACACCCGCTTGGGCGTGCCGAAGAAGGCGATGAACCACACCCAGTTGCGGCCGTCGGGCAGCACGCCGGCATTGGCGGGCGGGCGGAAGTTGAGGCCGAGGCTGCGCACATCGAGTTGGAGGCGGTTGGCCACGGTACCAGCGGGATGAGGAGCAAACGACGCAGTAAAGGGGCGAGCAGAGTGGCCTGGGGATTAGATGCCGCCCGTCGCGCGCGGCTTCATTCCATGCGAATGGAGCGGATTGTAAAACAACCTTGCCGGAGACCGGCTGCGGCCGGGCAGACCGATGCGGTCTCGAAGACCGCGCCGGTCTTTACCGGATTCCCGTGCGTGCACACGGTGAGCGAATAGTGCCGATATCCGTTGCTCCGCTGCCAACCTCCCGTCCTCGCCGGCCCGCGCCTGACCGTGTAGCCCGGTTTTCATCGGCTCCGCAGGCTCACCGGCCTGTCGTGTTTGCGTTTAGCCAGCCGAGTGAAAACTGACATGCACCCTTTCATCGCTCAGTACGAAAACCGAATTCGGGCCCTCGCCCCCGACGCCGATCTGACCTCAGCGCGCTTCAACGGCGAGGGCCTGATGAACGACGTCGTCTTCTGCGGTGAGCGCGTCTTCCGCTTCGCCAAAGACGAACGCCGCGCCCGCATCCTGCAAGACGAGCTGCTGATCCTCGACCGGCTTCAACCGCGCGTCCCGGTCTCCATCCCGGCGCCCGACCGGCGCGGGCCGGATTTCATGACCTATCGCCTCATCGCCGGCCAGGCGCTGCGCAACGATCTGCCGCGCACGCTGTCCGAGTCCGCGCAACAGCGGCTCGCCGAGCAGTTGGGCCGCTTCCTGCACGCGCTGCACACCACGCCCGCCGACGGCCTCCCGCCCACCCGCGCGCCGGTGACGCACGCCGCGCAGACGCAGTTGCGGCGCGAGGCCGGGCAGCACCTCTATCCGCTGCTGATGCTGCAGCAACGCGATTGGGCGACGCACCTGTTCGACTCGATGCTCGGCGACCCGCGCAATATCGAGGCCGAGCCGCGCCTCATCCACGGCGATCTGTGGTCGGAGCATTTGCTGGTGGATGCGAACGCTGAACTGTGCGGCGTGCTCGACTTCGGCATGGCCGGCCTCGGCGACCCGGCCAGCGATGTGGCCGCGCTGCTGCAGAACTACGGCGCGGCGTTTGTGGGCCGGATGCAGGCCGTCTATCCCGAGTTGCAGGGCGCGGTCGGGCTGTTGCAGGCGCTGGCCTTCGCAGCCGCGCTGCTGCTCGGCGGGCTGATGCTGACCTCGGTGGCGTTCTGGTTCATCCGCGTGGATGAGATGGTCAACCTGTTCGAGGGCGTGTTCGCGGCGGGGCGCTATCCCGTCACGCTCTATCCCGACTGGATGCGGGCCGGGCTGACCTTCCTCGTGCCGGTGGCCTTCGCCGTCACCGTCCCCGCCGAAGCGCTGACCAATCGCCTCACCCCACAAACGTTAGCTGGCGCGGCGGCGTTGACCGTGGCGCTGTTCCTCATCGCGCGCTTCGTCTGGCGCCGCGGCCTGCGCGCGTACGGCGGGGCCTCGGCGTAAAAGACACCGGGCCTCTCGCTGGAGGCCCGGTATGTTGATACGCGATGCAGTGTGCAGACGCTAACGCCGAACTACGGGGAGAAAGACCGGTATCTTGGAGGTGACAAGATACACCTCATCGTTGGCTGGGGCGCCTGAATCCAGGCCCGCCCACACAAACGTCGCAAAGCCCAATGGATCCACCAAGACACGATAACTGTCGGCGTAATCCGCCAGTGTCGTATCCTGGCGTGCCAGGTATGCGAACCGCCCTCCGAGCAAGTACGCCCCTGTGCCGCACCCGAAGCCGATGTCCACATCGCCGGCGGCAAACAACCACCCATACATCCGGTTGTTGGTGTCATCGAGAAAGCTGACCGCGACGTGGTCGACGGCGTTGGGGCCGCAGGTCGCCTGAGGCGAAACCCCCGCACCGGCTGATAATCGCCGGGCCGCCGCCTGGCATTTGTCGTTATACGGCTCCGCGGCGCAATCAGGCAGGATGAATTCGGGGGGCGCGGCCACACCGCTGTCCTCTCCAGTGGGCGGCGCGGGCAGAGCCGCCGCCTGCGCGTTGGGCCGAGGGCCGAAGGCCATTGCGTAAGCCTCCTGAGCCGTGATCGTCCCATCGGCCAGGGCAGCCTGGGCCTGCTCCGGCCTCACCTGTCCGGTGGCCGTCAAGAACTGTAGCTGCTCAGCCGTCAGGGTGGCGGCGTTCAAATTCAGCGCGCTGGAGCTGAGATCGGGGTATACGCTCAATTGCGGTTTATCCACATCGTCCGTTGAGGTCAAGGGGGTCGTGCTGAGGGTCAGTACGCCACTGACGCTGACTGGTGTCGCGGCGCAAACCGAGGCGTCAATCAGCTCGTAGTTGATGGCGTTCGCCGCGCCGGTGCTCTCCCAGGCCAGGTGAACCCAGTCGCTCATTACACGCCCGGCCCCGATGCTGGGATCAATCTCGTCAACATTCGGGTTGCTATTCGACACCAGGTATGCGCTGCACAGACTGCCCGTAATGGCATTGATCGGGCGCATGATGACGTCGTACTGGCCTCCACCGGTATCCCGTGACCAGGTGACAAAACTCTTGCCAAAAAAACGATTAACGCTGATCTCGACGTCGTGCTCCTGGCCGCCGGTAAATCCGGTGCCAAACGAGGGCTCAAGACAGTTCGTAAAGGCTGTCCCGAATTCATTGTCAATCTCACGCCAGTACACGCCATCGGCTGTGCCACTCGAATCTTTGCGACCAATCCAGGCGATTTGTGTGAACGTGCCGTTGGGGTAAGTGCGCGTCATACGCGGCTCGTATTGGGTGAAGGCCGCGCCCGCGCAGCCGGTGCCCTGCGATACGATCAGCGGCGTGCCCACGTTGGTGTCGGTCACCACCCGGTTGTAGTAAATCGTGAGGGTGGGGTTGCCCGACGCCCACACCACGGCCGTTGTGGAGTAGAAGGGCGAATAGGCGATTTGCACGTTGTCCAGAGAAGTAAATGCCCCTGAGAGCAGACTCGGGCCGGCCACAATCGCCAGGTCGCTGGCGCGCACCTTGAGCCACCAGACCGTCCGATTCCCGCCCAAGACGTAGGCCCAGGCGACATACAGAAAGCCGTTCTCCCCGGACGCAATCCGCGCTGAATAGTCGGAGCCTGAATTGTTCGTCAATCGCGTAAGGGGTGTGACCGGATTGTTGTTCAGGTCAAAGCCGCGAATGAAAAGCTCGTAGTCGCCGCCCGAAGTTTCCTCACCGGCAAAGACGACGTAGCGCACATTGTTGTAGACGACGACATCGGGCTCCTCATCATTTAGCATCTCTGCAGCCGAGCTGTGGCCCACCTCCCCGGCCGGCAGCGAGAAGGCAGCGACCACGCAGCCGGCCAGCACCATGCCCAGCAGGGCGGCGCCGATGACGGCCCATAAACGGATGATCCTTGGTTGTATCTGCATAGTGTCCTCCGAGTACGGAAACACAGGCCCGATGCCTGAGTTAGCTGAAGACGGATACTGACTCCTATACCGACCTGCGCCAACGTCGCAATTGTATTTTGAAAGCGTGCTGCTGAAATCCGTAAATCTATGGTAAATCCGAGACGATGTGAGGAGAAGATGGGAACGGTTGGGATGGTTCCTCTCGCGCGATCACGAACGTTCGCCGCTCGGCCCGGGTTATGGGCTGTCGCGGGCAATGCGGCCTCAACCGGGGGGTGGCGCCGTCAATGGACGCCCACCACGGATCGAGGCGGGCCTCCACCAGCTCGCGCACCGTCTGCTCGGCCAGCAGCGTGCCGTTGGTGATCGGCTCCATCCGGGCGCCGAGCGCCCTGGCCTGAGCGATCCATTCCGCCGCGCGCTTGTGGAACAACGGCTCCCCGCTCCCACCGATGAAGGTGAAGACGAGGCGCATTACAGCGTGCTCAACGGATCCACATCCACCACCCAGCCTTTGAGTTGCAGCCCGCGCGCCAGGGCGGCCGGGTCGGGGCCGCGCACGATAATCTGCCAGCGATGCTCACCGGCCAGCTTGCCGAAAAAGGCCGGGGCCGGGCCGGCGACGTCGGTGTTCAGCAGCTTGCCATCCTTCACCCGCAGCCGCAGTTGCGCCGCCACGACGTTGGCCTCGGCCTCGGCCCGCGAGTAATCGGCGTGGCGATAGAGCAGCCGCATCACGCGCCGGAAGGGCGGCAGGCCGAGGTCTTTGCGGTAGGCGATCTCGCGCTGGTAGAAGCCGGCGTAATCGTGCTGTGACGCAGCCTGAATCACGTAATGCTCCGGCTGATAGGTCTGCAACACCACCCGGCCACCCAGCAGGCCGCGGCCCGCGCGCCCGGCCACCTGCGTCAGCAATTGAAACGTCCGCTCGGTGGCGCGGTAATCGGGCAGCCCGAGCCCGACATCCGCCGAGATCACGCCCACCAGCGTCACCAGCGGCAGATCGAGGCCCTTGGCAATCATCTGCGTGCCGACGAGGACGTTGGCCTGTTGCGTGCTGAACGTGCGCAGGATGAGTTCGTGCGCGCCCTTCGTCCGCGTGGCATCGCGATCCCAGCGCAGCACCGTCGCGCCGGGGAACTCCGCCGTCACCGCCTCGGCCAGCTTCTCGGTGCCCAATCCAAAAAACTTCACGCGCGGGCTGTGGCAGTTCGGGCAACGCTCCGGCTGCGGCTGGCGATGGCCGCAGTGGTGGCAGGTCAGTTGTTGCGCCGAGCCGTGATGGGTGAGGGTGGTGTCGCAGTTCGGGCACTTGAGCGCCTCGCCGCAATCGCGACAGAACACAAACGTCGAAGTGCCGCGCCGGTTGAGGAACAGGATGGCCTGCTCGTTCTGCGCGATGGCGTTTTCGAGATAGTCGCGCAGCTTGCGGCTGAACATCGTGGTGTTGCCCATGCGCAACTCGTGTCGCATGTCGGCGATCTCGACCGGCGGCAGATCGATCGTCTGCGTCTCGGCGCTGAGCGAGTGATAGCGCGAGGCGACGTGGAACCGTTCGGCCTGCTCCTCGAGTTTGCGCGCGTGGCCCATGATGCGCAGCGGCAGTTCGAGCAAGGTGTACGCGCCGCGCCGCGCGCGATGGAACGTCACCACATCCGGCGTGGCCGAGCCGAGCAGGCACACCGCGCCGAGCTGCCCGGCATACTCAATCGCCGCCTCGCGCGCGTGATAGGGCACGCTCTGCGGCGGATCCTGCTTGTAGGCCTCGTCGTGCTCCTCGTCCAGCACGATCACGCCGAGGTCGGGCAGCGGCGCGAACAACGCGCTGCGCGCGCCGATGACGATGTCCACCAATCCCGAACGCGCGCGCCGCCAGGTGTCGTAACGCTCGCCCTCGCCGAGTTCACTGTGCCACACCGCCACGCGGCCGGGGAAGCGCGCGGCGAACCGGCGCACCGTCTGCGGCGTGAGCGCGATCTCGGGCACAAGCACCAGCGCGCGCTTGCCCTGCTTCAGCGCTTCCTCCAGCGCCCGCAGATAAATTTCGGTCTTGCCCGAGCCGGTGACGCCGTGCAGCAAAATTGTGGAAGGGGGGGAGTGGAGGGAGGAGCGCACGGCGTCCCACACACGCTGTTGATCG
This sequence comes from uncultured Anaerolineales bacterium, assembly GCA_964608265.1. GTDB lineage: Bacteria > Chloroflexota > Anaerolineae > Anaerolineales > UBA6663 > JANWXR01. The sequence continues at coordinate 54,765 of CAZSNP010000002.1, read as the reverse complement.
TCGGTGAGCGGCGGGGCGCTGTCGGGCACGAACTCCTTGCCGGCCAGCGGGTCGCGCCACACCTCGGCCTCGCCCAGGTCAACGAGTTCCATCTCGGCCAGGTCGCGCAGGTCCTGCAGGTCGCAGCCCGAGGCCGCGTACACCCACGGCACCTCCACCGGCTTAGCCTCACGGCCCAGAAAATCGAGCGCGGCTTGCAAACGTTTGGCCTTGGCTGCCGAGCGCGAGAGCGAGCCGCGCACCGCCTCGAGCTGCGGCACGCTGGCGATGAGGCGCGCGGTCTTCACTTGCTTGGCATGCACCGAGGGCGGCTCCAAGCGGCTGTGCTTGCTCAGCACGCCGCGCCGCACGAGCGCTTCGGCGACCGGCCGCCACTTCTGCTTCGGAAACGCCCGGTCGAGCTGGCGCGAACGAAGGGCGCCGCGTTCTTTCAGAAGATTGAGAAGCGATGACTGGAGATTGTTGGTAGTGGCCGCTTTAGCGGTCGTCGCTGGAGCGTCCGCTGCAAGCTCGCCGTCCACGAGCGAATACACCACCTCGGCCTGTTTGCTCAGGCCGGGCGGCAGCATGAGGGTGAGCGCGTCGATGAGTGAGACGAGGTAGGTGTGCGCGATCCAATAGGCGAGGTCGAGCTGCGCGCGGGTGAGGGCCGGCTCGGGATCAACGAGACCGATGACGGGCTTGACGCGTTCCCTGGGAACGCCGTCGACGGGCGACTCATCGCTCAACGCGACGACGACGCCCTGCGCCTCGCGCCCGCTGAACGGCACGGTGACGAGGTGGCCGGCCCGCAACTGTTTTTCAAGGTCGCGGGGGATTTCGTAGTGAAACGTGCCGCTCAGGTGGGCGACGTTGACGGCGATCTCGGCGTACATGCCGGGAAGTATAGCGTTGAGAGGCGGGAGGCGCAGGGCGTGTGCAAAGTCGCCGAGTCCGCCCTCATCCCCCGGCCCCTTCTCCCGCTGGGAGAAGGGGAGCCGGCCCTGACGATTGGGAGTGGCGTTCCACTGGTGCGAATCACTCCCTCTCCCAGCGGGAGAGGGCAGGGGTGAGGGCGAAACGTCGGCATCGCTTGGACTTTGCACATGCCCTGCTTCACGTTGCCGTCACTTTCACTTCCACCTCCATCTTCTCTTTGGCATTGCCCTTGAAGATGCCGCGCGTGGGGGGCACGTCGGCGTAGTCGCGGCCAACGGCCACGCGCACGTAATGGTTTGTTTGCAGCGTGTTATGCGTCGGGTCGAGCGACAGCCAGCCGCGCCCGGCCACGTACACATCCACCCAGGCGTGCGAGGCGGCGGTGCGGCCGTTGTTGTACAGATAGCCGCTGACGTAGCGCGCCGGGATGCCCTGGCTGCGGCACGCGGCCAGCAGGATGTGGGCGAAATCCTGGCACACGCCGCGCCCAAGCGCGAGGGCTTTGTCGGCCGTCGTGTACACGTCGGTCGCGCCCTTTTCGTATTTGAGCGAGTCGAACAGCGCGTGCGTCAGGGCGAGCGCCGTGGCCCCCGGGTCGCCGCTGACCGCGCGCGCGGCGGCGAACTGCGCCAGATCGCCGCTGAGCGGGGCGTACGTCGTCGCCATCAAGTAGTCGAACTCATCGAGCGGGGAGAGCGGCGCCCCGTCGGGCGCGAAGGCGTCGGGCGTTTGCACTTCGCTCACCGCCGCCACCATCAGTTTGGTGTGCGGCTGGATGACGTCGAAGTGGCGCACGTCGTTGCCGAAGCGGTCGGTGTATTGCAGCACTTCGTCGCGCGGCTCGGTCAGCAGGGTGAAGTGCGAGCACCGCTGCCCATCCCCGTCCAGCGGCTTCAACCGCATCTCGGTATACGCCTCGCTGATGGGGTGATCGTAGGTAAAGGTGGTGGTGTGCTCGATGCGCAGGTGCATACGTGCGAAAGAGGGAGGAGGGACGAGGGAGGATGAAACCCTCCTCTCTCCTCTCTTCTCCCTTCTCATTCCTCACTGTTGTTGTTGCTGTTGTTGTCGTGGTCGCTCGTCCGGCAGGATGACGCTGGTGTTGAAGTACGTGCGCACGATGCTATCACCGGCGGCGTTGAGGCGCAACAAGAGCCCGTCGAGGAATTTACCCATTTCATCACCCAGCACTTCCGTGATGGCCAGATATTCAAGGTCGGCGCTCAACCGGCCCAGCACGCGGCGCGGATGCTCCACCTTCGGTTGGCTCGGGGTTTCGCCCAGCATCTCCAGCGATTGCAGGCTGCGGTTGACGCAGAACAATACGGCGCGCGGGAACTCGCGATTGAGCAGCAGGAACTCCATCACCCGGTCGGCTTGCAGGCTGTAGCCCTGCGCGCGGCGGAACGGCTCGAAGGCGCTGCACGAGCGCAGCAGGGCGATGAGTTGCAACGCCGCATCCGCCGACGAGTCGGCCAGCCCGCGCACATCGCCGTACCTGGCGTCGAGGATGCGCACGGTCTTGTCGGCCCGCTCGAGGTGCGTGCCGAGGCGGATGAATTCGTACGGCTCGCTGTGCGTCATCGTCGCCAGCGTGATGCCCTGAAAGGCCTGCGAGCCGTCGCGCACCTGTTGAAAGAACTCGTTGGGGCTGCGCAGCACCGCCGCGCGGTCGGCGTCCTTCACCAGGAAATACAGCCGGTTGAGCTGCTCCCACATCTCGCTGCTGATCTGCTCGCGCACGCCGCGCGCGTTCTCGCGGGCGCGGGTGATGCAGGCGGTGACGGCGTTGGGGTTGAGGGGATGCCACAACAGGAACTCAATCGCGTGCTGCGCGTCAGCTGCGCCGTAGACTTCGGCGAACAGCGCCTCGTCGCCCGTCATCGCCACCACCGGCTGCCAGCCGCGTTGCGCCGCCAGCGGATGCACGTCGAGTAGCGCGTTGAAGTTGACGGCCAGCAAGCGCGTGATGTCCTCCGCCCGTTCGATGTAGCGGGCCAGCCAGAAGAGGGATTCGGCGACTCTGGAAAGCATGAGGAGGGTGGAGGGAAGAGGGTGGAGGGATTATGAACGTGAGGATGATTTATAGGCCCACTGCCCAGGGCTCGACATCATGACTGTGAGTTGAGCACAGATTTGGTTGTAGCGGCCCTGCAATTCCTGATGCCGTTCGGGCGAAAGGAAGTTGAAACGCAAGGCAAAGTCGAGCCAGACGATTGTTTCAGCCGCTTCGGCGTCGGCGTCGCTGAGCTTGCTGACGAAATGCTGCGGATAGCGCCGCTTGCGCCAGGCTTCGGCAATGTTGGCGCACACAGAACGTGATGCCCGCCGGATTTGATCGGTCAGGCTGTAGCGTTCTTCAATGGGAAACGTCTTCGTCAATTCATATACCTCGATGGCAGCTTCAAACGCCACTTGATACACCCGCAACTCGCGATAGTCCTTTATCGTTGCCATACGTCTCCCTCCTCCCTCCTCCCTCTTCCCTCTTCCCTCCACACTTATTCCCTCAACACCCACGTGTCCTTGCTCCCGCCTCCCTGCGAGGAGTTGACGACGAGCGAGCCTTTGCGCAGCGCCACGCGCGTCAGGCCGCCGGGCACGAGCACGACCTTCTCGCCGTAAAGGATGTACGGGCGCAGGTCAATGTGGCAACCGTACAGCTCGTCCTCGAGCAGCGTGGGATGCCGGCTGAGGGCGAGGGTGGGCTGGGCGATGTAGTTGCGCGGGTTATGGGCGATCCGCTCGCGGAACGCCTCGCGCTCGGCCTGCGAGGCATGCGGGCCGACGAGCATGCCGTAGCCCCCGCTCTCGTTCACCGCCTTCACCACGAGCTGGTCGAGGTTGGCCAGGATGTGATCGCGCTCCGAGTCCCGCATTCCCAGATATGTGGGCACGTTGTTGAGGATCGGATCCTCGCCGAGGTAGTAGCGGATCATCTCGGGCACGAAGGCGTACACGGCCTTGTCGTCGGCCACGCCGGTGCCGATGGCGTTGGCCAGGGTGACGTTGCCGGCGCGGTAGGCGTTGAGCAGGCCGGCCACTCCCAGCACGCTGTCTTTGCGAAAGGCCAGCGGGTCGAGGAAGTCATCGTCAATCCGGCGATAGATCACATCCACCAGCTTGAGGCCGCGCGTGGTGCGCATGTAGATCTTGTTGTTGTGCGCCACCAGGTCGCGGCCCTCGACTATCTCGATGCCCATCTGCCGCGCGAGGAAGGTGTGCTCGAAGTAGGCCGAGTTGTGCTGGCCGGGCGTGAGCAGCACCACGGTCGCATCCGAGTAGCCGTGCGGCGCGACCGAGCGCAGCGTGTTGAGCAGTTCCTGCGGGTAATGCTCGATGGGCAAGACCCCGTAACGGGCGAACAGCTCGGCGAAGGTGCGCTTCATCACCTGCCGGTTTTCGAGCATGTAGCTCACGCCCGACGGCGAGCGCAGGTTGTCCTCCAGCACGTAATACGCGCCGTCGTCGCCGCGCACGATGTCGGTGCCGACGATGTGGGCATAGACGCCCTTCGGCGGATTGAGGCCCACCATCTCGCGCCGGAAGTGGGTGGCGCTGAGGGCCAGTTCCTTCGGGATGATCTGCGCGCGCAGGATACGCTGCTCGTGATACAGGTCGTGCAGAAAGTGATTGAGGGCGGTGACGCGCTGGATGAGGCCGCGCTCGAGCATCTGCCATTCGGCCTGCGGGATGATGCGCGGCACGAGGTCGAAGGGGAAGATGCGCTCGAGGCCCTCCGCCTGCCCATACACCGTGAAGGTGATGCCCTGCGCGAGGAAGGCCGCATCGGCCATGCGGCGGCGCTGGGCGAACGACTCGGCCGTCATGCCGCGCAGATAATCTTGCAGCACACCGTAATGCGCGCGCGGCTGAGCCGGGGCCGCGAACATCTCATCGTAGAAGCGGCCGAGTTCGTATTGGGACGTCAGCACGGCGGGGGCCATGCCGCAAGTTTACCCGCTGCGCGTGGGAGGGCAATGGGGAGAACGGAGAATGGGCGAGGGAGTTTTCGTCGGATAGCGTCTTCAAACCGATTTGGCCCCCGACAGGCCATCCCTCTCCGATATAATCCGGCCCATGTCTGAGCCGCTGACGGTTGCCATCCTCGCCGGGGGGAAAAGCTCGCGCATGGGCACGGATAAGTCGTTCGTGCGCCTGCTGGGCAAGCCCCTCATCGAAGACATCCTCGACCAGGTGCGCGGCCTCGGCACCGAAACGATCCTCATCACCAACCAGCCCGCGCACTACGCCTACCTCGGCCTGCCGGCGTTCGCCGATGTGCTGCCCGACAAAGGCGCGCTGGGCGGAATCTATACCGCGCTCTATCACTCGTCGCAGCCGCACACCCTGTGCGTGGCGTGCGATATGCCTTTCGTCGTCAGGCCGCTGCTCGAGTATTTGATCGCCCTCATCCCGGAGGGCGATGCGATTGTGCCGCGCCTCGGCAAGGAGGCCGAGCCGTTCCGCGCCATCTACGCGCGCGCCTGCCTCGGGCCGATTCGCGCCGCGCTGGAGGCGGGCAAGATGCGGATCATCAGCTTCTTCCCCGACGTGCGCGTGCGTTTTGTGGACGAGGCCGAGATCGACCGCTTCGACCCGCAACACCTGTCGTTCTTCAACGTGAACACGCCCGCTGATTTAGAGGCAGCGCGCAAATTAGTGGAGCGTGGCGGGTGAAGCGGGACCCTTCCCTCCACGCTCCACCCTCCACATTTTGATATGAGCTTCGACCGACACCGATCAATTGCAGCCGGCCTCGCGTGCGCTGCCGCCCGATTTGCTCGCCAGGCTGGCGGCCTTCGATTTGAAGCAGCTCATCCACTTCAAGCCGGAGTATGTGGCCGACTGGCCGATGGCGCAGTACGATCTTTCGCTGGCCGATGCCTCGCTGCGCGCGCGCGAGGTGATGGTGAAGCGCGCCTGCCCGCAGGTGCGCGATCGGGTAGCGCGGGGCGGCGCGGCGATGCGTAACGTCGAAGTGACGACCGATGCCTTCACCGGCGAGCTGTACAAGCTCGTGCTGCTGCCGTTGTGGATCGGGACGTATCGCTACGGCGACCGCTTGTACCGCGTGCTGGTGAATGGACAGACGGGCGCGGTGGCCGGCGACAAACCGACCGACCCGGTGAAGGTGTGGCTCGTCGTCGCGGCAGTGGTGATTGTGCTGCTCTGCCTCGGCCTGCTGGTCTTCACGCTGCTGCCTCGCCCATGACCCACCGCTTCGATTGGCTCGGCAGCCGCGCGCCGCACCTCGATACGCCGACGCTGACCCAATGCGGGTCGGTGACGGTCGGTTGCTACGGCGGCAACTCGCGCGCCGGGGCGCGGGCCAACGAGGATGCCGCGCTGGCCTGGCAGGCCGCCGATGGGGCGTGGACGTTCACGGCCATCCTCGACGCGCACACCACCGGCCAGAGCGCGATGCTGGTGCTCAATCTGCTCGACGCCGAACACGGCAGCCTGGTCGAGGCGTTGGCCTCGCCCGCGGCCACCGCCTTCGATCAATTGCACCGGCGGCTGCTGGCGGGCTTCACCTCGCCGGCGTTCCGCAAGCAATGCCAGCAAATCCAGGGCGAGACGGCGTGCCTCATCGCCGCGCAAAAGGATAACGTGCTGTTCTGGTTTTCGGTCGGCGATTGCGTGGCCTATCTCTTTCATCCCGAGCTGGCCCGCCTCGGGCAATACGCCCTCAACCAGCGCCAGTTTTTCGAGTGGATCGGGAAGACGAACACCTTCGACCTGCCGGTGCCGTGCTATTCCACCGGCCTCCGCGAGTTGCGCGGCGATGAGAACGTGATCGCGCTGGTGACCGACGGCGTGCTCGAAAGCCCCGGCTCGCTGTACGATGAGGGCGCGGCCCTGGCCGCCGCGCTCACCGCAAAGGGCGAGGACGGGCAACTCTCCCTCAGCGCCAACGTTGAGCGCGTGCTCAACCGCATCCATCAGGCGCAGGGCCGCGACAGCGCAACCATCATCGCGTGGCGCGTGGCGTGCGCGCACGCCGGGGCCTATACGTCGTAACGCTGCGTTACTTGAGATAGCGGTCGAAGAACTCAAGCGTGCGCTTCATTGCCGTGCTGAAGAAGCCGGCCAGATTGTGGTTGTCCCCCCTCGTAGGTGTAAAACTCCACCGGCAGCGCCATCTCCTTCATCTCATCGTACAGCGTCTGCGAGGCAGCCAGCGGCACCGACTCGTCGGCCGTGCCGTGATGCAGTTGGATCGGGCCGGAGAGATCGGCAAGGAAAGCGTTGGCCGAGATGCCGTTCCAAAACGCCGGGTTCTCCTCCGGCGCGCCGTACAACTCCAGCCATTGCGTGCGCCAGCGTCCACGACCGGGGAAGGCCGCCAGGCTCGTCGCATCGGGCGTGGGCCGCGGGCCGCGCGCAAACAAATCCGGATACGGCGCGACCACGCCCGCCCAGATCACCCCGGCCCTGATGCCCGGATCGATCACCATTGACCGCAGGGTGAGATAGCCGCCCATCGAGTGGCCCCACATCCCGATGCGGGCCGGGTCGGCCTCGGGGTAGCGGCGCAGCGTGGCGACGGCGTTGAGGACATCAATCACGTAACCGGGGCTGCCGTACGCGCCGGTGGCCTCGCCTTCGGATTGATCGTGGCCGCGATAGTCGGAGCGCAGCACGATGTACTGCGCCTGCGCCAGCCGGTCTACATACGCGACGTAGCGTTCGGTGGTGCGGTACACCTCCGGCGGGATGAAGCCGTGATTGAAGACGATGGCGGGCCAGCCGCCGGCGGGGCGCTCGCCGTCCGGCACGGTGAGCAGCGCGTATATCTTCAGCCCCTCGGAGAGGTATGAGGCGTAGTAGCGCCGATAGTTGACGCCCGGCTCAAGCTCGCGCTCGATCACAATATCGCTGCCCGGGTACTCGCGCTGCCGCATCGCTTCGATCATCATCGGGTGCAGCGTCGGGGCGGGGGTTAGGGTGGAGGTGGAAGTCGGGGCGGGTGTGGCCGTCGCGGGCGGCGGCGTTTGCGACGGTCGCGCTGTGGCTGCGGGCCGCGCGTTCAACGCGCGCGTACCTGCGGCTTGCGGCGGCGGTGGTTCGGTCGGCGTCGCGCACGCGGCGAGGGCGAGCAGGAGCGGCAGGCCGGACAGCAGCAAGCGTTTCATTGTGGTCGCCTCAAGGCCGCGCCGGCCTGAGCCGGTTCCATCCGTTGCAGCCGCTTCCAAACCCGTTGCCGATTCTATTTTGCCAGGGCCACAAAATCCAATTCGAGCCTGACCGTGTCGCCCACGTTGGCGACGAAAGGGACGTCGGGGATGATGAGGCCGAAGTCCGCCCAGGTGATGGTGGCCAGCGCGCTGCCCTTCAGCCGGTCGGCGGCCTCGGCGGTGACGGTGACGTCGAAAACGACGGGCTTCGTCACATCGCGGATGGTCAGGTCACCGGCGAGTTGAAACGTCTGCGTGTCGCCCGGCGCGGCGCTGCCGGAGAGGCCGCGCACCTCGGTCGGGGTGAAGGTGATGAACTCGTAGCTGTCGGTGTTGAGGATGCGATTGCGGATGGCCTGATTGCGCCGATCCTGATCGGTGACCAGCGTGCGCGCGTTGACCCGGATCACGCCGACCTGCGCGCTGCTCAGCTCCGCCGGGTTCACGGCCAACTCGCCCGCCACCTGATTGCTCTTGCCGACCACATCCACCGGCTGGCCGCGCAGCTCCTCGAAGATGATGAAGCGCACCTCCGACTCGGCTTGGCTGATTTGAAACACCGTCAGCCCGCCGGCGGGCGCGGCCATCGCGGCTGCGGTTGGGGCCGGGGCGGCCGCCGTCGTCGGCGCGGCTGTCGGTTCGCCGGCGGTGTTCGGGATGACGGGCGCGGGGGTGGGCGTGCCTGCGAGTTGCAGCGGGATGGCGCTGATCGGCGCGCTGGGCGCGAGCGTGGGGCCAAGCACCCAGTTGTACAGCGCCGCCGCGCCCAGCCCGCCCACGGCCAACACGCCGACCAGGCCGGCGATGAGGAGAGTCCTGTTCATTGCAAATATCTCCGCGCGTCTGTGCAAAAAAAGAATAGGACAGAATTTGCCCGCCGCGGGTGAGAGCAGGCTGAGAGAAATGAGCGGAAGAGATTAAGATGCGCCAAAAAGGCTCGGTGCTATAATCCGCAGCCGTCCTCACAAACCCTGTTTCCAATCGTCACGTATCGTTCCAGCATGTCCTTCGCTCACTTGCACTGCCACACTGAGTACTCGTTGCTCGACGGCTTCAGCAACATCAAGCGCCTGGTCAAGCGCGCCAAAGAGTTGGGTATGCCGGCGCTGGCCATCACCGACCACGGCACGATGCACGGCGTCATCGAGTTCTTCAGCGCCGCGACCGAGAATGACATCAGGCCCATCATCGGCCTGGAGGCCTACCTCGCGCCGCGCGGCATGACCGACCGCGACCCCGTCAAAGACAAGAAGCCCTATCACTTGTTGCTGCTGGCCGAAAATCAAACCGGCTACCAAAACCTGCTCAAGATCGCCAGCGCGGCGCAACTCGAAGGCTTCTACTACTACCCGCGCATCGACCGCGACTTCCTCGCCGCGCACAGTGAAGGCCTGATCTGCACCAGCGGCTGCATGGCGTCGGAGATTCCGCGCGCCATCGAAGACGGGGCGCCGGACGAGGCGCGCCGCAAGCTCGACTGGTATTACGAGGTCTTCGGCCACGACCGCTTCTTCCTCGAGCTGCAACATCACGACATCCCCGCCATCCACACGCTGAACCGGGCGCTGCTCGAGTTAGGCCCGCGCTACGAGGCGCAGTTCATCGCCACCAACGACGTGCACTACATCCAGCCCGAGGAGGCGCGGCTGCAGGATATCCTGCTCGCCATCCAGACCGGCTGCGTGCTCAAAGACCCCAAGCGGATGCGGATGTCGGGGCAGGATTACTATCTGCGCACGCCGCAGGAGATGAGCGAACTGTTCGCCGAGGTGCCGGCTGCCATCCGCAACACGTTGCTGATTGCGGAACGCTGCAACGTCAACCTCAAGACCAAGGGCTATCACCTGCCGCAATTCCCGGTGCCCGAGGGCGAGACGGCCGAGAGCTATCTGCGCCACTTGTGCGCCGAGGGGTTGCGCCGGCGCTATGGCTCGCGCGCCGACTCCGGCGAAGTGAAGGAGCGCCTGCATTACGAATTGCGCGTCATCAACGAGATGGGCTTCGCCGCGTACTTCCTCATCGTGTGGGATCTGTGCCGGTACGCGCTGAACAACGGCATCTGGTACAACGCGCGCGGCTCGGCGGCCGGCAGCATCGTCGCCTACGTGCTCGACATCACCACCGTCGAGCCGCTGGCCCACGGCCTGATCTTCGAGCGCTTCCTCAATCCGGGCCGCGTCTCCATGCCCGATATCGACCTCGATTTTCAGGACGACCTGCGCTACAAACTGCTCGACTATTGCGTGCAGAAGTACGGGGGCGACAAGGTCGCGCAGATCATCACCTTCGGCACGCTCGGCGCGCGCGCCGCCATCCGCGATGTGGGCCGGGTGATGGACATCCCCCTTGGGGATGTCGGCAAGATCGCCGAGAAAATCCCCAACATCCCCGGCAAACCGATCACGATCCCCGAAGCCCTGGAACAGGTCCCCGAGTTGAAGGAGATTTACAGCCGCGGGCTGGAGGTCAACGGCGAGCAGCGGCTCGACAAATCGCTGACGCGCGATTTGATTGACACCGCCGCGCAGATGGAGGGCGTGGTGCGCAACGTCGGCACGCACGCCGCCGGCGTCGTCATCGCCGACAAGCCCATCCTCGAATACCTGCCGCTGCACCGCCCGACCAGCAACGCCGAGGACACGCCGATCAAAACGGTGACACAGTTCGAGATGGGCATCCTCGAAAAGCTCGGCATGCTCAAGGTGGATTTCCTCGGGCTGATCACGCTGACGATCATGCAGCGCGCCTGCCAGCTCATCGAGCAGCGGCGCGGCGTGAAGTTCGACCTCACCAACATCCCGGTGGACGATCCCAGGTCGTTCGAGTTGATGGGCCGGGGGCAGACGCTGGGTGTGTTCCAGGTGGAAGGCACGGGCATGACGCGTTATCTGACGCAGATGAAGCCCAAGAATCTGGACAACATCATCGCCATGATCTCGCTCTACCGGCCCGGCCCGCTGGAGTTCATCCCCAGCTACATCCGGCGCATGCACGGCGAGGAGCCGGTGGAGTATCGCCACGCCTCGCTCGAACCGATCTTCAACGAGACCTACGGCATCCCGGTCTATCAGGAACAGATCATGCGCGCGGCAGTGGAACTCGCCGGCTATACCATGAGCGAGTCCGATGACCTGCGCAAGGCGATTGCCAAGAAGCAAAAAGAGAGTCTGCAAAAACATCAGGAGAAGTTCATCAAAGGCGCGGTGGCCAGGGGCATGCCGCCCAGCGCCGCCGAGGGCATCTTCGCCGATTGGGAGGAGTTCGCGCGTTACGGCTTCAACAAAAGTCACGCCGCCGACTACGGCGTGATCTCGGTGCAGACGGCCTATCTCAAAGCGCACTATCCGGTGGAGTACATGACCGCCGTGCTCTCGGCCTCGCGCGGTGACACGGACAAGGTGGCGCTGTACGTCGAAGACTGCAAAGCGATGGGCATCGCCGTGCTGCCGCCGGATGTGAACCGCAGCCAGGTGGATTTTTCGATTGAAGATAGAGAGGCGCAGGAGGCAGACGGCGGAAGGCAGAAAGCGGGCAATCAGCCATCAGCCATTCGCTTCGGCATGGCCGCTATCAAAAATGTCGGCGAGGGCGCGGTGCAGGTCATCCTCGGCGCGCGTGCCGCGGGCGGGCCGTTCGCCTCGCTGGACGACTTCTGCCAGCGCACCGATTTGCGCGCGGTGGGCAAACGCGCGCTCGAATGCCTGATCAAGGTCGGCGCGCTCGATCGGTTCGGCGACCGCGGGCAGATGCTCGAAGGCCTCGACCAGTTCGTGAACGCCAGCGCCGCCCATTTCCGCGCGGCGGAGGCCGGGCAGATGACGCTGTTCGACGGGGGCGGCGGCTTCACCGGCGTGCAGTTGCCGCGGGTCAAGGTGGTCGTGACGCAGCGCGAACAACTCAGGTGGGAAAAGGAGTTGATCGGGCTGTACGTCAGCGCACACCCGTTGCAGCCGGTGATGGAGCAACTCGGGGGAGTCATCACCCACACCAGCGCGCAACTCGGCGCCGACGACCACGGCAAGCCGGTGACGATGGCCGGCGTCGTCACCCACCTCCGCACGCACACCACGAAGAAGGGCGACCCGATGGGCTTCGTCACCGTGGAGGATGTGCAGGGTTCGCTCGACCTCGTCATCTTCCCGAAGACGTGGCGCGAGGTCAGCCGCTGGCTGGCGGCCGAGCAGATCGTCGTCATCTACGGCAAGGTGGATGCGGCCGGGGGAACGCCGAAGATTCTGGTGGACTCGCTGCGGCAGGATTTCAAGATGGCGAATGCTCCCGCCCCGCGCCCCGCGCCGGTGCAAGCCACTATGTTCACGCCCGACGACGTGGCGCCGTTGCCCCCGGATGACGCGCCGCTGCCGCGCGGCTACGTGCCGCCCCCGCCGGATGATGTGCCGTACGATGAGGAATTCATGCAGCCGGCCAACGTCGCACCGATCGGTCGCGCACCGCAGCCACTGGCGGCAACGAATGTTGCCGTGAAGGAAGTGGCGGCCTCGGCGACCAACGGTTCCCCGGCGGCAGAAGCTCCGGTTGTAGTTGCCCCGGCAAGCGCAAACGTTGCCACAGGCAATGGCCTCCGCAACGGGAACGGCGCCCACCCGCGCCCGGCCCCACAAACCACCTCCACGCAGTGGCAACGGGTGATCGTCACCCTGACCGCGAGCGGCGATCCGCTCAAAGACCGCAAGCGATTGCAGGCCGTGTACCGCGTGCTCACGCGCCAGCGTGGGCCGGATGAGTTCGAGTTCGTCATCCACGAAGCGGAGCGCGAGCAGCAGTTGCGCTTCCCCAACGACCGCATCGCCTTCACCGCCGAAGCGCGCCGCAAGCTGGAGGCGTTGGTGGGGGCCGACGCCATCCGCGTGATGGCGTGGTCGGAGACCTTCGCCGGCGACTACTGAGCGCCGGCCCGCCAGTCTCCCGTCCCCAGCAGCGCCCCGCCACCCTTTTTGTGCAATCCGCCCGATGAGGTGGGCGGTGCGCGTGCTACAATCGCGCCGCGTTATTCTGAATGACTCGGATCGCTTCGCTAAAATCACATGAGCCTCAAGACGATTGCGGTGATGACTTCCGGCGGCGATGCGCCGGGGATGAACGCCTGTGTGCGGGCGGTGGTGCGCACGGCGCTCGGCCACGGGCTGCGGGTGCGGGGCATCCGGCGCGCCTTTCAGGGATTGGTGCAGGGCGAGATCGCCGATATGGGCGCGCGCGATGTGGGCGGCATCATCCAGCGTGGCGGCACGATTTTGCAGACGGCGCGCTTCCCCGAGTTCGCCGACCCGCGCCAGCAGCGCGAGGGGCTGCGCCAGCTCAACAGCCACGGGGTGGATGGGCTGGTCGTCATCGGCGGCGACGGCTCGTTGCACGGCGCGCTGGCGCTGCACAAGCTGTCGTTCCCCGTCATCGGCATCCCGGCCTCGATTGACAACGACATCGAGGGCACCGACATGGCGCTGGGGGTGGATACGGCCCTCAACACCATCATCGAGAACATTGACAAGCTGCGCGACACGGCCTCGTCGCACCAGCGCGCCTTCATCGTCGAGACGATGGGCCGGCACTGCGGCTATCTGGCGTTGACCGCCGGCATCATCGCCGGGGCGGAGGTGATCCTCATCCCCGAGCAGGAGCAGAGGGCGGAGGAGGTCATCGCCGCCATCAGCGATGCGTATGTGCGCGGCAAGACCCACGCCATCATCGTGGCCGCCGAGGGCGCGAGCCTGAGCGCCAATGCGCTGAAGGACACGCTCGACAAGATGGACACGGGCTTCAGTTTTCGCGTGACCATCCTCGGGCATATTCAACGCGGCGGGCGGCCGAGCGCCGCCGACCGGCTGCTGGCGGCGCGGCTGGGCGTGGCGGCGGTGGAGCGGTTGCTGGCGGGTGAGCGCGGGGTGATGGTGGGGATGCGGGGGCAGGACGTCACCGCCACGCCACTGGCCGAGGTGGCCGGGGCCAGGCGCCGCGTGAATTTGGATTACTATCGCATGGCGAAGATGCTGGCGAAGTGATTGGTTGACCGCAAAGAATGCAAGCAAATGCAAACGGCCCGGCGATTTCACCGGGCCGTCACGTTTTCTGCACGTCCTTTGCGCACTCGGCGGTTCAGACTTTACGGCACCACTGCCACCGCGACCTCCGCCAAGCCGAAGCGCGTAAGGCTGCCGTCCTCGGATCAGATCCTATTCCTTGCGGGCAGCGTTTTCCAGGATACGGCTCAAGGCCGAACGCAACGCGGGCAGGTCAGATTTCACCGTTTCCCAAACGCGCCGCACATCGACGCCGAAATAGTCGTGGATGAGTTTGCTCCTCATCCCAATCACCCCGCGCCACTGAATGTCTGGGTATTGAAGACGAACCGTCTCGGGAACTTTGCGCGCCGCCTCCCCGATGATCTCAAGCGCGCGAATGACGGCAAAGGTTTTCTCCTCATTGGCGGCGAATCCTGCGGCATCGACCCCCTGTATGAACTACTCCGCTTTTTGTGCGGCTTCCAGCATGTCGCGCACGTAGTCGAGATAGTCGCGCGGCGCGGTCATACACGCTGGGCTTCGGCCAAAATGTATTGGCCGATGCGGGGCTTGAGGGCCAGCTTTTCAACCAGGTCAACGCGCAGCCCCAGCACATCGCTCAAGTGATTTTCCAGCTCCACGAATTTCAGCAGGCTAAGGGGTCGGTCGTCGAACTCGACCAAAACATCAAGATCGCTGTCGGGTTGGGCTTCGCCCCGCAGGCGCGAGCCGAACAGCCAGATCGTCGCGACGCCGTAGCGCTCGCGCAGGGCCGGCAACATGGCGCGCAATTGCGCCTGAAGCGCAACGAGGGAAATCGTTTCAATCGGAGCAGGCTGAACCGTCATCGTTGCTCAATTATAGCGGCCTTTCTTCGCGTGCTCTGCGGTTCAAGCTTTACGGGGGTGCATTTCTACATTTTGGCGGGGCCGCATCCTGAGCGGAGGCCAGCCGCTTTTGCGGGCCGCAGTCGAAGGAGCGGCCAATAATCTGGAATGCACCCGCTTTACGGCGCCACCGCCACCGAAACCTCCGCAAAGCCAAAACGCGTCGGACCGCCGGCCAGCCGCACGAACTGCGCCTGCGTCGGCGTGAAGCCCAAATCAAGATACTGCCCCGGCGTCAGCGTATCGCAGCGCGGCACGCCGCACTCGCCCGAGCCGGTGAGCATCGTCACCCAATCGTTGCCGTCGAGGCTGACCTCCACCCGCAACAGCGTCACCACACTCTTCACCGGGTCGTTGCCGTCCTTCTTCGGGTACACGCGCACACCGGCCACGTTCTGCGGCGCGCCGAGGTCGAGCACAAACACGCCGTTACTTTCGCGAATGCTCGCCCACGTCTCCGTCCGCCGGTCAATCAGGTTCAGCGTCTCGCCGAACAACGTGCCGCCCGAATAACTGATCGTGAGCAGTTGCGTGAAGGTGGCGTTCGCCGGGATGGGCTGCGAGCGCAACGGTAGTTGCGTGCCGCCCGATGAAGGCGCAGTCGGTGATGGTGTTCGCGCGTTCAACGCGCTTGTGCTCGTCGCGGCAGCGCGTGAGGTCGCCGTTGCAGGGGCCGGCGTGTTCGTCGCCGGCGCGGTATCGGTCGCCGCCGGTGTCTCGGTGATGGTCGGGGTCTCGGTCGGCGGCAACTGAATCACCGAGGTCGGCGAGGGGGCTTCCGTCGCGGCCTCGGTCGCGGCGGGATACGCGCCGGTGGTGCTCGTCGGCGCCGGTGTTGCCGGAACGGCGCCCGGCGTCGGCGTGTCAATCAATTCCACGACCTGCAACTGCGGCGTGGCCGGGGTGATGGGCACCTCGGCGCGGGCGCAGGCAAGCGTGGCGAGAAACAAACTGACGACGGCGGCGATGAGGCGTTTGGGCATACGCGTCTCCACAGAACCGCGCCAATACTAATGCACCGTTCGCGGATTGCAAGGTGGGGGCCGGTTGGCGAACAAACCGAGCACGCGTGTTATAGTTCGGACTTGTTCGTGCGCCCGTGAAACCGCTTAACGCAAAGTCGCAAAGAGGCGGAGACGCAGAGCAAGGTTTTTCCCTGCGCCTTTGTTCCTTTGCGCCTTTGCGTTAATGAAGACTCGTCATGCCGGACTCTCAACGTCCGCTCGCCACGCAACTGCTCGTCACCACGCCCATCCGCGTGCTGCTCAACACTGCCTACCGGATGATCTATCCGTTCCTGCCGGCGTTCAGTCGCGGGCTGGGGGTGGATGAGGCCACGCTGACGGTGCTGCTCTCGGTGCGCAATGGCCTCGGGCTGAGCGCGCCGCTGCTCGGCAGGGTGGCCGACCGTTTCGGGCGACGCACCTCGATGCTGCTCGGGTTGGGCGTTTTCATCCTCGCGCTGGGCGCGGCGGCGCTGTGGCCGTCGTGGTGGACATTCGCGTTGGCCATGTTCGGAGTGGCTGTGGCGAGGCTGCTGCACGACCCGGCCCTGCTCGCTCACCTCGGCGACCAGACGCCGTACGCGCAACGCGGGCGAGTGATGGGCATCAGCGAGTTCGGGTGGAGCGGGGCGACGTTCATCGGCATCCCGCTGCTCGGCCTGCTGATTGGGAGCGCGGGGTGGGCCGCGCCGTTCGCGCCGCTGGCCGGCCTCGGCGTGCTGGCCGCCTTCGGCATCGGCTGGGCCATCCCTTCGGCGCCGGCCCTCACCCCTAATCCCTCACCCATTGAAAAAGGGAACCTGCGCGCGTTGCTCAGGCCCCACCTCATCGCCGCGCTCAGCATGGGCGCGCTGGCCGGGCTGGCGAACGAGATTTTGAGCGTGAGCTACGGCCACTGGATGGAGGGAAGCTTCGGGCTGCGCGTGGTGGAGCTGGGGGCGACGGCCATCGTCATCGGCGCAGCGGAGTTGTTGGGGGAGGGGGCGGTGGCGACGCTGGCCGACCGGGTGGGCAAACGGCGGATGGTGCTGGGCGCGACGGCGCTGAGCGCAGCGGCCTACCTGTTGCTGCCCGTGCTCGGGGCCAGCCTGCCGCTGGCGTTGGCCGGAGTGTTTTTGGTCTACCTGTGTTTCGAGACGATGATCGTCTCGACCATCCCGATGGTGAGCGAGCTGATCCCCGAGGCGCGCAGCACCGCCATCAGTTCGGCGGTGACGCTGCAATTGATTGGCCGCATGGGCGGGGCGCTCCTCGGGGGCGCGCTGGCAAGCGTAGGCTTTGCGTGGGCGATGGGCGTGGCTGCGGCCCTCAACGTCATCGTCTTGCTGATGGTGTGGGGGTTGGTGCGCGAGCACGCACACTTGCCAACGAATGTGTAACGGAGCAATGGATGAGCGCCTCGGCACATTGCCCATTCGTTTATTCGCGCGAGGCACGCGGTTGAGCGAGTACGGCTCGCCCTCACCCCGGCCCTCTCCCTCCGGGAGAGGGAGACGCGCCTGGATACTCCGAGGCCACTCCCCTCTCCCAGCGGGAGAGGGGTTGGGGGTGAGGGCGAAATCCAGGCAACTGCCGAACGCCTGGCTGAGAACGGCGCTCCGTTTCCATTCGTTGACGACCCTCCACTATAATCCTCACAAAGGAGTGACGCCGATGTTCGAAAACCTCGACTACTTCACCGTCACCATCGCCATCATTGTGCTGGCCATTGTGTGGGGGATCGTGCAGCGCATGCTCAAGTTCACCGCCCGCATCTTCGCCTGCGGCTGCGCGGTGATCGGCGGGCTGGTGCTGGGGATTTGGGTGCTGGCGAACTGGGGGCAGATCGCGACAGCGCTGGGGGTCGGATAACGTGACAGGGTGACGGGGTGACAAGGTGAAACGCAACTCATTGTCACCCCGTCACCCTTGCGCCCTGTCAGGCCTTGGGCATGATGATCCACGCCAGGATGTACAGCGTGACACCGGGGATGCCGCCGGGGATGGCGGTGAGCAGGAAAAACAGGCGGAACCACCACGCGTTGATGCCGGTGAATTCCTCCAGCCCGCCGCACACGCCGCCGATCATCCGGTTGCTGTTCGAGGTGCGGAGTTTGCTCAGTTGAGCCGTCATGGTCGTAATCTCCTTTTGACTTGACTGTCACACGCTATTACGCGCCTCTCAATCGCTGAGTTGCTGGCGGCAAGCTGACGGAATGAAGCGCCGGGGCGCAACGAGGCCGCACTTTGCGTCCCGGCCCCTTTGCGGCCTGGCGTTATGCGGTGTCCTCAAAACAAAACGGCCCCTCGGGACGAGGAGCCGTTTTTCCTTGAGAGGGTCTCGCGTCGAGACGATCCGGTAGGTCGTCTCCCGATGGCCGGTGACTTAGAAGTCGCCGCCCATGCCGCCGCCGCCCGGAGGCATGGCGGGGGCCTTCTCCTTTTCGGGAGCGTCGGTGATCAGCGCGTCGGTGGTCAGGATCATGCTGGCGATGGAGGCGGCGTTCTCCAGCGCCCCGCGCACGACCTTCACCGGGTCGATGACGCCGGCCTTGATCATATCCACATATTCGGCGGTCAGCACGTTGTAGCCGATGTTCTTGTTCTTGCCGTCCTTGGCGGCGCGGCGCACGCCGTCAATGATGACCGAGCCGTCCTGCCCGGCGTTGGCCGCCAGCCGGCGAATGGGGGCTTCGAGCGCCTTGCGCACGATGTTGATGCCGACCTGCACATCGGCGTCCTCGTCCTTCATCTTCTCCAGCGACGGCATGCTGTTGATGAGCGAGATCTCGCCGCCGGGCACGATGCCTTCCTCGACCGCCGCGCGGGCCGCCGAGAGCGCGTCCTCGACGCGGTGCTTCTTCTCTTTCAACTCGGTCTCGGTCGCCGCGCCGACGCGGATGACGGCCACGCCGCCGGAGAGCTTGGCCAGCCGCTCCTGCAGCTTCTCTTTGTCGTAGTCGCTGGTGGTTTTCTCGATCTCGACCTTGATCTCCTCGATGCGGCCCCTGATCGCCTTCTGCGCGCCGGCGCCGTCCACGATGGTGGTGTCATCTTTCGTGGAGACCACTTTCTTCGCGCGGCCCAGGTCGGCGATGGTGGTGGACTCGAGCTTCTTGCCCAACTCATCGGTGATGACGGTGCCGCCGGTGAGGGTGGCGATGTCTTGCAGCATCGCCTTGCGGCGGTCGCCGAAGCCGGGGGCCTTGACGGCCAGCACGTTCAGCATGCCGCGCAGCTTGTTGAGCACCAGGGTGGCCAGCGCCTCGCCGTCCACGTCCTCGGCGATGATGACGAGGTCGCGCTTGCCGATCTGCACCAGCTTCTCGAGGATGGGCACGATGTCGGCGGCCGCGCTGATCTTCTTGTCGTGGATGAGGATGTACGGCTCGGCGATGTTGGCCTCCATCGCCTCCGGGCTGGTGATGAAGTAGGGGCTGATGTAGCCGCGGTCGAACTGCATGCCCTCGACGAAGTCGGTCTCGAACTGCAGGCTCTTGCTTTCCTCGACCGTGATCACGCCGTCTTTGCCGACCTTGTCCATCACGTCGGCGATCAGGTTGCCGATCTCGGCGTCGGCGGCAGAGTTGGTAGCGACGGAGCCGATCTCTTCCTTGGTGTCGATCTTCTGGCTTTGCTTGCGGATGGCCTCGACCACCGAGTCGGTGGCCTGCTCGATGCCGCGCTTGACCATCATCGGGTTGTAGCCGGCGGCCAGCGCCTTCAGGCCCTCGGTCACCATCGCGTGGGCGAGCACGGTGGAGGTGGTGGTGCCGTCGCCGGCGATGTCGTTGGTCTTGGTGGCGGCTTCTTTCAGAAGCTGGGCGCCCATATTCTCGTACGGGTCCTCCAGCTCGATTTCCTTCGCCACGGTCACGCCGTCGTGGGTGACGGTCGGCGCGCCGAATTTCTTATCCAGCGCCACGTTGCGGCCTTTCGGGCCGAGGGTGGTGGCGACGGCATTGGCCAAAATATCCACGCCGCGCTGCAATTTGCGGCGGGCCTCTTCAGAGAAAACGAGTTGCTTGGCAGCCATTTCTAAACTCCTTATCGTGTTGGTATTGTGCGGGAGTGGTGATTGGTTATTAGGAATAACCAATTACTTTTTCTTCTTCGGCTCGTCGCCTTCCACGATGGCCAGCAGATCGCTCTCTTTGAGGATGAGCAGCTTCTTGCCGTCCACTTTGAACTCCGTGCCGGCGTACTTGGCGTACAGCACGGTGTCGCCGACCTTCACATCCAGGGCGATGCGGTCGCCCTCATCGTCGCGCGCGCCGGGGCCGGCGGCCACGACGGTGCCGCGCTGCGGCTTCTCTTTCGCGGTCTCGGGCAGGACGATACCGCCGGCGGTGATCTCCTCCTGCTCGATGGGCTCCACGACGACGCGGTCGCCGAGGGGCTTCAGTTGAAGTGCCATGATGGTGCCTCCTAAAGCTGTGGAATTGGGTGACATGACGATGAGTTAGCACTCAATTTTGGCGAGTGCTAACTCGTGCCGAGATATTACTAAATCTCGTGGGGGGTTGTCAAGACTTATTTGGCACTGTGTGCGGACAAGTGCCAACTGCGAGGAATCAGCGGAAATTCAAGCGATTTTCGTAGGCGGCCCGCAGCTCGCCGAGGATTTCCTGCTGCCGCTGGTGGACGTAGCGCAGCACCGTCAGCATCTGCTCGCCCTGGGCGAACTCCACCCCTACCCGGTTGAAGCCGCTTTCCATGCGGATGAAGCGCACGGCGCCGGGCAGCCGCAGCGCCTCGCCGGTGGGCAGAGTCAGCCCTACCTGCACCACCGCGCGCGGGCGGATGGGCGACTGCGCGGTGAGGGGGTTGGTGAGCGAGAAGTTGATGCCCAGCCCGTTGATCGACAGATCGGCCAGCAGGCCGTTGTAGGTCTGCCCGCCGCAATCCAGCCGCACCTCGACCGTCTCGCGCGGGCGCACGCGCAGCGCCATCCGGTCGCCGACCTTCTCGCTGGCATAGCGCAAATTGCCGAGCGTCACCTCGCCGGTCGCCAAATCCAACTCGACGACATCGGCGCTGACGGCTTCCTCCAGAATGTGATTGAGCAGAATCGTGCTGCGCTCGAGGGTGAGGCAGACGATTTCGTGGGTGGGGATGTGCAGCACGACCCGTTCGACGTTGAGCTTTTGCACGGTCGCGCCGTACACGATGGGGACGCCTTTGTACAGATTGAGCAACTCAATCTTTTGCCCGGCCTGCTGAATGGTGCGGAGGGCGGCGGTGATGGAGCCGTGCGAGTTCATCATGGTGCGGTGACCCCTGTGATCGGCGCAATCATATCACTTCACCGTCACCGTGATCGGAGCGGTTTCGGCAGAATTGCCGGCGGCGTCGTAGGCGCGCACCGCGATCGTGTGGCCCCCGCGCGCCAGCCCGAGCAGGCTGATGCGGGTGGAGTACGGTGGCGTGGTCACCGTTGCGGCCAGCACAGTATCCACGTAAAACTCCACTCGCGCCAGCGCGAGGTTATCCTGCACCTGGGGCTGAATGACGATGGCCTCGTCGCGGGCGGCATATGCCTGATTGGGCGCCGGCGCGAGCAGCGACAGAACCGGCGGCGTGTTGTCCACCGTCACCGGAAACGCAACGGTCTCGAACGACTGATCCTGCTTCACGACCAACAGTTGCAGGGTGTACAGGCCGTCGAGGCCGGCGGTGTCCCAGAATTGCAACCAACCGTTTTCCATTTGCTCGAAGCGGTCACCTTCGATTTTGAAGAACTCGGTCGGGTTGAGGCCTTTGCCATATTGCAGCCGGAAGAAGGAGAAGTTGTCGGCCTTGACCGTGCCGGTGATTTCGAGGCGGCCCCGGATGTAGGCGAAGGGCAGCGGGTTTTGCAGGGCGAGGTTGCCCGAGGGCAAACACTCCGCGCCGATGGGGTCGTACTCGGTCGGGGGCTGCGGCACGCGCGCGGTCTGCGCCCATTCGGCGGCCTCGGGCGGCAACACTTGAAAGACTCGCTCCTCGCGCAACTCGGGGGCGGTGCAGGCCGTGGCGCGCTTGCCGGTCTCGCGGTTGAGGGTGAGGGCCTGCCACATGTTGTCCGGCGCGGTCGGCTCGCTGCCCCGGATGAAGTAGTCCTCGCGCGTCTCGGGGCACAGCTCGGTAGGCAGCAGGCCGGAGGGCACGCACACCCGCACACGCACCAGGCCCGCCGGCACCGGCCACGGCTCGGCGGGCAGGTCGCGCGCAGCATACGTCATCACCGCCTGCCAGATGGGCGCCGCCCCGGTCAGCCCGCTCACGCCCTGCATCTCGGAGTTGTCGGCGTTGCCGACCCACACGCCCACCGCCAGTTGCGGCACATAGCCTATCGTCCAGTTGTCGCGGAAGTCGTTGGTCGTGCCGGTCTTGGCCGCCGCCGTGCGGCCCTCGATGACGAGCGGGCTGTTGCTGCCGAAAGCCGGCGCGCGCGAGACGTTATCCGACAGCACATCGTTGATGAGGTACGCCAGCTCCGGACTCAGGATAGGTTGGGTCCTCGGTTGGTGCTCATACAGCGGCACGCCGTTGCGGTCAATGATCCTGAGCACGCTCACCGGGTCGAGCTGCCGGAAGCCGGGGCGAAGCTGATCCGGCGCCACTTCGACGCCTGCCATCGCCCCCATGTTCGCAAACACGCTATACGCGTAAGTCAAATCCAGCAGCGTCACCTCGCCGCCGCCGAGCGACAGCGCCAGGCCGAAGTTGCCCGTCTCCAGCGTGCTGATGCCGAGCAGATGGGCGCGCCGCAACACGTTGTCCACGCCGACGCGGTTCATCGTCTCCACCGCCGGGATGTTGTAGCTGCGCGCCAGCGCCTGCCGCATGCTCACCGGGCCGTGGAACTTCTCATCGTAATTGCGCGGCTCATACGGCTCGCCGGTTGCGGTCGGGAACTGCGCGCGCACATCGAGCACCATCGAGGCCGGCGAGAAGCCCTGCCGGAAGGCCTCGAGGTAAGTGAACGGCTTGAACGACGACCCCGGCTGGCGCAGCCCATCCACCGCGATGTTGAAATTGCCCGAGAGGCCGGCGTTCCAATAATCCACCGACCCCAGCAGCGCCAGAATCTCGCCGGTCTGGGGATGGAGGACGACGAGGGCGGCGTTGGTGACGTTGCGATTCTGCGCGGCGTCGCGGCTGGGCGGGAGCAGCGCCGCCGCCGTACACGCTGCGCCGCCTTCCGCCGGGATGACGGTATCGGCGGGAGCGCCGCTGAGCCGCGCCACCTGCGTGCGCGCCACGCACTCGGCCTGATGTTGCAGACCGAGGTCGAGCGAGGTGACAATGGTCAGCCCGCCGCGATTGACCAGATCCTCCCCGTCGTAACCGGCGCGGTTCAAAATCTCGATTGCCTGTTTGCGCGCGTACACGCTGAAGTGCGGGGCCTGCACATCGAAGCGCTTCACCGGCGGCTGAATGGCCAGCGGTTGCGCCCTGGCCTCGGCGGCCTGCGCCGGCGTGATGAAGCCCTCGCGCGCCATCACCTCGAGCACGACTTCCTGCCGCTTCTTCGCTTCAGCGAAATCATCGGCGGGGTTGAGGCCCGGGTTCTGCGGGATGGCGGCGAGCAGGGCCGCTTCGGCCAGGCTCAAGTTCGAGGCATGTTTGTCGAAGTACACCAGCGCCGCCGCGTCGATGCCGTAAGCGAGATTGCCGTAGAAGTTGGTGTTGAGATACCACTCCAGCACCTGTTGCGGTGAATAGGTGTTGCGGATCTCGGCGGCGATGACGACTTCGCGGATCTTGCGCTCGATGCTCCGCTCGGCCCGCTGCTCCAGCGGGATGAGGGTGTTCTTCACCAGTTGCTGCGTGATCGAACTGCCGCCCTGGATCGGCTCGCCGCGCACGTTCGAGATGAGGGCGCGCGTCATGCCCAGCAGGTCGTAACCGGGGTTGGTGAAGAAGGTCTTGTCCTCGAGCGCCACCGTCGCGCTGATGATCTCGGGCGCGAGGGCGTTGTAGGCGACGTATTGCCGGTCGCCGCCGCGCGGGTCAATGACCTCGAGCAGCAGCTTCTGCCCGGTGCGGTCGTACAGGCGGGTGGTCTGGAAGAACTCCGGGTTGTCGGGGCTGAGGGCGGCGCGCAGGGCCTCGGCGCCGGGCAGGTCGCGGGTGAAGTAGGCGTAGGCCGCGCCGAGCGCCGCCCCCACGCCGACGACGAGCAGGGCCGCCGCCATCACCCCGCCCAGCGCCAGCGTGGCGAGCACGCGCAGGGTGCGCTGCATGCCGCGTTGAGCGTTGTACCGGCGCAATCGCCGGCGGCGGAGCAGGTCGGTGGTGGTGGGCATTGGGATTGACAGGCTGAGTGTAAGGGCTTATTCTTTTCGCAACAAACAAACCGGTTCACCGGTTTTGCCTCCCAAGCGAAAAGCGGCCGCCTGATGGTCGCCTGACTGTCCTCGCGACAGCCTAGCTTGGGAGGCTTTCGTTTATGGGCGGCGCGCGGTCGTCACAAATTTGCCCGCGATCATGCGATAAGCCGTTGAGTCATGTCCCGAAACATGATCTGCCACTGCCCCCGCAACCATGTCGGCGCATTGCAGACCTGCATCGCGGGCTGAGTCATGACCGGTGATTTTGCGGAAGCCCGCGCGCCAGCCTAACCCGCGCCAGACCCGAGAGAGATGCACCCGCAAGTCAGACAGAAACCTGCCCGAGTGATTTGGCTCATCGAGCACCACAACTGCGCCCTGCACTTCAGCCTCGGGCATGACGGCCATGATTTCACCCAACGCCCAGCCGTAGAAACCTGCTCGATCCAGCGCCATTAGGCCTGGCGGCCGACGGGTCTTGTCCACAACCAAAGCCCAAATCGCGACCTCGAGTTGTGCCAAGGCCCGGAAGAAATGTTCGCACAACACGCGCCGCGACCCAACCCGCCGATACTTGAATTCATAATCCTCCGGCAAGTGCCGCGCGACACGCATGCGCCGCACGAAATCCCGCAACACTTCGGGGTCGCCGACCTTGAGCAGCACGAGGACAAAGAGCCGCGAGGAGCCGGTCTCGAACACATAGCCCAGATTGCCCGACTCATCGACAAGGAAATACGCCACTGCAGTGCATCCCCGGCGCGTCTGCGTGGGCACGAGATTAGTTCAGCGTTGAGGGATTGTCAAACGTCGGTCAGCTTGAGGAAGGCCTCGACGACCTGCGGGTCGAAGTGCGTGCCCGACAGGCGGCGCAGGTGCTCCATCACTTTTTCGGGCGGCCACGCTTTGCGGTACGGGCGGTCGGAGGAGAGCGCATCCCACACATCCACCACCGCGAAGATGCGGGCCGCCAGGGGAATGGCATCGCCGCGCAGGCCGCGCGGATAGCCGGTGCCGTCCCACTTCTCGTGATGGCAGTAGGGGATGTCAATCGCCGGATAAAGGAACTCAATCGCCGAGATCAACTCGTAGGCATACTCGGGATGTTTGCGCATCACCGACATCTCGACCACCGTCAGCGCGCTCGGCTTGCGCAGCACACTGTCGGGCACGCCGATCTTGCCGATGTCGTGCAGCAACGCGCCGCGACGGATGTGCACCAGCTCCTCATCGGCCATGCCCAGTTCACGCGCCAGCCGCACCGTCATCTCGGTCACGCGTTGGGTGTGGCCCTCGGTTTCCTTGTCGCGCAACTCCAGCGCCCTGGCCAACCCTTCGAGCGTGGTTTCGTAGGCGTTCGATAGCTCGGCGTGCGCCGCCCTGAGCTGCTCGACCAGTTTGGCCTTCGAGATCACAATCGCAATCAGGCCGGAGAGCCGCTCGGCGCGCGCCGTCTCCTCGGGCGTGAAGCGATGGGCGGTATTGAAGGCGATGATAGCGGACCCGAGCACTGCCTCGCCGGTCATGAGCGGCACGCCGAGCATGGCCCGGGCTTTGAAGCGTTCGGCCAGGCGCGGGCTGATGTGCGGCGAATTGTGGGTCTCCTCGACCACAAGTGTGCGGCGCGCCTCCACCACCGATTGAGTCAGCGTGCGCTCGCCCGGCTCGACGACGGCCATCTTTTGGTACGTCTCGCGGAAGGCGCCGCTGGCCGCCATCGGGATGACGCGCCGCCGGCCCTCATCCCACAACGCGATGTAACAGCCGTCGGCGCCGGTGACTTCACCGAGTTGATCCACCAGCAACTGCACGGTGGCAGTGAAGTCGAGTTCGCCCAGGGCGTTCCGCGCCAAATCGTGGATGGCGGCGTCGGCCCGCAGTTCGGCCTCGGCCTGGCGCGTCTGACTCACATCCATGTACATCGCCCGGGTGCCGACCGCCTCGCCCTTCCGGTTGAACTCGGGCGCGGTGCGCAACAGGGTGTGCACCACCCGGCCGTCGCGCGCCACGAGCTGGCGCTCCTCCGGCGCGTATCGGCCCTGCGCTGCCAGTTGATAACCGCTCTCGCGCGTGCGCAGCTCACCGGTGGCCAGGTAGAAGCTGGTGATGGCCCGGCCGAGGACTTCCTCGCGCAGGTAGCCGAGCGTTTCGAGGAAGAGTTGATTGCAGTCGGTGATGACGGGCGCGCCGCCGCGGCTCTCGGTGATGACGTACATCACCGGCGCATCCTCGAACAGTTCGCGGTAGCGCTGCTCGGCGCGGCGGCGTTCGGTGATGTCGCGCCCGGCCACAAAGATCAGTTGGCGCTTGCCGTGGGTCAGCGTGTTGGCCGAGACCTGCACATCGAGCAGCGTGCCGTCTTTGCGCCGCCAGCGCCGCTCGCTCAGGCTGGCCCGGTCAGCGTTCATGATCTCTTGAAAGTGCATGGTCACGCTCGGGCGTTGTTGCTCCAGAGCGACGATGTCGTGGACGGTGAGCCGGCGCGCCTCGGTCGCGGTGTAGCCGAGCAAATCGAGGAAGGCCTGATTGGTTTCGAGCAGGCGCTTGGTCTGCCCGTCGTAGATGTAGATGGCGTCGAGGGTTTGCTGGATGAAGGCGCGATAGAGCGCCTCGCCCAGGCCGTTGTCGGTGCTGGCGGCGCGCAGGGCGCTCCGCAGCGCGTTGAGTTCGGTGGTGACCTTCTCTGCCATAGTCAGGCTACTCGCCCGACTATTCTATCTTTTCGGCCACCAACCAGTGCGATAGGGCTAGTTGGCGCAACGGAGTACGTTCGGCCCATTGAAGCGTCGCGCGAATAGTCCGGCCCAGCGGCCCATAGCGGTAAATCAAATTGTCGTAGCCGCCGAAGATGCGGGTGTGGGTGATGAGGCGCAGCGGCAAACCGTCCAACAACCGGCGCAGCCCCCGGCCAGTGTAAGCGCGCACATGCGGGGCCAGCCGATTGCGCCACGCATCGGGCAGGTAGTTCACGAGCGGGATGTTGCCGAAGAGGTACCGCCCGCGCCAGTAGATGCCGTGCGTCTCGACCGGGTACCAGCGATTGGGGCAGAAGACGAGCAGCCGCCCGCCGGGCCGCAGCACCCGCGCCATCTCGGCCACCGCCGCGCGGTCGTCTTGCACGTGTTCGATCACTTCATTCGAGAGGATGGCGTCGAAGGTTCGGTCGGGATAGGGCAGCCGCTCGCCCGCCGCGCACACGATGACACGCGCCTCGAGGCGGCGCGCCCCCTCGGCGGCTCGCTCGAATTCATATTCCAAGCCATACACCTGCGGGGTGAAGGTGCGCAGCTTCGCGATGTAGGCCCCGAGGCCGCAGCCGTTGTCGAGCACCCGGGCCGAGTGGAGCCGGGGCAGCGCGGCGCGGATCATGGCCAGCCGCCGCTCCTGACCGGCGCGCCACACATACGACGGCTCGCCGCGCAGCGCGGCCTTATCCGAGTGCGACATGCGCGAATTGAACCGCGAAGAGGCAGAGCCGCGGCGCTGCCCCGCGCCAGTGAATCACCCGAGGTTGGTCTGCGGCATGCCGGCGGGCACGCCTTCCGGGCCGCCCCGGTCGATCTCCCACGGAAAAACGATGTAGGCGTCGGTGAAGGCTGCGTAGTAGGTGGGGAGGTTTTTGGTGAACAGCGAGCGCTTGGGGTTGTAATGGAGGACGCACAGCTCGGGCGAGCCGCCGGCCGCCTCCACGCGGTTCTTCACCGCGGTGATGGTGCGCCCGCTGCCCCAGACATCATCCACCACCAGCACCCGCCGGTCGCGCAACAGCGCATCATCGGGGAACTGCAGGAAGTTCGGCCAGACCATCAGTTTCGAGGCGGCCCCGGCCTGGGTCTCGCCGGGGAAATCCACGGCGGCGATGAGGACGGTCTTGATGTCGAGCGCCTCGCACAGCATGCCGCCCGGCACCAGCCCGCCGCGCGTGATCATCACCATCGCGTCGAAGCTGCCCCGGAACTGCGGGATCAGCGCGTCAATCAACCGATCGACTTCGGTCCAGCTGAGGATTTCTTGTCGCATCATGGGCGGGCCTTTCACGGGCGCGGGGCAATGCGGCGATGATAGCACTGCGTCGGCGGCGGTGCAATCATGGCGGCCCGAGGCTCGACGCGGCGAGGGGACAGGCAGAATTCATGGGCGGGTCGTGAGGCTCCGCATCACCTCGGCCGCCTGAGCGACAGTCCACACTGGCTCGGTGGTGGGCGGCGGCAGGGCGCTCAAGGCGGTCTCTGCCGTCTGTACGGTGAAGGCCGTAGCGGCGGGGTTGCGCCTGATGGAGTTGAGCAGCCGGGCGGCGTCCTCGCTCCGGCGGCAGGTTTGCAGGAGCCTGGCGCCCAACACCATCAGCGCCAGCACCTCCGCCTCGGCGTGGAGTTGCAGGCCGATGGCGACGGCTTCGTTGAAGTGGCGTAGCGCCTGGGCCGGCTCGCCCAACCCTAAATACGCCCCAGCCATGCTGTGCAAAGCATTCATCAACCCATCGCGGCTGCCGCGCTCGCGGAACAGATCGGCGCTCTCCTGCGCGGCCGCCAGGGCCTCGGGCCACTGCTTCATTTCAATCAGCACGCTGGCGACGTTGTTCAGGCTGATCGCCAGGTCGCGGCGGTCGTTGTAGCGCCGCTGAATGTCGGCGGCGGCGCGATACTGGGCGAGGGCGCGGGCCGGATCGCCGGCGTAATAGGCAGCGTCCCCCAAGTTATCGTGGGCAACAGCCAGCCCCATCTCATCCCCCACTTCGTTCAGAATATCGGCGGCCTCCTGATGCAGCTGCGCCGCGCGCTCAAAGTTGCCCAGCCGCGATTCGGCGATGCCGAGGCTGAGCAGGGCATCGGCCACTCGCGGCAGGTCGTTGATGGCGCGATACAGGCGCAGGCTTTCCTCGAACCGCACCCGCCCGAGTTCGACCTCGCCGCGTATCAGCGGGAAGAAACCCAGCAATCGGGCAGCATAGGCTTGATTCGCAACGTCGCCCGCCGCGCGCGACAAGGCCTCCGCCTGCGTCAACCAGGCCTCGGCCTGTTCGTAATTGCTCACCAGCCGCGCCAGCGCTCCCCGCCGCGCCAACAACCTCCCCTGAACCGATTCCATGCTAGGCCGGCCGTCGAGGCAATCCAGCGCGTCGCCAAAAAGACGCACGCCTTCCTGATGCCGGCCCGTCATGTCAATCATCCAAAACATGCTGTGCAGAGTCTTGTCCAGCACCTCGGCGCGAGCGCCATGCACCGCCGTTTGCCACATCAGGCGAATGTCGTCGGCTTCGGCCCGCATCTCGGTAATCACTTCCAACAGCCGCGCCGTGCGCACGAACGGTTCGCGCTCCGCCTGCAGGTTGGCAAAGTAATCGCAGTGCTGTTCCAGCACGCTCTCCGGCTCTGCCAGCTTGCCCCACGCATACTGCCGCACCAGCTCGTGCAGTTCAAAGCGTTGGCCGGAGGCGCGTTGCAGCCACGATTTGTCCATGAGGGCGGACAAGATCGCGGGGGAGGCCCCGGCCACCGCCCGGGCCGCCTCGCCAGTGAAGGCGCTTCGGAAGACGGACAGCGCCACCAGCGCCCGTTGCTCCTCGGGCGTGAGCAAGCGCCACGAGTGATCGAACACCGCCTGCATACTGCGATGCCGCTCCGGCGCATCGCGCATCGTCGTAGATAGCAACGCCAGGTCTTGTTCAAGGGCCGAGGCAATTTCGTCGCAACTCATCGCGCGCGCCCAGCTCGCGGCCAGCGCAATCGTCAGCGGCAGGCGCCCCGCCAGATCACAGACGCGGTGAATTGCCGGCAGGGCCTCGTCGCCAATGGGAGCAGCTCGAGGCGCAACCCGTTCGGCGTAATACCGAAAGACGGCGGCGGCATCGTCCCCGGCTAACGGTTTGATTTCGCGCAACCACTCGTGTTGCAGATTCAGGCGCTCGCGGGAGGTGACGAGCAGTTTGACTTCGGGCGCGCGTTCGAGCATCGAAACGAGAAAACGCGGACAGGCCTCGTCCCCGGCAAGTTGCTCGAAGTTGTCCAGCACCAACAGCAACTCTTTTTCGGCCAGATAAGCGAGCAGTTGCTCGGCGGTGTTTTCGTCCGAGATCGACAGGCGCAGGGCTTCGGCGATGGCAAAGGGCAGATGCTCGAATGCCGTCACGTTCGCCAGCGGCACGAAGCACGCGCCGTTGAGAAAGGCGCTCTGAAGTTGCGAGGCCGCCGCCTGCGCCAGCCGCGTCTTGCCGCTTCCCCCCAGCCCGACAAACGTGAGCAAACGGCAATGCGGATCGTGCAGGCGGGCCACGATCTCGCCGACCTCGCCGGCTCGCCCGATCAACGGCACAGCCGGCGCGGGCAGGGTGTGCCGGAGCGATTCGCCCGCCGCCCGAATGCGCTCGTACAGCGCCGTCGTTTCCGCCGACGGCTTCACTCTCAGTTCCTTTTCCAGAATCCGGCGGCAGGTTTCGTACTGCGCCAGCGCCGCCGAACGCTGTCCACTGCGGGCCAGGGCCAGCATCAGTTGGCGGTGCGCTTCCTCGCGCCACGAGTCGATCCCCAGTAAACGAGTGGCCGTGTCTATAGCCTGGGCCGCATTGCCGCGCGCCAGATGAAACTGAGTCAGCGTGTGGAGCGCGTGCAGGGCCAGTTCGCGGAAGCGCGAGCGTTGGGCCAGCATCCAGTCCTCGAACCCGGGCGCGTCGCGGACGACGAAGCCGGCCAGAAAATCGCCCTGATACAACGCGACCGCCTCCTGCAACGAGGCGGCGCGAGTCTCGGCAGGGAGGCCGTCGCTCGCGTAGAGGCGCTGTTCAAACGCCGTCACGTCAAGGGTGATGGAGGCTTCGGGGTTAAGGGCCACCGTGTCGCGGGTGATGAGCAGGTAGGGGTCAAGGAGGCGGCGCAAATTGGAGAGCGTTTGTCGCAAATTGTTTTTGGCGTCGGCGTCGGCCAGTTCACCCCAGAGCAGGGCGGCCAGCGCCTCCCGCTGATGTGGGCGCCGGGTGACGGCCAGATAGGCCAGCAGAGCCGGGGCTTTGTTGGAGACGAAATCGGTCAAGGGAGCGTTGTCGAGCGCCAGGTCGAGGCCGCCCAGCAACCGGATCCGCAGTTCCGCCATCTTCGCTCCAGTAAATGATCTCTAAATGGTGGTTTTTGTAGGATGGGCGAAGAATAGCACAGCCGAACCATGCCGCAAGACCTGACCCACCGGACGCCCCGCTACCACACCTTTCTCCTCAGTTTGTGGGAAGAGGCTGGGAGCGCGCCAGGCTGGCGCTGTAGTTTGGAGAACCCGCATACCGGCGAGCGCAAAGGCTTCAAGTCGCTCGACGAGTTGACGGCCTATTTGAGGGAGTGGACTCAGAAGCCGCCGCCGGAGGAGAGGCCTATGAATGAATAAGAAACGGCGAACGCACACAACCTGTTGGAGACTCTATCTTTCAATCAAGGAGATGGCGAAATGAACAAACTCAAATGGTGGTTCTTGCTCTACGGAGGGTTCTTCACTCTTCTGGGCGTAGTCAATGTCTATTCCGTGCTGATTGACCCGGCTTACTTCACCAGCAATTTTTCTTCGCTCTTAATTGGAGTCAAGGCAGTCGAATGTCATGCCGAGGAGCGGAGCGACGAGGCATCTCTGGCCGGCCACAAATCGCGCCAGGCTTGGGTAGAGACCCCTCGCTTCGCTCGGGGTGACACGTACCTCCTTGAAACCAATTAAGAGCGCTGATTCCCTTACAGATTTCATGAAGTGCCTGCTTGGACAACGGGCAGACGCTTCAAGGGTGACAAGCGCGCCATGAAGGCTGGCAACCGGCTGAGATTGGTGGAGACGCAACGCTTCAGCCAGCGGAGGCCCAATTGAAAAACGCTCAGTTCGCGCGTGGGACCGGGGTCGATGGTGCGGCGCGCCGCTTCACCTTCTTCCAAGACCTGCTCGCCCAACTCGTGACACCAGAGCGTGGCAAACGCCAACGCCAGCAGCAACCGCTCCAGACGGTCGGCATGCTGCAAGCGGGTATGGGCCATGTCAAAACCGCCGGATTTATCATCGCGGAAACTTTCTTCGGTGTGCATCCTAACGGCGTATTCACGCAGTCGGGCGCGCGCGGCGGGCTGATCGGAGATGAGCGCCAACACTTCCGGTGGGTGCTTCTCATCGCCGGGCGTCCAGGTCACCGTCAAGTTCGTCAGCAGTTTGCGGTCTTGGGTCAACCAGACCTGCTGGTAGTAACGGCGTTGGCCGGGCTTGACCGCCAAGGCCTGGATCGAACCGTACCAGCCGTTGTCCAGGGTCACATACGTGTTGCAGGCAATCCGGATAGCGTAAGACCAGCCTATTTTCAGGCACAATTGCGCCCAATCGCAATCGCGGAAACCCGCATCGGCCAAGAAGATCACACGCTTGACGCGCCCGTTCAAGAACGTCGCCGCGCGCCTCAACATCGTTTCCAGTTTTTCCACCTGGGTCAAACCCTTGCCGGGCAGCACCAGCCACACCAACGGAATGGCCCGTCCGCCGTGCGCCAGCGACAGCCGGAAGATTTGCCAACGATTACCAAACACCATCACCCCATCCACGATCACGATCGCCGTCACCGTCTGCCAGCCCTGCAAGGCCTGCTCCAGGACCGGGCGATACAGCTCCCACACGTCCACCCGGAAGTTCTTCAGCCAGCGCCGAATGGTCGTCACTCGCGATTCGGCTTGCGCTTCACCGGGAATGTGAACGGCAATCCGACTCAAGGCGATCGAGTTGGCCTGTACGATCCCGACCACGATCCAGACCCAATTGGTCAGATGGGCAATGTGGGCCACACTCACCAGGGGACTCAACGTCTGGATCACGCGCGTGTACAATTCCTTGCTGCTGCTCATGGGCTTGGCTCCTTTGGCTCTCGACAACCAAATTATGCCAAGTTGCTTGAGCAGCAGCCTGTTTCATGAAATCTGTCAGGGAATCAGTTAAGAGCGTTTTTCTTTTGACGGCGTAGCGCTTCAGGCTTTTGTGGATGGCTGGTCGCCCTTCGCCTTCGAGGTCCTGGGCATTGGCGCCTTCTGCCTGTGGGCGGCCCGAAACCCACGGAAATATATGGGCGCCGTGCCGCTCCTGGTCTGGCTGGAGCTGCTGCACGGCGTATTCGACGATATCTACCTGATCAGCCGGGGCTACAACACGGTCGGCTATCTGGTGTTCATCCTTATCCACTTCATCATCATGGGGACAGGCCTGCTTGCTCTGCGGCAGGCGCAGGCGGAAGTGGCCTGACCCTTCTGAGCGGAGTAGTTTTGAAAATCGAACCACGGTTGACCTTTCTCTTGCCGGCGTTGTTGACTATCGCCGCCGCCTTAGCTGCCTGCGGCGCGGGCGACGGTAGCATCACCATCCAGACCGACGGCATGAGTTTCGTCAAGGATGAAATCCACATCAAGGCCGGCGAGCCGGTGACCCTGCGCGTGGTCAACCGCGACGGCTACGCTCACGCCTTCGACATTGACGAATTCGACATCCACGCGCCGCTGCCGGCCAATACATCTTTCGATGCTACCTTCACCCCCGCCGAGCCGGGTCGCTATCGCTTCTATTGCGGCTCACCGGGACATGAAGCGGCTGGCATGGTCGGCGTGCTGGTCGTCGAGCCCTAGACACAAACTGTTTGATACACACCGAAAGGAAAACACAACCATGGTCATCAACATTCTTATCTTTCTCGTTTTGCTGGCGTTTACCATTGGCGCGGGCTGGCTGGCATGGCGGGCGGTGCGCGCTCAGCGCCGCTGGGTAAAGATTGCGGGCGGACTCGGTGCGGGTGCGCTCACGCTGGTGCTGGCCGCTATTACGTTTGCCGGCGGGCGGGGCATTGCAATGAGCTACTTCCCCGGCGCGCCGCCCGCCCCCGACCTGAAGGTGGCGGGCACACCGGAGCAAATTGCGCGTGGTGAGTATCTTGTGAATCTATCCTGCATCGGCTGTCATAGCGCGGTGGATGCCAACGGCAACCCCTCCGGCCAAATGCCGCTCACCGGTGGTTGGGATATTGCCGCCGCCGAAGGTTTTGGTTTTATGGGTTCTATGGTCACGGAGAATCTCACGCCGGGCGGCAAGCTGGCCACGTACAGTGACGGAGAATTGTTCCGCGTGTTGCGCCACAGCGTAAACAAAGACGGGCAAAAGCTGGGCTTTATGGAATTTCTGCCCTACAAAGAGTTGAGTGACGCCGATACGCAAGCCATTATTGCGTACTTGCGCTCCCTGCCCGCCGCGCCAACCAACGTGCCCACCGGCGATAACATCAATTTTATCGGCGCATTGATGACGGGGGCCGGGGTGCTCCCACCCTTTAGCTTTGGCGCAGAAACCATTGTGGCTCCGCCGGAGGGCGTGACGGCGGAGTACGGCAAGTATGTAGCCACATACGGCGAGTGCCGGGGCTGTCACGGGCCGGATGCGACCGGCGTGGAGGCCTCCTCGCTCGGCCCGGCCGTCCCCAATCCGCGCCCACTCATCGGCACGCTCACGCAGGCGCAGTTCTTCGAGATGATGCGCACCGGCGTCAGGCCCGACGGCGTGCCCTTCCCGGAGAGTATGCCGTGGCAAAACGCCGCTCAGATGACGGATGATGATTTAGCGGCACTGTATCTTTACCTCACAGCCGCGCCGTAAGGTCGGGTGGCAACGAAACGAGGCGAGCGATGTTCATGTACAACTGGTTGGTTTTTCTACATGTCGTGAGCGCCCTCGGCTTCATGACGGCGCACGGCGTCTCGGTCAGCGTGGCCTTTGCCTTGCGCCGTGAACGCCACCCGGAGCGCGTGCGGGCCTTGCTGGAACTCTCGGCTAATTCATACGGCCTAATGTACATCTCGCTGTTGGTCATCTTAGTCAGCGGCGTCATCGTCACGTTCTTAGGCGGATATTGGGATCGCGGCTGGATCTGGATTTCGCTCATTCTGTTGATTGCCATCAGCGCCGCGATGGGAATTTGGGGCGGGCGTTATTACAGTGAAGCGCGCAAGGCCGCTGGCCTGCCGTACCGTGAGCGAGGCAAAGCTTTCCCCGCTCAGCCCGCGCGTAGCCCGGAAGAAGTGGAAGCTGTGCTGGCCAAAGTCAACCCCGTTCTGCTGGCCGTCATCGGTTTGGGCGGCTTGCTGGTCATTGTGTGGCTGATGATGTTCAAGCCGTTTTAGGTAAAGCACATGTATCAACGCCTGCTCATGTGCCGAAAAGCTTGGCTCAAGACAAAAGTAGAAATCCGATGGCAAAAGTAATTTTCCAGGGCGGGTTTCTCTCCGTTCTCACCCTCTTCGGCGGGCTACTGCTCGGCACAGCCGTTGGTTTTTGGGTGTTTGAGTCTTTGCCCGGCCACAGCGTCATCTCGCCCAGCGCCCTGCACATCTCGCTAGCCGCACTGCCGGCGTTCGCGGGTTTCCTCGGCGGCAGCGCCGTCTGGGGCGTGTGGATGGGACGGCTGGCGGGCAGTGCTGAGCCGCGCCGCATGGCCGTGGCGGGGATGTTGGGCTTTGCGCCCATCACGCTCGTGCTCGGCATCGGCCTGAGCGCCGTTGAGCCGTTCGTCGTGGAGAAAATCGGCGCCCTCTTCCCCATCCATCGTATTTTCACACTGCTCTTTGTGCCTTCCGCTTTTTTGATTTCGGGCCTCAGCGCGTGGGCCATTGGGCGCGGCCTGCGAAGCCCCGCACTGGCTCAGAATCTTTTGTGGCGTGTAGGCGGCGCGGCGGCCCTCGCATTTCTCGTTGTCAATCTGGTGATGGAATTTTCGGGCTGGGTGGTGGGTGGGCCAAATGCGGCGGAACGTTACACCATGCTCACGGTGATGTTCCTGGGCAACCTCGGCGCGGCATTGGCGGGCGGGTCGGTGCTGGGCGTGATCGTTAGGCTGCGCGCCCAATCAGCACAAACGGCTTCCCGCTCACCTGCGTAAGAAAAACAATGCGGCTCTCCGGCCCGGAGAGTTTGAGTTTGTGAATTAATTCCTCCGGCGTGAGCGGCGAGCCGCGCTTCTTCACCGTTACGTTCCCAACGTTGCGTGCCCGCAGGTATTCGCGCAGGCGCTTCAACTGAAAAGGCATGGTGTCTTCAATCGCGAATGCGCGCGCGAACGGCGTGGGGGTGAGCGTGTCGCTGGCGAGGTAGGCGATGTCCGGGTCGAGCTGCGCCGCGCCGAGCTGCGCGGCCAGCGTGGTCACCAGCCCGGCGCGGAGGATGGACGGGTCGGGTTCGTAAAGAAACGCCCTGGGGGAACTGAGGGGAATGTGGGAAACGAGGGAAAGGGCCGTCAGCGTGTGCGGGCCGGGGAGGAGGGTGGCGCGGCGCGCTGCCGCTGTTCGCAGCGGGCCGAACCACAGCACGCACTCCTTCAGTTCGCCCGCCACCGAGATAAATTCGATCTCCGCGTCGTACTCACTCAACTCGGACAGGTCAACGCCCGGCGAGAGCTTGACGCCGAGGGCGGGCGTGTGCGCGAGCCACTCACCGATGACGCTCAGCGGCGGCGCGTAATCACGCACGGAGAATTTGCGCCGGCCCCCGGCGCGACGGGCCGGGTCGAACCACAACGCGCCGGCGGCGGGCAGAGAAGTGACGGTGACATCCGCGCGCACGGTCTGCGCCGTTCGCCCGTAAGCGCGGAGATTCGTCTGCGCTAACGCGAGCCGCAGCTCATCCACGTCCACCGCGATCACGTTTGCAACCGTGCTCAATCCAATCGCATCACCGCCCAGCCCGCAGCCCACATCCGCCACTGTTGCAAGCCGGGCGTAACGTTGCGCCCGATACGCCGAGATCAACTCGCCCGAGGCCTGCTCCAGCGCCTCGCGGATGAAGTACATCGCCTCGGCGCGCGCGAATTTGGCGCGGGCCTTCGTGCGCAGGATGACGGTCTCGAGCGCGGCTTTGGCGAGCGCGGGGTCGAATTGTTTTTGCAGCCGGGTGAGAATTGAAAGGAAGGTTTCTTCCGTGGGCTGAAGCGCAGCGGCAGCGGTGAGCGCGCGCTGCCCGTGCTCGGTGAGCAGGCGCTGGAAGGTCGGTAAGTCCACTACTCGTCACCCGTCACAGCCGTGCGCGGGTCAACGCCGAACGACGGCCCGGCCCGCCACGCGCGCACGGCCTCGAAGTCGGGGTTGAGGTGGAACGGCAACGGCCACGCCTGCGCCATCGCGCGCGGGAACTTGCCGACCTTGTTCACGCCGGTGATGAATCCCGCCAGCACCGCCGGCTGCATAAAGGCCACCGCTTTCACCAATGACGTGAAGGCCAGCAGTGACGGCGCACTCGTCGCCGGATCGACGATCGTCGCCGCGCGCCACTCGATCACCTCGTCCGGGGCCACCTTCCACGCGGGCTTGTTCGGGGATTGGGTGATGAGGAGAAAGATGAAAGGCGTGGCGCGAGAAATGTGATGCGTGATGAGTGACTCAAGCCGCGCAACGGAGTCGCCGAGGGGAGGCCGCTCGCCGCGGTAGAGGGTGAGGCCGTCGGGCTGCGGCTCGACGAGGCAATGGATAAAGCCGGCGTCGGTGAGGGCCTTCAACAATTCTTCAGCGGGGGCGGAATGGGCGAGGATCAGACGCCCGCCGGGGCGCAGTTGCGCGAACCAGCGCGCCAGGCCTGCGGGCGAGGCGCGGCCCACCACCGCATCGGCGTCGTCGCCTGCATTGACGCGCTCGATAGCCTCGGGCAGCTCGCGGGCGGACGCCTCATCCACCACAAACACGCGCGGCAGCCCGGCGCTGGGCGGCAGATGTCTGGCGAACATGGTCACTCACGGAGCGACGCGCCTCCCCTCACCCGTTCACTCCCTCACTTCTTCACCGAGCGGATGAGCTTGAGGAACTCATCCCACTCCTCTTTGAACATGTGCAGCGTGACCGTGCCGAGTTCGATGTTGTAGGTGGTCTCGCCTTCGCCGTCATCGGCCACCCAAACGAGGAAGTTTTCGGTCTCGGCGAGGGTGACGGGCCTGGGGTCGGAGTCGTGATTGGAGGTGGGCATGCGTTGTCCTTCAGGGTGCGTCAAAGGCTTGCAGCACTTTCTCCAGCGCGACCAGACTTGCGCCGGAGTGCGGCTGGGCATCGAGGCCGCTCACGGTGTAGCGGCGTTCGTAGGCGTTGCGGAGGAAATCCGGCCGGGCGAGCACGGCGCGCACCGCCTCGCGCACCGCGGCGCGGCGAGCCGCGTCCCACGCACGGGCCTGCTTCGTCCAAAAGACGGTGTACGAAAAATCAATCCGCGCGGCGTCGCTCATTGGCTGGCGGCCGGGCCGCTGCCCTCTTCCTCCGGCAGGCGGCGGGGCATCGGCCGGCGGCCCAGCCCGGCCCAGCGCAACCGGGCCAGCGGCGAGGTCGTCGCGCGGCGCGGGCCAATCGTGGTGGGCATGTTCTCCCACGGGTCGAGGTCGAACAATTTGCGGAAGGCGTAACGCCCGAAGACGAGCAGCGTTGCGACCAGCGGGCCGGCCAGCACCAGCCCGACCGGGCCGACCAGTTGCGCCATCACCAGCGCGCCGATGAGGATCACAATCGGGTGCAGGTTGAGGCTGCCGCCCATGATGCGGGGCCAGAACACATAGCCCTGCACCTGCTGCAGGAGGAAATACGTCACCGCCACGATGACGGCGAACCACACCTGCTCCACCCCCAGCCAGTTGCCGCCCTGAAACAGCGCCACCAGCGTGCCGACCGAAAACGAAATCGTCGCGCCGACATAGGGGATGAAGTCGAGGATGAAGGCCAGCAGCCCGAGCACCGGCGCGTAGCTCACGCCGAGCAGCGACAGCGCAATCCCCACCATCAACCCGAGGATGCCCGAGAGCGTGATCTGCCCGCGCAGGTAATTGTTCCAGATCGGGCCAAGGCTGAGGGCCAGCCGGCGCACATCGTCGCGCATCACCTCCGGCACGCGCTGGTCGACGCCCTGCACCACATCCGACACATCGGCCAGCAGGTAATACGAGAGGATGAAGACGAAGAGGAACCAGCCGATGCTGGTGGCGGTGGTGGTGGCGATGGAGCCGACCACGGTGCCCGTCTGGCTGAGCGCCGGTTGGATGGCCGAGATCAGCGGTTGCAGCGTGCGCTCGATGTCTATCGTCGCCGGGTCGATGACGAGCGGGCCAATGGCGATGGGATGGCTCAGCGTCTCCTGCACAAAGCCGGGCAGGTCGCCGGAGATGGCGAGCAGGGCGTTGTACAACCCGACGATCTGGCGCTGGATGGCGACGCCGGCCACGACCAGCAGCCCGAGCAGCAGCACGAAGACGACGACATAGACGATCGTCACCGATGGCCCCCACGCCAGCCGGGTGAGGCGCGACACCCAGCTCGCCACCGGGCTGAGCAGGTAAGCGAGGATGCACATCGCGATCATCGGCCCCCACAGGCTTTGGAATTGCAGCAGCAGCCAGCCCAGCAATACCAAACCGACCAGCGCGACCAGGAACTTGGTCGGCGTGTTCCAGCGAGGGGAGGAAGATTGAGGTGAGTCAGACATCGGGTTGAGCAAACGTTCTCGCCGTCGAGCGGCGCAGGCGGTCGCAATCGTTTCTACGCTCAACATTCTAACCGGTTTCTGCGAAACCAAGCGCGAGCCGGCGTGAGTTTCCTCCTTGAGGGCCAGTGTCAGCACGCCCTGCTTCTGGCCGGCCTTGTGCCGGGCGCCGGCCTACATCGCCCACCGCGGTTGGAGGCCGTGAGGGGAACTGTCAGCCGCAAAATTGCGGGGCGATGCGGCGGGCCGCATCATCAAATTAGGACTTGGGGATCAGATGATTCCGTTGTACTCTCAGTTCGGCGTACATCACCGGAGGACATCATGAGGCGCACACTCGACCTTGTCTGACCCTTCGCCCGTCTGGTTCTCAGCCTGGCCCCGGCCTGTGTCGCGTTGGGCGTGGATGGCGCGGCCCGCGTGCACGCCGCCGCGCCGGTGGTGGATCGCGGCGATGGTGCGCAACGAACTGGACCCCCCTTGAACCGGAGAGAAAGCCGATGACCCTGCGAATGGACCCCGAGCAGAACGAGGTGCGCGCGCTGAAAGCCGTCGCGGTGTGGCGCGGCCAGCGCGTGCTCGAAATCGGTTGCGGCGATGGCCGGCTGACCCGGC
>CAZSNP010000002.1:0-14272 GCA_964608265.1 uncultured Anaerolineales bacterium | reverse complement strand
TGGCGCGGCCAGCGCGTGCTCGAAATCGGTTGCGGCGATGGCCGGCTGACCCGGCGGCTGGCGCGGCTGGGCGCGGAGGTGCGGGCCATTGACACCGACGCCGAACTGATCCGCACGGCGCGGCGCGAGTTTTCCCGGCGGCTGGCGGCGCGCGTCCGCTTTCAGGTGGGCCGGGCCGGGCGGCTGGAATATCCCAAAGAGTCGTTTGATCGGGCAGTGTTCTCGTGGGTGCTGTGATGACTCGCCCACCGGGGCATGGTGCATGCCCTTCACGAAGCCTGGCGGGTGCTCAAGCCGAACGGCCTTCTCATTGATCTGCGTCCGGCGACGGTGCATCGCCGCGTCGGCCTTCTCCGGGCGGGCGAAGTTCAGTGGCTCGGCGTGATGCGTGAGCGCTTCGACGACGACCGCGCGGCCAATCGCGCGGTGGCCGAGGTGGTGCGGCAGGGGTTGTTCAAGCGGCAGGGCTGGAAGCGTTTTGAGTTCCACCGCACATTCGACAATGTGGCCGAGTTCGGCGCCTGGCTGGATGAGTTCATGAGTTTGGGCAAGCTGCCCCCGCACGATTGGCTGCTACGCCGGCTGGAGGGCGCATTCTGCGCCGCGCTCGATACACAGCGCGGCCGGGCTAAGATCCTGATCAGCGCCCCGCTCGATTTGCGCGTGTTGCAGAAGCGCCCGCGTCCTTGAAGGGGCAGCTAAGACACCTGTTGGCATAGCGCCCGGTGAATACCACGAGGTGACAATCTGAGACGGTGAGGCCGGCTCTTTCGCGAGCCGCGTTGCTGTCTCAGGCTACACCACGCTTTTGCGCCTTTCACCCGTACCGCCTCGCCCCTCACTTGCGCTACAATCGCACCCGGCATGGATGCGAAGTCAATTCAGGTTCTCGAACTCCCCAAAATCCTCGAGCGGCTGAGCGCGCATGCCTCGTTCTCGGCCAGCGCGGCGCTGGCGCGCGCCCTCGCGCCCAGCACCGACCTGCGCGAGATCGTGCGCTGGCAGCAGGAGACGGCCGAGGCGCGCAAGCTGCTGGCGGTGAAGACCGACGTCACCATCGGCGGGGCGCGCGATGTGCGCGGGGCGGCGCAACTGGCCGCGCGCGCCGGTATGTTGGACGCCGCCGCGCTGCTCGACATCAAGGCCACCATCATCGCTGGGCGCACGCTGCGCCGTATCTTCAGCAAACTCGGCGACCAGTTCCCCCGCCTGACCTTCATCGCGCAGGGGCTGGAAGAAATCCCCGGCGTGGTCGAAGCCATCACCCGCACCATTGACGAGCGCGGCGAGGTGCTCGATTCGGCCTCCGAGAAGCTGGCGCAGATCCGGCGCGAACTCAAGGTCGCGCACGGGCGGCTGATGCAGAAGCTCGACCGCATCCTCGGCGAGGCCCGCACCGCGCAGTATCTGCAGGAGAACCTCGTCACCCAGCGCGATGGCCGCTACGTCATCCCGCTCAAGGCGGATTTCAAGGGCCGCATCCGGGGCGTGGTGCACGATCAATCGGCCTCAGGCGCGACGATCTTCATCGAGCCGCTGGCCACGGTGGAATTGAACAACGCGCTGCGCGAACTGCAACTCGCCGAGCAGAGCGAAATCCGCCGCATCCTCACCGAGTTGTCCGCCTTCATCGGCGAGCAGGCCGAACCGATTGTGCAGACCGTTGACACGCTGGCCGAGTTGGATGTGGCCTTCGCCAAAGCGAAATACGCCGATGCGATCCGGGCGCACGAGCCGCTGTTGACGGCAGACGACAGACGACAGACAACAGACCACAGA
Source organism: uncultured Anaerolineales bacterium (assembly GCA_964608265.1). Taxonomy (GTDB): domain Bacteria; phylum Chloroflexota; class Anaerolineae; order Anaerolineales; family UBA6663; genus JANWXR01. Next base: position 12,493 of record CAZSNP010000002.1, on the reverse strand, counting down.
CAATCGCCAGCCTCCGGTCATCAATCTTCAGTCATCCAATTGCTTTCCGCCCGGCACCCGTTGCTCAACCCGGACACGGTGGTGCCGATCGAGGTCGAGATGGAGGCGGGCACGCGCGCGCTCGTCATCACCGGGCCGAACACCGGCGGCAAGACGGTGACGTTGAAGACCGTCGGCCTGCTGGTGCTGATGGCGCAATGCGGCCTGCACCTCCCGGCGCAGAGCGGCTCGGCCTTGCCGGTGTTTCAAAACGTCTTCGCCGATATCGGCGACGAGCAATCCATCGAGCAATCGCTCTCCACCTTCAGCGCGCACTTCACCAACATCACCCGCATCCTCAATCAAGTGGATGAGCACAGCCTCGTCATCCTCGACGAACTCGGCGCGGGCACCGACCCCGGCGAAGGCTCGGCGCTGGCGCGCGCGGTGCTGTCGTATCTGCTCGATTTGGGCGCGACGGCGCTGGTCGCCACCCACTATCCCGAACTCAAAGGGTACGCGCAAACCAGGCCGGGCGTGAAGAACGCCAGCATGGAATTCGACCCCGAGACCTTGCTGCCGACCTTTCACCTCACCATCGGCCTGCCGGGGCGCAGCAATGCCTTTGCCATTGCCGCGCGCCTCGGCCTCCACCCCACCATCATCGAGGACGCCAGGACGATGGTGGCCGAAACGTCGCTGGAGAGCGAGCAATTGCTGGATGAGATTTACCGCCAGCGCGAGGCCGTGCGCGCGGATCGTGAGCGGGCGGAGGCGGCGCGGGCCGAGGCCGAAGAGTCCGAGCGGCAACTGGCGCGCCGCCTCGACGGCATCGAGGCCGAACGGCGCAAGATCATCGAGGGGGCGCGGGCCGAGGCGCAACGCGAGGCCGAAGAACTCCGCGCGCAACTCTCACAGCTCAAAGTGAAGCTGGCGCGCGCGGCCCAGTCTACCGAATCGCTCAAAGACATCGAAAGCGAAATCGAGAGCGTGGAGGATAAAGTCGCCGTGCCCGCCGCGCCGCTGCCGCAGACTCAACCCGCCGCCAAAAAACGCGCCGTGCGGCTGGGCGACACGGTCAAGCTCAAGGCGCTCAACCAGATCGGCACGGTGACTGCGCTCACCGCCGCCGAAGCCGAGGTGAAGGTGGGCCGCCTCCGCGTGCGAACGAAACTGGATGAAGTGGAATTCCGCGGCCCCGCATCGGACGTGATTGAAGAAGCTGAGTCCGAAATCAAGAATCCAGAATCCAAAACCGAATCCCCCGGCCTCGAACTCGATATCCGGGGCAAGACGGTCGAAGAGGCGTTGCCCGAACTCGAACAGTATCTCGATCAGGCCTACCTGGCCGAGTTGCCGTGGGTGCGGGTGATTCACGGCAAGGGCACGGGCAAGCTGCGCCAGGCCGTGCGCGACTTCCTCCGCAACCATCCGCAGGTGAAGAGCCACGCCACCGGCGCAGAGAACGAGGGCGGCGAGGGCGTGACGGTGGTCAGGCTGGCGGTTGGGAATTGAGTCCTTCCACACGCGGTTTGGCAGGGATAGAAGCACACCGAGCCGTGTCACCCTGAGCGCCATGGGCTATATCATGCCAAGGCCCAAGACGCGCGAAGGGTCTCGGCACAATCACCAAGACCCTTCGCGCGATACGACTCCTGAAAGACAATGGTTCGGCGTACGCGCTCAGGGTGACATGCCCAGCAGGTTGATTCGACTTTACAGTTCGAATGACACTTCAATTCCGCCCCGCCACGCTCGACGACTCGCAAGCCTGCTTCACCATCTTCATGACCTCCATCCTCGACTTCAGCGCGCGCACCGGGGTGATGGGCGTGACCGGCGGCGATGACCCGAACGTCCTCGCCGAGTTGTGGGTCGAACGACGCTCGCTCTTCGAGCACCTCGCCCGCACGGCGCACCAATTCTGGGTGGCCGAAGACGACGGGCAGGCAATCGGGTACGCGCGCAGCATCCTGCGCGATGGGGTGCTGGAGTTGACGGAGTTCTTCGTGCTGCCCGGCCAGCAAGGCGCCGGGGTGGGGCGCGAGTTGCTGGCGCGGGCGATGCCGAACGCCGGCAACCCTCGGCAGCGCATCATCATCGCCACCACCGACACGCGGGCGCAGACGCGCTATCTCAAACTCGGGGTGCTGCCGCGCTTCCCGATCTACAATTTCTCGCGCCAGCCCGAGGCCGTGCCGGTCGAAACCGATCTGCACTTCGAGCCGATGGCGGCGAACGAGGCGACGCTGGCAGTATTGCGCGGGATTGACCGCGCCGTGCTCGGCCACGCGCGCGATGAAGACCAGCGCTGGTTGATGGAGGCGCGGCACGGATTTGTATACCGCCGCAACGGTGAGCCGGTGGGCTACGGGTACGAGGCGCACCGCTGTGGGCCGTTCGCCTTGCTCGACGAGCGCGACTTCCCCGCCGTGCTGGCGCATTTCGAAACCGAGGCGGCGGCGCGCGGCGAAGACTTTAGCCTTGAGGTGCCGATGGTCAACCGAGTCGCCGTGGAGTATCTCCTCGCCCGCCGCTGCCGGATTGATCCGTTCGTGGCCCTCTTCATGTGCGACGCGCCGTTCGGGCGCTTTGAGAACTACCTCTTCACCAGTCCACCGTTTTTCATGTGATGGGTTTCGCGGAAAGACGCCAAGGCGCAAAGAAATAGAAGATCGCTACTAAACGTGACGCCTCGCTCGTAACCTCATTAGCGTCTTTGCGTCTTGGCGCGAGACATCACGGCGCGGGGGTGGCGATGACGAACAACCGCCCACCGCTCGGGTTGCCGTCTATTTCGATGCAGGTCTGAAAGGTCACGTGGTCGAGGCCGACATAGACGCGCAGAAAGAGATCGGTGGCGGAGAGGCGCGCGCCGGTGTCGAGGTCAATGAAATCGCTGTACGGGCTGTATGGCTGCAGCGCGCGATAGCGCTGCACCCGATCGACGAGGTAGGTTTTGGTCGCGCCATCGCCGAAGACGATGTTGACCGGCTGCCCGCTCGCCAGTTCGAAGAAGCGCGCGCCGGCCAGATAGTTGTGCGCCAGCAGGCCGGTGACGCCGAAACCCGACGCCATCCCGAACTGCGTCACCGCCTCGGCCTCGTTTGAGATATAAGTGGGGTCGCCGCCCGGTTGTTGCCGCACCGCCAGCGCCAGCACCTGTGAAACGTAAACCCCGCGAATCATCTGCGCATCACCATTTCGCACCGAGGCGATGAAATCCGCCAACCTCGGCAGACCCGATGCATCAACCGTGCCGCCGGCGGCGAGGAACGGCAGATACACGCGCGCGGCGGGGGCCTCGGCCAGCGCGGGCAGGGCCCGCACCGCCGCCACGCTCAGCAACCCGGCGAAGAACAGCGCGATCAATCGGCGACGCATACAGGCAGGCGAGGCGCATGGCGTGCCAACAGCCCGTGCATCGTTTTCGGCTGGGAGGGGAGGCGGGTGAAACGGCGCGGGGTAAAAAGCCGCTAAAAGATCAGGTCGTGTGGGCGACGGCGAGTTGTGGGGTGGAGGGTAAATTCTGCGACGGTCGGTTTTTCAGGTTTGACAGGCTGTGACAGTGTTGCTCCTCGGCCAGGGCAGGGTTTGGGAGCTGAGCCATGTCTGATCGCAGGCCCGGCACGGGGCCGGGTCCCCGGGCAACACTCGACCAAAACCGGTCCACGATTTGGCGCGGGTGCGAGTGTATGCGGCAGCAAGGGTTGCAAGCGGCTTTATGCGATGCGCCCCGCTCGGGCCGGCCACGCGGTCAATTCCAACAAGAACACCGCAACCGTGACGATCGCCCCTTCCAGCAGAGTCCCGGCCCACTCATCGCGCGTGAACCTTTCGGCGGGGAAATGCCATACGGCAATGACGAGGCAGGCTGGCGAAGCAGGCGGCGTTATCGGCACAAGTGCAGTTGGCTTTGGGGGGGATTTATGGGGCGTTGCCGCCGCAACTCCACACCGAAGGCGAATACGGGTCGGCCTGCCGCTGCAACCCGGGCAGGCAGCCGTACGCCGACCAGCTCCGCTCGGCGACGACCAGCGCCACCGAATAGCCGTTGGCCGGGAGGCGCCAGCACACCGCCCACCTGTGGCCGGAGACACAATCGGCGCGCGGCACCCCGATGGCCTGCATCCCCGCCAGAAAAAACGCGCACAACCACACCATCAACTGTTGCACCACCATCCCACACCTTCACCTTCACCGGCACATTGCCACCGATGCGGCCAGTATAGAAACGTTGCCGATGGCCGAGGGTATGTGTTCGTTGAAACGGGTAAAGAGCGGGTGAATTCCGCGAGCGCGGGTATAGTTCGGCGCATGACGGGCCTGCTCATCATCGGCGTGGCCTCGCTGGATACGCTGCGCCTCGGCGGGCGGATCGAGCGCAGCGCCGGCGGCGCGGCGATGTACACGGCGCTGGCCGCGCAGCGCAGCGGCGCGCCGGCTACGTTGTTCGCGCCTCACCCCTATCCGATGCCGGCTGCGCTCGCGCCGGTGGCCGAACGGGTGACGTGGCTCGGGCCGCGGGTCTCACCGGAGGCGCTCACCCGGCTCGACATCGCCCATCACGGCGGCGGCAAAGCGACGTTGCTGAAGGCGGACTGGGGCGCGGAGGGGGAATTGATCCCCGATGACTTGCCCGATGATCTACACGGCTTCGATTCTGTCCACATCGCGGCGCTGAGTTCAGCGAGGCGGCAGCTGGAGTTCCTGCGCGCCTGTCGCCGGCGCGGCGCGCGGCGGGTCTCGGCCGGCACGTATGCGCGGCTGGCGTACGGCGAGACCGAAAATGTGCGCGTGTTGCTTGAGAGCGCCGATCTGTTTTTCATGAACGAGAACGAGGCCAATGGGCTGTTCGGTTCGGTCGCCGGCGCGAAGGCCGATGAGGGCAAGTTGCTCTTCATCACGCTGGCCGAGCGCGGGGCGCTGGTGATTGAGGGCGGCGCTGTGTTTCACTTGCCCGCCCCCGCTGCGCGTGAGGTGGACCCGACCGGCGCGGGCGATGTGTTCTGCGGCGCGACGCTGGCGGCGCTGGCGCTGGGCGCTGATCCGGTGGCTGCGGCGCAACGCGGCGTGGCCCTGGCCTCCGCCGCCGTCGAGCACCTCGGCCCGGCGGGGCTGTTCTCAGCCCGCTGACGGCGGCACGCGCTGAAAGAGCTTGGCCCGCCCCTTCTTCCCGGCCGCCTCGATCAGCCCCATCTTCTGAAAGCAATACGTGATCTTCTGCGCGATGAAGGCCGGCTGGCCGAGGGCTTTGGCCAGCGCGCGATTGGTGAACGGCTGCGGCAGGCCGGCGGGCAGAAAGCGGTGAGCATAGTCGGCGGGCGACTCGAACACCTCCCACTCGACGACTTCGAGCAAGCGCCGGTCGTGAGTGCGCCACTCTTTCTTCCAGCGGCGCCGGCGCTTCGAGGGTTTGGCCGGCGTCCGGATTTCCTCTTCGTGAATCAGCAACACTTCGAGCGAGAAGTTGCGGTGCGAGAGCAACGCCGCGAGGCTGACCAATTCGAGGAAGATATCGGCCAGCTCGCCGCGCCGGGGTGATTTGCGCCGCCCGATTTTTTCGCCGTCGGCGCTCACCCGCGTGATCCATTTCGCGACGGCGATCGGGTGCACGACGCGCACCCGGTAGTCGTCGAGCAGCCGCGCGATTTTGCGTTTGAAGGCGGCGAAGTTCTGCGTCTGAATCTCGATCAGCAAATCACCGCGCCGCAGGTCGGCCACATGCCCGCCCACGCGCGCCTCGATTTCGTCGCCGGGGCGCGCGCAATATTGCTTGAGGGCGGCGTGCAGCGCGGTCTCGCGCAGCGTGCCGATGTGCGGCGGCTCAGAGGACATGCGCGAGTGGGTGCAGCGAGTGGGCGACGATGGCCTCGCCGCGATAGACGAAGTGATAGCGTTGCGGCGCGCCCCCGAGGATTGGCGGCAGCACGCGGTGGAGGTTGGCCACGACCGCCGGCGATGTGCAGGCCTCGGCGCGCGGCCACCAGCGCAGCTCGCCCTCGCCGTTTGGCTGCGGCTCGCCGGGCGGCGCTTCGGCCACGAACAGATACAGCCCGCCGTCGTCGATCTCGAAGCCCGCCCACGTCAGCGTGCCGGCGAAACGCGCCGTCGCCAGTTGCAAGCCGGTCTCCTCGCGCACCTCGCGCAAGCACGCGGCCAGGGGTGACTCGCCGGGCCCGAGTTTGCCGCCCACCCCGTTCCACAAACCGGCGTTGGGCGGGCGACGGCGATGCAGCAGCAGCACCGAGTTGCCGCGCGTGAGGCAACACAACGTGAAGCGATGCGGCCGGTCGAACATCCTGCAGCAATTGTAACCAACCCGCGCGGCCTCACTCGCCTCTCCCAGCGGGAGAGGGGTTGGGGTGAGGCAGAGCCGAACGACTTCGCCCTTACCCCGGTTGCGCCGGGTGTGCGCGCACGCTTTGTCGGTGACAACCGCATCCTGAGCGGAGCGGCCCGTTATTGGCCGCGCAGTCGAAGGAGCGGCTGACAACCTTTGCGTGTACACGGCGCCGGAGGGTGCATTCCAGATTATTGGCCGCTCCTTCGACTGCGGCCCGCAAAAGCGGCTGGCCTCCGCTCAGGATGCGGCCCCGCCAAAATGTAGAAATGCACCCGCGCCGGAACGCTTGTTGACAGCTTCGCGACCCATACGGTAAACTTGCGCCCGCTTAACTTTTGAACAATCCCTGCCTCGAAGGGAGGTGAAGTTCGTGACCAAAGTCGTCCTACGCCCCAACGAAACGCAAGACCAACTGCTGAAGCGCTTCAAGAAAAAAGTCATGCGCAGCGGCGTCCTCACTCAACTGCGCAACAAGCGGTGGTTTGTCTCCAAGAGCGAAGTCCGTCGCATCGAGAAGAAGAAGGCTATCCGTCGCCTGAACAAGCGGCGCCGCCGAGATGTGTACGGGGAAGAATAGTCTGCCCACCTCTTCGGCCCGGAACTGATCCGGGCCGAAGTTCTATCAGTGGCTGGCGGGCTGCTTTGCCGGCCCGCCAGACCATGCTATCATCCCGATTAGTGAGCGCGTATGACCGAAGATAGCATCCGCTTTTTCAAGGAAGAAGCCCGCCGGTTGACCGAGGAGAATCGCGAACTGCGCGATGAGTTGCGGGCGCTGCGCGAGTCGGTGCACGCGCTCTCGGCCCTGTACTACCTCTCGCAAAACATCAGCTCCGAAACCGATGTGCTCAAGCTGCTCGGCAACATCCTCGATTCGTCTATGGCGGTGTTGAAGGCCTCCGACGGCACGTTGATGTTGCTGGACGAACAGACCGGCGAGCTGGTCTTCACCGTGGTGCGCGGCACGGCGGCCGCCTCGCTCACCGGCTATCGCCTGCCGTCGGGGCAGGGCATCGCCGGCGCGGTGGCCGCGCAGAAACGGCCCGAGATCGTGTTGGACGTGCGGCGCGACTCGCGCTTCTTTTCGCTGGTGGATGAGACGGTCGGGTTCAAGACGCGTTCGATGGTCTGTGTGCCGGTCACCCTCGACAACGGCCGCGTGCTCGGCGTCATCCAAATCCTCAACAAGGTCTCCGATCGGCAGTTCACCCAGGACGATTTGGATTTGATGCTGGTGGTGGCGCAGCTTGCCGCCACCGCCATCCGGCGGGCCGAACGGGCGGGCGGGCCGCAAGCCCTGACCGCCTCTTTATAAACTCTTGACAACGCCAGCGTAGACTGGCGTTCGTTTTGCAAGACAGGCACGCGCCCGTGCCCCATTCATAAGGAGACTTCACTCATGTTGGAAGAATTTCGCAAATTCGTCATGCGCGGCAACGTCCTCGACCTGGCCGTTGGCGTCATCATCGGCGGTGCGTTCGGCGCCATCATTGGCTCGCTGGTCAACGACATCCTCATGCCGCTGATCGGTGTGTTGCTCGGCGGCATCAACTTCGCCGGGCAGGCCATTCAGGTCGGCTCCGCCTCCATCGGCTGGGGCAACTTCGTGCAGGCCGTCATCAACTTCCTCATCATCGCCTTCGTCATCTTCCAGATCGTGCAGGTGGCCAACCGGGTCAACCCGCCCCAGCCGCCCGCGCCCGCCGGGCCGACGCCGGATCAGAAGTTGCTGGGCGAAATCCGCGACCTGCTGGCCAAACGCTAATCGTACAGCACGGCGCGCCTGTCTCCACAAGGAGCCACGACCGGGGAGGTCGTGGCTCTTTCTTTTGTCTCGGTATAATCCTCGCCCTCAGCGAAAGGATGAAGCCATGCGCTACTCATGGATGCTGCTGATCGGGATGCTCGCGGCCTGCAGCGGGCCGGCCGCCGTTGAAACGGCGACCCTATTGCCGCCGACTGCGACCTCGCAGCCACGCACGGCGCAACTCTCCGAACTCCGCAACGCCGTGACGATCCGCGACACCAGCGCCGCCGAGTGGGGCACGGCCTCGGTCGGGCAGGTCTTCGGGGTCAGCGGCGGCGTGCGCACCGGCGCCGAGTCGCGCGCGCGGGTCGATACCTCCGAAGGCTCCATCGTCCGCATCGCCGCCAATACCGAGTTCGAGCTGTTGGAGTTCCCGCCCGACACGCTCAACCCCATCACCCGCCTCAAGCTCGAGGCCGGCCAGGTGTGGGTTATCGTGACCAGGGGGCTGGCCGACGGCCGATTCGAAATCGAAACGCCGACCGGCATCGCCACCGTGCGCGGCTCGCTGATGAGCGTGACGCAGGCGCCAAGCGCCGGTCCGCTGCTCATCACCTGCCTCGAAGGCGCGTGCCGGTTGCGCAACCCGACCGGCAATTTTGTTGACCTGGTGGCCGGACAGCAGAGCACCATCACCGCGCCGGGGCAAGACCCCGCGCCGCCCGCGCCGATGACGACGGCGCAATTCAACGACTGGCTGCAAGAGGTGCCCGAGGCGCTCGCGGCGGCGACCGCTTTCCTGAGCGCCGGCACGGCTACGCCGCCGCCCACGCCCACGCCGCCCGGCCCGGCGAGCAGCACCCTGCCCGGCTCCTTCACCTCGGCGCAATTCCCGCACCTCGCCTTCGACAATCAGGGCGTGTTGCATTTGGTTTACGAAGCGCGCGGCACGCGTGTGATCAGCGACTACTTTCATCAGCAACTCGGAACCGATGGGGCGTGGGCGGAGCCGGAAGCGATGACGACTGAGTTCGCCGCCCTGTTCGGGAGCTTGCAGCTTGTGGCGCAAACCGATGGCAGCGTGTGTGCGGTGTGGAACGGCGCGATGACCAACGACATCGGCACGTTCGGCGTGTACCGGCGCTGTTTCGCTTCGGGCGCGGGCGCCGAGCTGCTCCTCCCCGCGTACGGCACGGCGCGCGAGTTCCACTTCCGCCCCGCGCCGGATGGGCAACTGCGCGGCGTCTTCCTCACCGGCGCCGGCACGCTGCGCTACCTCCCGCCTCGGGCGCGCGTGGCGTCGGAGGATAGCCCGGACACCCCGCGTCTTTCGGATGTTGCGCTGGCCGTGATGCCGCAGTTCGCGGCCGATGCGCGCGGCGGGCTGCATGTGGCCTGGGTGCGGTTGGGCGAGGCGGGCAGCGATCCGTTCACCGTGCGCTATCGCTTCTCCTCCGATGACGGCCAAACGTGGGGCGAGCCGCAGACGCTTTCCGACGCGAGCAGCGCGCCCGACGGCCTCTCACTCCAGCTCGTGGCCGATGGGCAGGGCAACGTCCACCTAGCGTGGAACGGTGGGGATGGGTTGTACTACCGGCGCTGGACGAACACCGAGGGCTGGGGCGCGGCGGTGAGGGTGACGGGCGAGGAGCGCGGCCCGTCGCTGCGGCTGGCCGTCAACGCCGATGGGCTGGCGCGCGCGCTGTGGTTTCGCGCCGATGGCGTCCGTTTCGCTGAGCAGAACGCCGACGGCGGCTGGTTGGCCCCGCGCGCCATCGGCTCGGCGACGAGCCTCGACGTGGCCTTCGCGCTCGACGCACAGGACCGCGCGCACGCGGTGTGGATTGCGGACGACACGCTCCGTTACCGCAACGTGCCCTGAAACAGAACAGGCCGCGCAATGTTGCGCGGCCTGTTCTGTGCGGGCGCTGTTACATCTCAAGGGCCGACCTGCCTCCGGTATTCGTTCCACGCCTCGCGCGCCAGCGTGGCCTGCCCGGTGAGCGAGGGATGGAAGTAGTCGCGGGTGGAAATATCGCTGGCCGTGAAGGAATAGTTGTAGACGACGTTGTTGTCGAACAGACAGCGCGAGCCATACTCGGCGCAGACGGTGCTCAGGATGGTGTTGAAGGCCACGTTGCGCGCATCCACCCGGTCGCGGCGCTGCGTATCGCTGCTGCTGGTGGAGAGCGGGTTGCGGAGCATGGATTGGCAGATTCCAAACAGCCACCACGCGAACCGCGCCGAGCCGTTGAAACGCAGCACCTCCCACAGCCCCTTCACACGCGGGATGCTCAACACGTACACGACGCGATTGGCCGGCGCGGAGGGCCCGGCCAGCACTTGCATCGCCGCGCGGAACTGGGTCTCGAACACCGCCTCCGAGGTCATCGTGCTCTCGCTCGACGTACACACGTCGTTGGCGCCCATCAGCAACGTCACGAGTTCGACGCTGCCGACACGATTGGCTTGCGTCAGCAGGTTGCTCATCTTTGCGCCGGTCACGGCGTAGTTGAAGTTCTGGCCGTTGATCGTCGAGCCGGGCCGGGCGAGGAAACGCCGGTACAGGCTGGTGGAGAGGGCCGAGCCGGTGCTCCACGAGTTCCCCGGTGCATCGCGGAAGCTGCTGCTGCCGGTGTTGAAGGCGGTGGTGATGGAATCGCCCAGCGCCGCCATCGAGCCCGGGTCTTGCGGCGTGGCGCGAGCCGGGCCGGCCAGCGAGCCGGCGAAGGCGACCGCCAGCGCCAAAACAGTGGAAACAATAACCTGCCAGCGGGTGGATTGGGTTTTATGGGGGCCTCCCTCCGAGTGTGGAAACGTAAGCGACTGCCTGAGTGTAAACCCGAAACGGGCGAAGTCAAATGCGGTCGTTTCGAGTTACATGCTCTTGTTGGAATGAACGCCGGGAGGTGTGTTTTTAGCCTGCGTGAAAACGCGCGGCCCCTCAATGCCTCGCCGGCAGCGCCCAATCCAGCCCTTCTTTCAACGCGTCCATCGTCTGCACCGGGCGTCCGGCGTCGAAGAGCAGGTATTCGCCGGCTTCGGGCGGGGCGGCGTGCGTCCAGCTCGCCAGCCGCAATTGCTTGCCGAGCACCACCTGCGCGCCGCCGGCTGGCACACCGATGTGCCCGCAGACGAGGAAGCGCTGCGGCACGAAGCCCGCCGAGAGGTGATCGAGGAAGTGGTTGAGGTGGGAGCGATACGCACCCTCGCCGTACTCGTGCTCGTTGCGGTTGATGAGCGCATCCCACAAATGCTGGAAGTTCTCCGACCAGCTTTGCACAAACAGGCCGCGCAGCAAATCATCGTAGCGCGGGTGCAGCGGGCTGGTGATGCCCAAAAACTCCTCGGCCATATCGCCGTAACTCTGCGCGTTGAGCTTGCCGAGGCCGGCGCGTAGCGAGTCGCGGTCTTGCCCGGCCAGCATCGAATCGACCAGCGCCAGCTCGGCGGCGTGCGAATAGCTCTTCAGCGCCTGAAAGGTGCGCAGGGTCGCCCCGGCGCGCGAGGCGCCCGCGTGGGCCACCGCCACACCCGCCCGCGTGCGCACAAAGAACGGCAGCGCGTCGAAGAAGGCCAGGATGTCGGCCCGATACTCGCCCATCGCCTTCTCGAAGCGCGGCGTGTACACGATGTTGCCCTTGCTGAGCGGGAAGCCGTACAGGTGCGGCAGCTCGTGGTTGCCGAGCAGCACGATCAGCCGGTCGCCCAACTCCTGCCGCAGGTGCAGCAGGTCGAGCACCATCTCGAGCGAATAGTCGGCGGCCTCGGGGCCTTCGCTGTGGATGAGGTCGCCGGCGAAGATGAGGGTGTCGGCCTCGCCGCGCGCGCGCAGTTCGAGGAAGCGTTTGCAGTAATGCCAGTACGCCAGCCAGTCACCGTGCAGGTCGGTGACGACCATCACCCGCCCGCGTTCGAGGTCCACCACCCGGTTCGTCATCTCGGCTCGATTGTCCCCATCTCCCCGCCGCCGGTCAACCGCCCGGGTGATGAGAAAAAAGAACCCCCGGCTCGGCGCCGGGGGTTTCCGTCAGCTGGCTATTTTCCGAGATGCATCGGCATCACCACATACACGTAATCCTCGCGGCCCACCGGGCGGATGACGCCGGGGCTGGTCGAGGTCGAGGTTTCGAGCGCGACGTTGGGCGTGTCGAGGATGTTGAGGACATCCACCAGATATTTCACGTTGAAGGCGATCTCGACCGCGTCGCCCTCGATGGTGGCGTCGAGGTCGGCGACGTTGTCGCCGGTCTCGGCGGCGGTGGCGCTGATGGTGACGTGGCCGGGCGTCAGCTCCTCGCCGGGCCGCACCTTGATGCGGGTGGTGTGCGCGGCCTCGCGGGCGATGATGTCGGACGACTTGCACGCCTTGCGGAACTCCTCGGTCGAGACGACGGTGCGCGTCTTGTAGCCTTTGGGGA
>CAZSNP010000001.1:147456-152550 GCA_964608265.1 uncultured Anaerolineales bacterium | reverse complement strand
CGGCGACTACACACGCGGGTTCGTAGTAAGCGCTTCAGCGCGGTTGCGCCGCTGAAGCGGCTACTACAAACGTGGAGTGCAAATGAAGATCAACCTCCTCGGCGGCGGGCCGGCGGCGCTTTACTTCGCCGTGCTGATGAAGAAACAAAACCCCGCGCACGACATCACCGTGGTCGAGCGCGACGGGCCAAACGACACCTTCGGCTGGGGCATCGTCTTCTCCGAGACCACGCTCGACAACTTCGCCGCGCACGACCGCGAGACGTACGAACAGTTCATCCGCGCCGGGCAGATGCGTAACCACGTCGTCGTCCATCACAAGGGCGAGGTCGTCAAGGTCGGCGGCAACCCGATCGAGGGGGTGGCCCGGTTGAAGTGGCTGCAGATCCTGCACGCGCGCTGCCGCGAGCTGGGCGTTGCGTTGAAGTTCAACACCAACGTGACCAATGTGGATGATTGGCTCGACTGTGATGTGCTTGTCGGGGCCGACGGCGCAAACAGCCTCGTTCGCAAAACCTACGAAGCCTTCTTCATGCCGTCGGTCGAAATCCGGCAGAACAAGTACGTCTGGCTCGGCACCGAGCAATCGTTCGACGGGCTGACGATGATGTTCCGGCAAACCGAGGCCGGGCTCTTCATCGCGCACGCGTACCGTTTTAGCGAGGCGCACAGCACCTTCGTCGTCGAGTGCCCGCCCGAGACGTGGCTGCGCGCCGGCTTCGACACACTGGGCGCCGACGCCACGGCGGCGGCCCTTGCCGACGTTTTCAAGGCTGAACTCGACGGGCACGCCCTGTTGCACAACAATTTCCTGCGCTGGCTCAACTTCCCGCTGATCAAAAATCGCCGCTGGCATCACCGCCACCCGAACGGCCCGCACATCGTGCTGCTCGGCGACGCGCTGCACACCGCGCACTTCTCCATCGGCTCGGGCACCAAGCTGGCGATGGAGGATTCGATTGCGCTGGCCGATTGCTTCGCGCGCTGCGGCTCGCCCGAACGCGCGCTGCCCGAGTTTCAACGCGTGCGCAAACCGGTGGTGGATCGGTTTCAGACCGCCGCGCTGCGCAGCCTGACCTGGCTCGAAAATGTGCAGGACTATCTGCACAGCGATCCGCTGCCCTTCACCTTCAAGCTGATGACGCGCAGCCAGCGTGTCGGCCTGGCGCGCATCCGCCGCGCCGACCCCGATTTCGCCGCGCGCTACGAGGCATGGCGCCAGGCTCAACCCAAATCCGGCCCGATCCCGGATGAGTATCTCGATCTCTTCCACAAGAAGACGTTTGCCCATCTCGCCACCCTCATGCCCGACGGCACACCGCACGTCACCAGCGTGTATGTGGATTACGACGGCAAGCACATCCTCATCAACTCGGCGCGCGGGCGCATCAAAGACAAGAACATGGAGGCGCGGCGGCACGTGGCCATTCAAATCCCCGACCCCGACAACAGCGATCGCTACATCGCCGTGCGCGGGCCGGTGGTCGAGATCACCGAAGACGGGGCCGATGAGCACCTCAACAAACTCGCGCGGCGCTATCTCGACAAAGAGGTGTATCCGCCGAGCATGCGCTTCGAGGGCGAGGTGCGTTGCCTGTACAAAATCGAGCCGAGGCAGGTGACGGTGTGGAATCCCTTCGGGTAAGCGGGAGAGCGACCGCGCGTAAATGAAGGAGTATGGCATGAGAGTGGCCTGGGTCACCGGTGCGGGCAAAGGCATCGGCGCGGCGATTGCGCTGGCGCTGGGGCGCGCGGGCCTGCGGGTCGCCGTCTCCGCGCGCACCGTGGCCGATATCGAACGGGTGGCCGGTTCGGTGCGGGCTGCGGGTGGCGAGGCGCTGGCCGTGCCATGTGACGTGACCGCGCCGGAGTCGATTGCAGCCGCGGTCAGCCGCATCCGCGAGTCGTTCGGCGCGATCAACGTGCTCGTGAACAACGCCGGCGCCGCCGAGTCGTACAAGTTCCTCGGCCACGACGACGCGCTCTGGCAACGGATGATGGACGCCAACCTGAACTCGGTCTACTTCGTGACCAAGGCCGTCGCGCCGATGATGGTCGAGGCCGGGTGGGGCCGCATCATCAATATTGCCTCGATCGCCGCCAAGGCGGGCGGCAAATACATCGCCGCGTACACAGCCAGCAAACATGGCGTGCTCGGGCTGACTCGGGCGCTGGCGGTCGAGTTCGCCGCGCAGAATATCACCGTGAACGCCGTATGCCCCGGCTACGTGGATACGCCGATGACCGACCGCGCCGTGAGCAACATCACCGCGCGCACCAGGCTCAGTGGGGCCGAGGCGCGCGCGACGCTCGAAAAGACCAGCCCGCAGAATCGGCTGATCACGCCGGAGGAGGTCGCGCACGTCGTGCTGATGCTCGTGAGCGACGAGGCGCGCGGCGTCACCGGGCAGGCCATCAACGTGGACGGCGGGGCGGTGATGTATTGATGATTTCTGATTTTGGATTGCTGATTGGCGGCGACGAGCCTTGATAATTTCCCGTATCTCAGCCCGTCACCCTGAGCGCTGCCGCGCGGGCTGAGCACTGCCCGGGCCGTTTCGCGCGAAGGGTCTGTCCCGGTCTGATCAGTGAAACCCTTCGCGCGATAGGACGATGTGATTACCGAGGCAATGCGTTAGCGCTCAGGGTGACATTGCAAAGGTATTGCCATGAGCAATAAGACTTGCGACTTTGACTACTCAGTTGAAAATGGAATCGCGACGATAACGCTCAACCGGCCGGAGGTGCTCAACGCCCTCACGCTCGAAATCTACGCCCAGCTGCGGGACCTGTTCGAGGACTTGCGTTACGATGACGCCGTGAAGGCCGTCATCATCACCGGCACCGGGCGCGGGTTTTGCAGCGGGGGCGACGTGCACAAGATCATCGGCGAGGTGCTGAAGCGCGATATGCGCGGCCACCTCGAGTTCTGCCGGATGACGGGCCACCTCATCCGCAACATGCGGCTGCTGCCCAAACCCATCATCGCCGCCGTCAACGGGCTGGCCGCCGGCGCGGGCGCCGTCATCGCGCTGGCCGCCGACCTGCGCGTGGTGGCCGAGGGCGCCAAGTTCGCCTTTCTCTTCACGCGCGTCGGCCTCACCGGCGCGGATATGGGCGCAGCGTTTCTGCTCCCGCGCGTCATCGGGCAAGGGCGGGCGATGGAGTTGCTGTTGCTGGGTGATGACGTGGACGCCGCGACGGCCGGGCGCTTCGGACTGGCGAACCGTGTGGCGCCGGTTGAGCAGCTGCTGCCCGTCGCGCGCGACCTCGCCGAACGGCTCGCGACCGGCCCGACGTACTCCCTCGGCATGACCAAGTTGATGGTCAACAACGAGTGGACGATGGATATCAACGCCGCCCTCGAAGCCGAGGCCCAGGCCCAGGCGCTGATGATGATGGGCGAGGACCATCGCGCGTTCTACGAGGCGTTCAAAGAAAAGCAAAAGCCGGAGTTCAAAGGCAGGTGAACGGCAAACCGTCAACAGCGGCAACTGTTCACCGTTCGCCGTTGACCGACCAACTGCATGCGTATCATCAATCCTCCTTCCCTCACAAAACCCTCCGGCTACTCGCACGGCATCCTCGCCGAGGGCGGGCGCGTGTTGTTCCTCGCCGGGCAGACCGGGATGGATGCGACGGGCCGCATCACACACCCCGGCGATCTTGTCGCGCAGTTCGGGCAGGCGCTGAGCAACCTCAAGGCGGTGCTCGACGAGGCCGGCGGCGGAATGACCGATCTCGTCAAGCTCACCATCTTCGTCACCGACAGGAACGCCTACCGCAACAACCTCAGGGCGCTGGGCGAGGTGTATCGTTCGTTCGTCGGCAAGCATTATCCGACCATGACGCTCGTTGAAGTTAAGGGCCTGTTCGACGACGAGGCGATGGTGGAGATTGAAGGGATTGCGGTCATCAGTAGCCCGTAAACAGTAAACAGTCATCAATCATGGATTTCTCGCTAACACCAACCCAAACCGAAGTGCAGAGGCGCGTGCGTGAGTTTGCGCAGGGCCGCGTGGCGCCGCTGGCGCGCGCGATGGATGAGCGCGCTGAGATGCCGCTCTCACTCGTGCGTGAGATGGCCGGCCTCGGCCTGCTGGGTGGGCCGCTGCCGGCGCAGTACGGCGGCGGCGCGTGGGACGCGGTATCGCTGGCGCTGTGCTACGAGGAACTGGGCCGCGCGGACTCGTCCGTGCGCGGATTTATGACGGTGCATACCAGCCTCGTCTCGCAATGTATCCTTGCATGGGGCAGCGAGGCGCAGAAGCAAACGTACCTTCCTCAACTGATGCGCGGCGAGTGGATTGGCTGCTACTGCCTCACCGAGCCAAACGCGGGCAGTGACGCCGCGGGCGTCGAGACTACGGCGACCGAGGACGGCGACGGCTACGTGCTGAACGGCGAGAAAATCTGGATCACCAACGGCGGCCTCGCACAGCTCGCCCTCATCTTTGCCAGCGCCGACCGCGCGCTCAAACACAAAGGGCTGTGCGCCTTCCTTGTGCCGACCGGCACACCGGGCTTCGTGCGCCGGAAGATGCCGGGCCGCGAACTCGGCCACCGGGCCTCCGATCACGCGCACATCCGCTTCGACAATTTGCGCGTGCCGAAGGCGGCGCTGCTCGGCGCAAAGGGCGAGGGCTTCCGAGTGGCGATGTCGGCGCTCGAACACGGGCGGTTGGGCGTGGCCGCCGGCGCGCTCGGCGTGGCGCAGGCCTGCCTCGACGCGTGTGTGGCGTTTGCGCGGGAGCGGCGTCAGTTCGGGCAGCGGATCGGTGATTTCGAGATGATCCAGGCCGTGATCGCGAACATGGCCGCCGACGTGGACGCGGCGCGGATGCTGGTGTACCGTGCGGCCTGGCTGAAGGATCGCGGCGAGAAGGCGACCCGCGCTACCTCCATCGCCAAGCTGTTCGCGGTCGAAGCCGCCGTGCGCGCTGCCAACGAGGCGGTGCTGTTGCACGGCGGGCGCGGTTACTCGAACGAGTATCCCGTTGAGCGTTACCTGCGTGACATCAAAGGATTGCAGATTTACGAAGGCACGTCCCACATCCAACGGATCGTGGTTGCACGCGACATACTGGGAAAGGA
>CAZSNP010000001.1:92448-147356 GCA_964608265.1 uncultured Anaerolineales bacterium | reverse complement strand
AAGGCACGTCCCACATCCAACGGATCGTGGTTGCACGCGACATACTGGGAAAGGACAGCGGGAAAGGAGGGAAAGAAAGGAAATGAGGGACACGGCTTGCCTTCATGTCCCTCTCTCCCTGTTTTCCCGGGGAGCCGTTTATGAAAGCCGCTGACCTGCCTCTGTACTACAACGCCGTCAACATTTTGGAACACAACCTCGCCGCGCGCCCGAATAAGGTGGCGCTGTACACGCCCGAACGCGAGTTGACGTTCAAGCAAGTATCGGACGAGGTCAACCAACTCGGCCAGGCGCTCAAACGATTGGATGTGCGCATGGGCGAGTATGTCGGCATCCTCTCGCTCGATTGCGCCGAGTGGGCGATAGCGTACTTCGCCGTGATGAAGATCGGCGCGATTGCGGTGGGGATGAACACCCTGCTCAAGCCGCATGAACACGCGTACACGCTGCACGATTGTCGCGCGCGAACGCTTATCATCCACAAAGCGCTGCTGCCCGCGCTCAACGAGATTCGCCCGCAACTGGAGTTCGTCAAACACATCATCGTGATTGGCGGTGGCGGCGCGGAGGGTGATCTCGATTATGCGACCTTGATCAGGGCGGAGCCGGCCGAACTGGCGGTCGCGCCCACTCACCGCGAGGACTTCTGCTCGCTCAACTACTCCAGCGGCAGCACCGGCGAGCCAAAGGGGATTCTGCACGCGCACAAAGACCTGCCCATCACGGCGCAACTGTGGGCCGTAAACGTGCTCGGCCTGCGCGAAAGCGACCGCACGCTGGCGACGGCCAAGCTGTTCTTCACCTTCGGCACCGGCGGCAACCTGGTCTTCCCGTGGTTCGTCGGGGCGAGCTGCGTGCTCATGGCCGCGCCGCCGCGCGTCGTCGCCAACGTCCTCGAGCACGTCCATCGCTTCCGGCCCACCATCCTGTACAACGCGCCCACGGGCTACGCGGCGATTCTGGCGAACGAAGATTTCCAAAACGGCAAGTACGATCTCGCCTCGATTCGGCTGTGCGTCTCGGCGGGCGAGTCGCTGCCCGCCTCGGTGTGGCACGGCTGGAAGGAGCGCACCGGGCTGGATATCATTGACGGCATCGGCGCGACGGAGGTGTGGCACATCTTCATCTCGAACCGGCCCGGTGACATCCGCCCCGGCAGCAGCGGCAGGCCGGTGCCGGGCTACGAGGTGAAGATCGTGGACGAGGCCGGCCACCCGGTGAAGCCGGGCGAGGTCGGCAACCTGCTGGTGAAGAGCGAAACGACCGCGCCGTTCTATCTGCATCAAAGTGAAAAAAGCCGCAGGACCTTCCTGGGCGAGTGGCTGTTCACGGGCGACAAGTATTACATGGATGCAGACGGCTACTACTGGCACGCTGGCCGCTCGGACGACATGCTCAAGGTCGGCGGCATCTGGGTCTCGCCGGTGGAGTTGGAGAGCACGCTGGTCAGCCATCCGGCGGTGCTGGAAGCGGCAGTGATCGGGCAGATGGATGCGTCGAACCTGATCAAGCCCAAGGCCTACGTGGTGTTGAAGGAAGGCCATGCCGGCAGCGACAAGTTGCGCGAGGAACTGATCGCGTATTGCCGCGAGAAGATGGCCGACTACAAGCGTCCGCGCTGGATCGAGTTTGTGCCGGAGTTGCCCAAGACGGCGACGGGGAAGATTCAGCGGTTCCGGTTGCGTGAGTAATCGATTCAACAAACATCTGAGTGAAGGCGCGTGCAGTTCGCGCCCCAGTCGAAGAATACGCCGCATCCTTCGACTACGCGGCCAACTGCGGGCCGCTCCGCTCAGGACGCTGGGACATTTTTGGAAAGAAACCCATCCATGTATCAATCCCTCAACACCCGTTACGGCTCCATGCGTTACCGCCGCTGCGGGCGCAGCGGGCTGCAGCTGCCGGCCATCTCGCTGGGGCTGTGGCACAACTTCGGCGGGGTAGATACGTTGGAGAATGCCCGCGCCATGCTGCGGCGCGCTTTCGACCTTGGCATCACGCACTTCGACCTGGCGAACAACTACGGCCCCCCACCCGGCTCGGCGGAGGAGAACTTCGGCCGCATCCTGCGCGAAGACTTCGCGCCATACCGCGACGAGTTGATCATTTCGACCAAGGCCGGCTACTACATGTGGCCCGGCCCGTACGGCGAGTGGGGCTCGCGCAAGTATCTCGTCGCCAGCCTCGACCAGAGCCTCAAGCGCATGGGCCTCGACTATGTGGACATCTTCTATCATCACCGGCCCGACCCCGACACGCCGCTTGAAGAAACGATGGGCGCGCTCGACCACATCGTGCGCAGCGGGCGGGCGCTATACGCCGGCGTCTCCAATTATCCGGCCGACAAAACGCGCGAGGCGGCGCGCCGCCTCAAGTCGCTCGGCACGCCGTGCGTGATACATCAACCCAAGTACAGCCTGTTCGAGCGCTGGATCGAGGGCGAGGTGCTGGCCGCGTTGCGCGAGGAGGGCATCGGCTGCATCGCCTTCTCGCCGCTGGCGCAGGGGATGTTGACGGACAAATACCTCGGCGGCATCCCCGAGGACTCGCGGGCGGCCAAACCGCATGGCTTCCTCAGGCCGGAGGCCCTCACCGATCAGCGGCTGTCGCAGGTGCGGCGGCTCAACGAGCTGGCACAATCACGCGGGCAGACGCTGGCGCAGATGGCGCTGGCGTGGGTGCTGCGCCATCCCGAGATGACGTCGGCGCTGATCGGCGCCAGCCGCGTGTCGCAGATCGAAGATGCGGTCGGGGCGCTGAACAATCTCAACTTCGCGCACGACGAGTTGCAGCGCATCGAAGGCATTTTGGCAAGCTAAACACAATGTCACCCTGAGCGCGTACGCCGAACCAAAGCACCCTACGAGCTTTATCGCGCGAAGGGTCTCGTGGTTTCCAACACGACCCTTTGCCCGACAAGACTCGCACAACGCAAACGTTCAGCGTTAGCGCTCAGGGTGACATGCCAAAGTTTTTCATTGAGGACTCAATGCCCACACACACGCGGCTGGCCATCGTTGGAGCGGGGATTGTCGGGAGCAGCGCGGCTTACCACCTGACGCGGCTCGGCTGGCGTGACATCCTGGTGCTCGACAAAGGCGGCCTCGAGGAGAACGACGGCTCGACCTCGCACGCGCCCGGCGGGGTCGTCGCCCTCAGCCACTCGAAACTGTTGACGCAGATGGCGGTGTATTCGAGCGACCTGTATCGCTCGCTCACGCCGTTCGACCCGGCGCGCAACACCTACAACGCGGTGGGCGGCCTGGAGATCGCGATCAGCGAGCGCCGCCTCACCGACTTGAAGCGGCTGCACGCGGAGGGCAAGAGCTTCGGCGCGGAGTCGTTTCTGCTCAGCCCGAAGGAGACGAAGGATAAGCTGCCGCCGCTCGATGAGACACAGATCGTCGGCAGCCTGTTCGTGCCGAAGTCGGCCATCATCGCCGGCGCGCACACGGCCAGCGCGCTGCAACGCGACGCGGCGGCCGGCGGCGGCGCCCGCTTCATCCCGGCCACCGAGGTCACCGATATCGAAGTGAAGGCGGGGCGCGTCGTCGCCGTTATCACCAGCAATCCCGAACTGCCGCGCATCGAGTGCGAGGCCGTGCTGCTGTGCACCAACATCTGGGGCCCGGTGCTCGGCGACAAACTCGGCGTGCCGATACCGCTGCTGGCCTACGAGCACCAGTACACCATCACCGCGCCGCTGCCCGGCCTCGCGCAGTTTGATCGCAACCGGCGCGACGACGAGATCAACTGGCCGACCGCGCGCGAACTGGACTCGGCCATCTACTTCCGCCGGCACTGGGATAGTTACGGCATCGGCAACTACTGGCATCGGCCGCGCCCGGTGAATCCACAGGCCGTGGGCCGCAGCGCGTTGCGCGCCTTCACCCCGGAGGACTTCGAGAAGTGCTGGGCGCAGGTGCAGAGGCTGCTGCCCATCGTTCGCGGCGCGGCGCTGACAACGCGCTTCAACGGCATGTTCGCCTTCCCGGTGGATGGGATGCCGATCATGGGCGAGAGCCATGTGCGCGGCTTGTGGACGGCGGTCGGGTCGTGGATCACGCATGCGGGCGGGGTCGGCAAAGCCATCGCCGAGTGGATGACGCACGGCGAGGCCGAGTGGGACATGCGATTGACCAATCTGCATCGTTTCCAGCCGTATCAAACCACGCGCAAGTTTATTGCGTTGATGTGCGACAAGAATTACGCCGAGTTGTACGATGTGGTGCATCCGCGCCTGCCGCTCTCGCGCCCGCGCAACCTGCGGCTCACGCCCTTCCATCCGCGCTGGGGGGCGCTTGGCGCCGAGTTCACGACCTTCGCCGGCCTCGAACTGCCGAACTGGTGCGCGGAGAACGCGCGGCTGCTCGAAAAGTACGACGACCGCATCCCGCACCGCACCGGCTGGGCGGCGGAGAACTGGTCGCGGATACAGGGCGCGGAACACCTGGCCACGCGCGAGGCCGCCGCGCTCTACGACCTCACCGGCCTTTCGATCTTCGAGGCGCGCGGGCCGGGGGCGTTGCCGTTCGTCAATCACCTGTGCAGCAACCAAATGGATGTGCCGGTCGGCCGCATCACGTACACGACATGGCTGACTCCGAAGGGCGGCGTGCGGCGTGATCTGGCCGTGCTGCGTTTGGAGGCGGATCGCTTTTGGATGTTCGTCGGCGAGGGCACGCGGCCGCAGGATTGGGTGTGGGTGAATCGCGCCCCCATCCCCGGCCGTTCCCCGGAAGCGGGGGAGGGGAGTCATGGCGAGGCGTCACACTCCCCCTTCCCTTTCAGGGCAGGGGGTCGGGGGGATGGGTTGTTGGCCGACCTCTCCGACGGCTACGCCGCGCTCGGGCTGTGGGGGCCGAAGGCGCGGGCGATCTTGAGCGCGGTCACCGATGCCGATGTGAGCAACGACGCCTTCCCGTACATGACCGCGCGCTGGATTGATATCGGCTACACGCGCGTGCTGGCGCTGCGCGTTTCGTATGTGGGCGAACTCGGCTGGGAGTTGCACATGCCGATGGATGCCGCGCTCGACGTGTGGGATACGCTGTGGGAGGCGGGCCGCGCGCACGGGCTGATCGGCGCGGGGATGGGGGCGTTTGACTCGCTGCGGCTGGAGAAGGGCTACCGGCTGTGGGGCGGCGACGTGTACACCGAACACACGCCCTACGAGTCCGGACTCGGTTGGACGGTGAAGTTGAGCAAAGGCGATTTCGTCGGGCGCGAGGCGTGCATGTCATTGAAAGATCAGCCGCTGCGCAAAAAGCTGTGCGCGCTCACGCTCGATGACCCAAACGCCGCCATCATGGGCGCTGAGCCGATCATGGCGGACGGGCAGGCAGTGGGATTCGTGACCAGCGCAAATTTCGGTTACAGTGTGGGCAAGTTCATCGTCTATGGTTATCTGCCGCCGGAGCATTCCGCGCTCGGCACGAAGCTGCACATCGAATACTTCGGCGAACGCCTCGCCGCCACCGTCGCCGCCGACCCGCAGTGGGACGTGAGGATGGAGAGGCTAAAGGCGTGACAATGGACGGCGCGCAGGCGAAAGAACGGGAACGGAAATTAGCCCAGTCTGCGAAGGACCTAAAGTAACTTGCTCTTCGATGGACGCAAGGCATCCTGAGCGGAGCGCGGCTGCTTTTGCCGCGCGCAGTCGAAGAAGCCGTTCAGGGATCAGCAGGTTGTTCGGGAAAGCGAGCATGGCATGACCAAATCCATCGGTATCCTCACCTCCGGCGGCGATAGCCCCGGCCTCAACGCGGCCATTCGCGGCGTGGGCAAGGCCGCGCTCAGCCGCTATGGCTGGAACGTCACCGGCTTCCTGAACGGCTTTCGCGGGTTGATGGAAAACCGCACCCTGCCGCTCGACAGCAGCGCGCTCTCGGGCATCCTCACCGTGGGCGGCACCATCCTCGGCACCAGCCGCGACAAGCCGCACCGCATGCCGGTCGGCGGCAAGATCATGGACATGACCGATGCCATGGTCGAGGTCTATCACAAACATCACCTCGACGCGCTGGTTTGTCTGGGCGGCGGCGGCACGGCCAAGAACGCGCACCGGCTGGCGCAGCAGGGCCTCAACGTCATCAACCTGCCCAAGACCATTGACAACGACATCTACGGCACCGACATCTCGTTTGGCTTCGACACCGCGCTCAGCATCGCCACCGAGGCCATTGACCGGCTGCACTCCACCGCGCACAGCCATCACCGCATCATCGTCGTCGAGATCATGGGCCACCGCGTCGGCTGGCTGACGCTGGGCGCGGGCATCGGCGGCGGGGCGGATGTGGTGCTGATCCCGGAGATCCCCTACGACGTCGCCGTGGTCGCGGAGTCCATCCTCTACCGCGCGCGACGGGGCAAGCACTTCAGCATCGTCGCCATCGCCGAGGGCGCGATCTCTCGCGAGGCGGCCAGGCAATTGAGCGAGGCGGAAAAGCAGGTCGCGAAGGCAAAGACCAGGGCCGCGCGCGAGAAGGCCGAGGCCGCGCTGGCCGCGCTCGAAGCGGCGCGCGCCGGCCACACCCTGCAGCTCTCGCGGCGATTAGAGGAATTGACCGGCCTCGAGTCGCGTGTGACCATCCTCGGCCATGTGCAGCGTGGCGGCACGCCGACCCCGGCAGATCGGGTATTGGCGACGCGCCTCGGCACGGCCTGCGCCGACTACATCGCCCAGGGCGTGTTCGGGGTGCTGGTGGCTGCGCGGGGCGAGGGCACTGAGGCCGTGCCGTTGAAGGACATCGTCGGCAAGCTCAAGTATGTGCCCCTCGATCATCCGTGGGTGGAAAGCGCGCGGCGGGTGGATATTTGTCTGGGGGATGAACTGCCGAAGTGACTGGTCGGCAACGGATTGCCTTCGGTTTAACGGATAGACGGATGGAAGCGGATACCTGCATCGGCGCACCATCCGTTCCCGTCCGCTTCCGTTTCGGCGCAGCCAATCCGTTGCCGACGCGCCCATTCCACTCTCTTCCAAACTCGCGTCATCAATTCCATCAGCCACTGCTCGCCGCTCTGCGCCGTAAGCCGCAGTTCGCCCGGCGCCGCCCACTCAATCGTCCACGCTACAAGTCCATCGTGTTCGCATTCCGCCGTGTTCTTCACCGGCGCGGGCAGGCGCGCGATCTCGCCGTCGTCAAAATCCCACAGCACGATGTCGTTGCCGTCCGGCATCGCGATCAGCCCCACCTCGGGCGAGACAACGCCGGGCCGCAATGTCTCAAGCGCTCCCGTCTCCGATTCAAGCCGCAGCACAGAGCGATGCCACGCGCAGGGGCCGCCACCGTCCGGGAATCCTTCCCGCGAGTCTGTGAAGTAGAAGCGCCGGCTGTTCGGTGACCATCCGTAACCGCCGAGACCGAACGCCCCGAGACCGCCGCAGTGTTGCGTTTGGCCCGTAATCGTGCGTTCAACCCCATCCGCGACGTGAACCAACTTCACTTGTTCGTAGGCGATGAAGTCGCCCTGGCCAAATTGAGTGCAGTCAAAGCGCACGACCTCAACCCGCCACTGGCCGTCGGGGGATGTGGCAGACTCGAGCATCACCGGTTGTTG
Source organism: uncultured Anaerolineales bacterium (assembly GCA_964608265.1). GTDB lineage: Bacteria > Chloroflexota > Anaerolineae > Anaerolineales > UBA6663 > JANWXR01. Next base: position 139,793 of record CAZSNP010000001.1, on the reverse strand, counting down.
GATCGTCACCAGCGTCGCCACGGGGTCGGGCGTAGCGCTTGGCTCGGGTGTGGGCGTCTCGATGGGCACAGCGATTTCCGTCGGCGCTGGCGTGTTGGTCACAACCGGCGTTGGTACAGGGACTTGCGACTCCGATGCGGTAGGCGTGGTCAGTGGCGCGCAGGCGGTGACGAGGAGCAGTGACAGACAAGAGAAGAGACAGCGTAGGGCCGTCGAGTTCGCCCTCACCCCCTGCCCCTCTCCCGCTGGGAGAGGGGGGTGGTCTCGGAAATTCCATGCACCACTCCCTCTCCCGGAGGGAGAGGGCCGGGGTGAGGGCGAGCCGCCATTACTCATCAATGTAACGCCAAACATATCAACCTCCTTCGCCGCTCATCATCCCCCGCCCACATTACCCTCCGTCCCTCACACCATTACCATCCCGTAACACGCGGTTCGGCCCCGGTAAAGTTCGATTGACTTTCGATTGCCCGTCGCTATACTCACGGGCAATATGGCCGAGAATCCCCTCATCCTTCTGGTTGACGACGACGATGCCATCCGCGCCGGGCTGGCAAACGCTCTGCAACGCGCCGGCTTCCGCACCGTGGAGGCCCGCAACGGGCTGGAGGCGCTCAAGCTGGTCGAGAGGCACGCGCCAGATGTGATCGCGCTGGACATCCTCATGCCCGAACTCGACGGGCGCGAGACGGTGCGCCGGTTGCGGCAATCCGGCAACTGGACGCCCATCATCATGCTCACGCAGATCAGCGCCACCGGCGAGAAGATCGCCACCTTCGAGGAAGGCGCGGACGAGTTCATCAACAAGCCCTTTGACTCGTACGAGCTCACCGCCCGCATCCGCGCGCTGCTGCGGCGGCAGGAGGTGGCGGGCCGCCCGGCGACGCTCGCGCACACGCTCACCAGCGGGCCGCTCAGGCTCGAACGCGAGACGCAGCGCGTATGGCTCAACGGCGCGCAGGTGGCGTTGAGCAACAAGGCCTTCGGGGTGCTGGCGCACCTGATGAGCCGGCCCAACGTCGTGGTTTCGCGCGAGCAATTGCTCGACCAGGTGTGGGGCTGGGATGACCCGACCGGGATGCGCACGGTGGATGTCCGCATCGCCGAGATCCGCCGCAAGCTGGGGGAAGAGGCGGCCGAGATGATCGAGACCGTGCCGGGTGAGGGGTATCGGTTTGTGGGCGCGGTGAAGAGTTGAACCGCAATGGACGCAAAGGGCGCGAAGTCAACGCCAGGGCGTTTCCCTTTGCGTCCTTAGCGCTCCTGGCGGTTCGAAAATGACCCGGCTCCTTACGATAACGGCCCTCACCCTCCTCGCCCTCGGCGCGGTCGCCGCGTTTGCGGTGCGCTTCGCCCTGCCCGAGGCCAGCGTGGTGCGCACCGAGTTCTTCGCTGACCCGGCGGTGGCGACGTTGCTCGTCTTCGCGCTGGCCGCGTTGCTGGTGCTGGTCGCGGCAGGCGTGATACGCTGGCGCGACGCCGCCACCCGGCGCGCGCTGGCCGGACAATCCGCCGCGCTGGAGACTGAACGCCGCCGCTTCATCCAACGGCTCGACCACGAGTTGAAGAACCCGCTCACCGCCATTCAAGTGCAACTCGATAATTTGCAGGCCGCGCACGCAGCGGATAGCAGCACGGTGGCCGAGGTGCGCGCGCAGGCCGACCGGCTCTCGACGCTCACGCGCGGGCTGCGCCGCCTGGCCGACCTCGAAGCGCGCCCGCTCGAGGTCGAACGAGTCGAAGTCGGCGAGCTGCTCGACGAGATGGTGGAGCTATTGCAAGCGCCGCAACGCATCCAGCTCGACGTGCAGCGCGTGCCGTGGCCCATCCCGCCGCTGGCCGCCGACCGCGAACTGCTGCTCATGGCGTTGCGCAACCTGGCCGACAACGCCCTCAAGTATTCGTTCGACCGGCCCGTGCAGGTGCGCGCGCGCGACACCTCCGGCGCGCTGCTCATCGAGGTCGTGGATACCGGGCGCGGCATCCTGCCCGAGGAACTGCCGCTCGTCACCGAGGAACTCTATCGCGGCAGCAACGTTCACGATGTGGCCGGCAGCGGCCTCGGGCTGGCGATGGCCCAGCGCATCATTGCCCGCCACGGCGGCAAGCTCGAACTGCGCAGCCGCCCGGCGCAGGGCACCATCGCCACCGTGCAACTGCCGTATGAGCAACCGAAGACTCGCTAGCACGGTCGCCTTCGTTGGGCTGATCGCCGGCGTCGGGTTGCTATCGGTCGTCGTCTTCGGCACCGGCCGCTTTGGCCTCAGCGTCGCGCTCGTCACGCCAACGCCGGTGGGCGAGGAAAGCCGCCCCGCCGGAACCGTCTCCGCCGCGGAAACGGCGTCCACGCCGGTAGCCGTTGTCACCGGGATAGCGTCGGCCACGCCGCAGCCGGAATCCACCGGCACGCCGACTCTCACCGCCTCACCCACCGCTTCACCCACCGCCACAATCACGCCGACCATCACCGCGCTGCCCGCCGTCACCGACACCATCGGCGGAGGCAGCGGCGTCATCGCCTTCGCCTCCGACCGTGAGGGCAACACCGAAATCTACCGCATGCGGCTCGATGGCCGCGAGTTGCAGCGGCTGACCTTCAGCGAAGCCGACGACTTCAGCCCGCGCTTCTCGCCCGACGGCGCGCGCCTTGTCTTCCGCGCCAACCGCAACCGCGCCTTCCCCGACATTTACATGATGCAGGCCGACGGCGCGCGGCAGCAAGCGCTGACCACCGACTCGAGTTTCAATGAATTCCCCTCGTGGTCACCCGATGGCGCGTGGCTGCTCTTCGACTCGAATGACACCGGGCCGTTTCAGCTTTATCGGATGCGCCCGGATGGCAGCGAACGGCAGCCGGTCGCCGCCTCCGGCGCCGATGATGCGGTGGCGCGCTACTCCCCCGACGGCGCGCGTATCGTGTTTCAGTCGAAACGTGAAGGGCCGGAGTATCAGGTGTGGGTGATGAACGCCGACGGCTCCGACCCCATCCGCCTAACGCAGACGCAGACCCGCAACGATCACCCCGAATGGTCGCCCGACGGCGCGCTCATCGTCTTCGTCTCGCAACGCGATGGGCAGCGCGCGCTCTACCTCATGCGGTCCGACGGCACCGATCAGCGTTTGCTCGCCAAAGACCTCGGCGTCATCCGCTTCCCGCGCTTCTCGCCCGACGGCCAGTGGATTCTGTTTTCGGCCACCCGCAGTGGCAACATCGATCTGTTCGTCATCCGGGCCGACGGCAGCGATTTGCGGCAGATCACCAACACCCCGTACAACGAGCCGTCGGCGGATTGGCAGCCGTGAGAAGGAACCACGGATTGCACTGACTTCAGGGTATTGAAACAGGCTTTGTCATGTCGCCCTGAGCGCGAACGCACGGCTGATATCCCAACCGACTCACTGCGCGCGAAGGGCCACATGGGACTTCATCGTGGCCCTTCGCGCGATAAGGCCACGAAAGACAGAGGCGTTGCCTACGCGCTCAGGGTGACATGCTGTGCGCCACTCCAATCCGCGTCTTCTGTGCAATCCGTGGTTTACAATTCCCGCGTGCCCTCACATACCAGAATTCAGTGGTGGGAGATTGCCGCCGGTGTGGCGCTGGCGTTGCTGGTCTTGTGGAAGCTGGCCTTCACCAACCTTATCCTCGCGCGCGGCGATGCGTTTCTGTATTTCTATCCCTATTGGGAATTTCGGGCAGAAGCGCTGCTGGCCGGGCGGCTGCCGCTGTGGAATCCGTATCTGTTCATGGGCGCGCCGTTCCTCGCCAACTCGCAGGCCGGCGTGCTCTATCCCCTCAACTGGCCGCTCGTCGTCTTCTCCGCGCCGGTCGGAGTCAAAATCTCGATCCTCGTCCACATCCTCATCGCCCTCCTCGGCGGGCAGCTTTTCGCGCGCAAGACCCTCGGGCAATCGCCGCTCGGCGCGCTGCTGGCGGGCGGGCTGTTCGCGCTCGGCGGTTACGTCACTGCACAGGTCGAGCACGTCAATCAATTGCAGGCGCTGGCGTGGTTTCCGTGGGTGTTATTGGTTATTGGTAATTGGAGGCTTACGTCCATCTTCATCGCCCTTCAAATCCTGGCGGGGCATACCCAAAGCGTGTTCATCTCGCTGACCGGCGCGGCGCTCTACGTGCTAATTACCAACAACCAATTACCACCTGCTCGCCGCCCTTTTTGCTTTCTACTTTCTATCCTCATCGCCCTCCTTCTGTCCGCCGCCCAACTCCTCCCCACCCTCGAACTCACCCGCGAGTCGTTGCGCGGCGGGGGATTGGCGTGGCGCGAGGCGATATCGTTCTCGCTCGACCCGCGACTGCTGGGCCGCGCGTTGCTGCCCGGTTACTCGCGCAGTTTGTTCTCCGAATACGTGGCCTACATTGGAGTCGCCGGGTTGGCCCTCACGGGCCTCGGCGTGGCGCGCGAGCGCAAACGACTCGCGCTGCTCGCGCTTGCCGTGGTTGGCCTGGCTTTCGCGTTCGGAGCGTTCAATCCGCTGTACGCCGGCCTCGCTTATCTGCCGCCGTTCAATCTATTCCGCGTGCCGGCGCGCTGGCTGTTCCTCTTCGCGTTCGGCGCGGCGATGCTGGCGGGGCATGGATTGGATGCGATTGTTCTGGGAAGGCGGCATTGGTTATTGATGATTGGAGGATTGGGGTTGATGGCGCTCGCGCCGCTGGGGGCGTCAATCACCCCGCCGGGCGAGACGGGGCCGCTCGGCCCGCCAGCGACACAGGACCTCATTGGCTGGCTCATCCCCATCGCCCTGCTTTCTGCTTTTCTACTAGCGAGATCCCCTCGCTGGCTCATCGTCGCGCTCGCGCTCGCCGAACTCTACCTCGCCTCGCAAGCGCTGCCGTTCAATCGCCTCACCGCGCCCGAGGCCTTCACCAGCCTCCGCCCGGCAGTGACCCAATTACTAATCACCAATAACCAATCCCCCCCTCCCCGCTTCCTCTCCATGTCTGCATTGCAGTTCGACCCCGGCGACCTCGCCGAACTGCGCGGGGTGTGGGAGCCACAGCTTCCGATGGACGCGGCCTACGATGCGATCGTGGCGACCAAGCACAAGGAGGTGCTCTCGCCCAACCTGCCGCTGGTGTGGAGGATCGCGGCGGTGGACGGCTTCGACGGCGGCGTGCTGCCGCTGCGGAATTACGCCGCCTTCACGCAACTGTTCACCGGCGCGCCCTCCGCCGACGGTCGCCTGCGCGAGAACGTCGCAGTTGCGCCTGCGGCGCACCTGCTCAGCCTCGTCAACGCGCGCTACCTCATCACCGACAAGGTCAACGATCGCTGGATTGACGGAGTCTTTTACGACCTGCAATTCACGCTGAAGTTGAAGGACGGAGAACGCTTCGACATCGCTCATCTGCCCCCGTTCGAAGCCACCGCCCTGGGCCTCGTCGCCGAGTCGCCCTCGGGCCGCGTCGAAATCGAAGCGCCAAATTCTCCACTCCTCCAATTACCAATTACCAATAACCAAGTTGACCTCCCGTCACCTGTCACTCCCTCCCGTATCACGTTTCACGGGCCGTTGACCTTACGAGGCCTCGCACTCATGGACACCCGCACTGGCGCGTTTCAGACTCTCACCCTCGGGCGTTACCGGCTGGCGCACTCGGGTGATGTGAAGGTGTACGAGAACCTCGACGTCCTGCCGCGCGCCTTCGTCGTACCGCAGGCCATCGTGATCGAAGATGATGCCGCCGCACGCGCCGCCCTCGCCGGCCCGGACTTCGATCCCGCACGGACGGTGATCCTGAGTGACGGAGTCAACGGTCAACAGTCAACGGCGAACGGCGCGCAGTCATCCGCCATCAATCTTCCAGCCATTACCCGCTACTCCCCCGAATCCATTCACCTCACCGCCACCGGCCCAGGTTACCTCGTGCTCACAGATGCGTACTACCCCGGCTGGTCGGCGGCCGTGGATGGGCAGCCCGCGACCATTCATCGCGCCGACATCATGTTCCGCGCCGTCGTGTTGCCGCCGGGCGAGCACGTCGTCGAGTTCCGTTACGCGCCGTTGTCAGTGACCGCCGGCTTGTGGATTTCCGGGCTGGCGTGGGCGTTGATGGCAGCCGTTGGGGTTTATTCTGCCTGGAAACGACGGCAGCAACGCCGCCGTCCGTCGCTGCCGGACGCCGCAAGGGGCGAGATATTGACATCGGGCGAATCGCATAGCCTCAAACCGCTTCGCAGCCACGCATCCCGTTAGCCGCACCTCTCTCACTGCCTACGCGCAAACGCGGCAGATCAGCCCTTTGAGGTATTCGCCCTCGGGGAAGTTCAGCGCCACCGGATGATCGGCGGCCTGCGAGAGGCGGCGCACAATCTGCGCCTCGCGCCCCGCATCGAGCGCGGCGTCGGCGACGATCTTCTGAAACAGCGCCGGCTCCACGCCGCCCGAGCACGAGAATGTGAACAGCACGCCGCCGGGCCGCAATAACTTGAAGGCAAGCAGGTTGATGTCCTTGTAGCCGCGCGCCGCCCGCTCCACCTGCGCCCGCGTCTCGGCGAACTTCGGCGGGTCGAGGATGATCAGATCGAACTGCCGCCGCGAGTCGCGGTACTGGCGCAACACGGCGAACACATCGCCGGCGTGATTCGTAAAATGTGACGCGTGCAGGTCGTTGAGCGCGAAGTTGCGTACCGCGAGTTCGAGTGCCGATGCGGAGGTGTCGATGTTGGTGACGTGCGCGGCCCCGGCCTTGAGCGCGGCCACGCCGAAGCTGCCGGTGTACGCGAAGCAATTCAGCGCCTCGCGACCCGCCCCGTGCTCCATTAGTGCCGCGCGGCTATCGCGCTGATCGAGATAGAAGCCGGTCTTGTGCCCATGCACCACATCGACGAGGTAACGACAACCGTGCTCCTCGATCTCGACGTACGCGGGCGGCGGCTCGCCGGCCAGCACGCCCGTCACCGGCGGCAGCCCCTCCTTGCCGCGCACGTCCACATCCGAGCGTTCGTAAATCCCGCGACCCGGCACAAGCTCGCGCAGCGCGGCGACGATCTCGCCCTTCCACTTCTCCGCGCCCGCCGAGAGGAACTGGCACACGAGGTGGTCAGCGTAGCGATCAACGATGAGGCCGGGCAACGCGTCGGATTCGGCGTTGACGAGACGTAGCGCCGAGCAGGGAAAAGCGAGGTCGGAGGAGCGCGAGGCCAGCGATCGAGCGAGGCGCCGCCGAAGAAATGTCGCGTCCACGGTTTCTTCGGGATCGAACGACCAGACGCGGGCAATGATCTGTGAGTGCGGCGAGTAGGCGGCGCGCGCCAGCCAGGCGCCATCCGCCGCGCGCACGTCCACCGTGTCACCAAGGCCGGGTTCGCCTTCCAAACGCGCCACTGCGCCCGAGAATATCCACGGGTGATGGCGCAGCGGTGATTTGTCGCGGCCCGGTTTCAAAATGAGAGTCGGTGATGTCACGAGAAAAATGCGAACCGCAAAGGCGCGAAGATCGCGAAGAGCGCGAAGCAAGCAATTGCTGCTGTCTTGGCGGCCTTCGCGTCTTCGCGGTTCAAATCACACCGACGGCCTTGCCCGCCCGCTCGAACACGGCCAGGGCGCAGTCAATCTCCTCGCGCGTGTGGGCGGCGGTGACGGTGGCGCGGATGCGGGCCAACCCGTCGGGCACGGCGGGCGAGATGACGGGCAGCGCGAAAACGCCCGCCCGCTGGCACTCGCGCACCATCGCATATGCGCGCTCATCCGGCCCGCACACGATCGGCACGATGGGCGTCTCGGTGCGCAACGTGTCGAACCCGAGGGCGCGCACTTCATCGCGGAAGTAGCGGGCATTGGCTTGCACGCGCGCCACCCGCTCCGGCTCGGCTTCGATGACGTCGAGCGCGGCGCGGGCGGCGGCGGCCTGCGCGGGCGGCAGCGCGGCCGAGAAGATGAAGGCGCGCGCGGCGTGGCGGAAGAGATGAATGAGGTCGCCGCTGCCCGCGAGGTAACCGCCCACCGAAGGGATCGCTTTGCTCAACGTCCCCATCTTCAGATCAATCGCGTCGCGCAAGCCGAAATGCTCCTCGAGGCCGCGCCCGGTCGCGCCGAGCGCGCCGAGCGAGTGGGCCTCATCCACCATCAGCCACGCGCCGTGCTCGCGGCACAGCTCGGCCACGCGCGGCAGGTTGATGAGGTCGCCATCCATGCTGAAGACGGCGTCCACCACGACGAGTTTGGTTTCGCGATCGGCGGCCCGGTGCAGGCAGCGCTCGAGATCGGCCATGTCGTTGTGCCGGAAGCGCACGAACTCCGCGCCCGACAGATGGCAACCATCCACGATCGAGGCGTGATTGAGCTTGTCGCAGACGACGACATCGTGCCGCCCGACGAGCGTGGAGACGGCGGTGAGGTTGGCGACGTAGCCGCTCGAAAAAGTGATGGCGTCGTCGCGCCCGGTGAAGGCGGCTATCGTGGATTCGAGTTCGCGATGCAAACGGAGCGTGCCGGCCAGCAGCCGCACCCCGTGCGTGCCGGTGCCGAATTCAATGATGGCGGCTTGAGCGGCGGCGTTCAGGCGCGGGTGGCCGAGCAACCCGAGGTAGCTGTACGAGGCGAACTGCAACAATTCGCGCCCGTTCACGCGCACCCGTGTGGGCGAGATCAGCTCTTCGACCGGCTGATTGAAGAAGTACAACCCCTCAGCCCTGGCCGCGTCCACCCGCTCGCGCCACTGCCGGATATTGGCCGCGATGCGGTCGCGCGAGGGGACGTGCTCGGTCATGATAGTCTCCGCTTCAAATGACTTGTCGAGACTATATCACGCCTCCCGTTGCCCGCTGCGCCGTCGCGGTTACTCCCCACCCAGCCTGCGCAGCGCGGCCTCGTCGAGAATCGGCACGCCCAGGCCCTGCGCCCTGGCCAGTTTCGAGCCGGGCGATTCGCCGAGCACGAGGTAGCTCGTTTTCTTGCTCACGCTGTCGGTGACCTTGCCGCCGCGCGCCTCGATGAATTTGGTTGCCGCCTCGCGGCTGAAGCTGGGCAGGGTGCCGGTGATGACGAAGGTCTGGCCGTCGAACATGCCGCCGGCCACCGGGCGGCGCGGCTCAGCTTTGGGCCACACGCCTTTCTCGCGCAGCTTCTTCAGAATCTTCTGATTGCTCTTGCGCCCGAACCAATCGGCCACCGTTTCCGAGACGTTCGGGCCGATGCCCTCGATGGCCTGCAGGTCCTCGACCGAGGCGGCCAGCAGCGCATCGAGCGAGCCGAAGTGTGCGGCCAGATCGTTGGCCACGACATAGCCCACGCCGTGAACCCCCAGCGCCCCGATGAGCTGGCCGAGCGGTCGCGTCTTCACCGCCGCGATGGCCGCCAGCAGTTTGTCGGCTTTCTTCTCGGCAAAGCCCTCGAGTTCGAGCAACTGCTCCTTCTTCAACGCGAAGATGTCGGCGACATCTTTGACCAGGCCCTGGGCCACAACCTGCGCGGCGACCTTCTCGCCGAAGGTCTCGATATCCATCACGGCGGCGAAGTGTTCGACCCCGCGCGTGAGTTGCGCGGGACAGGCGGCGTTGACGCAATAGAAAGCCACTTCCTCTTCGTCGCGCTCCACCGGTTCGCCGCAGGCCGGGCACTGCTTCGGCGGCTTGTACTCGCGCTCGCCGCCCGTGCGCGCCGCGACCACCGGGCCGATGACGTACGGGATCACATCCCCCGAGCGTTTGAGCAGAATCCGATCCCCGAGGCGGATGTCCTTCTCGGTGATGTAGTCGAAGTTGTGCAACGTCGCCTGCCTGACGATGACGCCGCCGACCTCGACCGGCTCGAGGATGGCGTAAGGCGTGAGCACCCCCGTGCGGCCCACGTTCACGCCGATGTCGTTGAGGATGGTGGTCACCTCGCGCGACGGGAATTTGAAGGCGATGGCCCCGCGCGGGTCCTTGCCCACAAAGCCCAGGTCGGCGGCCAGGCGCAGGTCGTTGATCTTGATGACCATGCCGTCAACTTCGTAGGGGAACTCGTCGCGACGGTCGGCCCACGATTCGCAGTACGCAATCGCTTTGTCGAGCGTGTCGAACCTGCGCGCGGCGTCGGTCACCGGGAAGCCGAGCGCGCGCAGATACGCGAGCGTCTCCCACTGCGTGCCGTGGCGCACTCCCTCGGCCGTGACGATTTGATAGCACAATAACGAGATGGGTCGCGCGGCGACGAGGGCCGAATCCAATTGCCGCAGCGCCCCGGAGGCGGTGTTGCGGGCGTTGGCGTACGTCGGCTCGCCCTTCGCCCGCAGCGCGGCATTCATCTTCTCGAAGTCCTCGCTGAAGATGACGGCCTCGCCTCGGACGACGAGGGCGGAGGGTGGAGGGAGTTTATGCCTCTTCCCTCCACCCTCCACTGCCCGGGCAACGGGAATACGCAGCGGCAGCGAGCGGATGGTGCGCAGGTTGGGCGTGATGTCCTCGCCCACCTCGCCGTCGCCGCGCACGGCGCCCTGCACGAAGAGGCCGCCCCTGTAATGCAGCACCACCGTCAGCCCGTCGATCTTTGGCTCGACGACGAACTCGGCCTGCTCGACGCGCTCATCGAGCCGGCGCAGGCGGTCGAACCACGCGCGCACCTCGGCCGCGCCAAAGGCATTGGCCAGGCTCAAAATCGGCGCCGGATGCCGCACCTTGGTGAACTTCTCGGAGATGAAACCGCCGACGCGCTGGGTGGGCGAGTCGGGCGTCAACAGTTCGGGCTGATCAGCTTCGAGTTGTTGCAGCTCGCGGAAGAGTTTGTCGTACTCGGCGTCGGAGATGATGGGCTCGGAGAGGACGTGGTAGCGATAGAGGTGCTCGTTGAGTTCTTTGCGCAACTGGGCGGCGCGGGCGGCGAGGCGGTTGGTCCTGGGCATGCCGAAATTATAGATGCGCGCAGACTCAACGCAAGGACGCCGTCGCAGAAGGCCTTTTGGCTCAGCCTCGGCCGGCGAGGGCAGCGGCGAATTCGACGCCGTTGTTGATGCCGTACGCGGGGAGCCCGACGGCCCGCAACGCCTGCACCAGGCCGGCGTTGTTCTGCTTGCCGCCGAAGCTGGCCGGGTTGACGATGAACGAGATCGTATTGACGCTGCGGCGTTTGAGGGCCTGCACGTAACCGATCCAACTGATGTCGCTGGTGGCGGTGACGAGCATCACCGTCGCGCCGCGCGGCAACTGCTCCATCTCCAGCCGCAACGCATCCACCAGTCGCAGGCCGCCGGTGGCGCGGAAGACGGCCAGCGTTTCGAGGATCTTCCCCAATTGCCGCTCGCTGCGGTCGGGCTGCACCACTTCGCGCGTCTCGCCGTAAGCCAGCAGCCCCACCGACCGGTCGCGCCGCAGAAAGTGTTGCGCCAGCGAAGCGGCCAGGCTGACGGCGTATTCCTCGGTGCTCGGCGGCAGGCTCACCGGGTCGGGGCGCTTGTACCACGCCTCGTCCTCGGTGAACGCGGGCACAATCGTCTGGCCGGCCTGCGCCGCGCGTTCGCCGTCGAGGAACACCCACACATCGGCCAGCGGATCAAGCTCAAATTCCTTCACCATCAACCGGTCGCGCCGCGCCGAGGAGCGCCAATGGATGCGGTTGAACGAATCGCCCGACACGTAATCGCGCACGCCGGCCGCGTTGGGTGTGACGTAGTGTGTGCGCCGGCGCAACGCGTCACCGCCGGGGGCCAGGCCGACCGGCAGCGCGAAATCGGGCAGATCGGCGGTGGCCGGGAAGACCACAACTTGATTGGTGGCCGGGATGTTGCGCGATACCTGAAAGAGGCCGAACGGATCGCCGGAGGTGATGGACAGCGGGCCGAGGCGGAAGCGCCCGCGCTGCATCGCCCGCGTCCGCGCCACCCACACCCGATCCTGCTGCACGCCGAGGCCGACGATGACGCGGCTCGGCCGATGGGCGGGCAGATCGGATTGGTCACGGATTTCGAGCCACAGCTTCGGCAGGTTGCTTTGGTTGCGAACGGCCAGCCGCTCCTCGATCATGCCCCCGACCTGCGTGCGCAGGGTCCGCGTCTGCCGCGCCACGCGGATGCGCCCGAGGCTCGTCCACGTCCACAATCCGGCGATGGCGACCAGCGCCAGCCAGAGGTAGAGCAAGTTGTAAAACAGGTCACGGCCCGTGATGAGCGCGCCTGCCAGCGAACCGGCGAGCAGGAGAAGGACGACGAGGCGACGGGAAAACATCGGGCCAGGCGGCAGTTGCCGGTGAACGGTAAAACGTTTACTTCTTCAACTGACTCCCGCCCGGCACCGGCACCGAGGCCAGCACCTCCTTCACCACCGCGCGGGCATCAACGTTTTTGATGCGGGCCGCCGGGCCGATGATGACGCGATGCGCCAGGGCCGAATCAGCCAGCGCCTTCACGTCATCGGGGATGACGTAGTCGCGGCCCTCGATGGACGCGCGGGCCTGCGCGCTGCGGAAGAGGGCGAGGCTGCCGCGCGGGCTGGCCCCGAGGTAAACGTCCTGATGGCGGCGGGTCTGCGCCGCGATCTCGACGATGTAGGCCTTGACCGGCGGCGCGACGTGGATGTGCCGCACCGCGGTCTGCGCGCCGAGCAGTTCCTCGATCGTCACCACCTGTTCCAGCGTCTCCACCGGATGCGCGAACTGCTGGCCCTCCAGAATCCGAATCTCATCCGAGGCCGAGGGATAGCCGAGCGACAGCCGCAACAGGAAGCGGTCGAGTTGCGCCTCGGGCAGCGGGAAGGTGCCTTCGTATTCGATGGGGTTCTGCGTCGCCAGCACCATGAACGGGCGCGGCAGCGGGTGCGTCTCGCCGTCCACCGTCACCTGCTTCTCCTCCATCGCTTCGAGCAGGGCGGCCTGCGTCTTGGGTGTGGCGCGGTTGATCTCATCGCCCAGCACGATCTGAGCAAAAACCGGGCCGGGGCGAAACTCGAATTGCCGGGTCTGTTGATTGAAAATCGAAACGCCCGTCACATCGCTGGGCAACATGTCGGGCGTGAACTGTAAACGATTGAAACTGGTTCCGAGCGAGCGGGCGATGCTCTTGGCCAGCATGGTCTTGCCGACCCCGGGCACATCCTCGATGAGCAAATGGCCCTGGCACAGCAGGCCGATGAGCGTCATCTGCACTTCGCCGCTCTTGCCGACGATGACCTTCTCGACGTTCGCCAGCAGTCGCTGGGCGATGCTTTGGACGTTGAAGTTGCGATCCAGTGTTGCGGAAGCCGGGGAAAGCGTTGCCGTGGTCACGATATCTCCTCGCCTGAGATAGGCCGGGCGGAATTGTCACGCATTAAGCTGAACGTGGGATGAGACGTCGCCAATACTACCCCATTGAATGGACAACGGTTCACCGCCGGCGCAGGGCCAGCGCCAGCCACAGTAGCAGCCCTGCCCCGCTCAGCCACGCGCCGATCCGCAAGGACAGCGGCTGATAGCGGAATTCTACTCGATGCTCGCCCGGCGCGAGCAGGACCGCGCGGAATGCGCCATTGGCGCGCCGCAGCGTCGCCGGTTGGCCGTTATCGTAAGCCGTCCATCCAGGATAGTGCGTGTCGGCCAGCACCAGCCACATCCGCGCCTCAACGCGGCCCTGCCACACAAAGGCATTCGGGTCGGCGGGCGAGGCCGGGCCGGGATAGGGTTGATCGGTCCGGGTTCCGGGGTCGCCCGCATCGAGGATGACGGACTGCGCGGGATCGAACTCGGGGGCGGCCAGCGTCGCCCACACGGAAGCCGCCTCGGCTGCGCTCACGGCCCTCTCTGCGGGGACCAGCCACACGCGCCGCGACTCGCCCGGCACGCGATAGAACGTCGCAGCCTGAGTGGCCGCCAGTGGCAGCCAACCGGGTAGCGACGCCCGGCTCGCCACCGCGCCGACGTTCATCAGATTCAACAACCGCGTCGAACGAGTTTCGCTGACCAGGCGCACGAACTCAAGGTAAGGCGCGGGCATGAGTGGGTCGAAGTTGCTGGCCGAGTTCACGCCGTCGAGCACGGAGACGTTCGGCACTTGCGCCTCGCGCGCGCCCTCGGCCAGCGCCGGCGAATCGCCGTAGGTGAAAAACGAGAAGTACGGGTCGAACTTCACCCGCGACTCTTCATCGGGAAAATAGAACAATCGCCGGCCCTCGAGCGCCTCGGCCAGCGCCGCGCCCGACTCGGTGCGCGCCCGGTACAGGTCCGCGTGCGCGGGCGGATTGATCCCCGCATTCGCATACAACAAATCACCGGTCAGGCACAGGGCCACCAGCCATTCCCATCGCAGCGTCGCGGCGCCCCGCCCGGGCGTCTCCGGCGCCGGCCGCATCAGGGCCAGCAACGCTGCAACGAAAAGATTGATCCCCGCCACCAGCACCGCTTGCGCAACGGTGAACATTTGCCGCCCCAACTCGGTGGCCGGCTGCGCAACGAGGAGCGCCGCCGCGCACGTGGCCACAATCGAGACCGCGCCCGCCGCGCCGAGGCGGGTCCAATACAAAGCGCGGCCCGAGGGAGCCCGCCATTGATCGGCCCCCCACCCGGCCAGCAGCGCCAGCGCAAACACAAACCACACCATCATCCGCGCCGGGGCTTGAAACTGATTGAAGGTCGGGACGAATTGATACAGGAACGGAAAGACGGGGGTGTTGCGACCGAGGGCGAGGAGGAGGGCGATGGGCAGAAGGAAAACGAAGAAGCGAACAAGTCGCCGACGGCTGACGGCGGATGGCGGATGGTAGGGGATGGTTCGTCGTAAAAACACGCTGCTGATTGCGCCAACGGCGAGCAGCAACGGGATGACGCCGGCGTAGACCGCATCTTCGAGATAGTTGCCGTAGCCGTAGAAGCGCCCGCGCGCCGGGTTGCCGAGCAGGTCGGGCGCGAGCAGCGTCAGCAGCCGCCACGGCGAGAACGAATACGTCATCACAAACTCCACCTCGGCGGAATCAGCGCGCGGCGAGTTGCGGAGCAGCTCGGCAGTGGGCACGAGCTGGATCGAGGCGATGAGGAGGGCGACGAAGAAGGCGAGAGGCAGAAGGCGGACAGCGGCAGGCAGCAAAGCGCGGTCGGTGATGACGCGCCACAGCACCCACGCACCCGCGAGCAGCCAGGTGTACCACGTCGTCTGCGCATGGCCGGCGAGCAATTGCAGCGCCAGCACCGACGCCAGCAGCGTCGCCCCACTCCTCCCCTGCCCCCTTTCGCCGCTGCTTTGCAACACCAGCTCGGCTGCGTAGACCACCCACGGCGTCCACGCCACCGCCGCGTTGATGCTGTAAAAACTCGCCCGCGCCACTACGTATTGCCCCATGCCGAAGGCGAGGCCCGCGATGCACTGGCCCAGCGGCGCAAAGCCCAACGTCCGCGCCAGCGTCACCATCCCCACGCCCGCCCAGACGATGTGCAGCACCATCAACCAGTTGAGCGAGAGATCGAGCGGGATGAGGAGCGAGAGCCAGTTCGGTGGATAGAACAGCGCCGACTGATAGTTCGCGACCAGCGGCGCGCCGTTGCCGACGTACGGGTTCCACAGCGGGATGAAGCCCGCGCGCACCGACTCCAACGCGACCAGCCGCCACGGGTAGAACTGGAGCAGCGGCGTGCCCCAGTAAAACATCTGCGCGCCGACGAGGAACGGCGCGTACAGAATCAACGGCGCAGCGATGACGAAGGCGTACGGGTAGGAGTGCTGAAGTCGGGAGAGCACGGGGTGACTTAACGCAAACGCGCAACGGGCGTCATGGCTGCGTCACTTCGGCCCGTGGACGCGATAGACGGTGTAGGCGCCACTCGAGTACACAGGCTGCAGGTATTCCGCGCCGCGCGGATCAAAGCTGCTCATCGCACGCCGATTGGGAGGGCCATCCACCACGTAACTGATGCGGCCGTCCACGAGCAAGGCCCGCCGCTCGGCGTCGGAACCGGTGTTGTCGAAGAAGCTCGCAACGCGCGGCTGCTTCTGCGCCAGGAAGACGGTCTCCGGGCCGTGACCGATATACGCGACAAGCGGGGTGTACGCCGGCAACTCATTGCCGATCTCATAGTTGCTCAGGGCCACTTCTCCGGGCGCGGCGTTTTCGCTGAGCCACGCGAAAGCGCGCAAGCGGTCGGCGCTGGTGAAGATCGGCTCGCTCGGCAGGGCGGCCGCGCCGAAGCCGCCCGCCACGAGCAGCGCCGTCGTCGGCAGGGTGAGCACGAGCGTCAGCGGGAGGGCGAGGCGTGACCAGCGCCGCCATGCCGCCGTCAGGCCGAGCACGGCGGCGGCGACCAGCGGCAGTTGAAAGCCCTCGATCATCCGGCGCTGTGTGGAGATGGGCAGATACAGCAACACGGGCAACAACAGCGCCCAGACCGCCACAAAGCGCGCCTGGTCGGGCCGCTCGCGTTGCAAGGCCCGCCAGCCGAACAACGCCGGCAGGAGCAGGGCTCCATATCCGAGGAGGTAATTCACCGGATGCGGCGAGGTCAGGATGTTCTGCGCCAGCCATTGCCTGAGCACCGGGTCGGCGTTGAAGGCGAAGAGGGAGTAGACGACGACGGGGGAGGAAATGAGCACCGCCCACGCCGGCCCTTTGACCGTATTCCAAAGGCCGGCACCGAGCGAGTGAAAGCGATTACCATCTGTTCCGTCGCTTCCCTTTCTGCCCCGGAGCAGCACGGCAAGCGTGTCCGCCCCCATCACGATCCAAGCCACGATCACATACAGCGGCTGGATCAGCGAGACACCGAAGAGGGCCGCGCCCGCCCACGCGCCGCGCCCGCGCAGGTGGGCCAGCAGCGCCAGCAGAAACAGGCAGCGCGCGGCGGCGAGGTGCGGCAGCGAGAACAACATCAAAAATGAAAAGGCCTCGGGCGAGAGAAGGTCGAGCGCAAACAAGTCCATCGCCGGCCCCAGCCACTGTTGAATCATCACCACCAACCAAGTCAGCCCGCCGCCCAGCGCCACCAGCACAAGCCCGAGGCGGCGCTGGGTGACCGTGGGCAGGAACTCGGCGAGGAAGCGGTACGAGATCACCAACAGCAGAAAGCCGAAGACGACCCGCGCAAGGTGAAACGTGAGGACGCGGGCGGTGTGGCCGGCGCCGCTGAGTTTGCCGAGCACAAGATAGAAGATGTAGACAAACGCGCCGGTCTGCGGCTCAGACGAGTAGGGCAGGCGGAAAAGCCAACCGCCGCGCGCGCCCTGCCCCATCTTGGCGATGTACGAATTGCCATCCTCGACACCAATGAGGAAACCGCTGAAGCGCCACTCGCCGGTCTGCGCCAGCGCGCCCGCCACGTAGGGCGCGGTCGTCAACGCCATGACGAGCACGGCGAAGACCGCCGCCCAACGCCACTCCGCCCGCGCGGGCACGCGCATTGCCCGAGGCAACATCCGTTGATCCCTGGTTACGTCCGTCGTCGCCACAGCCACGGGTCAACGAGCAACGCGCACCCAAAGATGAAGAGCGCGAGCCCGGCCATCACCGACAACGGTTGGTAGTCGAACTCGACGAGGTGCGCGCCCGCGCCGGAGAGCGACACGCCGCGCAGCACGCCGTCCACCGGCTCGATCGTCGCCGGGCGGCCATCAACTCGCACCTGCCAGCCGGGGTAGTGCATTTCGCTCAACACAAGCAGCCCCGGCCCACCGGCCCGCACCGTGATGCGATTCGGCGTCCAATCGAGCACCTCGGCGCGCGTGCCGTCCTCCATCCAGGCCCTCGGGCGGAAGGCTGCGTTCTCGTACACCCGCGTCGCGCCGAAGGTCGCCACCGGCTTCAGCGCGGGCACGTTCAGCACAAACTCCGCCACGACATACTTCACGCTGAGCTTGCCGAGCAGAACGGCATCGGGCACGGCGTGCTGGTTCGCCGTTGCGAGGTCGGCGCCGGCGAAGGGTGGCACGGTCACGCTGTATCCGGCGACCGGCACACCGCTGGCCGCCGCGATGAAGTCGGTCGAGGCCGCGAGTTGCAGCGGGTTGACGCCATCCACATGCTCGAGGCCGTCATCGAGCGGCAGGCTGTACGAGGGGGAATACACGCGGAAGGCGCCGTCGGCCGCGCGGGCGGCGAGCCAGTCGGCGGCGGCGTTCCGCGCCGGACGCGGGCGCGCCTCGATCAGCGTGACATTCACGCGGAACAGATCGAGCGCCGTGAGCACCATGATCGCGACGAGCGCCGACCGCGCCGAGGGAACCCGGCGCCCGAAGCTCAACGTGCGCAGATAGGGCAGGCCCGCGTCGAGCAGCCGCTGCAACCCATGCGCGGCCAGCACGCTGACGCCGAACGCGACGACGAACCACGCCCGCGCCGGCACCCGCAGCAAACTCAATCCGGGCACGAGGCGATACAGCAGTGGATAGAGGCCGAAGTTGACGCCGAGCGCGAACAGCGCCGCCAGAGCAAGGGCGGCCCACCAGAACGCAAACTGCCGGCGCAGCGCGAGGAACGACAGCAGCAGCGGCAGCACGCCGAGATACGTCATCCATTCGTGAAAGCCGCGCAGGTTGGGGATGAGGACCCCGAGCAGATAGTACACCGGCAACGAGTATGCGCCCGCCTCGGCGACGGTGAGCGCGGTGCGATTGGAGCGCGCAACGAACTCGACCATCGGCACCAACAGCACCGAGGCCAGCAGGGCGAAGAAGACCGCCGCGCCCAGCCAGCCGCGGGCGCCGTCGCCAAAGACTTCGAGCACGCGTTTGAGGCGATGCGCCCGCGCCGTCGCCCTCGCCCGCAGGCGCGCCGTGTCGGCGAGGCGCGCCAACCAGTACGCGCCGCCGAGCAACAGCGCGAAGAACGCCCAGCGCGGGTCGGCGAGGAAGGTGAAGGCCAGCACCGCGCCGACCCACAGGCTGCCGCGCCTCTCCTCGTGGTAACGGGCGCTGTGGATGAGGAGCAGCAGCCACGGCGTCCACGCCACCGCGAACGCCAGCGAGACATGGCCCGCGCCGATGTGGGCGATGAGCTTGGGTGTGCCCGCGAACACCATCCCGCCGAAGAGCGCCGCGCCGTCGCTCAGCCCGTGCGCGCGCAAAAAGCGAAACAGGCCGTATCCCGCCCACGCCAGGTGCAAGACGAAAAGCGCGTTGAAGCCGAGCGGCAGCGGCGTGGCCAGCAACAACAAGTTGGGCGGGTACCAGATCCCGGCCAGCGGGTCACCGGCGAACGGCTGCCCGCCGAAGAGTTGCGCGTTCCACAACGGCCACTGCCCGTAGCTCGTCAGCGACTTGCGCCAGTATTCGGCGCTGGGCAGGTGCGTGATCATCAAATCCGAATACGGCGAGCCGGGCGGATAGGGCACACAGTTCGGGCACAGGCTGAGCGGCGCCAGGAAGAGCAACGCGATGAGGATGAAGAGCAACGGCACGCCGAGGCGCAGCACGAAGCGCGCATGGCGTATCCCGCCCCGGGCCACGGGGGTCGAGCGTTCAGCGCCCATACACCTCCACCTCACCCCGCTCGAAGATAACGCCCCAGCCGGGCACAACGAATTCAGGATTGATCGCGCGTTCACGCGGGCCGGCGATGACAAAGTCAACGCGATTCTGGGTCAGGAATTTGGCGGCGGGGATTTCGCCGCGCAGGAAATTCAGCACGGCCTCTTTTTTGCGCCCGGCATCCATCGTCTCGTACGGGTGGCCGTAGATGACGCGGGCATCGCTGCGGCCCGGCAGCACGAGCGCGAGGTCGGGGCTGGCGACGACGAGCGGGCGGCCCGGTTGCGCGGCCAGCCAATTCATCGCGGCGGCCTCGCCGGCGGAGAGGAACAATTCGGGCTTGCGGCCCAGCACGCCGGCCACGGTCGCCGCCACGACGACGACGTTGCTGAGCGCCGCCGGCAAGACGAGCGCCGTGACGAGCAATGGCCGCCAGCGCGCGGCCACGCGCGGCAACACCACCGCGCGCAACGCCCACACCGCGAGGATTGACAGCGGCATCCACACACCAAGCGACATGCGCCGTTGCAGATCAATCGGCAGATACAACAACCCAATCCCAATCACCAACCAGCGCGCGGGCAACGGTTGCGCCTGCCCCCGCATCGCGCCGACGACAGCCAACCCCAGCACCACCCCTCCCCAAAGCAACGCCTCCCACCACGCGGGCGAGGGCGTGACGTTTTGGCGATTCCATTCGCTCAGCACGGGATGGGTGTTCGTCGCCCACAACGCGTACAACACCCACGGCGCCGACAGCGCGGCGACGAGGCCGGCGGGCCACGCGGCGCGCCAATCGAAGCGGCGCTGCTGCCACACGTCCAGCGCGGCGTTGCCGGCCACGACCGCGTTCACCGGCGCCAGCGTCATCGGTTGCACAATGGCGAGGGCGGTCACGGCCAGCGCGACGACGGCCAGATTTCGGAAACCCGCCGGGTCTTGGTGGAGCACAGCCCGCTCGATGATCAACAACATCAGCGCCCAGGCCGGCGGGAAGTGGGCGTTGCTGAACAACGTGAGGAACGGGATGGACTCGGCCACCCACAGGTCGGCGGTGAACCGGCCGGCCAGCAACGCCAGCCAGCCCAGGCCCGAGGTGCCGAGGAAAAAGAGCCATGCGCCGAGCCGCGCGCGCGGTGCGCCGAAGAAGTGCGCGAGGCAACGGTAGGCCGCGACCAAAAAGGCCGCCCCGCCGAGGAGCCGCGCAAGATGATAGGTCCCGTCCAGGCTCATCCCCAGCCAGCGCGCGACGTGCCCGAGGAACAAATAGTACGTGAACAGGAACACGCCCTCCCCCGGCTCGGCGGTGTACGGCAGAGTGAACAGCCATTCGCCGCGCCAGCCCTCGCGCATCTTGGCCAGATAGGAGTGCCCATCCTGTGTGTTGAAGAGGATGCCGGTGAAGGTGTCGGGCGGAGCGGAAATGTAGGCCAGAACATACGGCGCGTTGGCGA
Organism: uncultured Anaerolineales bacterium; assembly: GCA_964608265.1. Lineage (GTDB taxonomy): Bacteria > Chloroflexota > Anaerolineae > Anaerolineales > UBA6663 > JANWXR01. The sequence goes on along the minus strand of CAZSNP010000001.1, from coordinate 118,982 downwards.
CGGCCAGCACGATGCCGGCGACGACCGCGACCCGCGCCCACTCCGCCCGAGAGATCATGCGCCGAATTGTAGCCGACCCAATTGGCGGAGATAGTTGGAAACGATTGGCGCGCCGAGTACATGGGCTATAATCGCGCCGCATGAGCCGCCTGAGCGCCCTGACTCGCCTGCAAACGCTCGACCTCGACCTCGACGCCACGCGGGCGCGCCTGGTCGAGATCGAGAAGGCGCTGGCCGGCAACCCGGCGGTGCTCGCCGCCCGCGCCGCCGTCGCCAGGGCCGAGGCCCAGCGCAACACCGCGGGCGCCGCCCTGCACATCATCGAACTGGATAACGGCTCGTTGGCCGAGCGCATCCGCGAGGCCGAAGGGCGCTTGTACGGCGGCAAGATCCGCAACCCGAAAGAATTGAGCGACCTGCAGGCCGACGTCGAGTCCCTCAAGCGGCGTTTGGCGGCGGGTGAGGATCAGCAGCTCAGCGCGATTGAGGTGATGGAACGGGCCGAGGCCGCCCTGGCGACGGCGAGCGAAGCCCTGCGGTCTGCCGAGGCCGAGGCCGTGCGCAGCAACGCCGCCCTCACCACCGAACGCGAGACGTTGCGCGCCCGCGCCGCCAAGCTCGAAGGCGAACGCGAGGCCGCCGGCATCTCCATCCCCAGCGCCGATCGCGAGGTGTACGACCGGCTGCGCAAAACAAAACACGGTCGCCCGCTGAGCAAACTCGAAACCGATGTGTGCGCGGCCTGCGGCATCGAGCCGACGACGCTCATGATGCAGGCCGTTCGTCGCGGCGCAGAGCTGGTGCGCTGCACCGGCTGCGACCGCATCTTGTACATCGAGTCATGAACTCAACCCGAGGCGACGGGGAATGTCTCCACGCGTGACCACGAACCTGCGCACCTCTCCCGGCGGCCCGCGCCGTTCGTGTTTCTCCGTGTATGTTCGTGGAATCAAAGAACATGCGATTGGCGATTGACGCACTTTCTTTCTGGCTCGGCTTCGGCAGCGCGGCGCTGATTGCGTTATTGCTGTGGTCCTTCCGGCGGCAACTGGCCGAGTTCCGCGCAGCCATCAGCGACAGCCTGCGCGGCTTCCGCGAGCGCCTCACCGCCGGGGCCGAGCGCAACTGGCGCGAGGACATCTACCGCTACGCCCAGACCGCGCACGTCGCCGGCATGCTCTTCCCCTTGCAGGAGATCCAACTCGCGCCGCGCTTCTTTTTTCCCGAACCGGAGATCGACCCGAACCGCGTGCCGGAGGATGAGGACATCAACACCATCATCCCGGTGCTGCCCGAGTGGCCTGACCTGGCCGGCATCTATCGCGCGCCGACCGTGTCGATGGAGCAGGCCTTCACCGGGACGCAATCCATCGTCGTGCTCGGCGGGCTGGGCAGCGGCAAGACCACGCTGCTGGCGCAACTCACCAGCCGCGCGGCCGGCGGCGATGAGGCGCTCTTTCCCGAAAGCCCCACACCCATCTTCGTGCACGCCGCCGATCTGCACTTCGGCGACAAGCCCAGCGCCGACGTCGCCGCGCCGCTCGTCGCGGCCGCCCAACTGCGCGCCTCGGCCCTCACCGCCGCGCGCCTCGCCCGCCACCTCAGATTCCGGCTCAAGGAATTCAACTGCGTCATCCTGCTTGACGGCTTCGATGAACTGCCGGTCGCCGAGATCGAAAACATCGCGCAGTGGCTGGGCGCGTTCCGCAAGCAGTACCCGCGGCACCGCGTCATCGCCGCCGCCGGTTTGAGCGGCTTCGGGCCGTTGACGACGCTCGGGCTGGCGCCGCTCTACCTCGCGCCGTATCACAGCGATGACTTCAACTCCCTCATCCACAAGTGGAACGCGGCCTGGCAGGTGCTGGCGGCGCGCACGCGCAAGCGCCCCGCCGCCGGCGAGGCCGAGCCGGAGATGGTGACGGGCTGGCTGAGCACGGGCAATCGCGGGCGCAGCATCTTCGAGGTCACGCTCAAAATCTGGGCCGCCTTTGCCGGTGATGCCCGCGGCCCGAAGCCGGCCGATTGGGTGCAGTCGTACCTGCAACGCCACAACCTGCGCGCGACGGGTGAACGCGCACTGGGCCGCTACGCGCTCGAACTCCTGCACAAAGACGTCAGCGGCCTGACGCGCCAAAACGTGCGCGAGCTGTTCATCCCCTTCTTCAACAAAGCCGATGGCAATCCGGAGTCAGATCCCAACGCCTTCATCGAGGATCAACTGACGAAGCGTTTGCTGGTGAAGCAGGGCCGTGACCGGCTGGCGTTCGCGCACCCTTTGGTGGCCGCGTATTGCGCCGCCTACGCGCTGGCCGCCGACCCCGAGCGCGCGCAGCCCACCCTCAACGCCATGTGGCAATGGGCCCTGTACTTCCTCGCGCCGCTGGCCGACCTCACCCCGCACCTCTCACCGTGGCTCAACCGCCAGCCCGATATCCTGCAGACCGAGACGCTGGCCTGCGCGCGCTGGCTGCGCGACACGCCACCCACCGCGCCGTGGCGTAACGATGTCTTCCGCAGGCTGAGCGTCCTCGCGCTCGATACCGGCCTGCCCGAGAACCTGCGGCTGCGTGCGCTAACGGCCTTCGTGGCCTCGGCGGACCCGAACGTGGCCGCGCTCTTCCGACAGGCGCTCACCAGTCAGGACCCCTTCACCCGCCGCATCGCCGCGCTCGGGCTGGGCGCGCTGGGCGAGGCCAACGCCGTGACGGCCCTCGCGCCGCTGTTCAACGATCCGTACCTCGACGTGCGCTGGGCCGCCGCGCTGGCGTTGGCGATCCTCGGCAATGAAGTGGCGGTGACGGCGCTGAAACAGGGAATGAACAATGGCGATGATGCGGTGCGGCAAGCGTGCGCGCAGGCGCTGGCCCGCCACGCCGACCTGGGGCATGACGTCTTGCGCGAAGGGATGGCGGCGCAGCATCTTTCGACGCGCCGCGCGGCATTGTTCGGCCTGGCCGAAACGCACGCCGAGTGGGCGCCGCCCATCATTGAGAAAGCGCAGCGCGAGGATTCGGAATGGCTGGTGCGCACCTCGGCCGAGGTGTTGATGAACCGCTTCGCCGCCCGGGCCTCGCAACCGCCCGTGCCCTACGTCGCGCCGGAAAAGCAGGGCTGGTTGATAGCGTGGGCGGCGGCGCACGGGATGGCGGTGCCGCCGGGGCGAGCCGCCATCGAAGTGGTGAACCGCGCACTCAGGGATGGGGAGGAGCCGGCGCGGTTGGCGGCCGCTGAGGCGCTCGCCCGTTTCGCCGACCCGGCGGCCGCGCGCGAACTGTATCCGGCCCTCAAAGACCCGCAATCCGCCCTGGTGCGCGATGCGGCCTTCCGCGCCCTCAATCAGCTTGGCTGCGCCACCGGCCAGCGCATGAGCGCGCCAGTGTAATCAATCCCCTGTCCTGTTCGTCCCCCTCGCGAGCGGGCGTGAAGCCCGCCTCCGGCGCTTCCCTTCGTGCCGTTCACCAAGTCGGCCCGACCTCGATTACGCGCGCCGCAACGTCACCACCGCGATCCCCGCCACCACTGCCGCCCCGCCGAGCAACTCCTGCGCGTTGGGCCATTCCCCAAACAACAACAGCGACCAGAGGATCGCCACAACGGGGCTGAAGGTGAGCACGAGCGAGTGGATGGTGATGTTGAGCCGCCTCAGCGAGAGGTAGTACAGCGCGCGGCTGATGACGACATCAACCGTGCCGGCGATGAACAGCAGCAGCCACGTCCCCGTGTCGGGCCAGCGCCACGCCCCCTGCACGGCCACCGCCATCAGCACCCAGCCGGTGGTGGTCGCGAGACGCCAGACGAAGAACTCCACAAAATCCACCGCACCACCGAAGCGTTTGACCAGCGCGGCATGCGTGGCGTACAGCAACGATGACATGACGACGAGCAGCGAGCCGAAGCGGAAATAGTCGCCCGGCTGAAACGAGATCAGGCCGACCCCGGCCAGCGTGAGCGCCGCGCCGATCCATTGCCGCCGGCTGAGCCGGTCACGCAGCCAGACCACGCCCAGCGCCAGCCCGAAGATGATCGAGGTCTGCGAGAGCAGCGAGGCTGCGCCCGGATCGACGAATTCGACCGCCGCGTAGTTGATCGTCGTGCTCAGCGCCACCAGGCCGCCGATGGCGAGGAAGAACCGGCGGTTCCGCCAAAACGTAGCGATGCGGAGTTGCCCGCGCGCCGCGGCGACGACGGCGATTTGCAGCGTGGCGATGCCGAGCACAAGCGCCACCGAGGTCACCGGCGGCAGGCGTCCATGCAGGGCGCGGGCGAAGACGAAGTGCAGGCCGTCCACGGCGAGCAGCGCGACGACGAGCAGCGGCGCGTTTTGTGACCACGCGGCGACGCGCGTGGATTGAGAGTTGATCATGGAAAGCAGACTCGTGCGCGAGGGCGCAGGGAGCTTGAATCAACCAGGCGGTGCGCAGGCGGATCGGAACCGTCACCCGATCTCCGACAGAGCCAACGCATTGGCCCGGCCCGTCATCACGGCCCAACACCTCTCAGAAGGGATATTGATCCAAATCGTTGCCGATAAAGACCGGGCCGCCGAAGATGCGTTGGGCAGCGGCTTGCTGGGCCGCCAGGTCGTTTTCGAGCGGTGAGAGGTGGACGAGGACGAGACGCCGCGCGCCGGCAGCCCGCGCCAGTTCAGCCGCCTGCTCCGCCGTGCTGTGAACGGGATGCGCACCGGTGGCCTCATGCACCAGGACTGCCACGCCCTCGGCCAGCGCCTGCACGCCGGGCGAGGGTGTGCCGTCGGCGCTGTAGGCGCAGGTCGCGCCGCTGCGCAACTCACGCGCGCGCACGCCAATGACGGGGATGCCGCCGTGGATGCCGGGCGCGGCCGTCAACTCGAAATCCGCGCCGCTCGCGATGGGTGCGCCGGTGACCTCGGGCACGACGTTCCATTGCAACTCCGGCAACCCGCGCCACTCGCGCGTATCCCACTGCGCCCACACGCGCCGGGTCACATCAATCGCTTCAGCCGGGCCGTGGATCGGCAGCGCCGCGCGCCGGCCAGCGAGCCACAACATCTCGACGAACAGCGCAAAGCCCGCGGTGTGATCGGGATGCGAGTGGGTGAGGATGAGGCGCTCAATCGACTCAAGCGGGACGCGGAGGCGCTGTAACTGGCGCACCGCATTGCCGCCGCAATCAATGACGACGGTCGAGGCCGCGCCGCGCACGGCCAGCATCGTCGGCTCGCGGCTGCCGTCGGTCAGCGCCGCGCCCGAGCCAAGGATCAAGAGTTCGGCCATAAGCCCTCCCGCGAAGAATGATAACATCCACGCGCCATGATCACCCCACCGATCCACATCCTCGATCTGAAATTTCAAGGCGTCGCCGAGGCCATCGCGGCGTTCCTCGTCCTCGGGCCGGGCGGGCCGGTGCTCATCGAGACCGGGCCCGGCTCCACCGTGCCGGCCCTCGAACGCGAGCTGGCCCGTTGCGGCGTCACAGCGGATGAGGTGCGCGATGTCCTCATCACCCACATCCATCTTGACCACGGCGGCGCGGCGGGCTGGTGGACGCGCCGCGGCGCGCGTGTCCACGTCCATCCCAACGGCGCGCCGCATCTGATCGCCCCGTCGAAGTTGCTGACGAGCGCCGAGCGCATCTATGGCGATCGGATGCAATCGCTGTGGGGGGAGTATTGGGCCTCGCCCGCCGCGCAGGTCGTCACTCATCGTGACGGCGAGGTGATTGAGGCAGGCGGGCTGTCCTTCATCGCCCACGACACGCCCGGCCACGCATGCCATCACCTCGTCTATCAGCTCGGCAACGTCGCCTTCGCCGGCGACCTGGCCGGCATCCGGCTGTCGGCGCGCCCGCACACCCGGCTACCGACTCCCCCGCCCGAGTTCGATCGTGACGAGTGGCTGGCCAGCGTCGAGCGGATGCGGGCGCTGAAGCTCGACCGGCTCTACCTCACCCACTTCGGCGAGGTCAGCGAGGTTGCGGCGCAATGGGAGGCTGTAGCGCGATTGGTGACCGACTCAGCCGAGGCGGCGCGCGCGGCGCTCGAACGCGGCGCGGAGCGGGAGGCCATCATCGCCGCGTTCGCCGAGCGTGAGGCCGCGCAGCTCGCCGCTGCGGGCGTGGAGGCGGCGCTGTACAACAGCGTCGGCCCGCTGGGGATGAGCGTGGATGGGTTGCTGCGGTACTGGAGGAAGAAACGGCCGGAACGCTGACCGTCACGCCATTCGCGCGCGCAACTGCCGATACGATTCGGAGGTCGCAAACCGGCGCAGCTCTTCGATGCGGTTGGCAACGCCTCCATATCCCCGCAAGCCAGCAGCCCGGCCCGGCCCGCCGAATACTCTCAGGCGCGGTTCCACCGGCGAAAGGCGAAATACAGAATCACCGCCGCCGAGGAGTGAGTTGAGCCAGGTGTGTCCAGCCGGTCGCCAGGGAGAAGGGTTGGCATAATCGGTCACGCGATTTCCTGTTTGTTGCTAAAATCACGGCATCCGGCATTCGACCACAAACTAATCAGGAAGCGGATTCAAATTTTCGCCCTCACCCCGGCCCTCTCCCGCTGGGAGAGGGAGTGGGTCGCGTCAGTGGAAGGCTGCTCCAAATATTGAGTGCCGACCCCCCTTCTCCCAGCGGGAGAGTCGCTGCGCTTACGGGGTTGGGGGATGAGGGCAAACCCAAAGCCCATGCCAGACTTTCGCCCTCACCCCGGCCCTCTCCCGCTGGAAGAGGGAGTGGGTCGCGTCAGTGGAAGGCTGCTCCAAATGATGTGTGCCGACTCCCCTTTTCCCAGTGGGAGAGTCGCTGCGCTTACGGGGGCGGGGGATGAGGGCGAGCGCAAAGCCCACACCCTGTTCCAGAAGCGGGTCGCCGTTCGCGCTGTACACATTCTGAGATAAAATTCCGATACCGCTTTCTGGCACAATCGAATCCGAGGAGCAACTATGTCGCACAAACAAGCCATCATCTCGCTGCTTTTGGCCGGCGTGTTGACCTTGAGCCTCACGAGCCTGACGCTGGCGGCCGGCTGTGCCGCCGGTCAAACGGAATACACCGTGCAACGCGGGGATTGGGTGTACAAAATCGCCCGCGCCCTCGGTGTAAAACCGGAGGACATCCTCAAGGCCAATCCGCTCGTCAACCCGAATCTGCTTTTCCCGGGGCAGAAGTTGTGCATCCCGGCCAAGGCCCCCACCGCCACCGCGACCACCGGCCCGACGAAGACTCCCGCGCCGACGGCCACACCCGGCCCGACGTCAACGCCACGGCCCACCAGCCTCCCCGGCTATGTATGCTGCCCGAGCTTCCGCATCGTCGCCGTCGAGCGTGACAAGTCGGTGACGATTGAAACCACGAACTTCCCCGCCGGCTTGAAGTTTGATGTGCGCATGGCGGCGCGCGGGGGGCAGGCCATCGGCGGCACCGTCGCCGGTTCACAGGATTCGGGCAAGGGCGGCGTCTTCCGTGCGACTTTCACCATCCCGGCCGGGCTGAAAGGCCTCGACCAGATCGCCATCCGCCTGGAGAATCCGGCCACCGGTTACTTCGCCTTCAACTGGTTCTACAACAACACGGCCACCGTGCCGTAAGACCTTACCAAGGGTGATGGTCACCGGGTTACGGGCGCTCGACCTGTTCAAAGACCGGATGCCCGGTGACAGTCACCTCAATCGCGCGGCCACGGCGCGATCCCCCTCAACACCCCTAATCGGGTCGTGCCGCTGTTGCGGACTCCGTGCGGGACGCCGGCCGGCGCCCACACAACTCCGCCGGCCTCCCCGCCGCGCGCTTGCTCGCCGACGACCAACGCGCCCCGCCCGGCCCCGAACCGATGACGAGCACTTCCGCCGGCTGGCGCATCATACGATCAGCATCGCGTCGCCAAACGAATAGAAACGGTAGCCTTCGCGCCTGGCCGTTTCGTACGCGGCCATAATTCTTTCGCGCCCGGCGAGGGCCGAGACCAACATCAACAACGTGGATTTGGGGAGATGGAAGTTCGTCAGCAGCGCATCCACGATGCGGAACGGATAGCCGGGATAGATGAAGAGGTTGACGGTGCCGGCAAAGGGCGCCATCGGCCCGCGTTGCGCCGCCGCCTCAAGGGTGCGCACACTCGTCGTGCCGACGGCGATGACGCGCCGCCCGTCGCGTTTGGCCGCCGCGATCACCGCCGCGGTTTCTTCGCCGATCTCGCACCACTCGCCGTGCATACGATGTTTTTCGATCTGCGCCTCGGCCACCGGTTGAAACGTATCCAGCCCGATGTGCAGCGTGATGAACGTCGTGTGCACGCCCTGCGCCCGCAAGCGCTCGATGAGGGCGGTGGTGAAGTGCAGGCCGGCGGTGGGCGCCGCCGCCGAGCCGGGTTGCTGCGCATACACCGTTTGATAACGGGCCGGGTCGGCCAGCGGGGCATGGATGTACGGCGGCAGCGGGGCCGCGCCGATCTTTGCGAGCAGCGGGGTAACGGGCTGCGAGAATTGCAGCACGCGCTCGCCGCCCTCCATCACCTCGAGCACCACGGCCCGCAGGTTGGGCACGCCGTCGATCTCGAGCACTGTGCCGACCTGCACGCGCTTGCCCCCGACCAACGCCTCCCACGTCAGCGGCGCGCGGCGCTTGAGCAGCAGCAGCTCCACCGCCCCGCCCGTCCCGGCCTTGCGCGCGCTCAGCCGCGCCGGCAGCACGCGGGTGTCGTTGAAGACCAGCACATCACCCGCGCGCAGAAATTCACCGACCTCGTGGAAGCGCCGGTGGTGCAGCGCGCCGCTGCTGCGGTCGAGCACCAGCAGCCGCGACGAATCGCGCGGCTCGACCGGCGTCTGCGCGATAAAGGACTCCGGCAACTCGTAATCGAAATCGGCGAGCTGCATTATTCGTCGGTCGGGGGTTGAGCTTTGTGGCGCAGGCCAAACCACAACGCGGCCTGCAACATCGCCAGGGTGATGACGCCGCCGGCGGCCACGACGCAGTTCAGCGTCTGCTGAAAGACGGCCCCGGTCACCGGGTCATAATAGCTGGTGAGGTTCGCGCCGGTGGCGTAGAAGTTGCCGACGTAGAAAGCGAAGCGGCTGATGGAGGACAGCGCGCGGATGGTGAAGCCACCGATGACGAGCAGCGGAATCCAATCGCGCCGGCGCAGAAAGAGCACCACCCCGACCGCCACGCCGACCACATCCATCACGGCGATGGGGAAGATGGGCCAATTGGAGAGCAGAACGAAGAACAGGCCGGGCATAAACGCGTTATCGGTGATTGAAGAAGTTGAAGAGGCGAACGGCGAGGTTGAGGAGCAACGTCAGCCCCAGGCTGAGCAGGAGGCCGGTGGTCAGCGGGAAGTAAAACGACAAGCCGTCTCGTTCGATGCGGAGGTCGCCGGGCAGCCGGCCCAACGGCAAGCCAAAGCGGCCCGCCAGCCAGACCACGCCGCCGACGACCATCACGATGAGGCCCGCAAAGAAAATCCATTTCCCGATATTGGTTGCATCGAACATACCGATGGCCAATGGCTGATGGCAAATGCGCGCGCTACTTTCTACTTGCTACTTGCAACCTGCCACCCGCCGCTCAAATCAGTTTTGCTTGCTCGCCGTTCTCCGGCGGCGTCAGGCCGAGGTGCTGGTATGCCGCCCGCGTCACCGTGCGCCCGCGCGGGGTACGGTCGAGAAACCCACGTTGCAAAAGATACGGCTCAACGACATCCATGATCGTGTCGGCTTCCTCGCTGATGGCGGCGGCAATCGTCTCCAGCCCAACCGGCCCGCCGTTGTACTTTTCGATGATGGTGCGCAGCACGCGCCGGTCAATGTCATCGAGGCCGAGCGGGTCCACATCGAGCAGATCGAGCGCCGCCCGCGCCACCTCGCGGGTGAGGTGGCCCTGCGCCCGCACCTGCGCGTAATCGCGCACCCGCTTGAGCAACCGCAGCGCCACCCGAGGCGTGCCGCGCGCGCGTTGGGCGATCTCGGCGATGCCGTCGGCCTCGGCCGGAACGCGGAGCATGGACGCCGCCCGGGCCACGATTCGTTCCATCGCCGGTCGGTCGTAGAAGTCGAGCCGGAACGGTGCGCCGAACCGGGCGCGCAGCGGCGCGCTGAGCAGCGCCAGCCGCGTCGTCGCGCCGATGACGGTGAACCTGGGCAACGACAGCCGGATGCTGCGCGCGCTCGGCCCCTTGCCGATGACGATGTCGAGGGCGAAATCCTCCATCGCCGGGTACAACACTTCCTCGACCGCGCGCCCGAGGCGATGGACTTCGTCGATGAAGAGGATGTCGTTGGCGCGCAGATTGGTGAGGATGGCGGCCAGATCACCCTGGCGCTCGATGGCCGGGCCGGCGGTGACCTTGATGTTCACGCCCATCTCGTTGGCGATGAGGTGGGCGAGCGAGGTCTTGCCCAGGCCGGGCGGCCCGTAGAACAACACATGGTCCATCGGGTCGCCACGCTTGCGCGCCGCGTCGATCAGAATCTGCAGGTTCTCCCGCACGCGCTCCTGCCCGACGAAATCCGCCAGCCGCCTGGGGCGCAGGGCGTGATCAGCCTGGTCTTCGGGTTTGCGTTGAGGAGAAAGCAGACGATCTTCCGAGTCGGACATGCGCGCATTATAACGTGATGCCCGCGCACGCGCCGCGAGGCTGCACACGACGCCTCGCCGTTCGCGATTTGGCTTCATCTGTGTCTCTGCTACAATCCCGCGCATCCCAACGGAGGAACAGCACATGCCCGATAACGTCTTCCCATCCCGGCACCCACTGGTGGCGCACAAACTCGCCCTGCTGCGGAGCACGGCCACCGAACCGAAGAAGTTCCGCGAACTGGTGCGCGAACTCTCGATCCTGCTGGCGTGCGAGGCCACTCAGGACTTGACCCTCGAGCCGATTGCGGTGACAACGCCGATGGGGCAGACGCAGGGCCAGGTGCTGGTGCAGGATATCGGACTGGTGCCGGTGCTGCGCGCCGGGCTGGGGATGGTGGAGGGCATCTGGGAGATGCTGCCGAGCGCCGAGGTGTGGCACATCGGTCTGAAGCGCGACGAACGCACCCTCGAGCCGATGCAGTATTACGCCAACAAACCGGTCGCCCCGCGCGTGCAACTTTGTCTGCTGCTCGACCCGATGCTGGCGACCGGCGGCTCGGCCTCGGCCGCGTGCACGCTGCTCAAAAGCTGGGGCGTGAAACGCATCAAGTACATCGGGTTGATCGCTGCGCCCGAGGGCATCCGGCGTTTGCAGACCGATCACCCGGATGTCGCCATTCATGTCGGCGCGGTTGATGACCACCTCAACGAGATCGGCTACATCGTGCCCGGGTTGGGCGATGCTGGCGATCGGCAGTTTGGCACCGGATGACGGCGCAGTGCGGGGAGCGTAATTCATCCGGCCGCCACGCACTCCACGCCGCGCGAAATGTCACTCATCGTCTTTGGCGTCGCCCTCGCCCTTTCGGCCCTGGCCACATTCGTGGCCATGAAGTTGGGCGAGCGCTGGGGCTGCGTGCAGATGCCCGGCGGACGGCGCAAACACGCGCGGCCCGTCGCCCGCATCGGCGGCGCGGGGTTGTTCATCGGCTTTATCGTCGTCGCGGTCGGGTTGTATCTTGTTGCGTCCCGCCCCGCCGATATCAACCTGCATCTCCCTCTCGTCGGCGTCATCCTCGGCGCGGCCTTCACCGCGTTGTTCGGGCTGGCCGATGACCGCTTCGATTTAAAGGCCGGGCCGCAGTTCGCCGCTCAACTCGGCGCGGCCCTCATCGCCATCGCCACCGACGTCTTCATCGGCAAGGTCACACTGCCCTTCTTCGGCCCGCAAGAAATCCCGGTGGTTGTTGCGTACCCGCTCACCGTCTTTTGGATTGTGGGGATGATGAACACGGTCAATTTCCTGGACGGGCTTGACGGCTTGGCGGCGGGCGTAGGCGCGATCGCCGCGGGCTTGTTTGCGGTGCATTCAGTTCAATTGGGGCAGAACGAAGTGGCGTGGTACTCGCTGGCGCTGGCCGGGGCGTGCGTGGGCTTTCTGATCTTCAACCTTCATCCGGCGCGCGTCTTCCTCGGCTCGGCGGGCGCGATGGTGCTGGGGTATGCGCTGGCCACGCTGTCCATCCTGGCGCCGGCGCGGGTGGCTACGGCCGTGCTCGTCATGGCGCTGCCCATCGCCGATGTGGCCTATCAAATTTTCGATCGCTGGCGGCGCGGCCAATCGCCGATGCAGGGCGACCGCGGGCATCTGCACTTTCGCCTGAGCGACTTCGGGCTGCCGCAGTGGCCGATCGTGCTGGGCTATTGGTTATTCTGCGTGGTCGGGGGTCTGATCGCGCTCCAACCCTCGTTCCGCCCGGAAGCGAAGCTGGCCGCGATCGTCGGGTTGGGGGTGATCGTCGCAGTCGCGCTGGCTATCCTCAGCCGGCGACAGCGTTCGTTGTAGCTGGGGCCTCAGGGCAAAGTCTCATCCACAAACAAGGCCCCGATGGTTCGGTCGCCGCTAAACTCGCGACCGGCCTCGATGATGAGGACAGGCTCCGGGTTTCGGTCTGGAAAATAGACGTCGCCCGTCCAAAAGGCAAACTCGTAACCCGCGCTGGGTGTGGCGCGCACGGTGACGGGCGTGCCGAAACCATATTTGCCCGCGCCGCAATCGGGCACGCCTTCGATCAAAACCTGACCGCCCTGCGGCGGCTCGGCCACCGCCGAAACACCGTAACACCTTCCGAACTGTTGCCAGCGCCAGGGTGGGCTGCTGACCACATTCGCAGCCCTATCCACCGGCGCATCCATAAAATCCATATCCATCAGCACCAGCGACCGCAACTCATACGGGCCATCGAGTCGGCTCAACCGGAACTCATCTCCCGAAAAGCGAAGCACCAGGGATGTGTTGCCCTCCGCCACGTCAACATGCTCGGCGGAGACCGCGATGAACTGCTCGCCGACGAAGAACTGGCCGTTGATGGCGTACTTGCCCGCGACGCGCACCGCCAGGCGGAGATGCACCTGCAACTCCTCGAAGACCTGGTCGTCGTCGTCGTCCACCGGCACAATTTCGTACGGGCCAGTGAAGCGTGCGTTCGGGCCGGCGCCTGGCAGGCTCGGCAGCACCTCGCCGGTGGGCGCGAAGGGGTTGAAGAGCGTCGCCAGGGCAACGCTCAGGATACAGATCATCATCAGCATGCCGCCGACGGCCCACATCCCGATCGGCAACTTGGCCGTGGGCTGATGTGGCGGACGCGAGGCGGTGGGTGGTTGTGGCACAACCGCCGGTTCGGCCGACGTGACTCCGTCGCGGCGGCGACCCAGCCAGCCCCCGAACACTCCACACAAACCGCCCCACAGCCCGCCTCGCACAAAGCCAATTACCAGCGGCGGCAACTGCACCAATGGATGCCTGATCTCCACCGCTTGCGGCAGCATCACGGAGATCACGCTGAGGGAGAGCAGGTAGGCGACGCTGCTTGAAGCAGCGGCGGCGAGGCCGGCCTGCCGCACCCTTTGCCCGAGGGAGAGGGTGGCCTCACCCGGTAACAAGCGCGCAAACGCCACGCCGACGATGATGGCCACCACCGAACCGGCCAGCGCCGTGGCCGCTGCTGCGCTCAGCCATCCAAATAAAAGGCCGACCTCTTGCCCACCGGCAAAGGCTTTGAGGAACCATTGCCGATACAGTGGTTCGAGGCCAAGAAGCAGCGTCTGCGCCGCAAGGCCGATGCTCGCCGCCAGGAGCAGCTCGGGGAAGTGGAAGCGGCCAAACCAGCGGGTCACTTGCTAAACCGTGTTACGGGATGACCAGCGTCTGTCCGGCGTAGATCAACGTGCCGCGCAAACCGTTGGCCGTCTGCAGTGCTGCGACCGTGACTCCGTAGCGCAGCCCGATGCGGAACAACGTATCGCCGCGTTGCACGAGGTACGTTCTGCCGCTCGGCGCGGGGACCGGCGCCGGCGCGGGCGCGGCGCCGGGGATGACGAGCCGCTGCCCGGCGTAGATCCGTGTCGAGGTCAGACCGTTGGCCTGTTGCAGAGCCAGCACGGTCGTGTTGAAGCGGAGCGAAATCCGAAACAGCGTGTCGCCGCGCTGCACGATGTAGCTGCCGCCCGTCACCGGGGATGGGGCGGGTTGCGGCGCGGTCGCCCCAGCCGGGATGATGATGGTCTGTCCGACGTAAATCCACGTGCGCGTCCCCAGGCCGTTCGCCGCCTGCAACGCGGCCACCGTCGTGCCGAAGCGCGCCGCGATAGCCTGCAACGTATCGCCGGCCCGGGCGATGTACGTCGTCGCCGTGTCAACCGGGATGATGAGCGATTGGCCCACCTCCAACCGGTCAGGCTGGGCGATGTTGTTGGCGCGCACCAGCACATCCACCGTCGTCTTGTAGCGCACAGCAATCCAGAACAGCGTGTCTCCGCGCTTCACGATGTAGGTGATGGAGCCGCTGCCGGGCGGCGCGGTCGGCTGCGGCGGTGAGGTGGGCTGCGGCGGCGGATTGGTCGGCGCCGGGCCGGGTGTGTTGGTCGGCTGCGGCGGCACAGGTGTGGGCGTCGCGGTCGGGCCAGGCGGGACGGGAGTGTTGGTCGCCGTCGGGCCGGGGCCAACCGGCGTGTTAGTGGGGGTCGCGGTGGCGATGACGGGGATGGCCGGGGCTTCGTACGCGCCGAGGTCACAGGTCGCGGTGGCGTCGCCGTTGCCGTCGAGCGGGCGGGTCGTTCCGGCCTGATCGGTGGCCGGACACACGCCGTTGCTGCCCGCATCAATCGCCGCGCTCCCCGTCGGCAGCGGATACAGCGCGCCATTGAACGCACCCAGCGGATTCGGGCCGGTGCCCAGGCCGCCGCCAAACACATTGCAGTTCGCCGTCGTCTGAACGAAGTTTGGATTTCCGCCCGACAGCAACGTCCCGTTACAGTCTGCTCCGCCAGCGTTGTTGGCCAGGATGCTGTTGCGGACGTTGATGGCCGTCGTCGCCCGGACGCCGCTGCCCAGACCCGAAGCCGTGTTCTCGCTGATCGTGACGTTGGTTAACGTGGTGGTCGAATCGGCCTGCAGGCCACCGCCGTCACCGCCGCTGTTGTTGCCGCGCACGGTGACATTGGTCAGCGAAAGCGTGCCGCCCGCATTGTGCAGGCCGCCGCCGAGGTTGTTGCCCGTGTTTCCGGCCACCAGCAAATTCGATAGCGTGGCCGTGCCGACACCGACCTGCACACCGCCGCCCTCGAATGCCGTATTGCCCAATATCGAGCCGCCGCTGATCACCAGCGTGCCTTGAGAAGCGACGCCCCCGCCCGCGCCGGGGTCTGTGGCGGTGTTGTTCTCGACAACGACGCCGCTGAGGGTCAACGTGCCAAGGTTGCGGATCCCGCCGCCATCAACGGCCGTGGCCAAACCGTTGCGAATGGTCAGGGAAGTCAGTGTGAGCGTAGCAGACGAAATCACATCAATCACACGGTCAATCGCTCCCCCATCGATCACCGTGCCACCTGCCCCGGCGATAACGACCGGCCCGGCTGCGATAATGTCGAGGTCCCCGGCCAAAGCCGCGTTTGACGCATCCGGCCCCGTGATCGAAAGCGTATAGGTGGCGGCGCTCAGTTGAATGGTGTCGGTGTTGGCCGGCTCACCCGCCGGGCAGGCATCCACGACTGCGTTCAGGTTTGCCGCCCGCACGGCTTCGCGCAGGGAACAATCGTTATCGCTGTTCAATTCATCCGCGGTCTCATTGACGGTGATGGTGGCCGCGCGCGCGATGGGCACCGGCCAGGCGCCGGCGAGCAAAGCCAGGATCAGGGCGAGCCGCGCGATACGAGTCAAGCTGTGGGTCATAGAGTCAATACTCCACCCGCAAGCCGGTCAGCTTCGAGAGTCCCCGCTCAACCAGCCATAGGATTGGGACGCACCCGATATTCAGCGCGACGGTCACCGTGAAGGCGGTCGCCAGCGCCCGCACGCTTGATTCTACCGGGCCACTGACTGCATTCACAACCAGGGCCCCGAACCCAAAATAAACCAGTATCCCGGCCAGGACGACGGCGGCTGCCAGCATCGGCAGCCAGGCGCGACGATCGGAGGCGGAGGGTAACATCGAGTTGCTCACGGTGAACAGCATGTACAGCCACAGCCAGGCGTCCCGCACAGTGAGGCTGGCAAGCAAGTTCTGTGCCGCGCCGGCCCCATCACCCACCGCCAGCGCCTCGCCGACCGGCCCAAGCTGCAGCGGCCAAAAACTGATGGCCAGGACCACGCCGCAACCCGCCATCAGCGGCGCGGCCCCGATGAGGGCCTCCCGCAGCAGGTCGGTCTTCTCGGTCTCGACAAAGCCGAGGCGCAGGGTGCCGTCGGGCAGCCGCTCGGGCAGCAGGCTGAAGCGGCCCGTGCGCACGCCGAGCAGCGTGGCGACGATCCAATGGCTCAACTCATGCAGCGCCACGCCGGGCAGCATGGCGACCGAGTATAGGATTGTGGCGATGTCCGGGTCACGAAAGAGCAGCAACCACAGCCCCTGCAGATGCCGGTGAATGTAGCGCTCCAGCACGATCAACGGCACAAAGATGACGGCCAGCCAGAGCCACGAAACGAAGGTGGGCATTCACAGCAACAGGGTTATTGGTGATTGGCAATCACCGATAACGAATCACCGGCTCGCCGCCTTTACAATCGCCGCGAACTCCGCCGGCTTGAGGCTGGCCCCGCCGACGAGCGCGCCGTCAATGTGCGGCTGCGCCATCAGCGCCTGCGCGTTGGCCGCCGTCACCGAGCCGCCGTATTGCAGGCGGAGCAAGTCGGCGACCGCCGTTGAATACAGTTCGGCGAGCAACGCGCGGATGAAGCCGCCCATCACCGCGTTGGCCTGCTCGGGCGTGGCGGCTTTGCCCGTGCCGATGGCCCACACCGGCTCATAAGCGATCACCGTCCTCAGGGCGTCGTCGGCGCTCAGGCCGGCATACGCGCCGCGCACATGGCGGTGCACCACGGCCTGCGTCTGCCCGGCCTCGTTCTCGGCCAGGTTTTCGCCGACGCACACAATCGGCGTCAGCCCGTGCGCGAGCGCGGCCTTGACCTTCCTGTTCACGCCCTCATCCGTCTCGCCAAAGTATTGCCGCCGTTCGGAGTGGCCGATGATGACGTACTGGCACAGCCCCGCCAGCATCGGTGCGGAGATTTCACCCGTGAACGCGCCCGACTTCTCCCAGTGGAGGTTTTGCGCACCAAGGCCGACGCCGGTGCCGGCGAGCAGCGGCGCGACGGAGGCCAGCGACACGAAGGGCGGGCACAGCACGCGCTCGACGCCGGTCACCGCTTGGATCTCCGGCAGCAACGCCCGTGTCAGCTCAGCCGCCTCCGCCGGGGTCTTGTTCATCTTCCAGTTGCCGGCGATGATTTTGGTGCGCATGTGAGTCTCCGGGACTGATTACGGTGCGGGGCCGGCTCGTACGAGCGTCTCGACAGGTTCGCACGACGACGTCAGCCTGGCCTCTGCGCCCTGGGTCGCGATTTGTTTCAAACGGCAATCGGCCTCGCGCACCACCCACGCCATCGGCGGGCGCTGGTTGGGCGGATTGCGCCTGGCCGTTTCGTAGTGACCGCTCGCCTCGCCCGGCCTGCCTACTCGCAGAAAGTAATCGCCGTAGACGAGCTGCGGGCCGTCAGCCGTCACGTTCGGGCGCACCGCGGCCTCGATCTCGACCCGCGCCGTCTCGGCGTCGCCGAAGAACAACCGCCAGCGCTGATAGGCCAGACTGCCCGAGCCATCCGCCAGCTTCGGCGCCGAATCCAGAATGAAGCGCTCGGCCGCCTGATCGGCGGCGGCGATGTAGTAAGCCAGCGCAGTCTGCTCGCGCAGAGCGATGACCTGCGGCTCGCGCGAGTCCGGGGCCAGCGCCAGGCCGGGCAGGTAATATCTCTCCAGCGCCACGACCGCGCGGTCGAAGCGCAGGGTCAGATCGCCCGCTGCGCGATAGACATCCGGCACGGTCGGTGCGGCGGCGATGGCGGCGTCAAGTTTGGCGAAGGCCGCCTCCTTCTGCCCGTCGCCGAACAACGGCTCGGCCTCGGCGATGAGGGCGCGCGGGTCGGCGGCGGAGGCAGTCGGCGGCGGCGCGACGGTCGGCCCCGCCGTCGGCGTGGGTTGCGGCGCGGGTTGTGTCGGCGGAAGGCTTGTAGTCTGCGGCGTGGTGGTGCTCCCCGCCGCCTGTTGTGTCGCCTGCCGTTGCCGGTTGATCCCCTGAATCACCCCGATGGAAAGGATCAGGCAAAACGCCAGCGCCACCACACCGGCCAGCGCGTGCCACCACTTGAATTGATAGCCGCGCTTCGCGGATGTGGCCGCCCCGGTATCCGGCAGCGGCTCGACGGCGGAGGCCCGCATCGTCGCGCCGCTGGGCGCGGTGTGCGCGGCCGGTTCCACCGGCACCGGCCTGGCCAGCGCCACCACCGTATCCACCCCCGTCACCGCCTCGCGAAAGGCGGCCATCATCTGCGCCACGTCGTTGTAACGCGCGCCGCGCTCCTTGGCCAGTGATTTTTGCAACACCGCCTCGATGGCTTGCGGCACGTTGGGGTTGACGGTGCGCGGCGCGGGCAGCGGGGTGTAGATGTGATCGTGGATGATGGCGAAGGGCGTGTCGGCGCTGTACGGCAGGCGACCGACGACGAGCTCATACAGCACCACGCCGAGTGAGTAGATGTCGGTGCCGGCGTCGAGGTCCTTTGCGCCTTTGGCCTGCTCGGGGCTCATGTAGTGCGGCGTGCCGATCATCGAATCGAGCGAAATGGTGCTCTCGCCCGCTTGCGCAATGCGGGCCAGCCCGAAATCGGCGAGGTAAACGTTGCCGTCCGCCGCCAGCATCACGTTCGAAGATTTGATGTCGCGATGCAGCACGCCCTGCCGGTGCGCGTAATCCAGCCCCGAGCCGATGGCCTCGACGATGCGTTGCGTCTCGCGCAACGACAACGGCGTGCGCGAGAGGCGGGCCTTGAGCGTCTCGCCCTCGATGAACTTCATCACCAGATACGGCGCGCCGTTGTGTTCGGCGAAGTCGTACACCGGCACGATGTTGGGATGTTCGAGCCGGGCGACCACGCGGGCCTCGCGCTGAAAGCGGGCGAGGAAGGTAGCGTCCTCCTTGAAGGCGGGGTGGAGGACCTTGATGGCGACGTAGCGGTCGAGCGCGGCGTGATAGGCCTTGAAGACGGTGGCCATGCCGCCCTGCCCGAGTTGCTCGACGATGCGATACGGCCCGACCACTTCACCCACGGTGAGGGACATGCAGTGCTGCTCCGGTGAGAGATGACATCCGGCCGCCAGTATGCGCCACAAACATGACCGGCGCAAGCGAGTTAATGTTTGCGGGCAGGGCGTGTGCAAAGTCCAAACGATGCCGACATTTCGCCCTCACCCCGCGATGCTTGGCATCGTCGCCCTCTCCCGCTGGGAGAGGGAGTGGATCGCACCAGTGGAACGCCACTCCCAATTGTCAGGGCCGGCTCCCCTTCTCCCAGCGGAAGAAGGGGCCGGGGGATGAGGGCGGACTCGGCGACTTTGCACACGCCCCGTGTTTGCGGGGAGTCGCGCCATCCACCCCGGCGAGCGCGCGCAAAACGGGCCGTGTCGTGCTCCGCGCCCGCTGCGGCGGATGATTATTTGTCGTTGAGCGCGGCGAGGCCGGGCAGCACCTTGCCCTCGAGCATCTCCAGGCTGGCGCCGCCGCCGGTGGAGATGTGGGTGATCTTCTCCGCGAGGCCGGTCTGCTCGATGGCGGCAACCGAGTCGCCGCCGCCGACGACGGTCGTCGCCCCGCACTCGGCCACCGCCCTGGCCACGCCGTTGGTGCCGGCGGCGAACCGGGCGAATTCGAACACGCCCATCGGCCCGTTCCACACCACCAGCGCCGCGCCCTTCAGCTCCGCCGTGTACGCCTGCACCGTCTCCGGCCCGATGTCGAGCAGGCGCCAGCCGGCGGGCACGCCGTCTTTGACCGCAATCGTCTTCGACTGCGCCTCGGCCTCGAACCTGTCGGCGATCACGGCATCCACCGGCAACATCAGCTTGCCGCCCGCCTTCGCCAGCACCGCCTTCGCAGTGTCGAGGCTGGTCTCCTCGACGAGCGAGTCGCCCATCTCCAGGCCCTGCGCCTTGAAGAACGTGTTAGCCATGCCGCCGCCGATCAGCACTTTGTCGGCCTTGGCCAGCAGGTTCTCGATGACGAGGATTTTGTCGCTGATCTTCGCGCCGCCGAGGATGGCGACGTACGGGTGCGGGGGATTGCTGACCGCCCGCCCGAGGTACTCGATTTCTTTCTCGAGCAGGAAGCCGGCTACGGCGGGCAGATGGCGAGCCACGCCCTCGGTGGAGGCGTGCGCGCGGTGCGCCGAGCCGAAGGCATCGTTGACGTAGATATCGGCCAGCACCGAGAGCTTCTGCGCGAAGGTCGGATCGTTCTTCTCTTCTTCGGGATGGAAGCGGACGTTTTCGAGCAGCACGACATCGCCGGGGAACATGGCCGCGGCGGCCTCTTCGGCGGCCGGGCCGACGCAATCGGGCACCAGCTTCACCGGCTTGCCGAGCAGTTCACCGAGGCGGGCCGCCGCCGGCGCGAGCGAGTATTTCGGCTCCGGCCCGCCCTTGGGCCGCCCGAGGTGCGAACACAGCAGCACGCCGGCGCTGCGTTCGAGCAGGTACTGAATCGTCGGCAGCGAGGCGCGGATGCGGGTGTCGTCCGTTACCGTGCGCGGGTTCCCCGCGCCGCCATCCTTCAGGGGAACGTTGAAATCCACCCGCACCAGCACGCGCTTCTTTTTGAAGTCAATATCGCGGATTGTCTTCTTGTTCATCGTCGCGCAGTCTGGTGGTCGGGCCGGCGCGTAGTCGCGCGGCCCTGTCGGCCCCGCGACTACCAGGCCAGCTGACTACTCGACTAGAGCTTCGAGGCTACCATCGCCGTCACATCGGCCAGGCGGCAGGCGTAGCCCCACTCGTTGTCGTACCAGGCCACGACCTTGACCATGTTGCCGAGCACGAGCGTGTCCAGCGACGAGTACACCGACGACAGCGTGGTGCCCCTCAGGTCGCTGGAGACGAGCGGTTCGTCGCTCACACCGAGGATGCCCCTCATCGAGCCGCTGGCATATTCGAGCATGGCATTGCGGATGTCATCCTTGCTCGCTTCCTTGCCGAGGATGGCGGTGAAATCCACCACCGACACCGTGGCGGTCGGCACCCGGAAGGCCATGCCGCCGAACTTGCCCTTCAGTTCGGGGATGACGAGGCCGACGGCCTTGGCCGCGCCCGTCTCCGACGGCACGATGTTCTCGGCCGCCGCGCGCGCATCGCGCAGGTCTTTCGCGCCCACGTCTTGCAGCCTCTGCGAATTGGTATAGGCGTGCACGGTGGTGAGCAGGCCCTTGTCAATGCCGAAGGCATCGTTGAGGACCTTGGCCACCGGGGCCAGACCGTTGGTCGTGCACGAGGCGTTCGAGATGACGTGGTGTTTGGCCGGATCGTACTTGTCGTTGTTCACGCCGAGCACGATGGTCAGGTCTTCGTTCTTGGCCGGGGCCGAGATGATGACCTTCTTCGCGCCGCCGCTGCTGATGTGGCCGACGGATTTGGTGGCGTCGGTGAACAGACCGGTGGACTCGATGACGATATCAACGCCCATTTCCGCCCACCGGATGGCGTTGAGGTCCTTCTCGGCGGTGACCTTGACGGGCCTGCCATCCACCACAATCGCCCCGTCCTTCACCTCGACCGTGCCGGGGAAAGCGCCGTAGGTCGAGTCGTACTTCAGCAGATGCGCGTTGGTCGCCGGGTCGAACAGATCGTTGACGGCGACGACTTCGATCTTGTCGGCCTGGCGCGCTTTGATGGTGCGGTACACCAATCGTCCGATGCGGCCAAAGCCGTTGATGCCGATTTTGACAGTCATGTGAAGCTCCTTTGAAGTGAGGACGGGATGGATTTCGCGAGACGCAGTCCGGATTACGAACGGCGGATCGCGGGTTGCGTAGTGTCTAACAAGCTCATGAGCGCCAGAGCCAACTTGTGCGAGTCGTGCCGCCATGGGCGCTCGTCGTCAATCAAATCCGCGCCGGCCAGGTGGCGCGCCCCGTTCACGGGCGCATCGGCGCTCACCCAGGTGAGCGTGGGCAAGAGCGTGCCGCGCTGCGCCGTGTTCGCCAGCACGACGGGGAACAATCCCGGCTCGGTGTGCCGCTCAATGGCCTGCACATGATCGAGCACCGAGTAGCCCTCGGTCTCGCCCGGTTGGGTGGCGGTGTTGCACACATACACCCTGAGCGCCGCGCTGGCGCGGATCGCCGCCGCCAGATCACTCACCAGCAGATTGGGCAACAGGCTGGTGTACAGGCTGCCCGGCCCGAGCACGATCAAGTCTGCCTCGAGCAGAGCACGGATGGCGCCCGGATAGGCCGGCGCATCCTCGGGCCGCAGGTACACGCGCCGGATGGCGCCGGGCACCCTGGTGATGGCGGACTCACCGGCCACCACGTTCAACCCCGACCCCTCGCCGGCCAGCTCACCCATCAACGTCACATCGCTGAGCGTGGAGGGGACGACGCGCCCGCGAATGTTCAACACCTTGCTCGACTCAAGCAGGCCGCTCTCGAAGCTGCCGGCGACCTCGGCCATGGCGGTGATGAAGAGGTTGCCGAAGGCGTGCCCGCCGACATCGGCCGCGCCGCCGAAGCGGTACTGAAACAGCTGCGTCGTCAGGGCTTCATCGTCGGCCAGGGCGGCGATGCAGTTGCGGAAGTCGCCCGGCGGCAACACACCCAGCGTCTCGCGCAGCCGGCCCGACGAGCCGCCATCATCCGCCACCGTGACGATGGCGGTGAGGTTATGGGTGTACACCTTCAGACCGCGCAGCAACGTCGCCAGCCCGGTGCCGCCGCCGATGGCCACGACCTTCGGGCCTCGTTCGCGCCGCCGGTGCTGCCCGACCACCTCCGCGATGCTTTGCCCCGGACGCAGAAACGGTTCGAGCACGGCGCGGTTCATCCGCGCGATGGCCAGCAGCGTCAGGGCCAGCCCGCCCGCGCCGATGGCGAGGCTGCCCAACAGGCCGGGCGAGGCCGGCGCCGGCGTATCGCGAAAGAGTTGAAGCAGGCCGTAGGCCGCCGCCAACCCCACGAACGTCGTGCCGAGCAACATCAACAGCATCCAGCGCTTGACGCCCATCCCGGGCACCAGCCATCGCAGTTGCTCGCGCATCCACTGTAGTGTTTTGTCGAACACGGCTAAACCGCGACGATAATAGCAGAGCCACTACGCCGGGTCAACGCTCGATAGCATCATTTTCGCTTGATCTTTATCTCAATCGCGCCAGGTGTTGTACGGGTGATCGACGAGGTAGGCGTTGGTGTAGCGCAGATCGGTGGAGACTTCCGGGCCAACCCAATCGGGTAAGGCTACCGGCTGGGTCTCATCGTCCAGTTCCACTTCGGCAATCAGCAGGCCGTCGCTCTCGGCCAGAAATTCATCCACCTCCCACACCCGCCCGGCATGCGGCACGCGATAGCGCACCTTCTCGATGAGGGGCTTACGGCAGAGGTGATCGAGCAGGTAGGCCGCGTCGGCGGGTGGCAGCGGATATTCGAACTCCGGGCGGCCGATCCCGACGCGCGGGCCTTTGATCGTGAGGAACGCCTCCTCGCCCGCCAGCCGCACCCGGATGGTGGCCCGCGCCTCGGTGGAGAGGTAGCCCTGCCGGTAGCGGACGCCCACCGCGCCCGCGCGCCAGCCCTCACCCACCACCAGATACTTGCGCTCAATCTCAGTGCCCATGTGTCTGCTCTCGCCAGGCTCGCAATGCACGCAAAGGCATTATCCTGGCGTTCTTGGCGTGCTTTGCGAGAGATAAGCAGCGATGTGCTGCATCGCCTCGGCATACGACACGCGCGGCGAGTGGCCCAGTTCGGTGCGGGCGCGGTCGGCCGGGAGGCGGTGGTGCGCGCCGGCGAGGTTGACGGCTTCGTGACTCACCGGCGGGCGGCCCGGCAACGACAAGCCATACCACAGCGCCTCGCACGCCTCGGCGACGGCGAACGCCGCGCGGCGCGGCAACGACCACGGCGGCGGTGTGCCGGCCAGGCGCGCGATGTCGGTGACGTACTGTTTCCACGTCACCTCCCACCCGTCACACCCGTTGTACACCCGCCCGACTGCAGCCGGATGCTCCGCTGCCAGGATGAGGAGGTCAACGAGGTTCTCGACGTACGTCAGGCCGGCGTTGTAATTACCGTCATCGATGAGGGCCGGCAGGCGCGTGCTCATTTGCGTGATGATGCCCGTCACCCACGGGCACACGCCCGGGCCAAAGACGTTGGCCGGACGCACCACGCTCAACGGCAAGCCACGCGCCTCGGCCAGTTGCCACGCCAGACGTTCCTGCGCCTGCTTGGCCCGGCTGTAACGGCCAAGGGCGCGGCCAAAGGCGTGATCCTCGGCGCACACATCCAGACCCAGCCGATCTCCGTACACGACCAGGCTCGAAGTGAGGACGATGCGGGCGCGCGGATCGGCGGCGCGCAACACATTCCCCGTGCCGCCCACCGTCACCCGTTGATGTTGCGCCTCGTTGCCGGCATCGCCGACGATGGCGGCCAGGTGGAAAATCGTTCGCGCCTCGTTCACGGCCCGCGCCACCGAGGCCGCGTCGGTCACATCCCCGCGCACGACCTCGACGGGCACGGCCCATTCGTCCGGCACGGCCTCGCCCGGCAGGACGAAGGCGCGCACGAAACAGCGCTCGGCCAGCAAGCGCCGCACCAGCCATCGGCCAATGAAGCCGGTCGCCCCGGTGATGAGGATCGGTTCAATCAGATTTGAAGCACGCATCGGGTGACGGCATTATAATCCTCACCATGAGCCGGCCCCCTGCCCGACTGATCGTCCTCGATATCGATGGATTGCGGCGCGATGTCTTTCTGCGTGCGCTCGCGGAAGGCAAGGCGCCCGCGCTGGCGCGGTTCATCGGCGACGGCCTGCATCTCGCGCCGGTGAGCAACGCCCCCTCCATCACGTTCTGCTGCCAGGCTTCGATCTTCACCGGCGCCCACCCCGAAGAGCATGGCGTGATGGGCAACCAGTTCTTCGACCGGTTCGGTCGCCACAGCCAGGGCGTGCCGCGCTTCTACGCCTTCGACGTCGGCGATACGCTGGCGGTGGACGATGCGGTGCGGGTGTTCACGGGCGAGGGCCTGGCCAATACTGTGCTGGCGGCTGACGTGAAGACGCTGTACGAGCGGGCCACGGCGCGGGGATTGACCTCGACCGTCGCGCACAACATGATCGCCCGCGGAGCGACGCATTGGCTGCGGCCCGACGTCCTGCACCTGGCGCGTTTTTTCAAGGGCGGCTGGTGGCTCAAGCTCTCCTCCGCCGAGTTCGACGCGTTGATGATCGACGCCATCGGCGCGCACCTGCGCAGCGGCCCGCGGCCCGAGGTGCTCACAGCCTACTTCATGGGCCTCGATCACGAGTCGCATGTGGATGGGCCGGGCGTGCAGTTCGACTATCTCACGCGCGTGGTGGACGGTCAGGTTGCGCAATTGACGCAACACCTCGAGGCGCACGGGCTGCTGGCCGGCGCGCTGTGCGTTGTGCTCTCCGATCACGGGCAATTGGCCACGCCCGATGACGAGCAGCACGCCCTGCGCCTCAGCTTCCCCTTCGACCGTGAGATGGGTTACCTCTTCGATGCCCTCGGCCTCGACGTGCATGACCTGCCCGGCGAGGACCCGAACTGCGATGCGGTCGTGGCGAGCAACGGCGGCCTGGCGCATGTCTACGTTCAACACCGCGCCGGGCACTGGGCCGACCCGCCGCGCCTGGGCGAGGATGTCTTGCCGGTGGCGCGCGCCTTCGCCGAGGCGAATCGCACCGGACGCTATGCCGACACATTGCGCGACTCGCTGGCGATGATCCTGCTCCGCGATGTGGAGCACGAGGGATGGGAGGCCGACTACCGCGCGCTGACCCCCGCCGGCGACCTGATCGCCATCCCCGACCACCTCGCAGCCCATCCCGACATCATCACGGTGGATGCCGTCAACCGTCTGCGCCATCTGGCTTCGCCGGTGAGCGGGGACGTTGTGCTGATGTCGAATTACGCGGGCGGTTATTACTTCAGTCCGCCACTTAAGGGAATGCACGGCGGGCTGCATCCTGAGGAGTCGGAATGCGTGCTGTCGCTGGGCTGGCAGGGTGCGACGCCGCACCAGCTTGCGCTGATGCGCCAAACCGTTGAGGCCGTTGTCGCGCAACGCTGCCGGGACGAAGGCAACCGTCGCGCCGGTCTGGTTGACATGGCGCCGGCGGTCAGCGCGGTGATGGGTTGGTAGAGTGAAGCTCGGAGACAACGCATTGAAGTCGCCCCTGGCTGCGCCCCGCTACACCCTCGGCGAGGAGATCGCCAACAGCCTGACTCACGGCCTCGGCCTCGTGCTGTCAATCGCCGGCCTGGCGGTGCTGGCGGCATTCGCCAGCGCGCTGGGGACGATCTGTCACTTCTGCGCCATCCTGTTTTTCGTGATCCCGCTGGCGGCGTGACGGCGG
>CAZSNP010000001.1:77269-92348 GCA_964608265.1 uncultured Anaerolineales bacterium | reverse complement strand
CTGTCACTTCTGCGCCATCCTGTTTTTCGTGATCCCGCTGGCGGCGTGACGGCGGCGGGCTTCACCCAACCTTCACGCAAGTTTCCCCACCCCTTTGCGGTTGTGCCGTGCGCGATTTGCTATAACGGTCACAGCGCAGTCTGTGCCCTTCACCCATGCAGGCCGCGCGCCGGGTAGATTGCGGCATGCAGAGACAGAATCGAAGTCACGGCCTGCACCTGGGGGTTACGCTTGGTATCCTGGCGTTGCTGTTGGCCAGCGCCGGATGGCTCCGCTCGCCGGCGGCCAGCGCGCAGGCGTCGCGCACCGCCACCCCCGCCCCATTCCCGTTTGTCCCAATCGCTATGCCGATGAGCCGCCCGGAGCGCGGCCTGGTGTATGAAGGCCTGATCGCCGCGCAGAGCGGGCCATGCCTCGGTGCTTTTCAGATCGCCGGCACCGATTACTGCACGCACGGTCCGGATGAGGCCCCGCCCGGTGTCAACGTCTTCGAGTCGGCGCCGCCGCTTGGGGCCGAGGCGCTGGATGTCGGGGCGCAGGCCGTGCAGTGCGACGGCGACGGCGTGAGCGGGTACCGCGTGCAGGCGCTGTACGCGCGCGCCGCCGACCGCGCCGATCGCTTCGCTCAATACGCGGCTTCGTTCCGCAACTGGGTACGAGATGTGGATACGATCTTCGAGCAAAGCGCCGCCGAGACCGGCGGCTGGCGCAAGATGCGCTGGGTGCACGATGGCGCGTGCGAGCCGGTCATCCTCAACCTCACCCTCTCCACCACCGGCGACGACAACTTCAGCAACACCCTCAGCGAGCTGCGGGCGCTCGGCCACAACCGGGCCGACCGCAAGTATCTGATCTTCATGGACGCCAGCGTGTTGTGTGGGATTGGGAACATCTATTACGATGACCGCCCGGGGAGCACGAACAACAACAACGGCGGCCCATCGTATGCCCGGGTGGATAGCGGCTGCTGGAACGGCAGCACCGCCGCGCATGAGTTGATGCACAACCTCGGCGGGGTTCAGCGCAGCGCGCCCAACACCAGCGGCGCCGGGCATTGTGTGGATGAGTATGATGTGATGTGCTACTCGGACGCGCCCAACTATCCGACGATGGTCATCCGCTGCCCGCAGACCTCACACAACGCGCGCTTCGACTGCAATCACGACGACTACTATCACACCAGCCCGGGCAGCGGCACCTACCTCGACACCCAATGGAACGCGGCCAATAGTCGCTATCTGCTGCTCGCGCCGCCAGGCACCGTCACCCCGGCCGCCACCGCCACGCCCACCGTCACCGGCACACAACCGACCAGCACACCGACGATGACGGCCACGCTGCCCACGCCGACCCGCACGGCCACCCGCCCGCCAGGCGCCTCCGGCTCGAACCGCCTCTACCTGCCCCTCATCCGGCGTTAAACGGACGCCGGACAGGCTTGGCCTGTCCGGTGATCGTTCACTCGACCAGTCGTTGCAGCTGTTCCGGTTTGGCGACGGGCAGCCGCAGGGTGAACTGGCTGCCGCGCCCCGCCCCCTCGCTGTACAACGTCAGCGTGCCGCCCATCAACTCGGCCAGGTGGCGTGAGATGCTCAGGCCCAGGCCGGTGCCGCCGTAGCGGCGCGCGGTGGCGCCGCCCCCGGCCTGCACGAACGGGCGAAACAAATCACGCTGGTGTTCGGCGGGGACCCCGAGGCCGGTGTCTTGAACGATGATGGCCATGAACAGCGGCACGCCGTCGGAGTTGGCCTGCACCGTCACCCGGCCCTCATCCGTAAATTTCACCGCGTTGTTGAGCAGGTTGAGCAAAATCTGTTGCACGCGCGCGCTGTCGGCCCAGAGCAATGGCAGCGGCGACTCGGGCAACTGCATGTGCAGCTCCAGCCCTTTCCGCCCGGCCTGCGGTCGCACCATCGCGCAGACCTCTTCGAGCAGCGACCGAATCTCCACCGGGCCGATATCCAACTCCAGTCGTCCGGCCTCGATCTTGGCGATGTCGAGCAGGTCGTTGATGATGTGCAGCAAACGCTGGGAGGCGCTGTTGGCGGTCTGCAGCATCCGGGGCTGGTCTTCGGGCGGGCAGTAGCCGTTGGTCACCATATCCAGCGCGCCGATGATGACCGAGAGGGGAGTGCGCAGCTCGTGGGAGGTGTTGGCGAGGAACTGACTCTTGAACTGATTGGCGCGCTCGGCCTCCTGCCGCGCCGAGAGCAGCTTGCTCAGGAGTTGCGCGTTCTCAATCGCCAGCGCGGCCTGCTCGGCGAACAGTTGAATCAAGTGCCGCGCGCGTTCGGGGTAAGCGTCACGCTCGGGGCTTTGCAGATCGAGCACCCCGACGGCGCGCCCGCCGCTGATGAGCGGCACGGCCAGCTCGGAACGGGTCAGCGGGTTGCCGAGATAGTAGCGCGGGTCGTCGTTCACATCGGGCGCGTACACGGTCTGCTGGGTTCGCACCGCGGCCACCGTCAGCCCGGTGCCCGACAGCGGCAGCCCGAAGTTTTCCTCGAAGGCAAAGTCGCCGACCATCGCCACCCGCTGCAACGCATCTTCCGCCTCGTTCACCAGCAACAGGCTGCACGCGCCGAAGTCGAACTCGCGCGTGATGGTTTCGACGATCGAGCGCGCGGTGCTCATCAAATCGACCGCCGGGCTGAGCAGCCGGAACGAGGCGCGATACAGCGCGGCGATCTCAGCCGCGTTCTGCGCCAGTTGCTCGTCGGCCTGCTTCTGGGCGGTCACGTCACGAGCGATCATGCAGACCGTTTTGACGAAACTATTGGTGGCCGGAAAGGGCGTGATACGGCCCGAGAACCAGCGTCGCTGCCCGGCCCGGTCGAGGCTGTAGTCAATGACCTCGGCCTGGCCGCTGTACAGCACGCGGCGGATCGCTTCGAGCAAGGGCTGGGCGACTTCGGGTGGCCATATCTCCGTCACGCGCCGGCCCAACAGCGCCTCGGCGGAGGGCGCCCCGGCCTGGCCGCCGGTCACCCACAGGTTGATGTAGGTTCCGTCGGCGTCAAATTCGAATACGATCTCATCCAGCGAACCGACGATGGCCTGCAGACGCAACTCGTTCTCGCGGCGCGAGGCCTCGACCAGTTTGCGCTCGGTGATGTCGCGCACGATGGTCTGCACCCGCCCGTCGGCCAGCCGCTTGGCGCTGATCTCGACCTCGATGCGTTCGCCGTCGCGCCGCACCATGCGCCGCTCGATCAGGCCGGTCTGCGCGCTCTCCAGTTGAAAGAGGAACGGCTCCCAATCCTCGGGCAGCAACAGATCGCGGAGGTTGAGGCCGAGCAATTGGGCGCGGGTGGCGTCGAACAGGGCGCAGGCGCGCGAGTTCACTTCAGTGATAACGAGGCCCGCATCAGCGATGAAGACCGCATCCAGCAGTTGCTCGACGAATGCGCCATAATCACCCTCGCGCTGCTGGCCTGTGGCCGCCGCCTGCTGTAGATCGTCGAGCAGGCGGCGCAATGCGGCCACGGTCTCACCCACGGCCAGGGGCGTCTGCCCGTTGAGCGGCAGGCGCTCGATCAGTTCACGCAGTTGTTGCAGCGCGGTTTGCATCTCAGCGACAAATCAACACCGGGCACTGCGCCTCGCGCAGCACACGATCGACTGAACTTCCCAACACCACCTCGACGACCGGGTGCGCGCCGTAGCCACCCATAAGGATCAAATCCGAGCCGCGCTCCGCCGCGACCCGCAAAATCGCCGTGGCCACCGGCCCTTCACTCTCAACGCACTCGGTCTCGAGCTCGTGAAATTCCAGATACCGGCGTGCGTGGTCGAGCGCCCCCGGCGCGCCGCTGCCATCAACGACCGAAATCACCGCCAACGCCGAGCGCCACTCCTCCGCCATATACGTCGCCACGAACAGCGCTTCCCTGGCCTTCGGGCTCCCGTCGTAAGCCAGGAGCAGTTTCTCCATCTTCGAAGCAGCCCCGGGCACGGCCAGCACCGGCCGCGGGCAACGATGAAGCAAAGACCGAAAACCGGAACCGAGCCGTTGCAGCGGCCCGGCGCCGGGCGGGTGGGCCAGGTTGAGGACCACCAGATCGGCCAGCGCCGCGCGTTCGCTGATCTTCGCCGCGACCTCCCCCACCTCGAGCGCGAGCGTGCCGCGCATCTGCATCTCCGCGCAGCGCCGGTTGAAGTCCGCGCGCACCGCTTCAGCAGCCTCACCCGCTTTGGCGGCCTCGGTCGGCACAATGTGTAGTCCCAACAGCTCACCCCACTCGCGATGCGCCACCTCCATCGCCTGCTCGAGGCCCATCCAGCCTACCGGTTCTCCGCTCACCGGCACAAGCACCCGGGTGAACAGCCGGTCGGTGTAACGGTCTTCGAGCTTGTCTTTGCGCCACGCCCCGGTCTCCGGCCGCTCGCTGATGCTTGCCGGGATGACGAGCTTGAGCAAGCGCCCCCAGCGACCGCGCCCGGGGTTGAATTTCTCGGCCAACTCCGCCAGCATCGCCGCCGGTTGGATGTTCCAGCCCAGCGCCTCGCGGATCTCGGCGCTGTGTTGGGCCAGCCACACATACAGATCGGCCTCGGTGCGGCCCGGAAAATCGCGCAACAGGCCGCGCTCGCGGATGACGCGGACGACGGGCATATACTCGTTATCGTACCAACTCGCGAGCACTTCGGCATCCGTAAGATTACGGTGTTGGGCCGCCTCTTGCAGAAAGCCGTGCAGTTCGATCAGTTCGCGCACGCGCGCATATTGGCCCGGCACACTCATCGTCAGATCGACGCCCGCGCGCAGGGTATCGAGCCGGGTGGCCTCCAGAAATTCGGCGTACTCGGCTTTGCGGATGACGTCATCGGGCTGGTCGGTGGGGGAGAGCGGGACCTTGGAGAATACCTCGGTGACGTAGCCCTGCACCGTCTCGGCGCCCAACTGCCGGGCGATGGAGACGCGATGATGGCCGTCTTTGACGAAATAGGCCGCGCCGATCTTGTAGAGTTCCACCGGCGGCAGGCCGGCGGCTTCGGTTTCGGTGGCGGCTTTCACCCGCGCCCAGCGGCCCTCATCCACGCCGCCGCGCGGCAGGAAGGTGCGGGTGAAATCGGTGTAGCGGCCGGTGGTGCCGACGATGGCGCTGACGGGCACTTCCTGCAAACCGCGCTCGGTGGTGTCGGTGGCGCGCAGTTTGCGCCGCACATCCTCGAACGACAGCAAATCCGCCGACTGCCCGGTGAAGCGCGCGAAGAGGTCCTGCAACGCCGCCTGTTGGCGGGCCTGGCGAAAATCCTCCCGCGCGGCGTTGAGGCTGGCTTGCTGCAAAGCTGAATCATTCATACGGCCTCGCAGTGTATCATACCCGCCAGCCACCCCATGCCCGTCTCGTTCACCGCCGACGCCGCGCTCGACTATGCCCGGCGACTCGCGCATCCGCGCTTCACCGGTTCACCGGCCGAGGCCGCGGCGGCGGAGGCGTTGGCGCGCCAGCTCGGCGCGTGGGGCTACTCCGTCGAGCGCCAGCCGTTCGAGTTCTCGACCGCCGTCAATCACCTCGTCACCCTCACCCTCACCGTCGGCCTGGCCGGTGTGATCGGTGTGCTGGCGTGGCTCGGTCCGCAACCGACGGCGGCGGCGGTGGCGGCAACGCTGGTGTTGGCCGCGCCGCTGCTGCTGCGCCGGCTGCAACCCCGCGCCGAGCGCGGCGCGCTGCAATCCGATTCACCCTGGGCACACTTCGGCAACCGTCATCGAGCCGCTAACCTCATCGCCCGCTTCCCGCCCGCCTCACCTTCGGCTGCGTTGCCCCACCTGGTGTTGATGGCCCACTACGACTCGAAAAGCCAGCGCCTGCCCATCGGCCTGCGCGTAGCGCTGGTGCTGGTGACACTGTTCGGCAGCGCGGCGCTGTGCGCAAGTGCGTGGCTCGCCGTGCTGTGGCCGGCGTGGTCATCGGCTGCGGCGGTGGCCGGTGTGATCACGCTGGTGGGTGGCGCGCCGCTCGTGTGGATGGATTGGGCGAACGACTCGCCCGGCGCCATTGACAACGCTTCCGGTGTCGGCGTCGTCCTGCACCTCGCGGAGATCCTCGCGCGCTGGCCCGAGGCCCACGCCCGGCTGCGCTGGACGATTGTGCTGACGAGCGCCGAGGAGTTGGGGTTGATGGGCGCCGCCGCCTTTGCCGCACACTACGCCGCGCAGTTGCGGGCCGAACGCGCCGTCGTCCTCAACTTCGACGGCGTGGGCGTGGAAGGCAGGCTGCACATTTCCGGTTCAGCGCCGTCGCTGCGCTGCGCCCTCCGGCGAGCCGCACGCACCTGTGGCGTGCCCGTGCGCGATTTCGCAATGCCGGGCGTGCTGTTCGATCACATGCCGCTGGGCCGCGCCGGGCTGGATGCTGTCACGCTGCTCGAGATCGGGCCAGCCACCTGGTCGGTACACACCCCGCGCGATACGGCCGCGCAACTGCACCCGCGCGGGTTTGCCGAGGCCGGCGCGGTTGCGCTCAGGCTGATCGAGCATCTGGCCCAAGCCGCGCTCCAACCGAACTCCCCATCGCCAACCCAGAGCTAGAGAATTCCGCTTTGCAATTGCGGCGCGCTATGGGCACGCCTCCCCGGCGCCGCCGCACCCGGCCCCGCAGGCCGACCGCGCGCCGCCGCCCACCGGCCGTCACGCCCTCCGATTAGCAGACCCTGGTATGGCGGCACCGGCCTCGGGCTGAGCATCTCGCGCCGGCCAGCCGAACTGATGGGGGGCACGCTGACGCTGACCAGCGACGGCGAGGCAGGTCAGCACCCTCACGTTGACCTTGCCGCTGGCCGAGTAACCCTCGCCGAGCCGCGCAGGCCGGTATGATAGAATCCGTCAACGGCGAGACCCGCTTCGCCGTTTTTTTGCGCCTCGCTACTCGATTGCCTATCCTTTTCCACGACAGGAGAATCCCATGCGAAAGAAGATCACCGTAGTCGGCGCCGGCAACGTTGGCGCGTCGTGCGCGCTGTGGCTCGCGCAGCGCGGCATCGCCGACATCGTGCTGGTGGATGCCGCCATCGCCAAGACCGCGCCGGTGGGCAAGGCGCTCGATCTGTTGCAGGCGGCCCCCATCGTCGGCTACAACGCCCGCCTCACCGGCACGGCCGACGGGAACTACGACGGCACCGAGAACTCCGACGTCATCGTCATCACCGCCGGCTTCCCGCGCAAACCGGGCATGAGCCGCGAAGATTTGGTGGGCGCGAATCAGCAGATCATCACCGACGTGCTCGGCAAGGCGCTGCCGCTCTCACCCAAGGCCTACATCGTCGTCGTCACCAACCCGCTCGACTCGATGACGTATCTCGCCTATAAACTCGCCGGGCTGCCGAAACACCGCGTGATGGGGCAGGCCGGCATCCTCGACTCGGCCCGCATGGCGGCCTTCATCGCGCTGGAGATGAACGTCTCGATTGAGAACGTGCAGACGGTGGTGCTCGGCGGGCATGGCGACGAGATGGTGCCGCTCACGCGCTACTCCACCGTCTTTGGCCGCTCGATCAACGAGTGGCTGCCCGCCGAGAAGGTGAATGCGATTGTGGAGCGCACGCGCAAAGGCGGCGGCGAAATCGTGAATCTGTTGGGCACTTCGGCGTATTACGCGCCGGGCGCGGCGGCGGCCCGCATGGCCGAGGCCATCATCTTGGACTCGAAGCTCATCGTGCCGGCCTCGGCGTACCTCGAGGGCGAGTACGGCTACAACGACATCTATTTCGGCGTGCCGGTGAAGCTGGGCGCGGGCGGCGTCGAGCAGATCATTGAGTTCACGCTGACCGACGACGAGCGGGCAATGGCGGACAAGAGCGTGAAGCTCATCCGCGAGACGATGGGCGCTCTGAAATTCTAGTGTCGTGTGTCAAAGTATCGAGTGTCAGTCCGGGCGGCGGACACTCGACACCCGACACGCGCTATTCCCATGATCAACAGCAGAAACGGCATCAACGCGATTGGGCTGGCCGGCATCCGGCAAACATGGAATCCCTCCCCGGCGGATACGATCGAGACCGCGCTCAAACGCGGCGAGGGCAAGCTCACGGCGGGCGGCGCCTTCCTCGCCGTCACCTCGCCCTTCACGGGTCGCTCGCCCGAGGACAAGTTCATCGTCGAGGAGGCGAGCAGCAAAGATAAGGTGTGGTGGGGCAAGGTCAACCGCCCGCTCTCCGAGGAACACTTCAACCTCCTCGAAGCGGATGTGAAGGCCTACCTCAACACGAAGGAGTTGTTCATTCGCGACCTGTATGCCTGCGCCAACCCGAAGCGGCGGCTCAAGGTGCGGCTGATCTCGGAGAACGCCTGGCACACGCTATTCGCTTACAACTTATTCATCCGCCCCTACGCGGCTGATCTGGCGGACTTCGAGCCGAATTTCACCATCCTGCACGCGCCCGAGTTCCACCCCGACCCGGCGCGGCACGGCACCCGCGCGCCCAAATCCGGCCCGACGGCCGTGATCGCCCTCAACATCGCCAAACGCACCGTCGTCATCGCCGGCACGCGCTACGCGGGCGAAATCAAGAAATCAGTCTTCACCGCGCTCAACTATCTGCTGCCATTGGATGGCGTCTTCCCCATGCACTGCGCGGCCAACGTCGGGCCGCAGGGCGACACGGCGCTGTTCTTCGGGTTGAGCGGCACGGGCAAGACCACGCTCTCCGCCGACCACCGGCGCGGCCTGATCGGCGACGACGAGCACGGCTGGGGCGAGAGCGGCGTGTTCAATTTCGAGGGCGGCTGTTACGCGAAGGTCATCAAGCTGTCGTCGGAGGCCGAGCCGGAGATTTACGCCACGCTGAGCATGTTCGGCACGGTGCTCGAAAACGTGATGATGGATGACCAAACGCGCATGCTCGACCTTGACAGCCAGACCATCACCGAAAACACGCGCGCCGCCTACCCCATCCACGCCATCCCGAACTACGTGGCCTCGGGCGTGGGCACCCACCCGCGCAACGTCATCTTCCTCACCGCCGATGCCTTCGGGGTGCTGCCGCCGATTGCGAAGCTGACGCGCGAGCAGGCGCTGTATTACTTCCTCTCGGGCTATACGGCCAAACTGGCCGGCACCGAGCGCGGCGTCAGCGAGCCGAGCGCGACGTTCTCCACCTGCTTCGGCGCGCCGTTCATGGTGCACTTCCCGACCGTGTATGCCGAGCTGTTGGCGAAGAAGCTCGACGATTGGAAGAGCGATGTGTGGCTGGTGAACACCGGCTGGAGCGGCGGGCCGTACGGCGTGGGGCAGCGGATGAAGATCGCGCATACGCGGGCGATGGTGACCGCCGCGCTCGATGGGCGCCTCACCGACATCCCCACGCAGGCGCACCCGATCTTCGGGCTGCACCTGCCCACGCACTGCCCGGGCGTGCCGGAGGGCGTGCTCAATCCGCGCGACACCTGGGCGGACAAAGACGCCTACGACACCAAGGCCAAAGAACTGGCGGGGAAGTTCGTCGAGAACTTCAAGCAGTTCGAGGGGAAAGTGGGCGCGGCGGTCACGGCCTCCGGCCCGAAACCGTAAGTCGTCGGCAAGTGGCAGGTGGCAGGTCGCACGTCACCCGCCACTTGCCACTTGCCACATGCCACCTCCGTTCCCCGCCCTCGTCCTCCCGTTCAATCAACATTTCTTGCTCGTGCACGGCCCCGAGGCCTCTGCGCTCGGTGTGCCGCTGTTCGAAGCGCCGGTGTATGTGCGGCCCGGATACAAGTTGTGGGACTCGCCGACGCATTTGTTGCCGCACATGGTGGTAGATGACTACGGGCAGGAGTTCGGGGAGCCGGTCTGCTTCGAGTGGCTTGAGACTCAGGGTGACCTTTTTCCGCGCTCGGATGTGTTCGGTTATTTGCCGGCGGGCGGCGAGCGCGGCGTGGTGTGCAAGGCGCTCGACCTCACCGATCTCGCAGTCTTCGCCGGCCCGCAACCCGCCGAGGGGCCGTGGGTGCGCGTCTCGCTCGCCATAGAAGCGCGCGCTGTCCCGGATCAATATGCCGTTGCCCCGGCCGAGCCGCCGATCCCGCTCCTCGCCCGCGCGTTGCCGAGCTATCGCCTCGCGCCCGGGGTCTTCGGCGCGGTGGGCGCGGCCATCCTCAATCAACTCCTCGGCAGCACACGGCGCGATTGGAAGCTGACCTACGACGAACTCGACGACATGCTGGCCGAGCATTGAATCGTCATTCCGAGCCGCGCTTTTGGCGGCGGGGATTCTCCACCGTGGCCCAGAGACCCCTCGCTTCGCTCGGAATGACATCGCTCAACGCAAGGCGCCGTACGCTATAATCTTCCGCATGGCAACGGTAAAGATCAAGTATCGCAACA
This sequence comes from uncultured Anaerolineales bacterium, assembly GCA_964608265.1. GTDB lineage: Bacteria > Chloroflexota > Anaerolineae > Anaerolineales > UBA6663 > JANWXR01. The sequence goes on along the minus strand of CAZSNP010000001.1, from coordinate 82,038 downwards.
AAGAATACGAAGTGAATGCCGGCATGACGGTGCGCGACGCGATTCGCAAAGTGGGCCTCGAGCCGGAGACGGTGCTGGCGGTGATGAACGGGCAACTGGTGACCGACGACACCATCATCCGCGAGGGGATGGAAATCAAACTCGTTGCGGTCGTCTCTGGTGGATCAGCGTGATGCGTGAAACGTGAGAAGTGACTCCGTGTACTCTGTGTTCTCTGTGGTGAAACAATCATGAAGTGCCGAAAGTGCGGCGGCACCGCCGTCATCAACATGCGCCAGCACAAACTAGCGCTGTGCACCGATCATTACCTCGAGTGGCTGCCCGAGCAGGTCGAGCGCTTCATCGAGAAGTACCGGATGTTCACCCGCGACGAGAAGGTGCTGATGGCGGTCTCGGGCGGCAAAGACTCGCTCGGGCTGTGGGACATACTGCACCGCCTTGGGTATCATACCGAGGGGCTGTACATCGGCCTCGGCATCGAGCAGAACTACTCCGACGAGTCGCGCCGGTTAAGCGAGCAGTTTGCCGCCGCGCGCGGGCTGACGCTGCATATCGTAGATGTTGAGGACGAGTTCGGCGCGACCATCCCGGAGCTGAGCGTGATCAGCAATCGCGGCCACGGCAAGCCGTGCTCGGTGTGCGGGCTGAACAAGCGCTACATCATGAACCGCGCCGCGCTCGAGGGCGGCTTCGATGCGCTCGTCACCGGCCACAACCTCGACGACGAAGTCGCCGTGCTGATGCAGAACACCCTCAACTGGGCCGGCGGCTATCTTGCCCGGCAGGCGCCGGTGCTGCCCGCGCACGACGGCCTCATCCGCAAGGTCAAGCCGCTGTGCCGCATCTACGAGCGCGAGATGACGGCGTATTGCCTGGTGCGCGGCATCGAGTACATCTACGAGGAATGCCCACACGCCGAAGGCTCGACGACCATCTACTACAAAGAGCTTCTGAACAGGATGGAAGGCGACCGGCCCGGCGCGAAGTTGCAGTTTTACATCAGCTTCCTGCAGGCGAAAGAAAGCGGGCTGTTCGCCAACGCCGAGCAGCACGTGGAGCTGCACCCGTGCGAGCGGTGCGGCCAGCCCACCTCCGCGCCTGGCGACTGCGCGTGGTGCCGGATGTGGGACAAGGCGAAGCTGGCGAAGAAGACGGTGACGATGCTGGGGTAATTGAGATTCTCCCCTCACCCTAACCCTCTCCCCAGCGGGGAGAGGGAACGGACCGGACATTTCGCGGCCTCACCCCTCTCCCAGCGAGAGAGGGGCCGGGGGTGAGGGCGAGCCGCGCTGGGGAGAGGAAACAGACCCGGACATTTCGCGGCCTCACCCCTCTCCCGGCGGGAGAGGGGCCGGGGGTGAGGGCGAGCCGCGCTGGGGAGAGGGAACGCACCCGGACATATCGCGGCCTCACCCCTCTCCCAGCGAGAGAGGGGCCGGGGGTGAGGGCGAACTGCAACAAATCACGATCCAACGGATTTTATGCCCCATTCCTACCGCTACCTCGACCTCATCACCGCCGTCTTCGTCGCGGTGCTCATCCTCTCCAACGTGGCCTCGACCAAGCTCGTCGGTCTTGGCCCATTCACCTTCGACGGCGGCACGCTGCTGTTCCCGCTGGCCTACATCTTCGGCGATGTGCTGACCGAGGTATACGGCTACGCCCGCAGCCGGCGCGTCATCTGGACCGGCTTCGCCTGCCTCGGGCTGATGGTGGTGACGTTGTACGTCGTGGATGCACTGCCGCCGCAGAACGAAGCGTTCACCCTCATCCTCGGGCAGGCGCCGCGCATCGCGCTCGGCAGCCTCATCGCGTACTGGGCGGGCGAGTTCACCAACTCGGTCATCCTGGCGAAGTTGAAAGTGCGCACGCAGGGCCGCTGGTTGTGGTCGCGCACCATCGGCTCTACCCTCGTCGGCGAACTGGTGGATACGGCCGTCTTCCTGCTCATCGCCTTCTACGGTGTGTGGCCGAACGATCTGCTGTGGACGGTCTTCATCTCGAACTACATTTTCAAGTGCGGGGTCGAGATCGCCTGCACGCCCATCACGTATCAGGTCGTCAACGGCCTCAAACGCGCCGAGCGGGAAGATTACTTCGACCGCGACACTGACTTCAACCCGCTCGCCTTCAGTAACCAATGACGGGTTATTGGTGACTGGTTATTTCATGACCGCTGACACTCCTTTCCGTTCGGGCTTTATCGCGGTGGTGGGCCGGCCCAACGTGGGCAAGTCGTCGTTGATGAACGCTTTCCTCGGCCAGAAGGTCGCCATCGTTTCGGCCAAGCCGCAGACCACGCGCCACGCGCAACTCGGCATCCTCACCGAACCGGGCTATCAACTCGTCTTTGTGGATACGCCCGGTATGCACGCGCCACGCAACAGACTCGGCGAATACATGGTCGAGGCGGCGGCCCGCGCGATGCTCGACGCGGACGTGATCCTCTTCATCGTGGATGCCAGCGCCGCGCCCATGCCGGGGGACGTCCATCTGGCGGAACAAATCCACAACCGCGCCGGAGTCGCGCCGGTGGTGCTGGCGCTCAACAAAAGCGATTTGCTCAGGCCCGAGCATGTGCTGATCCACACCAACGCGTACCGCGCTTTGGCGCCCGAGGCCAGGTGGATGCTGATCTCGGCGACGCGCGGCGACAACCTCGACGCGCTGCGGCAGATGTTGATCGAGGCCCTGCCGGAGGGCGAGCCGTTGTATCCCGAAGATGAGGTGACGCAGACCTACGCGCGCGACCTCGCCGCCGAGATGATCCGCGAGGCCGCGCTCAACGCACTCGAACAGGAAGTGCCGCACGGCATCGCGGTCGAGATCGAATCGTTCGACGAGACGCGGCCCGACCTTATCCGCCTCAGCGCCGTTGTGTACCTCGAGCGCGAGAGCCACAAGCCCATCGTCATCGGCAAGGGCGGGAGCAAACTGAAAGAGATCGGCACGAACGCGCGCCAATCCATCGAAGAGATGCTGGGCCGGAAGGTCTTCCTCGAACTGCACGTGAAGGTGCGGGCCGACTGGCGCAAAAGCGAGCGGGATGTGAAGCGATTCGGATACAGCGACAAGCAATGACAGGGTGCAGGGGTGACAGGGTGAGGGGGTGATTGTTCATGACCACCTTGTCACCCAGTCACCGCGTCACCGTGTCAAACAGCATGACGACAAATTTGGATTTCCCTTTTGCCTCCCGCTACGGCTCCGACGAGATGCGGGCGCTGTGGGCGGACGATCACAAACGCCGGACGTGGCGCCGCATCTGGGTCGCGCTGGCCGAAGCACAGGCGGAGGCCGGGCTGGTGACGAAGGAGCAAGCGACGGATCTGCGCAAGCACGCCGAGCGGCTCAATACCAAACGCTCAGCCGAGATCGAAAAGGAGATCGGGCATGATGTGATGGCGGAGGTGAAGGCCTTCGCCGAGCAGTGCCCGGCCGGCGGCGGCATCATACACTGGGGCGCCACCAGCGCCGACATCACCGACAACGCCGACGTGCTGCGCCAACGCGAAGCGCTGGGGCTCTTGCGCGCGCGGCTTGCCGAGTTGCTCCTCGCCTTCGCCGAACAAATCCAGGCCCACCGCGCCACGGCCTGCATGGCCTACACCCATCTGCAACCCGCCGAGCCGACGACCATCGGCTACCGGCTGGCGATGTACGCGCAGGATTTGCTGCTTCATCTCGGCTCGGCGGAGGCGTTGATGGCCGGGCTGCGCGGCAAGGGATTGAAGGGCGCGGTCGGCACGCAGGCCTCATACCGCGAATTGTTGAATGGCAGCGGCATGTCGCCGGCCGAACTCGAAGCGCGGGTGATGACGAGGCTCAACCTCGACGCGTATCCGATCGCGACGCAGACCTATCCGCGAACGCAGGATTATCAATTGCTCGCGGCGCTGGCCGGGCTGGCCGCCTCGCTGCACAAGTTCGCCTTCGACTTGCGCGTGCTGCAATCGGCCGGCTTCGGCGAGCTGGCCGAGCCGTTCGGCGAGAAGCAGGTCGGGTCGAGCGCGATGCCGTTCAAGCGCAACCCGATCAACGCCGAGAAGATCTGCTCGCTGGCGCGCTACGTGGCCGGGCTGCCGGCTGCGGCGTGGAGCAACGCCGCCGACTCGCTGCTCGAACGCACGCTCGACGACTCGGCCAACCGGCGCGTCATGTTTCCCGAGGCGTTTCTGGCGTTGGATGAGATGCTGCTCACCGCGCTGAAGGTCGTGCGCGGATTGAAGGTGAACGTCGCCGCGTGCGCGGCGGGCCTCGAGAAGTACGGCCCGTTCGCCGCCACCGAACGCGTGTTGATGGCCTTGGTGCGCGCCGGGGCGGATCGCCAGCACATGCACGAGAAGTTGCGCGACCACAGCCTGCGCGCGTGGGAGGTGATCGCCAAGGGCAAGCCCAATCCGCTGGCGCACAACCTCGCCGCCGACACGGAGATGCTGCGCTATTTGCAGCCCGCCCGCCTCAGCGAGTTGATGAAGGCCGAGGACTACGTCGGCACCGCCGTCGAGCGCGCCGAGGCGCTGGCCGGGGAGATAAGGCGGGTGGTGGGCGGCGTGTAAGCGAAGAAAAACCTGACGGCCTTGACGATCCGTCAGGTGCGCTCCAGGGCTATTGCCAAGTTCGTTGACAGTTCCGGGAATTCGCCCTCACCCCAGCCCTCTCCCTCCGGGAGAGGGGGCAGGCCATGTCATTGAAGCACCCATTATTTTGCCAACACCGGCTCCCTCTCCCTCCGGCAGAGGGGGCAGCGCATGAAATGACCACGCTCA
>CAZSNP010000001.1:68634-77169 GCA_964608265.1 uncultured Anaerolineales bacterium | reverse complement strand
GACCTCCCCAATGCTGACGGCAACGATCAACGGGTTCTGCGGCACATGCTGCCGGGCACGCTCGGGAAATGCCGCCAGCAGTTGTGCGCGAATCCCTGAGTAGTCAGCCTCGGGCACGATCACTTTCAGATCAACGTCGTGTGTGTATCGCAATACCCCCCACTGGCTGAGCGCAATCCCGCCCACAACGGCATAGCGGCAACCCATTTGCTCCAACGCCGCAATCGCCGCCCGAAGCGGAGCTTCGAGTTCTTTATCCACGATTGTGTCTCCACGCTTCGAGCCGCTGGATGCGTTGGTAGTACAGGTCGAGCGCCTCAGCCTTTTGCTGCCACGCCCATCCGTCCGGTTCCGGACACAAGCGCCAACCAAATTTCCACAGCGTCTCGTATCGACGCCACAGTTCAGCGGGAGTCGAAGCAGCGGTAGCCGCCGCACGCGCCTCGGCTTTCTCCTCATTCCACTGCCGGTAGTATTCCTGCGCCTGCTTGTAGAGTTCCTTGTCAATCTTCAGCGCCATCGCACACCCTATCCTTTCCGCCCGAATTGTTTCTCAAGTGTATCAACACTTAAGTAAATCATCGTCGGCCGGCCGTGCGGGCAGGTGCGCGGGCTTTGGCAGCGTTCGAGGTTCTGCACCAGTTGCTGCATCTCGATTGGCGTCAGCACCTGCCCGGCCTTCACCGCCGCGCGCTTGCACACCCGCGCAATCAGCCGCGCCTCGACCTCGGCCTGCAGCGGAGTCTCGTCCTCCTCGAAATCCTCGACCAGCACCCGCACGGCCTTGGCCGGGTCCACGTTGCCGAGCACGGTGGGCAGCGAGCGCACGATGAACTGGTTGCCGCCGAACGGCTCCACGCTGAAGCCGAGGTGGTGCAGCACCGGCATCTGCGCCAGCAACATATCCGCCGCGGCGGGCGGCACGGCCACGACGGCCGGCTCGAGCAACTGCTGCGAGACGATCCGCGAGGCGGCGTGTTGCAGGCTGAAGGACTCGTACAACACGCGTTCGTGCGCGGCGTGTTGATCGATGAGATACAGCCCGTCCGGCCCCTCGGCCACGATGTACGCCGCGCCGATCTGCCCGACGACGCGGAGCAGCGGCACGTCGGAGGCCGGCAATTGCGGCTGACCGCCGACCAGGGAGGATTGACCGCCGATCGCTGACGGCGGACTGCTCTCGGATGAGGCGGCGGTCTGCGGTCCGCTGTCCGCCGTCGCCCCCAGCATCCCCCACTCCGGCGACCACTGCAGCGACGGGCGCGGCTGCGGCCCATCGTCGCCGCCCGCGCTCCACTGGCGGAATTCGATGTGCGGCACCGGCGCGCGCGCCAGCAACGCCTTGCGCACCGTGCGCTCGATGGCGCTGAAGGCCGCCTCGCCGTTGCGGAAGCGCACCTCGGCCTTGGTCGGGTGCACGTTCACATCCACGTCCTCGGGCGGCAGCGTCATCATCACCACGGCCAGCGGGTAGCGCCCCACCATCAGCATGGTGTGATAGGCCTGCAACACGGCCGTGCTCAGGCGGATATCCTGCACCCAGCGCCCGTTGACGAACAGGGTGATGTCTTTGCGATTTGAGCGATTGAGGGCCGGCGGGCTGATGAAGCCCCGCACGCGGATCGTCGCGCGCGCCGCATACACGCCCGGTGGCTCGCGGAGCGCCAGATCATCGCTCGCGTCTTCTTCGAGCCTCGGCGGCGGCAGTTGTTCTCTCTCGATCTCGTTGTCAATCTCGATGAGTTGTCGCGCAATCTCCACCCCGTACACGGCCACCAGCACCTCGCGCACGTCGCCGCCCCCGCTCGATTGAAAGGCGGTGCGGTTGTCGAACAGCAGCTTGAAGCGCACGGCGGGATATGCGATGGCATAACGGGAGACGAGCGAGGCGATGTGGCTGCGCTCGGAGGTTTCGGACTTGAGGAATTTGAGCCGGGCGGGCACGTTGTAAAAGAGATTCTCGACCGAGATCACGGTGCCCTGCGGCGCGCCCAGGGCGCCCCGACTCGCCACCACGCCGCCCTCCAGCCGCAGTTGTGTGCCGGTCGCCTCCGCGCGCGCCCGCGTCATCACCCCCACCCGGCTGACGGACGCAATCGAGGCCAGCGCCTCGCCGCGAAAGCCCAGCGTCTCGATGTGGAAGAGATCATCGGAGGTGGCGAGCTTCGAGGTGGCATGCCGGGCGAAGGCTAACTCGACCTCGGCCGCTGGGATACCGTTGCCATCATCCGCCACGCGGACGAGGTTGCGCCCCCCGCCCTCCACCGTCACGGTCACCGAGCGCGCCTCGGCATCCAGCGCATTCTCAAGCAACTCCTTCACCACCGAGGCCGGGCGCTCCACCACCTCCCCGGCGGCGATTTGCGAAGCGAGTTCCTCGGATAGCACGCGAATGGGCATGGCGGCGATTATAAATGAACCCCTAAGCCGTAAAGAACACGGAGAAAGCGGCATAGTTTTCACTTGACTTGCTTTTCGCGTTCCGTGCGGTCAGTTTCACCCCCGCCAAATTTCCCCCATTGACTCGGGCAAAGAAGGCCAATAAAATGACCATCAGTCAATTATGACCGCCAGTCAGATATGACCCGAACCGCCCCGCCCTCCCGCCGCGAGAGACTCAAGGAAGATCGCAAGAGTGCGATTCTCTCTGCCGCGCGGGATGTATTTTTCAAAGACGGCCTGCACCGGGCCACCGTCGACTCCATCGCCGCGCGGGCCGAGGTGGCCAAGGGCACGGTTTACCTCTACTTCCCCAGCAAAGAAACCATGCTCGGCCACCTCGTCATCGAGGGGCTGGACTCGCTGTATGCGCGTCTGGAAAAGGCGTACGACGAATCCGCGCCGGCGGGCGCCGAGGCCCGCCTGCGCCGGCTGGCCGCCGCCTACTTCGAGTTCTATCAGGCCGAGCCCGATTACTTTCACCTGATGATGGCCTTTGATCGCGGCCAGTTTCGCGAATCGATCAGCACCGAGCTGTACCAAAACATCCTGCACCGCAGCCTGGGCGGCCTGCACTGGCTGGTGCGCGCCATCGAGCAGGGCATCGCCGCGCGCGAGCTGGCGCCCGGCGAGCCGAAGCAAATCGCCGGCTCGCTGTGGGCGGCGCTCAACGGCGTGCTCGTGCTCACCAGCCACCCGCTGCGCCGCGAGATTCTGGCGCAGGACGTGCGCACGCTGTACGACGGGGTGATGGATGTGTTGTTGCGAGGCATGAAGAACAACGGGAAATGAAGGACATGAGGGAAATGGGTTTCCTTCATTTCCCCAGCGCAAGCCGTTTCCCTTCTTTTCCCCGCGATGAAGGAGCGAGGACTATGCCTGAAGTCGTAATCGTGGATGGGGTGCGAACGCCGGTGGGCAACCACGGCGGGGTGTTTCGCGATGTGACCGCGAAAGAACTGGCGACCACGGTGATCCGTGGCCTGCTCGAGCGCACCAAACTCGACCCGGCGAAAATTGATGAAGTCATCCTCGGCTGTATCGCCCAGCCCTCCGACGCGCCCAACATCGCCCGCGTGGTCGCCCTCATGGCCGGCATCCCCAAGGAAGTGCCGGCCTACACCGTGGCGCGCAATTGCGACTCGGGCATGGATGCCATCATTCAAGCGTGGCGCAACATCCAGGTCGGCGACGGCGACATCTACCTCGTCGGCGGCGTCGAATCGATGAGCAACATCCCCTACATCGTGAAAGGCGCGCGCTGGGGGTTGAAGCTCCGCCACGCCGAGTTCACCGATGCGATGTGGGAGGGGTTGACCGACCCGATCTGCGGGCAATTGATGGGCCGCACCGGCGAGAACCTGGCCGAAGAGTTCGAGGTCAGCCGCAAGGAACAGGATGAGTACGCCGTCAACTCGCACAAGAAAGCATTCATGGCCACACGCATGGGCAAGTTCGCCGAGGAGATCGTGCCCGTCGAAGTGACCAAGCGCGCCGCCGGGCAGGAAGTGGCGAAGGAAAAGATCACGCAGGACGAGAGCATCAACCCCGGCCTGACCGTGCAGAAGGCGGCGCTGTACCCGACCATCTTCAAGCGCGACGGCGGCAGCGTCACCCCGGCCAACTCGTGCGGCATCAGCGACGGAGCGAGCGCGATGCTGATCATGTCGGCGGAGAGGGCCGCCGAGTTGGGCTACCGGCCGCTGGCCCGCATCGTCAGCTACGGCTTCGCCGGTGTCGAACCGCAACGGATGGGCATCGCCCCCGCCGGCGCGGTTCCCAAAGCGTTGGACAAAGCCGGGCTGAAACTCGACCAAATGGATTTGATCGAGATCAACGAAGCCTTCGCCGCGCAGGTGCTGGCGGTGGGCCGGGTGTTGCAGTGGGATTGGGCTCGCGTCAACGTCAACGGCGGCGCGATCGCGCTCGGCCACCCGGTCGGCTCGTCGGGCTGCCGCATCGTCGTCACCCTCGTGCACGAGATGACGCGTCGCAATGCCGAACGAAAGACCCCGGCCAGGTATGGCCTGGCGACGCTGTGCGCGGCGGGCGGGCAGGGCAGCGCGCTGATCATCGAGGCGGTGAACTGATGCGGCTGAAGTCCGGGCCGTTCATCATCGCCGCCGGCCTCGGCGCTGCGCTGCACTTCATCGTCACGCTGCTCGGCACCGGCGCGACCTATCTCACGTCGTCGTCGTTGTTCAGCGACCCGGCCCGCGCATTCGAGGTAGATCAGACCCCGCTGGTGCTGGCCTCGGCGCTGAGCGGGCTGGTGTGCGTGTGCGCGGCGGTCTTCGATTTCGCCACCGGCGCGGGCTATAGCCTGCTGGCGCGGCGCTCCGGCGAGGTGGATGTCGGTGACGGCGCGATCGGCGGCCTGGCCTCGGCGCTCGTTGCCCGTTTGATCAGCGGCGTCTTCGGCGCGGCGGTGAGCGTGGCCGTGACGGCGCTGATGTTCAATCAGGCCGGCCTCAGCGCCGGCCCGGAGTCCCCGTCCGTCATCATCGCCACAGTGACCGGCGGCGCGATTGGCGCCGTGATCGGCGTCTGCATCGGCGGCGTCGTCGGCGCGATGCTGGGCGCAGCGGGCGGCGGGGTCGCCGCCGCGCTCGCCAGCCGGAGTTCCGCGTAACGATGGCGCGCAAGGCCATGGCCCTCGACCCGAACGATGTGCGCGTGTTCAGCGGGCGTTCGCACCCGGCGCTGGCCGCCGGCATCGCCCGCCTCCTCGGCGTGCCCCTCGAAAAAACGCACGTAGCGCGCTTCAGCAACGACAACCTGTTTGTGCAATTGCAGGCCAGTTGCCGCTCGCGGGCGGTCTACATCGTGCAGACTCTCACCCCGCCGGCCAGCGATCACTTGCTCGAATTGTTGATGATGCTCGACATCGCCCGGGGCGCGGCGGCGCGCGAGGTCCACGCCATCATCCCGTACTTCTCGTTCGCGCGCTCCGACAAGAAAGACGCGCCGCGTATCTCGATCACCGCCCGGCTGATTGCGGATTTGCTGGCGACGGCGGGGGCCACGCACATGATGACGATGCAGCTGCACTCGCCACAGGTGCACGGCTTCTTCGGCATCCCCGCCGACCCGCTCACCGCGCGCCCGCTGTTTGTCAAATACTTCAGGAAGCGAAAACTCAAAAACACCATCGTCGTCGCGCCGGACAGCGGCCAGGCCAAATCCGCTGCCCGTTTCGGACACAACCTCGGTCTGCCGGCCATCGCGGCGGAGAAGACGCGCGAGGCGGATACGCGGGTGAAGATCGACGACATCATCGGCAGGCAGGTGCAGGGCTTCGAGCGCGCCCTCATCTACGACGATGAAATCGCGACCGGCGGCTCGGTGCTCGCCCTCAGCCAACTGCTGCTGGCGAACGGCATCCGCAAGATCAGCCTGGCCTGCACCCACGGCGTCTTTACCGGCGACGCAATCCAGCGCCTGGCCGCCATCCCGGAGATTGACGAGATTGTGACTACCGATACGGTGCCGATCCCGCAAGAGAAACGCCTGCCGTGTCTGCGCGTGCTGTCAGTGGCTTCGCAATTCGCCCAGGCCATCGGGCACAACTATCATAAGCAGTCGATTGGCGATTTGTTTGCGTTTGGCTGAGTACGTAGTAGGCGCTTCAGCGCGAGTGATGCGCGCTGAAACGCGTACTACAAACACAGGAGTCCGCAATGTACATCTTCAAAGCCGGCGTCGTCGGCGCGGGGGCCATGGGCGCGGAGATCGCGCAGGTGATTTCGTTCTCGGGCCTGCCGGTGGTGCTGAAGGATGTGGATCAGGCCATGCTCGACAAAGGCATGGACCGCATCCGCAGCATCTACCAGCGGCGCGTGGATAAGGGCAAGATGACGGCCGGCGACCTCGAAAGCAAGGTCGGGTTGATCACGCCCACGCTGAGCTACGCCGACTTCAGCGATGTGGACATCGTCATCGAGGCAGTGCCCGAGCGGATGGCGCTCAAGCGCGCGGTGCTCGCCGACATCGCCAGGGTGGTGCCCGAGCACACCATCGTCGCCAGCAACACCTCGGCCCTTTCGATCAGCGAGATGGGCGCCGCGCTCGGGCGGCCGAGCAAGATCGTCGGCCTGCACTTCTTCAACCCGGCCAGCGTGATGAAGCTGGTCGAGGTCATCCCGGGATTGGACACCGCGCAGGACACGGTGGACGACGCGGTGGCGTTCACCGAGAGCCTGCGCAAGCTGCCGGTGGTGGTGAAGGAGTGCCCGGGCTTCCTCGTCAACCGGTTGCTCATGCCGTACATGAACGAAGCCGTGCTCGCGCTCGAAGAGGGCGCCGCGAGCGCCAACGAGATCGATCAGCGCATGCAGGCCTGGGGCTGGCCGATGGGCCCGTTCCTGTTGATGGACATGCTCGGCCTCGACGTGTGCGCGGACGTCGGCGCCTATCTCGAAAGCGAATACGGCGAGCGCATGAAAGGCGCCCATCTGTTCCCGCTGCTGATCGAGGCCGGTCGTCTCGGCGAGAAGAGCGGGGCGGGCTTCTACGGCTATGCCGGTAACAGCGAAGCGCCGGTGAAGGAAATGATCGCCGAGTTGCAGGCCAGCAGCAAAGTGAAAGCCAACCCTGGCTCGTTTAGCGAGGATCGGCTGATCATGCCGCTGATCAACGAGGCCGCGCTATGCCTGCAGGAGAACGTCGCCTCGCCCGGCGATGTGGACATGGCCATGATCGCGGGCAGCGGCATGACGTACCAGGGCGAGCGCATGGGGCCGCTGGCCGTCGCCGACGTGATCGGCCTCGACGTGGTGGTGCAAAAGCTGGAGGCCTTTCAGCAGCGATACGGCGAACGCTTCCGCCCGGCCCGCCTGCTGCGACAGAAGGTGCGCGCCGGGCATCTCGGGCGGAAGGTGGGCCGTGGGTTCCACGAGTACTCAAGCTGATTGAATAGCCGGGGCGCGGGGGAGCAGGGCGCCGGGGTGCAGTGCCTCCCCCTCGCCCTGCCCCGCCGCTCCCGTGCGTTTGGAGACAACATGGCTGAAAGACAATTCGTGAAGTTGAACATTGAAGATCGAGTGGCCACGATCACGATTGACCACGCGCCGGTGAATGCGCTCAACGACGCCGTGCTCGACGAGCTGAACGCGGTGGTTGACGAGGTCCTGGCCGATGCCAGCACCAAAGCAGCCGTAATCACCGGCGGCGGGCAACTGGCCTTCGTGGCCGGGGCCGATATCAACGTCTTCGATAATCTGCTAAAGCAGGGCGAGGCCGGCGAGCCGGCAGCGCGCGCTTTTCTGCAGAAGGGCCAAAGCGTCTTCAGCAAAATCGAGAACGCGCCCAAGCCCTTTATCGCCGCCATCAACGGCGTGGCGCTCGGCGGCGGTATGGAGCTCGCGATGGCCTGCCACATGCGCGTGATCGGCGACCGGGCCAAGGTCGGCCAGCCCGAGATCAACCTCGGCCTCATCCCCGGCTGGGGCGGCACGCAGCGGCTGCCGCGCCTCGTCGGCAAGGCCAAGGCCATCGAACTCATCCTCACGGGCGATCAGTTGACGGCGCAGGAGGCCTTCCGGCTCAACCTCGTCAACAAGGTCGTGCCGGGCGGCGAAGTGCTCAAGACCGCGCGCGACCTGGCCAAGAAAGTCTCGAGCAAGGGCGCGCTGACGATCCGCGCCGCGCTGCACGCCATCACCGCCGGCTCGGCGTTGCCGCTGGCCGAGGGTCTGGCCGTCGAAGCCGAACAGGTCAACATCGCCGTGCGCACCGAAGATATGCGCGAAGGCGTAAGCGCGTTCCTGCAGAAGCGCCAGCCGGTGTTCAAAGACAGGTAGAGTGTTGAGTGTCAATGTGTCGAGTGTCCTCCGCATCGACAGGCGTGTTTGCCTACGCGGAGGACGCCTGACACTCGACACTTCCAAAATGAACTGGTCCACCGTCGTCCCCCTCACCCTCGCCCTGGCCTCCTGCGTGTTTGTGATGACGCGCATCGAGCGGAAGCGCTGGTTCATGGGCACGTTCTTCTACGTGCTGCCGGTGGTGCTGTTGATGGGCGTGTGGGCGGCGCTGACCAATTCGTGGGGCGAGGTTGGCGTGGCGACGGTGTTGGCGGCGGTGCTCGGCGGGGCG
>CAZSNP010000001.1:0-68534 GCA_964608265.1 uncultured Anaerolineales bacterium | reverse complement strand
TTCGTGGGGCGAGGTTGGCGTGGCGACGGTGTTGGCGGCGGTGCTCGGCGGGGCGTGGTGGCTTGGGTGGGGCCGGCGCATGGTGCGGGCCGAGAGCACGATCAAAGTGTGGGGGCAGGACACAGCGCCCAAACCCAAGGCTGCGCTCCAGGCGGAGATTGATCAACTCAAAGCCGAAAAAGAAAAGCTGGAAGACGAGTTGAGAAAGATCAAAGGCAACGAGGGTTGAAAGTTGCAGGTTGAACCTTCGACCCGCCAAACTTCAACCGGGATCGAGGTGGCGTATGGATTTTGCATTCACGGAAGAACAACTCATGTTCCGCGACCTGTTTCGCGACTTCGCGGAGAAGGAAGTGGCGCGGGTGGCCGAGCACACCGACAAAGCCGAGGAGCCGCCACGCGATCTGTTGAAGAAGGCCGCGGCGCAGGGTTTCCTCGGCGCGACCGTGCCCGAGCAGCACGGCGGCGCGGCGATGGATACGCTGACGTATTGCCTGCTGCTCGAGGAACTGGCCAGGCACTGCCTGTCCACCGCAGTGACCGTTGCCCTGCACTCGTCATTGGCGACTCAGGTGATTCTGGAGGCGGGCAGCGACGTGCAAAAGGAGATGTACCTGCCGAGGCTGGCCGGCGGCGAGCTGGGCACGTTCGCGCTCAATGAGCCGGACGCCGGCTCGGATGTGGCCCAGTTGCAAACTCGCGCCGTCAACGCCGGCGGCGCATGGCACCTCGACGGCGTCAAAAGCTGGATCAGCAATGCCGGGCCGGCCGGGCTGCACATCGTTTTCGCCAGGACCGGCGCCAAAGCCATCAGTGCCTTCGTCGTCGAGGCGGGCTCGCCCAATGTCGTGCTCGGCCAACGCGAGCCCACCCTCGGATTGCGCGGCCTCGACATCCGCACGGTGTACTTCGAGGGCGTGAAGCTGCCCGAGGCGGCGCTGCTCGGCCCGGCGGGCGACGGGCTGGCGCTCGCTCAACGCGCGTACGACCGGCTGAAGATCGCGCTGGCCGCCGTCGCCCTCGGGTGCGCGGAGAGTGCGCTCGACCTCGGCGTGAAGTTCGCGGCGGAGCGCAAACAATTCGGCACCGCCATCGCCAACAAACAGGCCATGCAGAACTACATCGCCGACTGCCGGGTAGATATCGAATCGCTGCGGCACACGCTCTACCACGCCGCCTGGCTGGCCGAGGCCGGGCGCCCGTTCGCCCACGCCGCCTCGGTCGCCAAGTACCTCGGCGCGCGGGTGGCCAGGGACGCGGCCAACAAGATGCTGCAGGTGCACGGCGGCTACGGCTTCAGCGACGAGTACACCATCAGCCGCGTGTACCGCGACGCCCGCGCCCTGCGCATCCTCGGCGGCACCGATGAAGTGCAACGGGTGTTGATCGCGCAAGAGGAGTTTAGAGAAGCAGGAGTGACGTTGGCATTTTGAGAGGCAAGGAAGGAGGAGGGACACCCTCCCCCCTCCTCTCATCTCCTTCCTTAGATACGCTATGGACTTTACTTTCACCCCCCACCACGCCGCGTTGCGCCGTCTCATCCGCGAGATCGCCGAGGAGGAGATCAAGCCGCGCAGCAAACAGATGGATCGCGCCGGGCAGCCCGATATGGAGCTGCTGCGCATCATGGCTGACGCCGGGCTGTTCGGCATCCCCTTCCCGCAGAAGTACGGCGGCATGGGCGGCGGCGAGATCGGCTATTGCATCCTGATGGAAGAGGTCAGCCGTGTGGATTCCTCCATGGCGACGATCGTCGGCGCGCACATCGGCATCGCGGCGATGAGCCTGTATCTCGACGGCAGCGAAGCGCTCAAGCACAAATATCTGCCCGAGGTGTGCGCGGGCCGCAAGATCGCCGCCTTCGGCCTGACCGAGCCGAACGCCGGCTCCGACGCCGCCGGCATCCAGCTCCGCGCCACGCTCGAGGGCGACTCGTACTTCCTCGACGGGCAGAAGATGTGGATCACCAACGGCCCGATCGCCGATGTGATCATGACGCTGGCCGTCACCGACCCGGCGCTGGGCGCGCGCGGCGGCGCGACGGTCTTCGTGGTCGAGAAGGATTGGGACGGCTTCAGCACCGGCAAGCCGGAGAAGAAGATGGGGCTGCACGGCTCGCCCACTTCGCTGCTCAACTTCGACTCGGTGCGCGTGCCCAAAGAGAACATCGTCGGGCAGACCGGGCTGGGCTTTGTGACGTTTATGAAGACGCTCGACATTGGGCGGGTCTCGCTCGGCGCGGCCACGCTCGGCGGGGCGCAGGCCGCGCTCGATGCCGCGTTGCGCTGGGCCAGGGTGCGTTCACAGTTCGGCAAATCCATCGCCCACAATCAATCGGTGCAGTTCATGCTGGCCGACATGGCCGCCGAGATCGAAGCCCTGCGCTCGCTGGTGTACCGCACGGCGTGGCTGGTGGATAACGGCAAGCCGTTCATCAAAGAGGCCGGCATGTGCAAGCTGCTCGGCTCGGAGATCGGCAGCCGCTGCATTGACCGCGCGGTGCAGATCCACGGCGCGCTTGGCCTGTCGCGCGAGTTCCCGCTCGAGCGCGGCTGGCGCGACGCCCGCATCACCGAAATCTTTGAGGGCACCAACGAGATTCAGCGCATCGTCATCGCCTCGGAGTTATTGCAGGCAGTGGGAGTGCGGATTAGGCCGTAATGCGTGATGCGTGCAACGTGGCCAGCGAAGCGACCCTCACGCATCACGTTTCACGTTTCACGAAACCAATCGCCATGAATACTCTTGTCTTGATGCACGCCGTCCGCGACCCGCGCGCGATTTCGGTGAACCGCAAAGCGCAAAAGGTCTTCGTCAACCGCGACGACTTCATCTGCAACCCCGCCGACCGCAACGCGCTCGAGGCGGCGTTGAGGCTGGGCGGCAACGTCACCGCGCTGGCCCTTGGCGCCGGCCCCGCCGAGACGGCGCTGCGCGAGGCGCGGGCGGCGGGTGCGCTGCGCGCCATCCTCGTGCGCGACGATCTGTTGCGCGCGGCCGACGCGAGCGCCCTCACTCTGTGCGTCCAGCGCGTGGTCGAGAAGCTGGGGGATGTTGATCTCGTGCTCGTCGGCGCGGAGGTGCTCGACAGTGACGCCGCGCAAGTCGGGCCGCGACTGACTGTCGCCCTCGGCTGGCCGCTGCTCCCCGAACTGCATCAGGTCGAGGCCGGCGAGGGTGTGGTGCGCGGCGTCGCCGTGCATCCGCGCGACCGGGCCTTTCATCGCGTGGAAGTTGACTTGCCCGCAGTCGCCCTCATCGCCCGCGACAGCAACCGGCCGCGCTACCCCAACGCCGCGCAAGTCGTCACCGCCTTCAGCGCACCCGACGCCGTCGAGGTGTGGAGCACCGCCGACCTCGGGTTAAGCGAGGCCGACCTGACGCCCGTCGCCGAACCGCGCGGCGACTCCTTCCCGCCCGAGCGCGAACTCGGCCGGCGGCTGGAGGGCGACGTCGTGGCGCAGTTGGTGGAAGTCATACGTAAGACGTGACACGTGAGCCGTTGTCATTGGCGGGCCTGGTCATGGGATCGAGTCGCTGCCTGACCGAGGGTCACGTTTCACGCATCACGCTTCACACCGCACGGGAATAATTCTATGGACATGGATGCTCTCTCTCAACTCGCAGGCGAGGATTTGTCGGCGACAAGCTACGCCGACATCTGGGTTGTGCTGCCCGACGCGGGCACGCTGCCTTTGCTCGGCGAGGCGCGGCGGCTGGCCGATTCGCTGGGTTGCTATGTGCACGCCGTGATCGCGGATGAGGCGTTGGCCCAGCGCGCCATCGCCCTCGGCGCGGATCGCATACACGTGACCGAGGCGCCCGGCCTGTTCATGCAGAGCCGGCATCCCGAGTTCGCGTTGTACCCGGTGAGCAAGAACGCCCAGGCGGCCAAGGCCGCGCAGAAGCATCGCGCCGGGCTGATCACCGATGCGCGCAACCTTTCCATTGAGGACTCGACCCGTGCCCTCGTCGGCTCGCATCCCGTTTACGGCGGCGAGTATTTTGTGGACGTGGCGGTGACCTCGGCGGCGAAGTTTGCGACGCTCGACCCGCGCCGCCTGCCCGAGCCATACGCCGACCCAGCGCGCAGCGGCGAGCTTGTGCCCAACGACTTCGCTGCGCCGCCGCCGCAGTTTCGCGACCTCGGCCCGGTGGATTTCACGCCGCCAGCCTGGCGGCCGCTCACCAAAGCGCGCGTCATTGTCGCGGCGGGCCGCGGCGTGCGCGACGCGCAGGGCTTTGCGCTGGTGAAACAACTGGCGGAGAAACTGGGGGCCGAGTTGGCCGGTGATCGCTCGGCGCGCGACTCGGGGTGGATTGATGAGGCGCACGAGGTTGGCGTCACCGGCGTGGAGGTCGCGCCGGACCTGTACATGGCGGTGGGCATTCGCGGCGACACGATTCACAACGCGGCGATTGCCGGGGCGAAACGCGTCATCGCCATCCACCCCGGCCCCGACGCGCCGATCTTCGCCGTGGCCGATGAATGCGTGGTCGCCGAGCCGAAGGAGTTGTTGCCGCAGTTGCTGGCGCGGTTGAGTTGACGGGCGCTACGTTCCGGGCTGCGTCTTTTCGATCTTCGCCCACGAGTCCTTGAGTGAGACCGTGCGGTTGAAGATGAGCTTACCCTCGGCGCTGTCGCTATCCACGCAGAAGTAACCGGTGCGCTCGAACTGGTAGCGGCTGCCGGGCGCGGCCCCGCGCAGGCTCGGCTCGACAACACAGTTCGCCAACACCTCCAGCGAGGCCGGATTCAGGTTGTCGAGGAAGCTGCCGCCCTCGGGCGCGTCTTCGGGGTCCGCCTTCGCAAACAGCCGGTCGTACAGCCGCGCTTCGGCGGGCACCCCGTGAGCCGCGGCCACCCAATGGATCGTGGCTTTGACCTTGCGACCGTCGGGCGCATCGCCGCCGCGCGTGGCGGGATCGTAGGTGCAGCGCAGCTCGACGACCTTGCCGGCCGCATCCTTCACCACGCTCACACACTTCACGAAATAGGCATAGCGCAGGCGCACCTCTTTGCCCGGTGACAGCCGGAAGTATTTGGGCGGCGGCGTCTCGCGAAAATCATCCTGCTCGATATACAGCTCGCGGCCAAAGGGCAGACGGCGGGTGCCGGCCGCCGGGTCCTCGGGATTGTTGACGGCCTCGAGTTCCTCCATCTGCCCCTCGGGGTAGTTCTCGATGACGACCTTCAGCGGGCGCAGCACACCCATGACGCGCGGCGCGCGCCTGTTCAGATCCTCGCGCACACAATGCTCGAGCAGGGCGATGTCAACGGTGGTGTTGTTTTTGGCCACGCCGACGCGGGCGCACAAATCGCGGATGGCCTCGGGCGTGTAGCCGCGCCGCCGCAGCCCCGAGAGAGTGGGCATGCGCGGGTCATCCCAGCCGCTGACATGGCCGTCCTTCACCAGTTGCAGCAGCTTGCGTTTGCTGAGGATCGTATATGACAGGGCGAGCCGGGCGAATTCGATCTGGCGCGGGGCGAAGATCTCCAACTCGCGCAGAAACCAATCGTACAGCGGGCGATGGTCTTCATATTCGAGCGAGCACAGCGAGTGAGTTATGCCCTCGATCGAGTCGCTCTGCCCGTGCGCGAAGTCGTACATCGGATAAATGCACCAGCGGTCGCCGGTGCGGTGATGGTCGGCGTGGATGATGCGATAGAGCACCGGGTCGCGCAGATTGATGTTGCCGGCGGCCATGTCGATCTTCGCCCGCAGCGTCCGCGCCCCGTCGGGGAACTCGCCCTTGCGCATCCGCCCGAACAGGTCGAGGTTGGTCTCGACCGGGCGATCGCGATACGGGCTGTTGCGGCCCGGCTCGGTCAGCGTGCCGCGATACTCGCGCACTTCGTCCGCGCTCAGGTCGCAGACGTAGGCCTTGCCTTTTTTGATCAGCCGCACGGCGAAGTCGTAGAGCTGCTCGAAATAATCGGAGGCGAAATACAGCCGGTCATCCCAATTGAAGCCCAGCCAGCGGATATCGGCCATGATGTTGTCAACGTATTCCTGCTCCTCCTTCACCGGATTGGTGTCATCGAAGCGCAGGTTGCACTGGCCGCCAAAATCGGCCGCGACGCCGAAATCAACGCTGATGGCCTTGGCGTGGCCGATGTGCAGGTAGCCGTTTGGCTCCGGGGGGAAGCGGGTGTGCACGCGCTGGAAGCGTCCGGCTTTCAGGTCCTCGGCAACGGCGGCGCGGATGAAATCAGTGGTCGGGGACGGGATGTTGGCGTCGGTCATTGCAACATTGGGTCAAAGATGAGATGCGCCTAAGTGTAACGCAGGAGCGCCGAACGCGCAGTGTACAATTCGCCGAATGCCTGACACTCAAGTTCCCCGCCCGCGTCGCTGGCCACGGTTTCTATGGGATGTGGCGCAGACCATCGCGCAGGCCATCGTGTTGTATGTGCTGGTCGCAGCGATCTTTGGCCGTTTCGAGATCCGCCAGATCAGCATGGAGCCGAACTTTCACGAGGGCCAGCGGGTGCTGGTCTTTCAACTGGGCAGCACCCTGTCTTCGCTGTGGCTCGGCACCGCGCACGCCGCCGGCGAACGTCCACCGGCCCCCTTCCCGCCCGAGCGCGGCCAGGTCGTCATCCTTCACACCACGCCCGAGCGCGCCGAGGAACCGTTGATCAAACGCGTCATCGCCGGGCCGGGCGATATGATCGAAATCAAGGCCGGGTCGGTGCGCGTCAACGGCCAGCCGCTCGACGAGCCTTATGTGCACGGCAGTGTCACCAACTGCTTCGGGCAGTGCGGGCCGCTCATCCTCGCCGCGGACGAATACTATGTGATGGGCGACAACCGGCCCAACAGCCGCGACTCGCGCAGCTTCGGCCCGATCAAGGCCGGGCAGATCCTGGGCCGGGTGGTGGCGCGCTACTGGCCGCTGACCGACCTGGCACTCGTCCCGTAAGTTGCCGCCATCGCCGTCCACCGGTATAATCGCCGCAACTTCAGACTGAAGATCACGACCGAGAAGAGTAAGCGCCGGGGTTGCAGTGCAACCCGCTCTGCCAGAAAGGTCGGGCCACGGCTGAAAGCCCGCTCAGAGAAAAGCGCCGAACGTCGCTCGCGAGTCCGTTGCAGAATGGCAAACGCAACAGCGCGCTTGCTTAAGCAATGCGGGCCAGCCCGATACAGCGAACCAAACGCACAAGCTTCGGCTTGTGAACTGAGGTGGCACCACGGAAGCTTCGGCCTTCGTCCTCACGGATGAGGGCCGCTTTGTTTTGATCACGTTATCACGCCCGCATCACGAGGCATTCATGGCACTCAGCGACTTCCCAAAAACCTACGACTTCCAGTCCATCGAGCGCGAGCTGTACGCGTGGTGGGAGGCCAACGGCTGGTTCAAGCCGAGCAACGACCCCAACGAGCCGGGGCACGACCCGAGCCGCCGGCCCTTCGTCATCTCCATCCCCCCGCCCAACGTCACCGGCGAATTGCACCTCGGCCACGCCATGTTCGTCTCGGTCGAGGATTTGATGATCCGCTATCACCGGATGAAGGGCGAGCCGACGCTGTGGGTGCCCGGCTCCGACCACGCCGGCATCGCCACGCAATTGCAGGTCGAGAAGCTCATCCTGCGCGAAGAGGAAGTGACGCGCGAGGAGTTGGGCCGCGACGAATTTCTGCGCCGCACCTGGGCGTGGAAGGAAAAGTACGGCGGCATCATCTACGATCAGCTGCGGCGGCTGGGCGCAAGTTGCGATTGGAGCCGCGAGCGCTTCACGCTCGATGACGGGCTGAGCCGCGCGGTGCGCGAGGCCTTCGTGCGGCTGTATCGCAAGGGGCTGATCTATCGCGGGCCGCGGCTCATCAACTGGAGCCCGGGCCTCAAGACCGCCGTGAGCGACCTCGAAGTGGAATACTCCGAGGAACAGGCGGTGCTCTACTATTTCAAATATCGGATCAAGGACGCAGACGACTTTATCCCCGTGGCGACCACGCGGCCCGAAACCATCCTCGGCGATACGGCGGTGGCCGTCCATCCCGACGACCCGCGCTATCAACACTTCATCGGGCGCATGGCGCTCGTGCCGATCCTCGAGCGCGAGATCCCGGTGATCGCCGACGAGGCGGTGGATCGCGAGTTCGGCACCGGCGCGCTCAAGATCACGCCCGGCCACGACTTCACCGACTACGAGATCGGCGCGCGGCACAAGCTGCCCATCATCTCGATCCTCGACCGCGAGGCGAAGGTGACGGCGGCGGGCGGGCCGTACAAGGGCCTCGACCGCTTCGAGGCGCGCGAGCGCTACTGGGGCGACATGAAGGTGAAGGGCCTGGTCATCAAAGAGGAGCCGTACCTGCGCAACACGCCCCGCTCTCAGCGCGGCGGCGAGATCGTCGAGCCGATGGTCTCCGAGCAATGGTTCGTGCAGATCAAGCCGCTGGCCGAGGTCGCGCTCGCGGCGGTGAAGGAGGGCCGAATCCGCATCGTGCCGGAGCGCTTCGAGAAGGTGTACTTCAACTGGCTGGAGAACATCAAGGATTGGTGCATCAGCCGGCAACTGTGGTGGGGCCATCGCATCCCGGTCTGGTACACGCCGGATGGCGAACAATTTTGCGCGCACACGGAAGAACAAGCGTACGCACTCGCGCGCGCCAAGCACGGGCCGGAGGTGAAACTCGAACAGGACCCGGATGTGCTCGACACGTGGTTCTCCTCCGGGCTGTGGCCATTCAGCACGCTCGGCTGGCCGGAGCCGACGCCCGACCTGAAATACTTTTATCCCACCAGCGTGCTCGAGACCGGCTACGATATCTTGTTTTTCTGGGTGGCGCGCATGATCATGTCCGGCCTCGAGTACACTGGCGAAGCCCCGTTCCACACCGTCTATCTGCACGGGCTGGTGCGCGACGAGTACGGGCGCAAGATGAGCAAGACCACGGGCAACGTGGTGGACCCGCGCTGGATCATTGACGGGGTGAGCGGCGAGGCCATCCGCGCCTCGGGCACGAGCGACGATGTGGCGGCGAAGTATCCCGACGGCTTGCCGGCCATGGGCACCGACGCGCTGCGTTTCACCCTGCTCACCAGCGGCACGCCCGGCAACGACATGAACCTCAGCCTGCAAAAGGTCGAGTCCAATCGCAACTTCGCCAACAAAATCTGGAACATCGCCCGCTTCATCGTGACGAATCTGCCCGCCGGGTTTCAACGGTCAGCGGTCAGCGGTCAGCAATCGGCCTTCAGCCTGGCGGATCGCTGGATACTTTCCCGGCTCAATCAAGTTGTGGGTGACGCCACGGGGTTGATTGACGCCTACGAGTTCGGGCAGGCGGGCAACCTGGCGTATGAGTTTCTGTGGAGCGACTTTGCGGATTGGTATGTCGAGATTGCGAAGATCACGTTACAGGGCACGGATGAGGCGGCCAGGCAGCGGGTGCGCGACCTGCTGGTGCATGTGCTGGATGAAGCACTGCGGCTTTTGCACCCGTACGTCCCCTTCATCACCGAGGCGGTATGGCAGAAGCTGCCGCGCCTGCCCGGCGACCCGCACGCCCTCATCGTCGCACCGTGGCCGGTCGCCGGCGCAGTGGACGCGGCCGCCCTCGAGCAATTCGAGCATGTGCGCGCCATCGTCCGCGCCATCCGCAACGTGCGCACCGAAAAGAAGGTGGAGCTGGGCAAGCGCATCCCGGCGGCGATTGCTGCGGGCGAGAAGGCGCACTGGCTCGGTCATCAGTCCTCAGTCATCGCTGCCCTTGCAAGGATTGATGACTCGCGACTGACCATTGCCGCGCGCGTTCCCGAGCCGCCGCAGAACGCGGTGGCGGTGGTGGAGGCCGGCACCGAGATCTACCTGCCACTCGAAGGGATGGTTGACCTCAGCGCCGAGCGCGCGCGGATGGGGAAGGAACTGGCCGACCTCGACAGAGTCATCGCCAGGAGCGAGGGCCTACTCAACTCCGACTTCGCCGCGAAAGCGCCGGCAGCCGTGGTGGAGCGTGAGCGCGCCAAACTGGCCGAGGCCCGCGACAACCGCGCGAAGGTGGAGGCGAGGTTGAAAGAGCTGTAGAGACGCCCGGCGGGGCGTCTCCCGTCGAGGCTGAACTGCGAATAACGATGAAAGCCCTCGAACCCTGCCCCGGCTGCGGCGCGCGGCTGCCCGCGAGCGATGGCCCGACCCATCGCTACCTCGGCGCGTCGGCGGCGTGCTGGGCGATTTACACGGCTATGCTCGCCGGCGAGCCGCCCATCGCCTCCACGCCCGCGCTCGAGCACTTGGTGGATGCGTACGCCGCGCAGCATCCGGGCACACCGTCGAATCAGGCCACGCGGTCGGTGGCCGTGCATCTCATCGCGCTATACGCCGTGTTCGTGAAAGGCACAGACACGGGGCGGCTGGTATGGGTACGGCAACGCGCGCTGCGCGCGAAGCCCGGCGAAAAGCATGGGCGGTTTCACTGGCTGACCCCGCCCGACTTCACCAGGTCACTCACGGTTGCCGATATCGCCCACGCCCCCAACCCTCAGGCCCGCGCCGAACTGGTCGAGCGTTACGTACGTGGCGTGTGGGAGGCATGGTCACGTGAGCACGCCGCCACAGTAGCGCGGTGGCATGGGATGTTCGTTGTGAAAGATTGAAGGCAGCCATGCTCCAACTCCCCGATTACTGGATGCCCCGCCCAACTGCGACGCTTGACGACGCGACTCGTTCGACGTTCTGCTGGCCGGTGCGCGATCGCGCGGCCCGAACCCGATCATCGACTACACCCTGGCCGCGCCCAAGTGGCAATTCCTATGCTACGCAGCGGAGCATCACGCGCTGGCGTTGCACGGCTCGGGCGATGCAAACATCGCCGTCTTCGAGCCGCGCCAATCCAACGACCTCAACGAGTTCGGCAACCAGAAAGCCGTGTACGCTGCCGCTGACGGCATCTGGCCGATGTTCTTCGCCATCGTCGATCGCGACCGCTACTCGACGACGATCATGAACGGCTGCATCCGCATTGTGGCGGGCGGGCAAGTGGGCGAGCCCGTGTACTTCTTCTCGGTCGGCAGGGCCGCGTTTCGCGAACGACCGTGGCGCACCGGCACTGTTTACGTGTTACCACGCGAGACCTTTGTGGAGCAGGCCCCCTTCCCTTTTGGCCCGGTGGAGGTGCGCGTGGCACAACTGGCCAGCTTCGAGCCGGTGACGCCGGTGGCGAGGCTCACGGTGGCGCCGGAGGACTTCCCCTTCCTCGCCACCATTCGCAGCCACGATGACGCGCGTTTGCAGGAGTACTCGCAGGCGTTGATGACAGGCGGGCCGTTGCCGGATTGACCTCACACAAACAACGGCGCCATCGCCTGCTCGGCCAGCATGGCCTGCATCACGGAGTCCGAAGGGCGGGCGCCGAAGCGGCCGGCGGACTCCAGCACGCGCGGCAACACGTGATTGTCACCGACGGTGTTGAGGAAGACCTGCGGATTGCCCAGCACCCAGTGCACGGCGGCGTCAATCGCCGGTTGATCTTCGAGCGGCTCGTACCACGTGGCCCGCGTCTGCGGGCGGCCCTCCCACGGCTGGCGGACGAGGGATTTGATCGTCTGCACGGCGACGTTCCGCTCGCGGCAGACCGCGAGCAGCGCCTCCACATCGGCGGCGTAGTGCGGGTTCTGCATCAGCACGTAGCTGTACGGCAACAACACCGAGTCGAAATCAAAGCGTTCGAGCGCGCGGCGGTGCATAGCGGCAATCGTCACGCCGTGGCCGGTGATGCCGATGAAGCGCACCAGTCCCTGTTCGCGCGCTTCGATACACGCCTCCAGCGCCCCGCCCGGCCCGAGCGCCACCTCCCATTCCTTCGGATCAGACAGCGAGTGCAACTGGATCAGGTCAACCGAGTCGGTCTGCATCCGTTCGAGCGAGCGCCGGAGGGAGTCGCGCGCCGCCTGCCGCGTGCGCTGCTCGGTTTTGGTGGCGAGGAAGAAATCTTTGCGGTGTTGCTTCATCCACGGCCCAATGCGGAGCTCCGAGTCGCCATAGCTGGCGGCGGTGTCAATGTGATTGACGCCGTGCTGCAGCAGCACCTCGAGCGTGGCATCCGCCTCCGCCTGCGTGACGTTGCCCAGCGCCGCTGCGCCGAAGAGCGTGCGGGTGCTGAGGTGGCCGGTGCGGCCAAAGACTAATCGAGCGATCATGTCAAGCTCCTTTCAAACCTGATGCGGCTCCACCGCCACCACCCGTTTGCTGCGCGGGAAGTAAAACAGCCGATAGCGCCCGCCTTGAATCAGGGCGGCATGCCCGCGCTGGCCCACATAAACGAACGAACCGAACATCCCGGCGCCAAAACACAGCAGCATCGGTAGAAAGATCGCCAGCGGGATGAAATTGCCGAGCAACCTCGGTAAGAGTCGCCCGCGCAGGCTGCCTTGTTGCGCCGGGGCCAGCTCGCCGGCGCGGTTGGCCGCCAGCGCCGCAGTGTCGGTGAGGTCAGGAGGCAAGATATAATCGGATAGGGGCTTGTTCGTCATTTCGATAGTAGTGCTATTATCAATGCGAATGGCCGTGACGCAAAGCCTGCCCGAGTCTCAGACTTGAAACTCGGTGAAGCTCGCTCGGCCTAACTCACAGCAACCCGGTTACACATTGGGCCGTATGGTGGCACAGACGAGCCGCTCGATCATTTGTGGCTAAGGCCGGCATAATCCGACATTAAACAGGCCCCGGTAATTTGACGCACACATGGAACTGAACATTGCGACGCTGGTGAGCGCCTTGGCAGATTGGGGATGGTGGGCCTATCTTTTGTTGGCAGCCTTGATCTTGGTCGAAGGGCCGGCCTTTACGCTTCTGGCCGGGGTGGCCGCCTCGACCGGTCACTTCAGCGTGCCGTTAGTTTTCCTCGCAGCGGCCGGCGGCAACCTCACCGGCGACACGCTGTGGTATTCACTTGGACGGCTTGGCAGGCTGGAGTGGATCACCCATCACGGCCGGCGCTTCGGCCTGCGCCCGGAAGTGATCCTGCGGCTGCGCGATGCGGTGCACATCCACGCGGAACGGCTGCTCTTCACCGGCAAACTCACCCTCGGCATGATGATTCCAACCCTGGTGGCCGCCGGCCTGGCCCGCGTGCCGTGGCGGCGCGCCTTTGCCGTATTGGGGGTTGCCGAGTGCGTGTGGTCAGGCGGGCTGATCACTTTCGGCTACTTCTTCGGCCAATCGATTCAAAATCTGCAGACCGGATTGCAGTGGGCGACGCTCGGTGGCTCTGTCGTGATGGTGGCGCTCATCTCGCGCTACATCGCGCAACACGCCGCCACTACGGGCAACGCCCCGTAACCCATGCGCCTCCTCATCACCACCCAAACCTACTACCCGGGGACCAACGGCCAGGCCTCGTTCACGATACGCCTGGCCGAGGGGCTGGCTCAACTCGGGCACAGCGTCGCCGTCATTGTGCCCTCGACTCAGGGCCACGCATCGCGCGCGACCATTCGCGATGTCCGGGTCTATGGCCTCGCCGCCCGGCACGTTCCGCAGATTCACCCGGCGCTATATATCGCCATCGCATCCGAAGCTGCCATTGGCCGCGTGTTGAGCGAGTTTCAACCGGAGTTGGTGCACCTGCAGGATCATTACCTGTTGAGCGAGAGCGTGTTGCGCGCTGCCCGGGAGCGCGGCCTGCCGGTGGTCGGCACCAATCACTTCCTGCCCGACAACTTGCTGGCCAACTTCTTTCCCGCCATCACGCTCCGGCCCGGCTTTCACACCGTTTGCACGCGCGTGCTGTGGGGCTGGCTGACGCGCGTGTACGACCAACTCGACGCCGTCACGACGCCGACCGAGACCGCTGCCAGCATCCTGCGCCGCGAGGCCCTGCGCGTCCCGATCACCGCCATTTCGTGCGGGGTGGATGTGCAGCGTTTTCGCCCGCTGCCCGACCTGGATCGTGCGGCGCTGCGCGCTCGTTACGGTGTACCCGTTGAGGCCCCCTCGTTTCTTTACGTCGGCCGGATTGATCGTGAGAAGCGACTCGATGTGATGTTGCGTGCCTTCGCGGCGGTTGGGGACACTCAGGCGCGCCTCGTCATCGGTGGGCGCGGCCCGGCGGAGGCTGAGCTGCGCGGGTTGAGTCGTGAGCTGGGTGTCGAGGAGCGCGTGACCTTCACCGGCTATGTGCCCGCCGAAGACTTGCCCGCCCTGTTGAACAGCGCCGATTGTTTCGTCATGCCCAGCCCGCAGGAATTGCAGAGCATCGCCACAATCGAGGCGATGGCGACGGGCCGGCCGGTGCTCGCCGCCGAGGCGCGCGCCTTACCGGAACTCGTCAGCCACGGCGTCAACGGATATCTCTTCGCCCCGAACTGCGTCGCCGACGCCGCTGCGTGGATGCGGGCCTTGGCAACGGTGCCTCAGCGGTGGGCGGCGTTTGGCGCGGCCAGCCTCGAACGGGCGCGGCGCCATTCCCTCACGCGCACCCTCCACGCCTACGAATCGCTGTATAGCGCCGTGGTCGCCGCCCATCAACCGGCACAGGCGCCCAGCTATGGCTATTCGATTGATACGGTGTGACGGGATTAGGTCCGGCCGCCGTTCGCCCGATGATTGAGCAGCACGGCTTGCGCGCTGAACTGCGCCTGATCCTTGCGTGGCCGCACCCACTCGTAGGCGCCGGTCGTCAACAATTCGCGCGCCTTCACCGTATCGCCCAGGTAAGCGCCGAGGATGTCTTCACGCACTTGCCTGATCAGGCGCTGATCCTGTAACGGGAAGAGCACTTCAACGCGCCGGTCAATGTTGCGCGTCATCACATCCGCGCTGCCGATGTAGATTTCGTGGTCGCCGCCGTTGTTGAAGAAGTAGATGCGGCTGTGCTCGAGGAAGCGCCCGACGATGCTGACGACGCGGATGTTGTCGCTGACGCCGGGCACGCCGGGCCGCAGGCAGCACATACCGCGACAGATCAGCTCGATCTTCACCCCGGCCTGCGAGGCGCGATAGAGTTGCTGGATCATGCCCTTGTCGGTCAGGGCATTCATCTTGAAAATCAGCCGCGCCTCCCTGCCGCCTTTGGCCAGCTTCATCTCGCGCTCGACCAGCTCCGTCATCCGCTCGCGCAGGTTGATGGGGGCGACGAGGAGTTTGCGGAACCTGGTCTTGGCGCTGTACCCGGTGAGATAGTTGAACAGATCCGTGGCGTCCGCGCCGATGTCGTCATCGGCGGTGAACAGGCCGATGTCGGTGTAGATCTGCGAGGTGACAACGTTATAGTTGCCGGTGGCCAGGTGCACGTAGCGGCGGATGCGCTCGCCCTCCTTGCGCACCACCAGCGCGATCTTGCTGTGCGTCTTCAGCCCGAGCAGCCCGTAGACCACGTGCACGCCTTCGTCTTCCAGTTTGCGCGCCCAGCCGATGTTGCTCTCCTCGTCGAAGCGCGCTTTCAGTTCCACCAGCACCGCTACCTGTTTGCCGTTCTCGATGGCTTCGAGCAGCGCCTCCACCACCGGCGCGTTGCGCCCCACCCGGTACAGTGTCTGCTTGATGGCCAGCACGTCCGGGTCGGTGGCGGCCTGCTTGAGGAAATCAATCACCGGCAGGAATGAGTCGTACGGGTGATGCAGCAGGATGTCGCTCTGGCGGATGGCCGTAAACAGATTGCCGTTGATGCTCTTGCCGCTGAGTTGCGGCGGGACCGCCGGCACGAAGGGCGCGTCCTTCAAGTCGTAGCGATCCACCGCGCCGTACAGCGCGCGCAAATCCGACAGACCGAGCGGATCGTTCAGGACGTACACGTCCTTCGCGTCAACCTCCAGCTCCTTCACCAGCAGACCACGCACATGCTCGGGCATCGAGGCCGTGATCTTCACCCGCACCACCGAGCCGAAGCGGCGTTCGCGCACCGTCTGCTCCATCGAGGCCAGCAGATCCGCAGCCTCCAGTTCCTTGATCACCACGTCGGCGTCGCGCGTGACGTGAAACGGATGGGCCTCGACAATCTGCATGCCGGGGAAGAGGGTTTGCAGATGCGCGGCGATGACCTGCTCGAGCCAGACGAAGTAGTGATTGTGCGGCACCGTGCCGTCTTTGCGCGTCGCCCCGGAGGAGCGCTTGAGCGGCACGAGGCGCGGCAGGGTGTTGGGCACCTTCACCCGGGCAAAACGCTCCTGCTTCTTCTTGTCGCGGATGAGCACGGCCAGGTTGAGGCTGAGGTTGGAGATGTGCGGGAAAGGTCGTCCCGGGTCGAAGGCCAGCGGGGTGAGCACCGGGAAGACCACCTGATCAAAGTATTCGTCAACGCGCGCCTTCTGGCCGGCGTCGAGCTGGCTGTAGTTGAGGATGTGCACCCCGGCCTCGGCCAGCCTGGGTTGCAGATCCTTGCTCCAGGACGCGCGGGCCTCCGACATCAACGTGTGCGCGAGTTTTCGAATGGCGGCCAACTGTTCGGCGGGCGTCAGGCCGTCCGGGGAAATCTCCACCACGCCGGCATCCACCTGCTGCCACAATCCACCCACCCGCACCATGAAGAACTCATCCAGGTTCGAGCCGACGATGGCCAGGAATTTGACGCGTTCGAGCAACGGGTTGTTGGGGTCTTGCGCTTCCTGCAACACGCGTCGTTGAAACTCGAGCAGGCTCAACTCGCGATTGAGGAAGAGTTTGGGGTCGTCCAGATTCGTCCTGGAGGCTTTGGCTTTGACAGGCATGCTGACACTCCGCCCAGGCGAGGTTACAACTGGCAGCCCCTATTTTACTTCACCTATCCAATTCCCTGCGCTCAAGACGGCTTAATCTCAGGGTGATTGCAAAGTCCATGGTCGGCCTGAACGGTGTGGCATGCGGGCAGGCCGCACCTGCCAACGCGCCGTTTGTTTTCACCAGCGGCCCGGAAACGCGCACAGCCCTATCCGACCCGCTGCGGGCGCCCATGCGCTCGAAGCGCTCCTCAGCCCGGAGTACATGATGCCAACTTCATCGGCTGCTGCTACTGGCCTGATCGGGGGAACAGCGCGAGCGGCTGGAAACATCCCCGCCAGCCGCGGCGTGAGGCGTCAGCCGGTTGTGCCCTGACCTTCAACCGGGTCAGGGCGACGGCGCTATAATCCCGGCACTTTCTCGAACACAGGAGCCTCCCAATGACCAATCGTCTCGACCTTCCCGATCCCGTTGTCACCGGCAGTGGCAGGGGCATCACCGGCATGGAATACAAGATCATCGGCTCGACGTTGCAGGCCGTTATCCTCGAGCTTGATCCCGGTGAAACGGTCTATTCCGAAAGCGGCGGCATGTCGTGGATGAGCAGCAACATCGACATGAAGACCGGCGGGCGCGGCGGTGGCCTGGGCGGCATCTTCAAGCGCGCCGTCAGCGGTGAGTCGCTCTTCCTCGTCGAGTACACCAGCACGGGTGGTAAGGGCATCGTTGCCTTCGCCTCAGACTTCCCCGGCAAGATCGTGCCGGTGCAGCTGGCCGAGGGGCAGCAGATGATCTGCCAGAAGACCGCCTTCCTGTGCGCGGAAAAAACCGTCGGCCTCGACATTCACTTCCGGCGCAAACTGGGGGCGGGCTTCTTCGGCGGCGAGGGCTTCATCATGCAGAAGCTCACCGGGCCGGGGGTGGCCTTCGTCTGCCTCGACGGCGAGATCGTCGAGTACACGCTCGAAAACAATCAGATGCTCAAGGTGGATACCGGACATGTGGCGATGTACGAGCCGACGGTCGGCTTCGATGTGGAAATGGTGAAGGGCATCACTAACATCCTCTTCGGCGGCGAGGGCTTGTTCCTGGCCACTCTGCGCGGGCCGGGCCGCATCTGGCTGCAGACCATGCCGACACAGAATCTGGCCAGGGCCATCCTGCCGTATGCCTCCACCGGCGGCTCAAGCAGCGGCGGGGTCGGCGGCGCGGTGCTCGGTTCATTGCTGGATCGGTAGTCTCAACGGATGGTTCACCATTACTTCACAGAGACGCGCCGGTGGCGCGTCTCCGCCTTTATGCCCATGCTTCGCCTCTTCCGCCTCAGCCTGCTCGTGACGCTGATCACGGCCAATGGCGCCGCACCCGCCGTCGCCACGCCATTGGCGCAATCCAGTTCCAACTACGTCGTCGCCCCGTGCGCGAGCTTCGCGGACTTCACCGGCCCGGCGACCGCCACTGAGGGCGCGGATTACGAGTGCGGCTGGCTGACGGTGCCCGAGGAATACGCCAACCCGAACGGGCCGACCCTCCGCCTCGCGGTGGTGATCGTGAAGAGCACCGACCCAAACCCCGCGCCCGATCCGCTGGTGATGTTGCAGGGCGGGCCGGGCGGTTCGAGCATTGATGTCTTCACCACCATCCTCTTCCCGTTGGCGGGCCTAAGCCCGCTGCGCCGCAACCGCGACCTGGTGATCTTCGATCAGCGCGGCACGCTGAATTCGGAGCCGGCGTTGATGTGCAGCGAGATCACCGACCTGACTATCGACACCATCGAGCAGCGCCTTTCGCTGGAGGAGGGCGAACGGCTCGCGCTGGCGGCATACCGCGAGTGCCGCGAGCGCCTGCAAGCCGAGGGCGTCAACCTGGCCGCGTTCGACAGCGTGGAGAACGCCAACGACATCGAAGCCCTGCGCGTGGCGTTGGGCTACGAGCAGATCAACCTGTACGGTGTGTCGTATGGCACGCTGCTGGCCCTGCACGCCATGCGGCAAAACCCGGCCGGCCTGCGCGCGGTCGTCCTCGACTCGGTGGCGCCGCCGGATATCAACTTCGCCGCCGAGGTGCCGCGCTCGATGCAGCGCGCCTTCGATGAGTTCTTTGGCGCCTGCGCGGCGGAGGCTGAGTGCAACCGCACCTATCCTGACCTCGCCAACGTCTTTTATCAATTGGTCGAGAAGCTCAACGCCGAGCCGGCGCGGATTCGGATCGCCGACAACGATACCGGCGACCGCTACACCGCCGTGCTCGACGGTGATACGCTCGTCAACCTCCTCTTCCAGTTCCTTTATTCGTCCGAAGCCCTGCCCGGCCTGCCGAAGATGATCTACGAGCTGCGCGACACCGGCGACAGTGTGCTGCTGCGAGTCTTTTGGCCCTTCATCGCCTTTGACCGCACCTTCGCCGGCGGCATGTACAACACCACCTTCTGCGCGGAGGATGCCGATTTCACCGCCGCCGATCTGCCGCTCGCGGCGGTGCGCCCCGAAATCGCCCGCGTCACCGACAGTTCCGCCGATTACTTCGCGGAACTGTGCGCTGACTGGTCCGTGCCGACGCTGCCCAACAGCATTGACGATCCGGTAGTCAGCGACATCCCGGCCCTCATCATCAATGGCCGCTTTGACCCCATCACCCCGCCGGCCTTTGGCGAGGCGGCGGCGCGCACGTTGAGCAACAGCTTCGTCGTCACGCTGCCGACCGCCGGACACGGCGGCGCGCTGAGCGGCGACTGCCCGGCCGACGTGATGTACGCCTTCCTCGATAACCCCCGTTCACAACCCGACACAAGTTGTGTGACCGCCAAACCCAATGTCGAGTTTTACACGCCGCGCACCATGGTGATGACGCCGGTGGCGTGGGCCGTGCTGCAAAGCCTCAACGGCGCACCCGAGGCGGTGGATTGGCGCGCGCTCGGGCTCATCGCGCTGGCCGTGGTATGCGCGCTCTTTCTGCTCACGCCGCTGCTCGTGTATCCGATCTCGTTTCTGATCCGCGCCATGAGCAGAAGCGATCGGCCGGCGCAACCGGTGCGCGCACGGCTGGGACGCTGGGCGGCGCGGGCCGTCGTGGTGCTGGCCGGCGTGCTGTCCGTCACCTTCATCTTTGGCGCGGTGGCCGTCATCATCGCCAGCTCGCTGCGCCCCGACTTCATCGTGCTGTTTGGGTTGCCGCCCGAGGCCATGCCGCTCTTCGCCCTCCCGCCGGTCCTCATCGGGCTGGCAGTGGTGATGGTGATCTGCGCGGCCTTGAGCTGGCGCGATGCAGGTTGGGGCGTGCCGGGCCGGTTGTACTTCGCCGCGCTCACAGTGGCGGCGATCGTTTATCTCATCGCCCTCGCGCCGCTCGGTTGGCTGTGGGTGTTTGCATGACCGAAGTGGCCGGCGCCACAGGCGCTGCCTTGCCCGATCCTCCGCCCGCGCCGCCCTCGCGCTGGGTTGACCTGGCGCTCTACCTCGGCGTCGGCGTCGGGTTGTTCGCGCTGCTCGGCGCCCTGGCCCATGTCGTCGCCGGCGAGGACACGACGCTGGGGCTGGCCGGAACCGGGCTGGCGAACTTCATCGGCCTGGCCGGCACGGTGTATGTCTTCGGCATCCGCCGGGGGCGGTTGAGTTGGGCCGGCCTCGGCCTGTTCCCGGCGCGCTGGCGCTGGCGGTGGCTGCTGCTCATCGCCGGCCTCACCCTCGCCCTCATCCCTTTGCGCGGCCTGATCTCTATTGTCGTGTTGTGGCTGGTCGAGGGCAACTTCGACAGCCTGCAAACGCGCCAGGCGCTGCTTGGCTCCGGCTTTTCACTGAGCCGGTTCGCGGTCACGTTACTCGTGGCCGGCGTGCTCGCGCCGATCTCGGAGGAGCTGTTCTTTCGCGGCGCGCTGTACACCTGGCTGCGCGGGCGCTATCGCGTGTGGGTCGCGGCCCTCATCAGTGCGACGCTCTTTGGCCTCGCCCACTACGATTCGCTCGGCGTCGTCGTCTCCAGTTTCATCATGGGCGTGGCCATCGCGCTGGTGTATGAATACACGCGCTCGTTGTGGACGGCCATTGCCATCCACATCCTCAACAACAGCCTGGCCGTGGCGCTGCTCTATGCCGTGCTGGCGTTGCTCGAATACCTCCCGCAACTCCGTCCGCTTTCACCCTGAAACCCCGCCTCGCCCTGGCGTGCCTGGCCATCACGGTCTCGGCCTGCGCCGTCACCCGGCGCAACGTCGCCGCCATCCGCCTGTACGAGCGCGAGCGAATCCTCCTCAGCCGCTGCGAGCGGGTTTTCACCGGCGCGGGCCGCGAATTGCGGTACACTTCGGGCGCGATGACCGCCCCGCCTCTCACAGCCGCCACGCTGCGCAACCGGCTGCTCCGCAACTATTTCATCGGCACCGGCTCGGCGCTGGCGGGCGGCGCGCTGCTCTTCACCTTCGGCCTCGACCTCACCCGCGAACAGGCCGCGCTGCTCTTCCTCATCCTCGGCCCGCTGGCCTTCGTGCCCACCATCGCGCTGGATGTGTGGCGCATCGGGCGCGAGATGCGGCCCATCGCCGCCGCCCTCAACCGCGCGCCGGACGCCGACTATGGCCGGGCCGTGGTGCGCGCCCTCAACCTGCCGTATTACACCGGCCAGCGCATCATGCTGTTGCACCTGCCGTCGTTCCTGGCCTCGATCACGCTGCTCGTCGTCATCGCGAATACGTTTTTCAATTTCGGATTGAGCCTCAACCAATACATCAATCTGCTCCTCATTGCCGTGCTGGTCTCCACCAGCCACGGGGTGTTCGAGTACTTCTCCGCCGACAACACCATCCGCCCGGTGCTGCCCTGGCTGTGGGCGCAGATCGACACGCTCTCGCTGCCGGAGCGCGGCCAGGTGGTCGGGCTGGGGATGCGGCGCAAACTGCTGCTGCTCTCGCTCTTCGCCGTGTTCGCGCCGCTCGTCATCCTGGGCACCACAACGCTGGTGCGGGCGCGCGACCTGCTCGTCAACATCGGCCTGGCGGCCGGCCTCGATGCCACCGACGTCAACGCCATCATGTTCGATTTGCAGGTCTGGGTGCTGGTGTTGATCGCGGCCAGCATCGGCGTGATGGTGACCTTCGCGGTGGTGATGGCCCTCGGCATCACGCGGGCCGCCAAGGACATGGTGACGGCGATGGGCAGGGTCGAGGAGGGCGACTTTGACGCCAAGCTGCCGGTGACGACGACGGACGAATTCGCCACCCTCTTCGAGGGCTTCAACCTGATGACCGAGGGCCTGAACGAACGCGAGCGGCTGCGCGATGCCTTTGGCCGCTACCTCGCGCCGGAACTGGCCGAGGATGTGATGAAGCGCGGCGTGAAGCTGGGCGGGCACGCCGTCACCGTCAGCATCCTCTTCGCCGACATCCGTGGCTTCACGACCATCAGCGAATCACTCACGCCGGAGGACGTGGTGGATTTGCTCAATCGCTACTTCGCCGCCGTCGAGCCGGTGATTCAACGGCACGGCGGCTGGATCAACAAATTCGGCGGCGACAGCCTGCTGGCGGTCTTCGGCGAGCCGACGCAACACGCCGACCACGCCCGCCGCGCGGTGCGGGCCGCGCTGGCGATGCGCGCGGCGATGGCCGGCTTCAACCGCACGCAGATCGCCAACGGCGACCCGGAGGTGCACATCGGCATGGGCGTTCATAGCGGCGCGATTGTGGCCGGCAACGTCGGCAGCCCGGCGCGGATGGAGTACACCGTCATTGGCGATGTGGTCAACGTGGCCTCGCGCATTGACGGCCTCAACAAGGATTGGAACACCGACATCCTCGTGAGCGCCGATACCTGGGCGGCGGCGAACTTGAACGGCGAAGTGCCCGCCCGCGAAATGCCGCCGGTGGCGCTGAAAGGCAAGTCGCAACTCACACGGGTGTACGCAGTCGAATAAATCGCAGGGCACGCAAAGAGCGCAGGGTTATCTCATCGAGACGCGCCGCTGGCGCGTCTCCCCTTTCGCGATGACAACTTACGAACTTCACCACGACGTCTTCACCCTGAGCACGGACAAATCGAAGCTGAACATCCCCCTCATCCACGACTACCTCAGCCTCCGCTCGTACTGGGCGCAGGGCCGCCCGCTCGAGGTCGTGCGCCGATCCATCGCACACTCGCTGTGCTTCGGTGTGTATGGTGAAGGGGAGCAAGTCGGCTTCGCCCGCGTCGTCACCGACTACGCCACTTTCGCCTGGCTGTGCGATGTCTTCATCCTCGAAACTGCGCGCCGGCGCGGGCTGGGGAAATGGTTGATCGCGAGCGTCATCGCCCACCCGGATTTGCAGGACCTGCGGCGCTTTATGCTCGCTACCCGCGACGCGCACGAACTGTATCGGCGCTACGGCGGCTTCGAGGTGCTCCGCGCGCCGGAACGGTGGATGGAGAAGTTAAGCGGATAACGACACCGGAATCCTGAACGGATCAGCGGATGTCGCGGATTCCATCCGCTGCCACCATCCGCTGCCACCATCCGCTGCCCACACAATCACCAAGATTTCCGGCGCATCTTTCCTACACTTCACCACAGTCCGGCCCTTGCGCCGCCCGTGCCCGTCTCCTACAATCGTCACATCTCAACGTCCGTGCCAATTTAGCACGTTTGTCGCCTGGGGTCGCCGTCTTTCCATTGCTGGCCAATGTCGCTACCCATTCACTGCCTCATCGTCTCACCGCGCGGCGCTGATCCACGCGCCGCCGGTTTGCTGCACGACGCGCACGCCCTCGGCCTGACGCACCTCACCGGCCTGCGCTGCGCCGATCTGTACTTCCTCGAAGGCGCGCTCACCGAAGCCGACCGCTGCCGCCTGGCCCGCGAACTGCTCAGCAACCCGATCTCGCAAGCGTTCGAATGGCGCAATCATCAGTCGCCCGTCATCCGTAAGCCGTCAACCGTCATTGAAGTTGCGTTGCGGCCCGGCGTCACCGATCCGGTGGCCGAGCAGATTGTGCGCGCGGCGCAGGAGTTGGGGATTGCGGGGGTGACGCGCGCGGCAACGGGCCAGCGGTACGTGGTCGCGGGTCGCGGTCTGCGCGAGGCCGACCTGCATCAATTGGCGCGCGGTCTGCTGGCAAACGACGTCATCCAGCACTACGCCCTTGGGCCGATTGAGCCGCATTTCCCGGGCGCGGCCACCGCGAATGACCGGATCGCGATCATCCCCGTGCGCGAACTGGAGCCGGAAGAGTTGCTCGCCCTCAGCCGTGACCGGCGGGCCGCGCTCGATCTGATCGAGATGCTGGCCGTGCAACACTACTTTCGTTCCGAAGGCCGCGACCCGACCGACGTCGAGTTCGAGATGATCGCGCAGACGTGGAGCGAGCATTGCGTCCACAAGACGTTCAAAGCGAAAATCAATGTTGCAGACTGGCAGGTTGATCGTTCCAACCGGCAACCTGCAACTGAGATCAACGGGTTACTCAGAACCTACCTCAAAGCCGCCACCGACCAGATCGCCGCGCCGTGGGTGCGCTCGGCCTTCGTGGACAACGCCGGCATCATTGACTTCGACGATGAGCACGAGGTGTCGTTCAAGGTCGAGACGCACAACCACCCGTCGGCCATCGAGCCGTTTGGCGGCGCGAACACAGGCGTGGGCGGCGTCATTCGCGATGTGCTCGGCGTGAGCGCCAAACCCATCGCCGCCACCGATGTGCTGTGCTTCGGCCCGCACGACGTTGACTCCGCCGCGCTGCCCGCCGGCGTGCTGCATCCGCGCCGGGTGCGCTCCGGCGTCGTCGCGGGCATTCAAGACTACGGCAACAAGATCGGCCTGCCAACGGTGAACGGCGCCATCGTGTACGACGCGGGCTACACGGCCAACCCGCTGGTCTTCTGCGGCTGCGTCGGCCTGGCGCCCAAAGGGGCACATCCGCGCGCGCCGCAGCCCGGCGACCGCGTGATCGTGCTCGGCGGGCGCACCGGCCGCGATGGGCTGCGCGGCGCGACGTTTTCCTCGATGACGATGGATGCGCAAACCGGCGAGGTGGCCGGCGCGTCGGTGCAGATCGGCGACCCCATCATCGAGAAGGGCCTGATTGAGGTCATCACGCGCGCGCGCGACGCGGGCCTGTATCACGCCATCACCGATTGTGGCGCGGGCGGCCTTTCCTCGGCGGTGGGCGAGATGGCCTCGGGCGGCGGGGCCGAGGTGGATTTGAGCCGCGTGCGCCTGAAGTACGCCGGTCTCGCGCCATGGGAGATTTGGCTGAGCGAGGCGCAGGAGCGGATGGTGCTGGCTGTCGCGCCGGAGGCGGTGGCCCGGCTGCAGGCGGTCTGCGATACCTTCGATGTTGAGCTCACCGACATCGGCGCGTTCACGGACACCGGCCGCCTCAGCGCGCGCTATGGCGACAAACGCGTGCTCGATCTCGCCAATGACTTTCTGCACGGCGGCCTCCCGCAACGACAACTCACGGCGCGGATTGAAGAACGGGTGATGGAAGAATTGTCCGGTCCTCCAGTGCTCGATTTCAACTCCGTCCTGCTGCAGCTCCTCGCCCACCCC
This sequence comes from uncultured Anaerolineales bacterium, assembly GCA_964608265.1. Lineage (GTDB taxonomy): Bacteria > Chloroflexota > Anaerolineae > Anaerolineales > UBA6663 > JANWXR01. The sequence goes on along the minus strand of CAZSNP010000001.1, from coordinate 43,374 downwards.
ACCATCGCCTCCAAAGCGGAGGTCATTCGCGTGTACGACCACGAGGTGCAGGGCGGCACGGTAGTGAAGCCCCTCACCGGCGCGGTCAACGATGGGCCTTCGGATGCGTGTGTGCTCAAGCCGGCGGGGACGACGGGGCTGCGCGGCCTGGTGGTGAGCAACGGCATCAATCCACAGTTCGGCAGGCTCGACCCGTATCGTATGGCCGTCAGCGTGGTGGATGAGGCCATCCGCAATGCGGTGGCCGTTGGCGCAGACCCGGCCCGCCTCGCCCTCCTCGACAACTTCTGCTGGGGCGACCCGAAGCGGCCCGAGACGCTCGGCGCGCTGGTGGAGGCCGCGCGCGGCTGTCACGATGCGGCGCTGCACTACGGCACGCCCTTCATCTCCGGCAAAGACTCGCTCAACAACGAATACCTCGGCGCGGATGGGCAGCGGCACGCCATCCCGCCCACCCTCCTCATCTCGGCCATCGGCCTAATCGAGGCTGTGACCCGCGCGGTGACGATGGATTTGAAAGCCGCCGGCAACATCATTTATCTGCTCGGCGAGACGCGGCCCGAATTTGGCGGGTCCCATCTTGGCGTTATTGGTTATCCGTCATCGGCGCAGGGCAATTCAATACCCGGTAACCGATCTCAGGTCGTGCCTGCGTTGCCCGCTAATGCCCCCGCACTCTATCGTCTATTGCACACCGCAATGTCCGCCGGTCTGGTGCGGGCGTGTCACGATTTGAGCGAGGGCGGCCTGGCCGTCGCGGCGGCGGAGATGTGCATCGGCGGGCGGCTGGGGATGGCGCTGACGCTCGCCACGGAGGATGCCGTGACGGCGCTGTTCAGCGAATCCAACGGGCGGCTGCTGGCCGAGGTGGAGCCGGCGCATTGCGCGGAGTTCGAACGCTTGCTGGCCGGGCAACCCGTCACGCGTGTTGGGATGGTGACGGGCGGCCCGCGGCTCACCATCAGCGACACTACCCAAAGGCTGATCTCACTGAGCGTCGCGCAACTCGGCGACGCGTGGCAGCCTCCCCGGACGCAGCCGGAGCGAGGCCGGGGTGAGCGAAAACAATGAAACCGCGCGCCCTCATCCTCCACGCCAACGGCAGCAACCGCGATCACGACGTGGCGCGCGCGCTCGAACTCGCCGGCGCGCAGCCGGAGATCGTGCCGCTCAACACACTGCGCGAGCAGCGCATCCCAATCATCCGTTATCAATTATTGGCGCTTCCCGGCGGCTTCTCATATGCCGATGCGCTCGGCGCGGGCAAATTGATGGGGCTGGATTTGAAAACGTACTTCGCCGAGGCGGCGCGCGAGTTCGTCGCCAGCGGCAGGCCCGTCATCGGTATCTGCAACGGTTTTCAGGCGCTGGTCAAAGGCGGAATCCTCTCCTCCCCCGGCGGGAGACGGGCCGCCGGTGAGCGAGAGCCGCAGGCTACTCTGACGTTCAATGCGCGCGGCCGCTTCGAGTGCCGCTGGGTGACGCTGAAACCGCGCTCGCAGAAATGTCTGTGGACGCGCGGCCTGGATGAACTCATCCATTGCCCGGTCGCGCATGGCGAGGGCAACTTCATCCTCAGCGACCCGAAGCTGCTGGCCGATTTGAACATGGACGACCAGATTGCACTGACCTACGCCAACGCCGACGGCTCACCCGCCGACGAGCAGTATCCGGCCAACCCGAATGGCTCCATCGCCGACATCGCCGGGATCTGCAATCCGCAGGGCAACGTCCTCGGGCTGATGCCCCATCCCGAGAACCATATCTTCCCGTATCAGCATCCGCACTTTACCCGGGGCGGGCAGGCCGGATTGGGTCTAATGTTGTTCGAAAACGGGGTGCGCTCCATTTCCTGATTGGCGATCGGGTGCCGGGGTGATTGACAATCACTCCGCGCTCTGTCCACTGATCCTATGCTTGCCACGTTCATCGCCACGCGCCTTTCACACGCGCCCATCGTCCGCATCGTCGCCATCGCCGGCTTTGCCGCCCTCACCGCCCTCGGCGCGCGCCTCACGGTGGAGTTGCAGCCGGTTCCCATCACCCTGCAAGTGCTGTTTGTGTTGCTGGCCGGGCTGACGCTGGGCGCGAAGGATGGAGCGCTCAGCCAGGTCCTGTACGTCACCGCCATCACCGCCGGCCTGCCGATCGATGCGGGCGGCCTCGGCACGCTGGTGTGGCTGCGGCCCTCGGCGGGATACCTCATCGGCTTTGTCGCCGGCGCGCTGGTGGCGGGCTACCTCGCCGAAAAGGGTTTTGGGCGCGCGACCATCGTGCGCTTCATCGCCGGCCTCGCCGGGGTGGCCGTCATCTACGCCTTCGGCGCGGCGTGGCTGACGTATGGTTTCCTCGGCGGGGATTGGACGCAGGGCTGGGCTGGCGGCATCGCGCCCTTCATCGTGGTGGATGTGGCCAAGGCGGTGATTGCCACCGGGATGGCGGAAGGCGCAAGACAGATAGCGAGTAGAAAGTAGGGCATGTGCAAAGTCCAAACGATGCCGACATTTCTCCCTCACCCCTGCCCTCTCCCGCTGGGAGAGGGAGTGGATCGCACCCGTTGAACGCTACTCCCAATTGTCAGGGCCGGCTCCCCTTCTCCCGCTGGGAGAAGGGGCCGGGGGATGAGGGCGGACTCGGCGACCTTGCACATGCCCTGGAGTAGAAAGTAGAGAGTAGAGAGTATTGCTCGTTACACTCTGTTCTCTACCCTCCACCTTTATGCTCACCAGCGACAGGCTTCGCGCCGTACTCCCTCTCGCCCTCACCGAGACTCATCTATCTCTGCCGGGTCGCGCGGCGGGCAAGGTGCGCGAGTGGTACTCGCTCGCCGATGGGCAGCGGCTCATCGTCACCACCGACCGGCTCTCGGCCTTCGACCGCATTCTCGGTGCGGCGCCGTACAAAGGCCAGGTGCTCAATCAACTCAGCGCCTGGTGGTTCGCGCAAACCCATTCGCTCATTCCCAATTCTCTGATCTCTGTTCCCGACCCCAACGCCTCTATCATGCGCGAGGTGACGCCGCTGCCGGTCGAGGTTGTGGTGCGCGGATACATCACCGGCGTCACCGGCACCGCGCTGTGGCATCGCTACGCGCTGGGCGAACGCGAGATTTACGGCCACACCTTCCCCGAGGGCCTGCGAAAAAATGAAGCCCTGCCTGCGCCCATCATCACCCCCACTACCAAGGGCGGGCCGACCGGGCACGACGAACGCCTGACGTGCGCCGAGGTTGTATCGAAGGGATTGCTGGACGCGCGGGCGTGGGAACGCGTGATGGAGTCGGCGCTGGCGGTCTTCGCTCGCGGGCAGGCGGTGGCCGCGCGGGCAGGCCTCATCCTCGTGGACACCAAGTACGAGTTCGGGCGGACCGCCGAGGGTGAGATCCTGTTGATTGACGAAGTTCACACGCCGGACTCCTCGCGTTATTGGAAGGCCGACACCTACGCCGAGCGCTTTGCCGCCGGCGAGGAGCCGGAGAACTTCGACAAAGAGTTCGTGCGGCTGGAATATGCGGCGCGGGGCTATCGCGGCGACGGCGAGCCGCCGGCCATGCCGGAGGCGTTGTGGATCACGGCCAGCCAGCGCTACATCGCCATTTACGAACTGCTCACCGGCAACGTCTTTCAGCCGGGCGGCTATCCGGTGGAGCCGAGGCTCCTTCGAAATCTCAAGCACTTCAGTTTAGCGTGACGGGGTGAGTGGGTGACCGGGTGACACTCTCACCTGGTCACCTGGTCGCCCGGTCATCCAGTCATCCCGTGAGTCAGGCACTCGTCGGCGTCATCATGGGTTCGAAATCCGATTGGGAGACGATGCAGCAGGCGGCCCACACGCTCGCACAGCTCGGCGTGCCGCATGAAGTCCGCGTGGTCTCGGCGCATCGCACGCCCGATTTGCTGTTCGAGTACGCGGGCACCGCCGAGGCGCGCGGCCTCGAGGTCATCATCGCCGGCGCGGGCGGCGCCGCGCATCTGCCCGGCATGGCGGCGGCCAGGACGACGCTGCCCGTGCTCGGCGTGCCGGTCGAAAGCCACGCGCTCAGGGGCATGGACTCGTTGCTCTCCATCGCCCAGATGCCGGCGGGGATTCCGGTGGGCACGCTCGCCATCGGCCGGGCGGGCGCGGTGAACGCCGCCCTGCTTGCGACCGCCATCCTCGCCAACAAACATCCGCAGTTCCGCGAAGCGTTGCGGGCTTATCGTGAGGCGCAGACGAAGAATGTATTGGACAATCCTGACCCGCGCCAATAGGGGCGAGGGAGCATGGGTGCAGGGATGCAGGGGAGACTCCCCCGCTCCCCGTCGGAATCTTCAGTGACTCACCTCATCGGCATTCTGGGCGCCGGGCAACTGGGGCGGATGCTGGCGCTGGCCGGGTATCCGCTCGGGCTGCGCTTTCGATTCTTCGACCCTGCGCCGGATTCGCCCGCCAGCCACCTCGCGGAGCAAGTCGTCGCGGAGTACGGTGACTTCGCGGCCCTGCGGCGCTTCGCGGAGGGTGTGGCGGTGATGACGTACGAGTTCGAGAACGTGCCGGTGGAGACCGCGCGCTGGCTCGAACAGTTCGCGCCGGTCTACCCGCCGCCGGGCGCGCTGCACGCCGCGCAAGACCGGCTGCACGAGAAGACCCTGTTCCGCGAACTCAGCATCCCCACCCCACCCTTCGCGCCGGTGAACACGCGCGCCGAACTGGAGGCCGCCATCGCGGAGATGGGGCTGCCCGCCGTGCTGAAGACGCGCCGCTTCGGCTACGACGGCAAAGGGCAGGTGGTGTTGCGCACGCGCGAGGCGGTTGACGCCGCGTGGCGCGAACTCGGCGGCGCGCCGCTCATCGTCGAGGCCTTCGTGCCGTTCGAACGCGAGCTGTCGCTGATCGCGGTCTGTGGGCGCGCCGGCGCAACGGCGTATTACCCCCTCATCGCCAACGAGCACCGCGACGGCATCCTGCGCGTCTCGGTCGCGCCGCACGTTTCTCCGGTTCTGCAGTCTCTGGCTGAGACATATGCCGCCCGCCTCCTCGCCGCCCTCGAATACGTCGGCGTCCTCGCCATCGAGTTCTTCGAGCGCCAGGGGGGATTGCTCGCCAACGAGATGGCCCCGCGCGTCCACAACTCCGGGCACTGGACGATCGAGGGCGCGGCGACCAGCCAGTTCGAGAATCATCTGCGCGCCGTCCTCGGCTGGCCGCTCGGCTCGACGGCGCTGCGCGGCCACGCGGCGATGGTCAACCTCATCGGCGCGCTGCCCGATACCCGGGCCATGCTCAACATCCCGGGCGCGTATCTGCATCTGTACGGCAAGGCGCCGCGCGCCGGGCGAAAGCTCGGGCATGTGACGGTGGGCGCGGATGATTTGCAATTACTCACCGAGCGGCTAGACTCGGTCAGGTCGGTGCTGGGAGATTGAATGGACAAGCCTCAACACGAATGCGGCGTCATCGGCATCTACGCGCCCAGCGAGGATGTGGCCCGCATGGCCTTCTTCGGGCTGTATGCGTTGCAGCATCGGGGGCAGGAGGCCGCCGGCATCGCCGTCTCCGACGGCGCCTCAATCCGCATGCACAAAGACATCGGCCTGGTGGCGCAGGTCTTCGCTCCCCACAACCTCGCCCCGCTGGCCGGTCACTTCGCCATCGGCCACACCCGTTACTCCACCACCGGCTCATCCAGCATCCGCAATGCGCAGCCCTTCCTCATCGAGACCATGCACGGCCCGGTGGCGCTGGCCCACAACGGCAACCTCATCAACACCGCCGAGTTGCGCCGGGCGTTATTGCAGCGCGGCGTGGGCCTGCAGGCCGGCTCCGATAGCGAGGTGATGACGATGATGCTGGCCGGCGCGCCGGGCGCGACGTGGGCCGAGCGCATCGAGGCCACAATGCCCAAATGGAACGGCGCGTACTGCCTGGCCATCCTCACCCGCGATGGGGTGTACGCCGTGCGCGACCCGTGGGGGTTTCATCCGCTCAGCGTCGGGCGGCTGCCGAGCGGCGGACATGCGGTCGCCTCGGAGTCGGGCGCGCTGCGCACCCTGGGCTGCGAGGCCATCCGCGAGGTAAAGCCGGGCGAGATCGTGGCGCTGAGCAACAGCGCTTTGCGCGTGCGGCAGGCGATGGAGCCGGAGAAACAGTTGGCGCGCTGCACGTTCGAGCACATTTACTTTTCGCGGCCGGATAGTTTGTGGGATGGGCTGACGACGCATCAGGTGCGCGTGCGGCTGGGCGAGGCGCTGGCCCGCGAAGCGCCGGTGGAGGCCGACGTCGTCATCCCGGTGCCGGACTCCAGCACGCCGGCGGCCATCGGTTACGCGCGGGTGAGCGGGCTGCCCTACACCGACGGCTTCATCAAGAATCGTTACATCGGCCGCACCTTCATCCAACCGACCGATTCGCTGCGCAAGCAGGGCGTGGCGCTCAAGTTCCTCGCGCTCGAGGAGAATCTGCGCGGGCAGCGCGTGATCGTGATTGACGACAGCATCGTGCGCGGCACGACCTCCGGCCCGCTGGTGAAGCTGTTGCGCGATGCGGGCGCGCGCGAGGTTCACATGCGCATCACCTGCCCACCCATCGCGCACCCGTGCTTCATGGGGGTGGATATGGGGAGGTACCATGATCTCATCGCCCACAAGCTGACGCTTAACGAAATCCGCGACCACATTGACGCCGACTCGCTGCACTTCCTCTCGCTGGATGGGATGATGGCCGCGCTCGGGCGGGGGAGCGGCTACTGCAACGCCTGCTTCACCGGTATCTACCCAATGGACGTGGACGCGACGCAGACGAAGACGGGGTTTGAAAGAGCGTTAGCCGGTTGAAGGTCTGCGCGTGGCAAGTTCAACCTGCCACCTGCAACTTGCCACATGCCACCCGCCCTTAGCCTGCTCTGGCCCCCCAGCCTCGACCGTGCGGTCACATCGAACCGCAATCGCTGGCTGGAGGGCGCGACGGCCGATCTCGGCCTGGCTGAACTCACCCAGGCGCTCAGCGGCGGATTCGCCCGGCGCAGCTTAATCGAGGGCCTGCTGCTCGATTTGTGCAGCCACGCCGAGGTCATCCGCTACCGGCAGGATGTCCTCGACGATTTGCTGCGGCTGCCCGATCTGGCCGAACAATTCCGCACGCTGTTGCCCGAGATCGAAGAACTGCAAGCGCCCGGTTTCCGCACCACGCAGGAGAGCGTGTTCTATCAAACGGTGTGGCGCCTGGCGGAACTGGAGACCTTTGTCTCGGTTGTGAAGTCGCTGCGCGAGGCGTTGCTGGCGGCGGAGGGTGGGCTGCGGTCTGCCGGGATGCGGGCGCTGCTCGACCGGTTGCATACGCTCCGCACCGAGGCCACCTTCACCGCGCTCGAAGCGCAATTGCCCGACCTGGTGCGCCGCATCCGCGGGGTGCAGAGCGTGACCATCGGCCTCAACCTCGATGGACGGCTACGCCCGCGCGAGGCGACGCTGCTCAGCATCAACGACAAGCCGTTCAAAGGCGAGACGTTGCTCGCGCGGCTGTTCGGGCGCAAGGAGGATACCGGCCTCGCCCCGCTCCGCGTCATCCCCCAACCGGTCACCGAATCGCTGCGCGGCCACCGCGGCGAGATGGAAAGCCCGTTCCTCTCGCCGCTCTTCCGCGACCTCGAAAGCGTGCTGGCCGACATCGCCAAACCGATCGCCGAGGCGTTGCGCCGGTATCACGCCGTCAACGTGCAAGTGTTGGTTGAACTCGCGCCGGAGATCGCGTTCTTCCTCGGCGGGGTCAAAGTGATCCGCCGGTTACGCGCCGCCGGGCTGCCGCTGTGCCGCGCGGAGATCGCGCCGCCCGAGGAGCGCGTGAGCGAGGTGCGCGGGCTGTACAACTTCAACCTCGCCTGGCGGATGATGGAGCCGGACGGAGACCTGCGCGCGGCGATTGTGCCAAGTGACTTGCACTTCGGGCCGGCGGGGCGCGTGGCGACCCTCACCGGACCAAATCGCGGCGGCAAGACCACGTACGCGCAAGCCGTCGGATTGGCGCAGGTGCTGTTCCAGGCCGGGCTGTATGTGCCCGGCGAGTCGGCGCGGCTGAGTCCGGTGGACGCCGTCTACGTTCACTTCTCGCGACCCGAGCAGTTGCACATGGATGCCGGCCGCCTGGGCGAGGAGGCCAAACGCGTGGCGGAGATTTTCGCGCACGCGACGCGGCACAGCCTGTTGCTCTTCAACGAGACCTTCGCCAGCACTTCGCCGAGCGAGGGGCTGTACCTCGCCCGCGATGTGGTGCGCGGCTTTCGCCGGTTGGGCGCTCGTGGTATCTTTGCCACTCACTTCCACGAATTGGCGGCGCAAGTTGAGGACATCAACGCCAATACCGAGGGCGAGAGCCGAGTGATAAGCCTGGTCGCAGAGGCCACCGCTGCCGAGAACGGCGCCGAAGCGAGGCGCACCTTTCGCATCCGCCCCGGCCCGCCGCTCGGCACCAGCTACGCGCGTGAGATCGCGCGCCGGCACGGCATCAGTTTTGAGCAGATTGAAGAGACGCTGCGGCAACGTGGCGTCACGGATTGACCGGGTGACTGGGTTACATGGTGCAGGGGTCATTCGCCCTTTCACCCCGGTGCCTTTTCACCCAGTCAAACATTCGAAAGGCATGAAAGTCCTCATCGTCGGTTCCGGCGGCCGTGAACATGCGCTGGCGTGGAAGATCGCTCAATCGCCGCGCCTCACGGAGCTATACATCGCGCCCGGCAATGCGGGCACTGCAACCACTGTTCCCCCCATCATCAATCTGCCCATCCGCGCCGAGGACGCCCCCTCCCTCGTCGCCTGCGCGCGCGAGCGCAACATCGAACTCATCATCATCGGGCCGGAAGCGCCGCTGGCCGCGGGCCTGGCGGACTCGTTGCGCGCAGCCGGGCTGCGAGTCTTCGGCCCGTCGCAGGCCGCGGCCCAAATCGAGGCCAGCAAGGCCTTCGCCAAGAGTTTCATGGCCCGGCACGGCATCCCCAGCGCGCTTCATCAAACCTTTACCGATTTTCATGATGCTGTGCGTTATCTGCTCAACGCCGAGCATGAGGTCGTCATCAAAGCCTCCGGGCTGGCGGCGGGCAAGGGCGTCATCGTGCCCGATTGCGCCGACGAGGCCGAGGCCGCGCTGCGCCGCATCATGCTCGACCGCGAATTCGGCGCGGCGGGCGATGAGGTCGTCATCGAAGAACGGTTGACCGGTGAGGAACTTTCGGTGCTGGCCTTCACCGATGGCGCGACGGCGCGGGCGATGCCGGCGGCGCAGGATCACAAGCGCGCCCTCGACGGCGACCGTGGCCCGAACACCGGCGGCATGGGCGCGTATGCGCCTGCGCCGATTGCAACCCCGGCATTGATGGATGAAGTCACGCGCACGATTCTGCAACCGGCGGTGGATGGGTTACGGGCTGACGGGAGGCCGTTCGTCGGTGTGCTGTATGCGGGTTTGATGGTGACGGCGGATGGGCCGCGCGTCATCGAGTTCAACTGCCGCTTCGGCGACCCGGAGACGCAGGTGATTCTGCCGCTGCTCGAAACGGATTTGCTCGATGTGGTCGAGGCGTGCGTCGAGGGAAACCTGGCAACGCAGGAGATCAAGTGGAAGCGCGGAGCAGCGGCCTGCGTGGTGCTGGCGTCGGAGGGCTACCCGGCGGAGTACCCGATGGGCCGCGTCATTACAGGTCTGGCGACCGCGCACGATCACGCTCTCGTCTTTCATGCGGGCACGGCGCTTAAGGAGGGGCAGGTGGTGACGGCCGGTGGCCGCGTGCTCGGCGTCACCGGCTGGGCCGAGGCCCTTCAAGCCGCGCTGCAACACGCCTACCGCGCAGTTGGGGCCATCCATTTCGAGGGGATGCAGTATCGCAAAGATATCGGTGGGCGCGCGCTGCAACATTCGTCGTAGAGACGCCGTCGCTTCGCTTAGCCAGGCGTCTGGTATCGTTCGGAGGAGAGCATGTCTTTTTTTGGTCGCACTATCGCAAGTGTCGTCGTTCTCGGTCTGCTTCTATCCGCCTGCGTCGATCAGCAAACGCTGAACGAGCTGCGGGCCGCGCTGCAAACCGAGGAAGCGGCGCAACTGACGCAGCAGGCCATCGCGGAAGGGCCAGCGCCGACGCGCACGCCGCGCCCCCCGACGGCCATCCCCCCAACCCGCGCGCCCTCCACCGGCGGCGGCACGTCATCCAATCCCACCACACAGACGTGGACGGTGTTGCTGTATCAAAACGCCGATGATGAGGTGCTCGAACAAGACATCTACATTGACTTCAACGAGGCCGAGCGTGTCGGCTCGACCGATCGGGTGAAGATCGTCTCGCAGCTCGACCGTTTCGCCGGCGGCTTCCGGGGCGACGGCAACTGGAACAGCACGCGGCGCTACCTCATCACTCGGGACGATGACCTGTACGCCATCGGCTCGCGGGCGCTGGCCGAGGGCGAAAGCAACATGGCCGACGGCGACACGCTGGTGGACTTCATCAAGTGGGGCGTGGAGAACTATCCGGCGGACAGGTACGCCCTTATCCTCAGCGATCATGGCATGGGCTGGCCGGGCGGCTGGAATGACCCGACCGCGCGCGGGCGCGGCGCGGATGATGTGCCGATTGCGGAGGCCTTCGGCGATTTGCTGTACGTCAACGAGCTCGACCGCTCGCTCGACCGGGCCATCCGCGAGACCGGCATCGGCCAGTTCGAACTCATCGGCTTCGACGCGTGCCTGATGAGCCACGTCGAAGTCTTCGCCGCCGTGCAGCCGTACGGCCGTTACTCGGTGGCCTCACAGGAGGTGGAGCCGGGCCTCGGCTGGGCGTACTCGGCCTTCCTCGGCGAACTCACCAACAATCCGGGGATGGATGGCCGAGCGCTCTCGACCGCCATCGTCAACAGCTACATCGTCGGCGACCAGCGGATTCTGGATGAGCAGGCCCGCGCCGATTACACCGGCCGCCGTGTCAACGCCGAGGCGGTCGCCGCCGCCACCGCCGCCAACGCCACGCTGGCGGCGGTGGACCTGGCCCGCATCCCCGCCGTGTTGCGCGCGCTCGACGACTTCGCCGTGGCCGCGGGTGAGGCCGACCCGAGGCAGGTGGCCCGCGCCCGCACCTACGCGCAGAGCTTCGAAAGCATCTTCGGCAAGGAAGTGCCGCCGAGCTACATTGACCTGGCTCACTTCGCCGCGTTGACGGTGCAGGCCACCAACGACCCGGCCATCGCCGAGGCAACCAAGAAGCTGCTGTCCGCGATGGGCGAAGCCGTCATCGCCGAGACCAGCGGCCCGGAGCGGCCCGGCGCCTACGGCCTTTCGATCTACTTCCCGAATTCGCAACTCTTCCGCAACGCGCTGGCCGGTTACGAAAGCTATACCAGCGTCGCGCAACGCTTCGCTGAGAATTCGCTGTGGGACGATTTCCTCGTCGCGCACTACACCGGCCGGCAACTCACGCGCACGGTGACGCTCCCGACGCCGATACCCGACGCCGAAGTGGTGGCGCCCGGTGCGGGCGCGCTCACGCTCGACGCGATCCGGCTCTCCGCGACCACCTCCACCGCCGGCAATCCGGCCACGCTCAGCACGGTGGTGCGCGGTGAGAATCTCGGCTTCGTCTACCTCTTCGTCGGCGTGTACGATCAACAACGCAACGCCCTCAAATTCGCCGATCAGGATTTCATCGAGGGCGACGACACGCGGGAGGTGAATGGCGTTTTCTATCCGGTGTGGAACGGGGCCGAGGTGCCGATTGATTTCGCCTGGGAGCCGGTGCTGTTTGCGATTGACGACGGCGCGCGGGTGGTGCAGGCGGCGCTGTACCCCGAAGACTATGGCTCATCGCCCGAGACAGCTGTATATTCGGTGGAGGGCTTCTACGTCTATGCCGGCGGCGACCGGCGCTATGCCAAGATGTTCTTCGACGGCACGGGCGAGCTGCGCGCCGTCTTTGGCTTCACCGGCGCGGATGGGCAGGGCGCGCCGCGCGAGATCGTGCCGGAGACGGGCGACACTTTTATCCTGCTCGACACCTGGTTCGACCTGACGACGGACGACTATTTCACCGTGGAGGGCGCGACGCTGACCTTCGGCGACACGCCGCCGACGTGGACGCAGATCGCGGCCCCGGCCGGGTTGTACAACGTCGGCTTCATCGCCGAGGATCTGGACGGGAACTTCAGCGAGGCGTATGTGGATGTGCTGGTGAGGTAGCCGACAACGGATGCTTCGCCAAGCGGATAAACGGATACCAACGGATGCGGCATGGCTCTCGTAAAGACTGATGCAGACGCGTTGACCTACAAAGTTAATGGCCTGGCTATGAAGGCGCAGAGCGAGCTGAAGCCGGGTCATGCAGAAAAGGTGTATCAACTACGCCTGGCTGAACTGCTGATCGGCGACGGATTAGTTGTAGAAGTCGAAAAGCGGGTCGAGGTCTTCGTTAACGACTCACTGGCCGGCTACATGTACCTCGACTTGTGGGTTGAGCAAATGCTCGTCGTGGAATGTAAGGCCTTTCCGCATTTGCTCACGAATGATGAAATCGGGCAAGTGATTACCTACCTTGCGGCCACCGGCAGCCCGGTCGGTATGTTGTACAACTTTGGCCGGTCGAAGCTGGAATTCAAACGTATTCTGCCGCCAGCCAACGTGCAAGACTGGCACAAGCATCTGTATCGTTTCGTGTGGGTGCCGCCCGGTTATTCTCTTCCTCCCCTTGAGTCACTTACCTCCCCATCGGCCATCCGCTTTTCGATCTCAAGTCCGAGCACGCCCAATCGGCTTGCCGAGACATCCGCTGGTATCCGTTTGTCCGCTTCGCGCAGCAATCCGTTGTCGGACGCCTATTCAAAAGCCGGCGTCTCCATCGACGCCGGCAACCGCGCCGTGGAGTTGATGCGCGAGGCGGTGCAGTCAACGTATGGGCCGCAGGTGCTGGCCGGCATCGGCGCGTTCGGCGGGCTGTTCGATGCCGGCGCGCTGAAAGCGATGCGCGCGCCGGTGCTCGTCGCCTCGACCGATGGCGTCGGCACCAAGGTCAAACTCGCCGCGCAACTGGGCCGGTTCGATTCCATCGGTCATGATCTGGTCAATCACTGTCTCAACGACATCCTGGTGCAGGGCGCGCGCCCGCTGTTCTTCCTCGACTATGTGGCCGCCTCGAAGCTAAACCCCGAGATGGTGGCGCAGGTCGTGGGCGGGTTGGCGGCGGCCTGCCGCGAGGCCGGCTGCGCGCTGCTCGGCGGCGAGACGGCGGAGATGCCGGGCGTGTATCAGGCCGGCGAGTTCGATGTGGCCGGCACCATCGTCGGCGTCGTCGAGCGCGAGCAGCTCCTGCCACGCCCCACGGTGCAACCGGGCGACGTGCTGCTCGGGCTGCGTTCCTCCGGCCCGCACACCAACGGCTACTCCCTCATCCGCAAAGTGTTCGCAGGCGAGCCGCTTAGCGATGAGTTGGCCGAGGCGCTGCTCGCGCCGCATCGCTCCTACCTGGCTTCGCTGCAACCGCTCCTCAGCCGGCAGCCGTCTCCAATAAAAGCTTTGGCCCATATCACCGGCGGCGGCTTCATCGAAAACCTGCCGCGCGTCCTGCCCGAAGGTGTGGGCGCGGTGGTGCAATCGGGCGCGTGGCCGGTGCCGCCGATCTTCCGCGAAATCCAGCGCCGGGGCAGCCTCGATGAGGCCGAGATGCACCGGGTCTTCAACATGGGCGTCGGCCTGGTCGTGGTCTGCGCGGCGGAGCAGGTGGCGGTGTTGCAGGGTAAAATTGCCGAAGAGACCTTTGTGATTGGCAGGCTGGTGAGCGGGGAGCGACGGGTCACGTTGCAATGAACACTCAACTATCGCACAGCCGGCTGGTGGTGCTCGTCTCGGGCAGCGGCTCGAACCTGCAGGCGGTGCTCGATGCGTCCATGACGGGCCGCCTGTCAGCGCGCGTCGTCGCCGTCATCAGCGACCGGGCCGAGGCATACGGGCTGGAACGCGCCCGCAGCGCCGGCATTACGGCCATCCATCAGCCGCAGGCCGCGGCGCAGAGCCGCCATGAGTACGATGCCGAGCTGGCCAACCTCGTCGCCCGTTTCGCGCCCGATTGGATCGTGCTGGCCGGGTGGATGCGTTTGCTCAGCCGGGCCTTCCTCGATCGCTTTCCCGGACGCGTCGTCAACCTGCATCCGGCGCTGCCCGGCACCTTCCCCGGCACGCGCGCCATCGAGCGCGCCTATCGCGCCTATCAACTCGGGCAGGTGAATCACACCGGCGTCATGGTGCACCTCGTGCCCGACGAGGGCGTGGATTCAGGCCCGGTGCTGGCGCAGGAGGTGGTGCCGATCTTTTCCGACGACAGCCTGCCCAGCCTCGAGGCGCGCATTCACCAGACCGAACACCACTTGCTCGTCAGCGCCCTGCAACAACTCTGCGCGCCGTGAAGCTGCTGTTCCTCACGCCGCAGTTGCCCTATCCCCCGCGTCAGGGCACCGCCCTCCGCAACTGGGGCCTCATTCAACACCTCAGCCGGCAACACACCATCACCCTGCTATCGTTTGTGGAGGGGGAGGCCGCCTCGGCGCCCGATTTGCTCCGCACGACGGTTGACCGTGTGGTCAGCCTGCCCGCCCCGCAACGCACGCGCGCAGCCCGCCTGCGGGCGTTGCTCGCCGGCCAGGCTGACCTCGCGGGGCGGCTCGTCTCGCCGGGCTACGCCCGCGCGCTCGAAGAACTGCTGCGCGCAGAGCGTTTTGATTTCGCCCACATCGAAGCGCTCGAGATGGCGGCGTATCTGCCGCAACTTAAGGCCCAGCCACAACTCAAACTCATCTTCGACGCGCACAACGCCGAGCACGTCCTGCAGCGCCGCGCCTTCGAGAGCGACCGCCGCACGCTCAGCCGGTGGCCAACTGCCCTGTATTCATGGATTCAGTGGCCGCGCCTCAGACGCTTCGAAGCCGAGACCGTGCGCGCTGTTCAGGCCGTCACCTGCGTCTCCCCGGAGGATGCGGCGGCATTACGCGCCGTCGTCCCCGGCCTCAACCCGCTGCTCGTGCCGAATGGCATTGACGTGGAAAGTTATTCTCAATACGCGCAACGCGCTGCCAACGCGGAGCGCAATGCGTTTTGCGTAACCTTCACCGGCAAGATGGATTACCGCCCGAATGTGGATGCGGTGCTTTGGTTCGCCGACGCGATCTGGCCCGTCATCCGCGCGCAACGGCCCGAGGCGCAGTTCTCCATCGTGGGGCAGAAGCCGGTGGAGCGTGTGCGCGCGCTGCATGGGCGGGACGGCATCACCGTCACGGGCGCAGTGGAGGATGTTCGTCCGCACATTGCTCAGGCGGCTGTCTACGTCGCGCCGCTGCGGATGGGCGGCGGCACGCGCTTCAAGTTGCTCGAAGCCATGGCGCTGGGGAAACCGATTGTGAGCACGACGCTCGGCGCAGAGGGCTTTGCCGTGCAGGGCAGCCGCGAATTGCTGCTGGCCGATGAACCGGAGGCGTTTGCGCACGCCGCGCTGACGTTGATGGAAGACTCGGCCAGTGCCCGCGCATTGGGGGAGGCGGGCCGCGCCTTCGTCCGCGCGCATTACGATTGGAGCGTCATCATCCCGGCGGTGGAGAAACTCTACTCGGAACTGTCGGCGGCCGGGTAATGGGCCGAAACGGTGATGCGCCGTTGACGGGTTTTCAGAAACCCGGAAGGTGTTCGCTTCACTGCCCGGGCCGCCCGAACGCCGCTGCCGCGCCGGTGATGAGGGGCAGCGCCCATTGCGGGAACGCGCCAAGCAGCAGCACCACACCGACCCCGGCCACATACACGCCGCGCTGAAGCAAGGTCTCCTGCGGCGCGATGATTTCCTCGGGTGAGCGCGGCGTCGTCATCGCTGCCAGGCTCCGCATCACCACCACCCCCACCGCCGTCATCGCGGCCAGCAAGGCAACGGCCAACGGCGCCGAGGGCTCAATCAGCATTTGCAGCAGCGCCCAGCGCGGCGCAAAGCCGGCCATCAACGGCAAGCCCACCAGCGAGAGCACGCCCACCGGCAGCGCCGTCACCGCGAACGGGTAGCGCCAGCCCACCCCGCGCAGCGACTCGAAATCCAATTCGCCCGAGGCGGTGACGCGCCGCAACTGCTCGGCGGCGACGGCCCACAGCCAGAGGCCCAGCCCGCGAAAAGCTAACGTCGCCAGCACCGCCTCGACCCCGGCGCGCGTGCCCAGCCCAATCGCCAGCAGCACCGCGCCGATGTCAATCATCAGCGCATAACCCACCGCCCGCCCGAGGTTCTGCTGGCCAAACACAAACACCGCGCCGACCACGACCATGCTCGCGCCGGCGAGGCTGACGGCCTGGAAGACGGCCGCGCTCCCACTCAGCCAATCGTAGGCGTTGAGAAAGCGCAACAGCAGCAACACCACCGGCGAGCGCATCACTGTGCCGACGAAAGCGGTGGCCAGCGGCGGCGAGTGCTCGGCGGCGACGGGCAGCCAGCTGTGAAACGGGAGGACGCCGAGCAGGATCGCCATGCCGGCCAGCAACAGCAGGGTCGCGCTCTCATAGTCGGGCGAGGCCACCGTGGCATCGAGCAACCAGCCGGTGAACAGGATGAAGGGCATGGCCAGCGCGGTGAAGGTGAGGTAGCGCAACGCGCCGCGGGTGGCCTGCGGGCCGCCATCGGCCAGCATGAACACCTCGAGCGCGGCGGCGCCGACGAGGAAGATCGCGGCGTACAGAAACGGGCGGACGAACAGCGCCAGGGCCAACAGCGCCAGCGCCAGCAACCCGGCGGCCAGGAAGTAGCGGCCATGGGTGTTCAGCCCCACGCCGAAGAAGATCAGCGCCGCGTGCGCGCACAGCATGCCGAGCAAGCCTCGATCAGCCGGTTCGACGATGAAGCTGCGCCCGAGGATGGTGAACGAGTCGCGCACAAACGCATTGCCTTCGAGGGACAGCGCAACCGACAGGGCCAGCATCAGCAGGGTCGCTGCCACCGCCAGGCCGACCTCAGCCGCGCGCCAGCCACGCATCCGCGCCACGTACACGCACGGCGCGGCGACCAGCGGCACAAGGATGAAGAGCAGCGGCGCGGGCATCAGTCCGGCTCCGCCGCGTAACGCAACAGCGCGAGGTAGCCGGCCGCGATCGCCAGGGCGAAGCTCAACCCGGCCAGCAGCACCACCACCGCCGCCGCGCGTTCAAGCGAGAAGTAGATCAGCTCGAAACCCGACAGCGCCATGAGCAGGGCCATGCCGGCGTTCATCGGCTCCTCGGTCAGGCCGAGGCTGAGCAGGCCAAGCGCCACCAGCAAACCGCCGCTGAAGGTGAGGCTGAGCGGCACGCCCGGAAATTGCACGCCCTGCTCGCTGACGAGGTAACCGGCCACCGCCGCCGCCAACAAAACCGCCACCGCTCGAAACGGGAGATTGGTCGCAAACTCGATCTGGCGCAGTTGCGCGAAACGCTCGCGGAACGCTGCGGGCCGCAGCAACGGGCCGCGCGCCGCCGCACGGGCGTCGCGCCGCGCTCGGGCCACGCGCGCAAAATCCACCTGCCTTCCGGTCAGATACAGTATCACCACGACGATGAGGCCGGCCCCGGCTTGCGCCAGCGCCACCGGCCCGCCGACGGTTTGGGTGAGCAAGACCGCCGCCAGGAGATATTGCAGCGCCAGCGCAGCAAAACTCACGCGCCAGTCCACCGTGAGAGTCAGGATGGCGCCGGTCAGTAACACACCCGGCACCGCGATGACGTTGAGCCAGAAGACCAATTCGTCCATGTCTATCCGAGCGGATCGCCTCCGCGATTGTGTCGGCCGTCAGCGAAGGACCAACACCACCGCCAGCGCCACTGCCAGGGCCCACAACATCGCCCCCTCGCCCTCGAGCACACCGGCCACCGACTCGATGAGGCGGCCCACCCGTTGCAGCACCGACCACAGACCGCGATACAGCCAATCCAACCGCAGGATGCTGAAGGCAAGGGCGGCCGTGGATGCGGCCCGCGCGCGGATGAGGCCTTCACTCCGCCACAGGCCAGCGCCGAGCAACACCGTGAGGGCGCTGAGCGCAGCGGCCAGCCAGTTCATGTCAGCCGTCAATCCCACAAAGCCCGCTATCCCGAGCCATGCGCCAGGCAGTTGCGCCAGGACTCCGCCGAGGAGTGCGGGCGCGGCCAGCGATCCGAGGCCGGCGACATACCCGATCATCCTCCAGCGCCCGCCTTCAATTGGATCGGCGGGCCAGGTCAGCGCGCGCAAGAGGCCCACGGTCAAGACCGACTGTGCGCCCACGATAACGACGAGGACGATGGGGAAACGTGATTGCCAATCGGCGTACAAGGCATGGAGGCCGGTAAAGCCCACCGTCAGCGGCGCGGCGATGAGCGTGGCCAGGCCAATACCGGCCAGCGCCGAGAGCCAGCGCCGTCCCGAGTCAAAACCATTGCTGAGATAGAGCAACCCGCCGCCGAGCAACAAGCCGAGCGCGAGGGCCACCACGCCGGCCACCGCCTGCGCCCCACCCCACAACCCGGCCAGCAGCGCCAGGCCCGACTGCGCGATGATGACGCTGGCCAGACCCTGCCGGGCATCGTCGGTGTTCCACAATTGCGCCGCGCCGACGACAACGGCCACCACACCGAACAGCGTCAACCACGGCCGCGTCGGCTCGGCGAAACCGAGCGCGGCCAGGCGAGCCAAAGCGTCGAGCGCGACCGTCACCGGGATCAGCCGCAGCAGCGTGCCCAGCCCTTGCCGCACCGTCACTTCCAGCGGCAGGCCGAGGTGCAGCGGGAACAGGCCCAATCGAAAGACGGCTGCCAGCGTGATGAGGAGCGTCGTGCTTTGGCGGATCGTCGCGGCGTTGAGGACGTAATCGGCGGCCGATTGCCCGATCACAAGCGCGGCCGCCAGCAGGCTCAGCGTGCCGAGGGAGTTGAAGGTCAGGTGCAACACTGCCTGCGGCTGCACGCCCTCGCCGCGCGCAAGAAGGATGAGGGTGACGAAGTAGATGAAATCAAGCCCGGCCCAGGCCATGAGCAGCGTGATGACGTTATCGGCGAAGAGCGCGCCAAGGCCGGCGAAGGTGAGGAGCAGCATCGCTGCGCGGGCGGGGACGCGCGGGCCCCCCGGTCGCGCCAGACCGGTGAGCAGTGCGGCCAGCAAGAGCAACACCATCCCCATCGCCAGCAGCCAGGCCGCGCCGTCCACGCGGAACTCAAGCCCCACGGGCAACAACGCGGCGGCCGTCCAATCCGAGAGCACGCCCCGCGCCGGCAATGCCACGGCCAGCGCCGCGGTCGCGATGAGCGCGAGCACGGCGGAGGCGATGGCCGTCGCCGTTGCCAGCGAGAAGCGCAGCAGCAACGTGAGCGCAACCAGACCCGCACCGACCACCAAAATGGCGAGGGGGATGAGGGGAGACATTTGATTGCCAGTGTCTGAGCGCGGGCATTCTAGCACAGCGCTCCGGCTCATATCCGTCGCGACGGCACACGTGTGCACGCACGGGTTGTCTGTCGAAGCCGCATCCTGAGCGGAGCGGGCTGCCGTTGCCCGCGCAGTCGAAGGAGCGGCTGACATCCTGTGCGTGCACACACGGCACACAGCCGCCGCCGTCATCAACCGAATGGCCCGAACCCGTGTGCTACAATCGCGCGGTGATGTCGAGCGTATCGGTTGATCAACAACGCCAAACACAGGCGAAGGAGTACGCGCGCCTGCGCTACCGATTGTTCTTTGTGGATGTGGCGCTCAGCGGCGCGTTGTTGCTGGCGTGGCTCGGCTTCGGCTGGGCCGGCGGCCTCCAGGCCTGGCTGCTCACGCTGACGACCAATGACTGGCTCATCCTCCTCGGCGTGGCCGCAGGGCTGGGGTTATCGTTGGCGGTGGCCGAGTTGCCGCTGGCCTTCCTCTCCGGCCACGTGCTGCCACACCGCTACGGCCTCTCGACGCGGTCCCTCGGCGGCTGGGTCAGGGATCACGCGCTCAGCCTGAGCCTCACCGCCGCGCTCGGCCTGCCGCTGCTCGTCGGCGTGTACTGGCTGTTGCGAGTAACCGGTGATGTATGGTGGCTATGGGCGGCGCTGGGCTACATCCTCTTTGCCATCGTGCTCAGTAACCTCGCCCCCATCGTCATCATGCCGCTGTTCAACAAATTCGTCCCGTTGGGCGAGGAGCATGCCGAGCTGGTGCGGCGGCTTTCGGCGCTGGCCGAACGGGCCGGCACGCGCATCAGCGGCGTCTTTCGCTTCGACATGAGCCGCCGCACGCGGGCCGCCAACGCCGCGCTGGCCGGGCTGGGCAACACCCGGCGCATCCTCCTCGGCGATACGCTGCTGGCCGAGTTCAGCGTGGATGAGGTCGAGACCATCATCGCCCACGAACTCGGCCACCACGTGCATCGCGACATCCCGCTCGGCCTGGCCGTCAGCGCGCTCGCGACGCTGGCCGGGATGTTCCTCGTCGCGCAGGTGCTGAACCGGGGCGTGGCCGCTTTCGGTCTCAGCGGCCCGGCCGATGTCGCCGCGCTGCCATTGTTCGCGCTGACGCTCGGGGTTTTCGGTTTCGTCACCCTGCCGCTCGGGAATGCGTATTCGCGCTGGCGCGAAAGGCTGGCCGACCGATACGCGCTCGAGGCCACCGGCAAGCCGCAGGCCTTCGCCGACGCCTTCGCGCGCCTGGCCAATCAAAACCTCGCGGACGCTGATCCCGAGCCCTGGGTCGTGTGGCTGTTCGCCAGCCACCCACCCATCCGCGAGCGCATCGCCGCCGCGCAGCACTTCACGCCGCAGAGTTAAGTCACATCGAATCATGTCAGCGTCTCGTCTTCCGTCAACGGTATGGTATGTGCTGTCCGTCGTCTTTGGATTGATGACCCTGTGCCTGTGCGCGTGGTATTCGATTCTGTTCTTCAGCCCGCAGAGCGCGCTCAACCCCTTGCCGCGGCCCACACGCACCGTCGCCCCGCTGCCGACGGCGTTGCCCACCCCGACCCCGGCCAACCTCGTGCCGACGCTGCCGCCCGAATGGACACCGACCCTTGGGCCGGGTCAAATCGTGGCGACGCCCACCGGCTCGGTGGGCACGTCATTGCCCACGCTCGCTCCGGGCGGGACCGCCATCGCCCCGACGGCAACGGTGAGTGGAACGGTCGCGGCGACGCCGGCCACACCGGTGGCCACGCCGGCCGGCACCGGTTACCCGGTCGGCACCCCGCCCACGCCATTCCCCAGCGTGACGCCCGGCGGTTATCCGTGAGGCTGTCGTGGCGCTGATCCTCGGCCTGCTTTCTGATCTGTTTTTCGCCGCGCCCATCGAGGACGCTGCGCGCGCGCTGGGCTATCGGGTGCAGTGGATCGAGCGCGGCGCGGAGATCGAGCCGCCCGACCTGCCGCATGCGCGCGGCTCGGCCGAGCCGGTGGCGGGTCGCGGCGCGGCCTTCATCGCCCGCGTCGTCGAGTGGCAGCCGGCGCTGGTGCTGGTGGATTTGAGCAGCGACGTCATCCCGTGGGCCGATTGGGTGGCGTCGCTCAAATCGTCGCCGGCCACGCGCCGCATCCCCGTCGTCGCCTTCGGCCCGCACGTGGATGTTGCCCGGCAGGCGCAGGCGCGCGCCGCCGGTTGCGATGTGGTGCTGGCGAAGAGCGCGTTGCGGCGCGATCTGCCGGCCCTGATCCAAAAGCATGCGCGCCGGGTTGATGAAGCCGCCGTCCGCGCCGGCTGCGCCCAGCCGCTCTCGGAGCGCGCGGTCGAGGGCATTGCGTTGTTCAACCGGCGCGAATTCTTCGAGGCGCACGAGATGCTCGAACAGGCGTGGAACGAGGAGGCCGGCCCGGCGCGCGAACTGTATCGCGGCCTGTTGCAGGTGGCGGTGGCTTACCTGCAGATCGAGCGCCGCAATTACACCGGCGCGCTGAAGATGTTCCTGCGGCTGCGCCAGTGGCTCGACCCGCTGCCGGAGGTATGTCGCGGCGTGGCCGTCGCGCAACTTCGCGCCGAGGCGCTGGCGGCCCGCGCCGCGCTCGAAGCACTCGGGCCGGAACGCATCGCCGAGTTCGAT
Organism: uncultured Anaerolineales bacterium; assembly: GCA_964608265.1. Lineage (GTDB taxonomy): Bacteria > Chloroflexota > Anaerolineae > Anaerolineales > UBA6663 > JANWXR01. The sequence goes on along the minus strand of CAZSNP010000001.1, from coordinate 21,346 downwards.
AGCGCGTACTTCAAGCCAATCGTGGTGGCGGGGTGACGCGCAAGCGTCACCCTCATCAAAGACCGTATGCAATTTCAAAACAAAATCGCCGTCGTCACCGGGTCGGGCCGAGGCATCGGCAAGGCCATCGCCCTCAAACTCGCGGCTGAGGGTGCGGACATCGTCGTCAACTTCTACCGTAATCGCGCTCCCGCCGAGGAGACCGCCGCCGGCATCGTCGCGCTCGGTCGCCGCGCCCATCTGGTCAAGGCCGATGTCGGCGGGCCGGAGGGCATCGAGGCTTTGTTTGCCGAGGCCGAGCAGCGCTTTGGCGGGGTTGATCTCCTCGTCAACAACGCTGCCTCCGGCTACAACCGGCCGGTGATGGAACAGAAGATGAAGGGGTGGGACTGGACGATGAACATCAATGCGCGGGCGGCGTTGTTCTGCGCGCAGCGGGCCGCGCCGAGCATGGCCGCGCGCGGGGGCGGCGCCATCGTCAACGTCTCCAGCCCCGGCTCGTTTCGGGTGCTGCCCGAGTACGTCGTGGTCGGCGCGAGCAAGGCCGCGCTCGAAGCGCTCACGCGTTACCTCGCCGTCGAACTCTCAGCCCACAACATCGTCGTCAACGCCGTCTCGCCCGGCATCGTCGCCACCGATGCGCTCAAGCACTTCGCCACGCTGCGGGCCGGGGACCTGCTCGACCGCACCGCGCAGGGCACGCCCGCCGGCCGGCTGGTGACGCCGGAGGATGTGGCCGGGCTGGTGGCCTTTCTATGCTCGCCGGCCGCCGCGATGATTCGCGGGCAGACGATTTTGATGGACGGCGGCGCGACGCTGCCGATGACGGGCCTGCTCAGCGAAGGATGAGGGGGAGGTAGAGCGACTGCGACAGGCCGTCGGATTCCACCGCGCCGATATCGCAGCGCGAGCCGACGCGCAGGTAACCGCGCTGATCGCGTGGGTTGCAGTTCGGGCTTTGCCCGTCGGGGGTGTTCGGGTTCCCGGCGTTGATGGCCGGGCTGCCCGGCAGCGGCAGATGGATGAGGGTTGCGTTCCCCTGACTCAGCGGGCCAAGTTGCGCCGGCTGGCCCGTCGTCACACTGGCGGTTGAACCGGTCAGGGTACAGGCCGGGCTGGTCGTCTGCACAACTTGCACCACGTTGTATCCGGTTGAATACAGCACAGCCGCACAGTCCGGCGCATTGCCGGTGGATTGATCAATGTTGCCGGCAAGGATGGAGTTGGAGAGGCTGACGCTCGCCCCAGCCACACCGCCGCCATTGGTCGCCGCGCTGTTGTTGGTGAGGGTCACGTTGTTCAGGCTGATGCCGCCCCCGGCGTTGTAGATTGCGCCGCCGTCGCCCGCAACGCTGTTGCCGCTGAGGGTGACGTTGCTGAGGGAGAGCGCGCCGGATTCAAGCCAAATGCCACCACCGCCCGTGACGGCTGTGTTGCTGACGATGACGCTCTCCTGCACCAGGCCAGTGCCCCGGCTATGCAAACCGCCGCCTTCGAAGACACCCGCAGTATTGCTCACCAGCGAAGTGTATGTCAGGGTGAGGACACCCAGGTTGGAAATACCGCCCCCCACCCCGTTGCCCGCGCTGTTGCTGATGATCTGGGTATGAGTCAGAATTGCGGCCTGCCCGGTGTTGACGCGCAATCCCCCGCCGCCAAAAGCATCGTTCGCGCGGCCATTCGTGATCACAAGCTGCTGCGCGGTGAGGGTGCCGGTGATCACATCCAGCACCCGGTCGTTGATGGCCGCCGCATCCACCGTTGCCGGGCCGCCATCGGTGGCGAGGCTCATCGCCACGCCAAAATCAAGGTCGCCGGAGCTATTGCCATCCTCGGTCGGGCCGGTGCGGGTCAGAGTGTACGTTTGCCCCGCTGCCAGCAGCACCGTATCGCCCGCTGCGCCGGCCGGGCAGCCGCCGAAGGCCGCGCCGCTGTTGATTGAAGTGATCGCCTCACGCAGCGAACACGTCGCATTGGGCAGGCCATCGTATTCGTCGAGGGTCGTGGTGACGGGGATGACGCCGCCTGTGGCCTGGGCCGGCGCGGCCAGCGTCAGCAGTGCTAATACGACAAGCAGCGAGACTCTTTTTTGCGCACCCATGCGTTGCATCAGCGAACGACGATCTCGCCCGAGTTGCCCGCCTCGGCAAAGCCGATGACAAATCCCTGCTCGCCCGCCGCCCGCAATTCATCAAGCACCGTCGCCGCACGTTCGGGGGCCACGGCCAGCAACAGCCCGCCCGACGTTTGCGGATCAAAGAGCAAGTGCTTTTCCCAGTCGGCAATCGAGGCTACAACCGTCACCCACTTTTGATAGTAGTCGGCGTTGCGGGTCGCGCCGCCGGGGAAGATCCATGCCTCGGCGTAACCGCGCGCGCCGGGCAGCCACGGCAGCGCCGCGTAATCAATAATCAAACGCACGCCGGACAGATGCGCCACCTCATGCGCATGACCGAGCAGGCTGTAGCCGGTGATGTCGGTGAGGGAATGGGCGCGAGCGTTGCTCGCCGCGCGGGCCGCCGCTCGATTCAGCCGGCTCATGCTCGCCACCGCCGCGCGCACGTGATCGGGATCGGCCTGGCCATTTTTGTTGGCGGTTGTGATCACACCGGTGCCGAGCGGCTTGGTCAACACCAGCGCATCGCCGGGCCGCGCGCCGCCCCTGGTCATCAGCCGCGCCGGGTGCACCACGCCTGTGACGCTCAACCCGTACTTCGGCTCCCGGTCGGTGATCGTATGCCCGCCGGCGATGACGGCCCCGGCCTCGCGCACCTTCTCCGCGCCGCCGCGCAGGATCGCGGCCATCACTTCTTCGGGCAAATCCTCGGGGAAGGCGGCCAGGTTGAGGGCGAACAGCGGCTCGCCGCCCATCGCGTACACATCCGAGAGGGCATTGGCCGCCGCGATGGCGCCGTAATCGTATGGGTCATCCACCACCGGCGGGAAGAAATCGGCCGTGGTGATGATGGCCTGCGACTCGTTCAAACGGTACACGGCGGCATCGTCCGGCGCGCCCAACCCAACGAGCAGGTCGGGATAGTTCGCGGCGGTGAAGATTTGATTGAGCGGGCGCAGCACCTGCGCCAGGGCCTCCGGCCCGAGCTTGCCTGCTCAACCGGCGCAGGAGGCCAGGCTCGTGAGGCGGATGTATCTGCCGAAGCTCATAAGGCCCAAGTATACGCGAGGGCGAATTCAGGATAGCTTTGGGTAGGTTGGCGTGGCGGCGTACACGGAAAAACGTCGCCCCCGGAGCAGAGTCGGGCCAACGGCTGGGCGCGCCTGCCCGAGTGGACAGGGATGTGGACGAAGCCACAGGTCAGCCAACGGTGAGCCATATTCAGTTGGCCGCTGACGCGCGACTGTTCACCGTCCTTTTCCCCCGGGCGTCTTGGCCTTGCCGACACGCCGCAGTTCGTCAACATACGGCTCCCAGTGGTCGGGCTCGTCGTTGAGCTTAAGGGCGAAGTAATAGTCGCGGGCCAGGTCGCCCTGTTGCTCGTAATTGAAATCGCTCAACGTGCGCTGCTCCAGCTGCGCCGCCCGGAGCGCCTTCTTCTTCGTGCCGTGCTTGCCTTTGTAATCGTACGCCAGCATCCCCAGTTTCGACTGCACGCGCAACGTCTCGTACAAATACTTCCAGCCCACCTGCTGATATTGCCAGACGTGCGTCAACTCGTGCATCAGCCAGGCGATATCGGTCAGGTCTTTGGCGATGTCTTCGGGCCGGGTGCGGATGAGGCGTGGGAAGTACACCGTGTTGCCGAGGGTGATGGCATTGTCCCAGGTGCGCTTCTTCCCCTGGAAGAACGCGCCGATGTCTGCGATAAAATTGGGCGGGAAGTATGCGCCCTCGGCGACCCGCGCGCGGTCGTAATCCAGGCCATCGCCAAACACCATCCGCGCTTCGTTGCGTTCCGAGTCAGTCAAAGGCCGAGTGGGCATCGCCGTCTCCTATCACGTCGTCGCCGGCATTATCCCAAATCCACCCGTTCCGCTCAACCCGCACCCGAGGCCCCGATGAATTTCGATCTGACCCCCGAGCAGCAGATGTGGCGCGACAGCGTCCGCGATTTTTGTGACCGCGAGGTCGCGCCGTTCAGCCGCCACGCCGACGAAACCGGCGAGTTCAACTGGCAGGCGGTGCGCAAAGGGGCCGCGCTCGGCCTGCTCGGCCTCAACATCCCCGAAGAGTTGGGCGGCGCCGGGGTGGATGCCGTCAGCGCCGCGATTGCGATCGAGGAGCTGGGGCGGGCCTGCGGTTCGACGGCGCTGGCGCTCGCCGCGCACAACGGGCTGGCCTGTGCCGCCCTCGCCGTCTTCGGGTCGGAGCCGCTGAAGAACGAGTGGCTGCCCAGGCTCGCCTCAGGCCAGGGCAAGCTCGGCGCGCTGGCCCTCACCGAGCCGGGCGCGGGCAGCGACCTGCAGGGCGGTGTGCGTACCCGGGCCGTGCTCGAGGGTGACTCGTGGATCATTGATGGCCAGAAGATGTGGACGACCAATGCCTCCATCGCCGACATCATCGTCACGCTGTGTCGCACCGACGAGAAACGCCTCAGCTTGATCCTCGTGCCGACCGATAGGCCCGGGCTGACGATTGGTGCGCCGGAGAAGAAGATGGGGCTGCACGGCTCACCGACGCATGCAGTCACATATGAAGACGTGCGCGTGCCACGTGAGAACGTGGTGGGGATCGAGGGGAAGGGCCTGGCGCAAACGCTGGCCGTGCTGGATGGGGGCCGCATCGGCATCGGGGCGCTGTCGGTGGGGCTGGCGCAGGCGGCATTCGAGGCGGCGGTGAAGTATGCCCATGAGCGTCGGGCCTTTGGCGTGCCCATCGCGCACCACCAGGCGATTCAGTTCATGCTCGCCGATGCCGCCACCGAGATCGAAGCGGCCCGGTTGTCCGTGTATCGCGCCGCCTGGCTGAAGCAGAATGGGCGCCCGTTCACGCAGGCCGCGGCGCAGGCCAAGCTCTTCGCCACCGAGGTCGGCGAGCGCGTGTGTCGCAACGCCATTCAGATTCACGGCGGCTACGGCTATTCGAGCGAGTTCCCGGTCGAACGGATCTACCGCGACGCGCGGCTGATGACGATCGGCGAAGGTTCGAGTGAAATCCAGCGCCTCGTCATCGCGCGGCACATCCTCCGCTTGTAGCCCCAAGCGGCGCGCGGCGCGGGCCGCGCATTTGTTGACAAACGAATTGAAGCAGATACAATACGCTCACCTCAGGCAGGAATACTTCTTGCAGGGGTTAGGCCGAAGTGGCGGAATTGGCAGACGCGCCACGTTCAGGGCGTGGTGGCCGCAAGGTCGTCTGGGTTCAACTCCCAGCTTCGGCACAGGCGTACTTGGTACGCGGCGCAAAGTCTGCGCCATGATCCCGGTCACCCGGGATTTTTTGTTGGAGGCGCGTGATGTCTGGGAGCAAATCGACTCGCGGTCGAGGCCAATTGAGTTGGGGGCAGATCGGCGCACTGTTGGCGCTGTTGGCGCTGGTGGTTGTCGTCGTGGATTTCGGCCAACGGCTCGGCGCTTCGCAGCGGCTGACCGAGGAGCGCAACCGCGCGGGCACCGAGGTGGCGGCGCTGGAGACCGAGCAAGGCGCTCTGAGGACACAGGTCGCCTACGCGACAACGGATGCGGCCGTGGTGCAGTGGGCGCTCGAACATGGACGCATGGTGCGGCCCGGCGAGCAACTGGTCGTGCCCATCATCCCGACCGCCCCGCCCACGCCGGTCGCCGCGCCCATCGCCTTGCCGCCGCCGCCGCCCAACTGGATGTTGTGGTGGCGGATGTTCTTTGGGCCGACCTAAGCTTGACGGTGTTCTGCCTCGTGTGATATAGTCCCATTGCGCCGGGAGACGGCGCGCTTTTTTCGCCCACCTTCTGTGGGACCCGTTGCGGGGTAGAGCAGTGGCAGCTCGTCGGGCTCATAACCCGGAGGTCGTTGGTTCGAATCCAACCCCCGCTACTTTCAGAACACCGCAGCTCGTTGGGCTGCGGTGTTTTCGTTACCCGACGGACGGTCGGTTCCAAAGCGACCACACAGACAGGAGGTCGCACTATGAACCGTACTTCGTCGGGTTCGATGAGGCTGGAGAAGGCCATCCAGGGCTTCATCCAGTCCAAACAGGCTGAAGGGTGCAGCGACAACACCATCGTCACCTACACCCAACAGCTGGGGGTCTGGCGCGAATACGCCGGGGACGTTGACGTCAACGCCGTCACGTCGCAGGACGTGCGCGCCTTCCTGGCCTGGATGCGTAACGGCTACGAGCCGCGGCGCATCAACGGCCCCCAAAAGCCCATCTCGCCCAAGACCATCCACAACTACTGGATCACGCTCTCGGCGTTCTTCACCTGGGCGAGGACGGAATTTGATCTCCCTAGCCCGATGAAGTCCGTCCCGGCCCCCAGCTTCGAAGAGGCGCCGGTGGAGCCCTTCACCCAGGACGAAGTCGAGCGCCTGCTGAAGGCCTGCGACTATTGCGCCGAGGCGCGCACCAGCGAGCGCCGGAAGTTCACCATGCGCCGGCCGACCGGCACCCGCGACCGGGCCATGCTGCTGACCCTGCTGGACACGGGCCTGCGCGCCTCGGAGTTGTGCGCGCTCCTGATCGGCGACGTGGATATTGACCTGCCCCCGAAATTGAAAACAGATAGAATGAGAGACCTCGCCCAGCTCAGAAAGGCCCTCTGTGTCTATGATGGTCTGGACACCGCCCACCTATAATTTAGTGTAGGGCGGTAAGGAGACCACCATGCCACAGTCTATGCCTACCCATGGCTCGCTGCCCGCCGCCCCCGCGGGGGCGGCGGGCAGCGAGGTCGTCGCGCGCCCGGCCCGCCGGCAGTTCTCGGCTGAGTACAAGTTGCGCATCCTGCAAGCTGCCGAGCGGTGCACGGAGGGCGAACTCGGTGCCCTGTTGCGGCGCGAAGGCCTGTACTCGTCGCATCTGACCACTTGGCGCAAGCAGCGCGAGAAGGGCCAACTGGCGGCCCTGGCACCCAAGAAGCGCGGCCGCAAGACCGACCCGCAGGCCGAAGAGCTGGCCCGGCTCAAACGTGAGAACAGCAAGCTCCAGAGCCGGCTGGACCGAGCGGAGCTGATTATCGACGCCCAAAAAAAGCTGCTCGTGCTGCTCAATCAGCCGATCCCGGAAGTGCCCGAGCGGAAGTGAGGCAGCGGGTGGAAATCCTGGCCGAGCAAGTCGGCGTGACCCGCGCTTGTGATGCCCTGAGCGTGCCGCGCAGCAGCCTATACGCCGCGCGTCAACCACGGACGCCGAAAACGCGCCGGCCGGCCGCGCCACCGCGCGCCCTGGCCGCCGAAGAAAAGGCGTTGGTCCGGCAGACCCTGAACAGCGAGCGCTTTCAGGACCAGGCTCCGCGCGAAGTCTTTGCGGCCTGGCTGGATGCCGGCCAGTACCTGTGCTCGGTAACGACGATGTACCGGATTCTCCGGGAAAACCAGGAGATCCGCGAGCGCCGCAACCAACTCCGCCACCCGGCCTATCCCAAACCGGTGCTGGTGGCCACCGGCCCCAACCAGGTCTGGACTTGGGACATTACCAAACTGCCCGGCCCGGTGAATTGGGCCTACTTCTGCCTGTACGTGATCCTCGACCTGTTCAGCCGCTTCGTGGTCGGCTGGATGATCGCCAGCCGCGAAAGTGCTGCCCTGGCCGAGCAGTTGATCGGCGAAACCTGTGCCCGCCAGCAGATCGGCCGCGAGCAACTCGCCGTTCACTCCGATCGCGGCGCGCCGATGAAAGCCAAGTCGCTCACCCTGCTGTATGCCGACTTGGGGGTGTTGCCCAGCCTCAGCCGGCCGCGCACGCCCGACGACAACCCGTTTTCCGAAGCCCAGTTCAAGACGCTCAAGTACCACCCCACCTTTCCCGAACGTTTCGGGTGTGAACTGGATGCGCGGGCCTGGGGCCAGCAGTTCTTCCGCTGGTACAACTTCGAGCACTACCACACCGGGCTCGGCTTGATGACCCCGGCGGCCGTCCACTTCGGCCTGGCGCCGGCCCTCGTCGCTCAGCGCCAGCAGGTCCTGCACCAGGCGTATCAGGCCCACCCGGAGCGCTTCGTGAAGGGCTTGCCCAAGCCGCCGACCGTTCCAGCTCAAGTCTGGATCAACCCGCCCGGCCCAGCGGAGAAAGCGAGGTCCGACACCCAGGAGCTACAGTAATTTCCCGCCGCCGGTGTCCAGGACCTATTGACACACTCCGCTGCGGTCTGGGCAGGTGTGAGTTATGCTCTCAGAACGTCTACTTTTCGCTCGTTGGGGCGGCTGAAAACTGACTTTGACGACAGCCGATCCCAAAGCACTTGATGAGTTGTGGTTAATACAATAACGGATTTTGCGCGCTGACGCAAGACCCCTTTTGATATATGACTTGGCGCGCCAATTGCCAACCTAGCCCCTTACCACTATAATCATCTGTGAAAGGGCTCGAAAGTCCAATGAGTGATACCCTCACTATCCCTATTATCCTTCCCCGCGAGTTCATCGCCCTGCTGGGCGCGCCGGCTCAAGCCACCGAGACCGCCCGCGAGTATATCATCCTGGGCCTGTTCCAGGAAGCGCGTATCTCGGGCGGTAAGGCAGCTGAACTTCTGGGATTGACCCGACGCGGTTTCATCGCTTTGCTCGCACGCAAAGGCATTCCCTACTTTCGCCTTGACCCTGAGGAGTGGGAAGCCGAAGTTGCCCGCATTCGCGCCAGTGACACCTCGGGCGTGTGAACCGCGATGCCTCCTGTCATCTCCAATACTGGCCCGCTGATCGCGCTGGCCGACATTGGGCAATTGGAGCTGTTACACCATCTCTTCAACAACATCCTCATCCCGCCAGCGGTTCGCGCTGAGGTCGTGAACGAACCCGCGCTTGCTGCGGTGCAAACGGCCATCGCACAGGGGTGGATTGTGGAGCAGCGTCCGAGCGACACCAGCGCCATCCGCTTGCTGAACGAAACCCTCGATCTGGGTGAAAGCGAAGCCATCGCGCTCGCTCAACAAGAAACGCCTCATTGGATTGTTTTGGATGACTTGGCCGCGCGCCACGTGGCCGAGGCGATGGGCTTGCCTGTCATCGGCACACTGGGTGTTCTGTTGCTAGCCAAAGAAGCGGGGCATCTCACTGAAATCAAGCCGATGCTCGACCAGTTGCGTGAGCACAGCCTATACCTCAGCGAAACCCTCTACACCTCCGTTCTCAAGAGCGCTGGCGAAGCCGAATGAAATACCTGTCTACAAGTCGCTATCAGTATTAGAGCCTTGATGTTCACGCTCCGCGGACTGGCATGTCATCCCAGGTTTAGCCCAGCACTTTAAAGACAAGCAAACAATTTACTCATCCATGAACAGCCAGCACCCTCCACCTGGCCTACCTCAGGCCAGGCGGCCCTCACGCGGACCAACATTATGATTGATGATGAGTTGCTGGAACGAGCTATGCAGGTGACCGGCCTACCCACCAAGAAGGCCGTGGTCGAGGCTGGCTTGCGGTTGCTGATTCAGGTCAAGGCGCAGACCGGCGCGCGCCGCCTGCGCGGCAAGGTCAAGTGGCAAGGCCACCTGCGTGACTTGCGGTCAGGTCGGGTCGCGATGTAGGTAGTGGCGGCCCCCTCAGCTCGATGTTGCAGCTTTGGCCTTTTTCGACTTCCGACTCAAAGACTCTTGTGGATGATCCTGCAACCATTTCTGACTTTTCGCCCGCAGCTCGGCCGGAGTGAATTTGGATTGACTGCGGCGGTAGTGCAATTTCCAGAGCAAACTTTCATCGGACAACAGGCTGAAGCCGATCTGAAAGTATTTCCGATACCCGTTCACATCAAGCGCGGCGCACAGCGTCTCTTCCATTGCCCGCTCTTTCATGTACTCCGGGCGGCTCTCCTGGCGCGTCCAGTGAGGCCTGGGCGTGTGTTCCACCCACCCCAGCCAGACGCAGTACTTCGTCTCGATCTCCTGATAGCCAAAGCGGGCCCGCTCGACTTTCTTCTCGGCAAACCGCTCCAGGATGGCAGTCTGGTCCCACAACTGCTGCGCCTGGGCCGCGGCCAACGGCGCGTCGGGATAGGTGACGCGCGAGTAAATGCGATACATCCCCATTTCCGGGATCGGTTGTTCGACCTCCACCTGGGCCAGGCTCAGGCGCAGTTCCACGGCGAGCTGCGCCGCCGTGAAATACGTCTGGTCGAAGTGCCAATACTCGCCAAACGAAATCTCTTCCTTCTTGCTCGCCGCCGGCCCGTACTCTAGTTCGATGTACGCGCGATAGGTAATGTGAGTGGGCTCTAAAGCAGTCGGGTCAATCCAGAAGGGCGTCAGATCCCCTGCGTCGAGCGCCGCGATGCGCGCCAGGTCGGCTGCCTCCTCTTCGTCCTGCTTTCGCGTCGCCTCTTCCTCTTCACGCCGCAGGCGTGGCAGTTCCGCTTCGGCCCAGGTCAGCGCCTCCTCCAGGCTAAGGAAGCGCTTGTGGTCTGACTTGAAATGACCGGGCCGCTCCAGGATCGGCTGCCACCACATCCCGTCCTCCATCAGCTTGATTGCGACGCGGTCGGGCGGCACGTCGGCGACAAACACATTGCCGGCCGAAACAACATCTCCCAGGCCTGTCGGAAAGCCTCCTGGGCATGCCGCTCCCGGTCAGCCGCCATGCGCCGGAGCAAGGCCTCGTGGGTGCGCAAGAGGACGGCGAATTCCTCTGCCGCCGCACCCGTCAGCCACAGACGCTCGTCTTCATGCACCTCCTCCTCGCGCTGCTCAGAAGATGGCTCTGGCGCAGCCACCTTTTTCTTCGACCGTTTGGCCGGCGGCGGGGACGACCCGGTAACGACCTTCGTACGCTCGATCACGGGAATACCGCTCATCTTCCACTCGTCGCCGCTCAGAACGGTTTCGATCAGTTTCACGGCTTCGGCAGAAGGAATCGCCCCGATCCGCTGGGCGGTGTTGTCCCACACTACCACGCCTTCATGAAACCAGCGGTCCCAGTCCCCTGCTGCCACCCACTCCGGGCAGCCGCGTGGCCGAGAGCGCGGGTGGTCGCTCACGGAATGGCTCTCATAAATGTGGGCGCCCCACGTTCCAGATGCGGGCTCACACCGCGCGACGATCCTCTGAGCTAACAGGCCATGCCAGCGTTCCTCTTCTCGCAACCGGCTGGCTTGAATGACGTCGGGCGTCACCGCGTTGCCGCAATAACGGCAGAAGCGATCCTTCTGGGAAATGGTCTTGTCGCAGCGTGGGCAACGCATGACAGCTAATCCTTTCACGTTCGGCCGCTTCAAGCCGCAGCCTTCAAAGCTCGCCGCTGGTTTTGGTCAGCCGGAACTGCCGCGGCGTCACGCGATCCCAACCATGCCAGGCCGTGAGAAGGAGTTGGCGCTCATCGAGCGGCGTCACCGCTTCAAGGGGGCGCTGGCCGTTGTGCTCAAAGAATTGCTCAAGGGTCCAGGCGGGGAAGGACACCATCTGGCCTTGCTCCGTGATGTCGAGACAAGCAGTCCAGAAATCAATCTCGACCCCTTGCTCGTCAGTATTGACGAGAGACACACGGTGCAGTCCGTTGAGCGCGGAGAACTTCAGCGCATCCAACTCGATCCACACCACACCCTGTCCGGCCCCTTCGGGGCCGGGGGTGTCGCCCGTCCTCGCGGAGCGGGGAAGGACAAAGGTGGCCGCAGGGTCAGACTCCTCGGGATGGGCCAGGGCCACGACTTGCCAGGTCCCGCGCAAAGGGTGCAAAGGTAACCGACGACGGCGGATCGTTTCCCAACTCATGGCGCGATTATAGCCTCTCCTAAGACCCCAAAAGCCCGCCACCCTTTCCGCCTTGTTCAACGAGCGACGGGTTCCAACTGTGATCCTTGCCCACTCTGACCTTACACGGCATGGCGCTTGAGTTCGGCTTCCAGGGTCTGACGGAAATCCTTGAGCACAGCGTGATGCGAACGGGGTAGAAAAGTGGCAAGCTCACGCTGGAAGTTCACTCTGGAGGCCAGGAGCCGCTGCTTCACTTCAGCCAGCCGTGGTTTTTGTTCGACGCTGATCATCCCTTTGCGCAGCAAGAAATACACGTCGAAGTAATCGCGGGGCTTGCCGCGGGTGACCAGCGCGTTGAGCTTCTCTTCGATGAGCCGGGGTTCGGGCAACAGCGTGAGCGTGTAAGCCGGCAGAAACTCCGGCGTAATCAACATCCCCTGGCCGCTGACCGTACTACTCTTGGATGCGCCCTTTCTTTGAGCACGCAGCGAAATCTCGATCAGAATTCTCACCGGGTAACCGTAGAGGGCGCAGTCCAGCGTAGCCAGATAGCCCCCCGAGGTGGTCTTGCTCTCTTCCAGTTGTACCGCAATTCCATGCTGCTCGATGTCATTCGTCGCTTCGAGAACCCAATTCTCAATCGAGCTCACCGTGATCCCAAAGCCAGAGAAATCCAAATCCTTCGAAAAGCGCGGGCTGCCGAACACAATCCGTAAGGCCGTGCCGCCTTTGAACATGACCTGCTCACTGCCTGCTTGGCGAAAGAAGGCGCTCAGAAACAAATGCTGGCACACTTGGCCCTACGGCCAAGTGTTCGCGGGCGACGTTGATTTCGGTCGTCTGCTGGGTGCGGGCGGCCTGACTCAGGCTTTCTTGACTAATCATGGGAGGGCGGCAACACGCTCGACTAACGCGGGCCGTTGATACAGATTGGCCCAGGTCTGCAGGCGGTCGGGTTGGAGCGTGGAGGTGTCCAGCCGCTCCGGCAGCGACAGCTTGCCGAGACTGGCAAAGTACAGACTGTCCACCAACGCTTTCTCGGTCTCGGCGATCAGGACCACCCGCCCGCCCACTTTTTCGGGACGGTAGCCGGTGAAGGCAGAGGCTTTCAGATGCCGATACGTAAAAACCTTGCCAAGCGTTTCGAAGCGCCGGCTCGTCCGGGTCGTGGCCGAGGTGACTTCATAGACAGCTTCGGGAATCAGATGGTAGTACGCGAGGGCATATTCGAACGAAACATACGAAGGCGGATAGAGCCGGTTAGCAATTTCCAAATCTGACGCCGGATGGTCCGGCAGGACATACAGCTCGCGCCGGAGCTTGATCACATCGCCGCGTTGGCTGGCCCGCGTGAGCAGAAAGCGCACTGACATCTCGGACGCGCCCAGCAGGTGGCGCAAGTCCTGGGGAGTGAAGAGGGTCAGCCCATGTTGCCGGACTGCGCGCTCTACCTGAAGCCAATTCAATTGTCTGATTCCCTTACACATTTTATGAAACGCCCGAACGAACGACTGCGAAATGTCTCAAAGGCGACAAACGCGCCATGAACGCCGATAACAAAGCGATGTTGGTGGAGACACAACGTTTCAGCCAGCGGAGGCCCAATTGAAACAGGCTCAATTCTCGTTGGGGGCCGGGGTCAATGGCCCGGCGCGCGGCTTCCCCCTGTGCCAAGACCTGCACGCCCAGCTCGTGACACCAGAGCTTGGCAATCGCCAGCGCCAGCAACAGCCGTTCCAGGCGATCCGCGTGTTGCAAGCGGGTATGGGCCATGTCAAACCCGCCAGATTTATCATCCTTGAAACTTTCTTCGGTGTGCATTCGGACAGCATATTCCCGCAGGCGGGCGCGCGCGGCGGGTTGGTTGGAGATGATCGCCAACAATTCGGGCGGGTGCTTCTCATCGCCCGGCGTCCAGGTCTCCGTCAGATTGGTGAGCAGCTTCTGGTCTTGGGTCAACCAGACCTGCTGGTAATAACGTCGTTGTCCCGGTTGCACGCCCTCGATGCGTTCCAGCGCTTCGGTCAGGCTGGCGACGCAGAAGGAACACGACATCCCGCCGACTTTGAGTTGTAGTTTCTCCATAGGTTGCGCTTGCGTAGTTTGCATTTGACGTTCGCCTCTGGTTCGAGAAAGAAAACCCTCGGACGGATTTGGCCGGTCTGAGGGTCATGATACAACTTCCAGCAACTGGAGAGTCAAGAGGGGCTTTTCGGGTCAGGAGGCGTGCCAACTTATGCACGTCTTGCTTCGTTTTCGGCATCGCTTGGTGTCTTCGCACAGAGATTGCTCAGCTCACGCTGCAACCAGCGCAGGTCAGCAACGTGACGCTCGATCTGCTTCACCTGCTCTTCGATCAGGCGCTGTGAATTGGCCGGGAGCGGCCCGCCAGCATCGCGGAGTCTCAATAGGCCGCGAATTTCGTCGAGCGACAACCCCAACGCGCGCGCCTGGCGGATAAAGTTGATTCGCTCAACGTCGGCGGGTGAGTACAGACGGTATCCGCCTCGGGTGCGTTTGGGTTTGGGCAACAGCCCTATCTCTTCATAGTAGCGAATGGTCTTGGGATTCAGGCCCAGCAACTTGCCGACCTGACCGATGTGCAGAATCTCGCGCATAGCCGCGCTCCTTTGACAAAAGAAAACTCCGGGTGAGCGAAACGTTCACCCGGAGTTCACCATACACCTTTCAGTCGCTGGAATGTCAAGCCCGTTTGCACACAAGGAGTAACGCCAATTTACTCGCCAGTTTTGATGACGGGCGCGGCCCCCATCGCCTTCGCGGCGCTCTTCACCGCTTCACTCAACGTCGGGTGAATATGAATGGATTTCGCAATCGGCTCTGCCGTGCCGTGATTGTACATCGCGGCCACCACTTCGTGGATCAAGATGTCGGCGTGCGCGCCGAGGATGTGGGCGCCCAACAGTTCATCGGTCCTGGCGTCGGCGACGATCTTGACAAACCCCTCCGTCTGGCCGATGGCTTTGGCCCGGCCGGTGTGCGCCAACAGGTGCTTACCTACTTTGACCTCGTAACCCACCTCGCGGGCCTCCCGCTCCGTCAGGCCCACGCTCGCCACCGCCGGTTCGCAGAACACGGCGCGCGGCACGACGCGATAGTCCACTTTCTTCTTCAAGCCGCGCACGGCGTTGAGCGCGGAGAGCGGCCCATCGTAGGTGGCGCGATGCGTGAACATTGCTCCGCCATTGGCGTCGCCGATGGACCAGACGTTGGGCGCAGCCGTTTGCAGAGTGTCGGCGACCTGGATCACGCCTCGGGATGATAGTTCGACACCCACCTGCTCCAGGCCCAGCGCCTCTACCCGCGAGACGCGCCCCCCGGCAAAAAGGATTTCCTCGGCCCGGAAGCGCCGCTCTTCGCCGCCGATCCGCGCGATGACGACCTTCTCGTGGCCCTCACGCTCGGCGCGCAAGATCGGCGCGCTCGTGTGCAGGTCAATCCCCTCGGCGCGCAGCACCTCCGCCAGGGCTGCCGATACGTCCTCGTCCTCGTGCGGCATGACACGCGGCGCGCGGCCCAGCATCGTCACTTTCGTTCCAAAGCGGGCGTACATCTGCGCGAATTCCACGCCGATGTAGCCGCCGCCGATGACAATCATCGAGGCGGGCACTCGCTCCAACTTGAGCGCTTCATAATTGGTGATAAAGCCAACTGCGGCCAGGCCAGGAATGTCCACGGTCGCCGAGCGCGACCCGACAGCCAGGATGGTTTTGTCGGCGGTGATCTGCCGTCCATCCACGCGAATGTCCACGGGCGAGCTGAACTCGGCATGGCCGGTGAAGAAGGCAATGTTCTTGTTCTTCTTGAGCGCGTCGTAGATGCCGGAGAGGATGCCTTTGACGATGGCATCTTTGCGAGCGACGGCGGAAGCCAGGTCAAAAGTGATTGCGTCCGGGTTCACGCCGCGCACGCCGAACTCGTGAGCGCGGTGCTTGACCAGGTGCATGACTTCGGCAGACCTTAACAAGGTCTTGGTGGGGATGCACCCCTCGTTGACTCAAGTGCCGCCGACTTCGCGCATCTCGATCAGCGCGACCTTCGCGCCCAGGTTGGCGGCCATGTGCGCGGCGGGCAGGCCGCCCTGTCCGCCGCCGATGACGGCGAGGTCGAATTTGTCCATGAGGTCTCCTGCGATGGTGGTCCGAGGGTGAACAAGCCGATGGCTGATGGCGATCGGCTACTGCGCCGGGTCAGTGAGTTTGAGGAGTTCGAGGCAGACATGTCCCGCGCCCGTCTCAAAGGCGTTGTCGCAATACGGGCATACGACCTCGAGTGACGTTTTGCCCACCGCCACGTAGCAGCAGCCGACGGGGCAGATGTGAGCGCTTCCGGGGCCGAGCAATTCGGCGCAGTGCGGGCACTTCTTCTGACGAGCAGGCTTACGGGTCGTCGGTGCGTCTCGCTTTTTGTGGGGTGATTGTTTCATCTGGCACTCCTTTTGGAGGCGCCACACGGGTGACCGCAGAGATTCAACACCCGCATGAGGCCAGGGCGGCAGCCTCAGGAGCGCGGCTTGACTCTGCCTCTGCCTGGAAAGTGGAATTGGCCAGGCGACGGCCCAGCTCGTAAGCCTCGGCGATCGGCAGCGTCGTCGCCCCAGGATGCGCAGCCAGCCATTCGGCAGCCGCTTCAGGCGAGCTAAAGAAGTTCACGTAGTCGCAGAAAACACGCCGCACATCGGGCGAGGCTTCCGGGGCCACCAGCGAGACGACGGCCCCAGATGGCTCGACGCGCTCTACCCCCTGCGGTGTCACCGTCACTCGCACGGGCGTGCCGGTAGCGGCGCACGGCGACTCGACCTGAACCGTTTTCCCAATCATCCCCGGAAACATAAGCGCATCCAGCGCGCACCACGTGAACAGGGTGCGGCCATTCATCTCGAAACGGTGGGGTGTTGGGCGCAGGGTCAGGCCGGCGCCGACGATGTTGCCAGCTTCGTCCCATTCCAGGCTCGGCAGTTGGCGGAGGGCGGGCAGCATCTCTTCGCGCGGGCGGCCAAGCACGCCCACGATGCGCTCGGGGGATATGGGCTGGCCCTCCGCCAGGAGCAGAATCAGGTGTCGGAACAGGGCCAGGCCCTCTGGGGTAATGCCTGTGTTGAGGCTGCTCTCTAATATCTCTGCCAGTTCTTCAATCCGGTTGGGCGTTACCTGGGCATAAGCCCGGTAGTGCGCCTGTGCAGTATTCTCGTCGAATTCGCCCTCCCACACGCCGAGGGTCGTGTTGAACCAGCGGTATCGCTCATCCGTCGTTGAAAATTGCAGGGCCATGGTCAGGCGCCACAAGTGCGGACGAGAGGCATCATATCCCCGAAGGCCGTAACCCCTGGCGTCGAACCAGATCCTAGCGCCATCGTCCGTCTCGATCACCCCGCCCGGGTTGGTCGTGCATAGATGCTGGCCGGATGATGGTGTGATGCCGGCCTTGACCAGTAAATAGGCGCAGTCGGCGGAGAACATGGACCAGCGAATTTTGCCGCGCAGCTTCTCGCCTGTGATCGCGCCGTCGCCGCTTCCAATGAGTTCGCCCTCCCGGCCCTCGGCGGGCACGACGACCTCCATGCCGGGTTGATACCGCAGATCGGCGTCAAACAAGCGCTCAAGGCGCGGGGTAAGGACAGGATACAGTGTGTTCATTTTTTGTCTCCATCTCAGATTGATTGAAGGCACTATACACTCTCACCCCACAGGGAGAGTCAAGAGGCAGATTTGACGGCCAGGCGGCGCGGGTTGGACGCATACAGGGCCAATTCTGTCTGTCCGGACAGGGCCGCCGTGTGAGTCGCTTTGAAGTCCAGAATACGCTGACGAACTGCCTCCAGGTCGGACATGCGCGCCTCGATGCGGCCCAGCGCCTGATCGAGCCTTTCCGCCAAATGCGGGCCGACTGGTTCGCCGGGGCGCTGGCGATAGAAGGCGCTGATGTCCTGAATCTCCTTCAGAGTCAACCCAAGCGAGCGCAGGGTGCGAATAACTTGCACACACCACAGGGCGTCTTCATTGAAGAGGCGATAGTTGCCCTCGCTGCGCCCCAGGGTGTAGAGCAGGCCGAGGCCCTCATATTCGCGCAGGGCTTTGATCGGCACGCCCGTTCGCCGAGCGAGCTGGCCGATGGTTATGGGTTTCGGCGTCAACAATTCCACCTAGCCCCTCAAGCATTCTTGAGCACCAACGACATTGCGCCCTTTAGCCGCTCAAGGGCTTCGTCGGTGTCGCCGGCTTTCACGCAATCGGTCACGCAGGTCTCCATGTGGCCTTCGAGCAGCTTGATAATCACCTGGTTCAGCGCGGCCTTGATGGCCGACGTCTGGACAAGGATGCTCTCACAGTCCTCTTTGTCTTCCAGCATGCGCTTGACGCCGCGCACGTGGCCCTCGATGCGGTTCAGGCGGGTTTGCAGGTTCTCGACCAGTTCGGGGTCGAGGTAAGTCTGGGAGACGACTTTGGTTTTGGGCATGGCATCCTTCTCCTTTTCTGAGTTGATTTACGGATTGTACACCGACCAGACCCACAGGCGGTCGGAGAACGGATACAGCGGCTGGATTGTCAGTTTTGGTCAGTGTCCTGCACCGCCGTGATGGGTTGAATGACTTTTAGGGCATGCTCCAGAGAGGGTACGCCGCGCAACACCAAACTGTCGTTGACGACGGCGGCGGGCGTGGTGAAGATGTTGTGCCTGGCCGCCAGGTCGCGCCCGCGCGGCGAGACGAGATCCACCTCTTCCAGCTTGAAGTTCGCCTGCGCCTGCGCCGCGCGCCACACCGCCTTGCCATCTTCGCACGCCGCCCCGCAGGCCGGTGAGGTGACCAGCGTGACTTTGGGAACTCCCGCGTAAAGGTCGGGGAGCGGCGGCCCGGCCTCGCCCGTCCACTTGAACGCCAGCGCCAGCCCACCGACGAAGAGGACGGTCGAGATCGCGCCGACGAGGATTGTGTTTTGGGCCAGCCACGCGCTAAAGGCCGTCCCGGCGGTGAGGGCAATCAGCAGCGGCAGGGTGATCGGCAGGTGGCAGGGACAGAAAATGAACGCCACTACACCTGCGATATAGCCCTTGAGGGTGTGCCAGATTTTCAACATGGGTGACTCCTCCAAAATCAGAATCCGGCGAAGACAAGCGGCAGATAACGTCCCTGGTACCAGATCAAATACAGCCCGGCGAGCACCAGCAGGCCGGCGCCCAGGCGGTGCACGTAAGGCAAGAGTTTGCGGAACCACTGCGCCACCGCGCCTTTCAGCAGCGCCGCGCCGAGCGCCACGCTCATCAGCACCGTCGCCATCCCGGCGGCGTAACTGAAGAACATCGCCGCGCTCCCGGCGAAGCCCGTCGTCGCCAGGCTCGCGCCGACGACGGCCAGGAACACCGGCAGCGTGCAACTGAGCGAGGCGAAGGCATAGGCCATCCCGAAGAGAAACACAGATTTAGGGTTGCGGGCGCGAACTTCCATTTGCGGGACGGGCAGGGAAAACGGCAGGGACCTTCCGGCCAACAGCCACAAGCCGAGCAGCACCAGCGCAATCCCCACCGCCAGCGCGGCAAAGGGCATGTACTTTACGACGACGCGCAGCCCGGCGGAGATGACGATGCCCGCGGTACCGAACACGGTCAGGAAGCCGGCAGTAACCAGCAGGCCAAGATAGACGCCTTCGGCGGCGCGGTTGGCGAGCGGCCTCTGTTCGTAGCCTTCCTCACGTGAGCCAAGATAGTATGAAACAAAGGAGGGCAACATGGCCCAGCCACACGGGTTGACGGTGGCGAAGAGGCCCGCGGTGAAGGCAAAGGCGAGAGGGAGTTCAATCACGAATCAGTCTCCAGTGTTGTGTCAGGGCAGCACCGCCATCGCCGCTTGCAGGAGCGGCTCCAGCGGCGTGGGGCGCTGATCGTAGTAGACGACGTTCCCGGCCTGGTCAATCAGCACCGTCGTGTCGAGCGTGCGCACGTTGTAGGCCTGGGTTACGGCATAGCTGTCGTCGAAGGCCCACACGTAGTCCGGGTTGCCGGCCGACTCACGGAAGGCTTGCAAGTCGGCGTCGGTGTCGCCGTCCTGGACGTCCAGGGCGATGATGTTCAGGCCGCGCTCTTTGTATCGAGCATGCACTTCGGCCAGGTTTTGGGCTTCATAGATGCACGAGACACACCATGAGGCCATGAACAAGATCATCGTCGGCTGATCGCGGTGTTCGGCCAGCGCGAATTGACCTCCGCCCATCGTGCGCACGGTGAAGTCCGGCGCGGGCTGACCGCCGGCGATGTTGCCGGAGATGTCGGCCAGCGCGACAGGCTTGACATCCGCAAAGTTGGCCTCACTCTGGCCGACGACGGGTGCGTTGGTTGCGATGGCAGGCGGCGCGGGCGCGGCAGTGCGCGCCTGCCACATCGCCAGGGCAATCGCTCCGGCGAGAATGATCACAGATGCCGCGATGAAGATAGACGCGACCCGGTTCACATCCGACCCAACGGGTCGGGCCGCAACCGCGCTATGGCGGGAGACGGACTTGCGACGCTTGGAGGCGCTCACGAAGACTTCACTCCTTGCTTTTCACCGTGCAGCCAGTTCGAACAACTGCCGAAAACCGTCGGCGACCAGCGGGTAATCGCTCCGAAACACCAGGTTGCCCTCCGGATCAACCAACAGGGTGGTGCCGGAAGAAATCAGGTTGTAATCCACCACAAAACCTGTTGAACTCACCACGCCCCAGATAAACTCCGGCTCGGCGAAATAATCCGCGAACGGCTGCCAGGTCTCCGGCGTGTCTTCCGGGTACAGGTTGAGGATGACGACTTTCAGGCCGCGCCCGCGGTAGTCGGGGTAAGCGCCGGTCATCTCCTGCAGGCTGAAAATGCAATCACCACAGCCGACGATGGTCGGGAACAAAAGCACCGATGAGCCGCGCTGCTTGGAGAGCGTGAACGTGTCGCCGCCCGGAAGGCGCGCGGTGAAGTCGGGCGCGGGTGCGCCCGTCGCCACGTTGCCGGGGAGGTCGGCGAACGTGGTCACGGATGCCAGCACGTTCGGCCCAACGGTTGGCAACAGGCTCTGAATGGAGGGGACTGGCGTTAGAACGATGGTCGGCTCAGGAGGTGGAGGAGTAGGGGTTGGCGGGAGCGCTGTGGGCGGCAGTGTGGTCGGCGTGAAGGGCACGGTGGGCAACGCCGTCGGCGTGAGGGCCGCCAGGCCGCACGCGGCGGCGAGCAGCGCCAACGTTACAAGAAGCGCCAGTTGTTTCATTTATCTCCTCCTCTGGATTGGTCGTGGGGCGGCTTGCGCTCGTCCTGGCCGACAAAAAAGATGAGGGGTAACAGGCAACAAACGGCCACGGCGATGATGAGCAGCACGACTTCCAAGGTCAGCAGCAACCGCCGCCGGAGCTCACATCGCCGCTGCTAAAAAGCCGTTTCCACCAGGGCGGCCTGGGCCGGCACTGCTGGGCGTGCCAGGGCGAGCAGAACCACTGCTTGTCTCTCTGGACGCCTTTGCCTTCCGGGATTTCATCGCCGCAGATGGCGCAGATACGTTTTTGTGTTGTGGCCTTCGCTTTGAAGATGTTAAGCA